>JAKSPE010000019.1 GCA_024405015.1 Sphaerochaetaceae bacterium
TGATTGTAGAGTTCTCTGATTTTCCTGGAAACGCCATCGGTTGATAGGTCTTTGTTATCCAACAGTTCTTTTGCCTTTGCTCTGAAGATAGGATTCAGATAGAGCTTGTCAAAATATTCCCAGCCATCATCCAAGTAGGTTTCATTGGTGAAGCAGCTCCAGTCGAAATCCCAGACAGGACCGGCTTTCAGGATTTCCGTTGTTCCGTCAAAGACAAGATAGAAGCTCTTTGGGTGAGAGATCTCGCCATTGAACATGATTTGGTTCACTAGGTAGTATTTGGCAAAGGAATCAACATCCAGTACATCTGTGAAAGTGGTGTTCTTATCAAAATCCGGATCGCAAAGAATGGCTTCCAATGCATCAAATTTGCCTTTGATGTAAGTGAGACGCTCGTCTGTCATCTTGTCGTCATTCTTGACCTGGATAGGCATGTTCATCAAATCCGTTCTGCATTTCCAGACTTCATCGTAATTCTGATCCATCTCAATCAGGAAATCCTTTTCATCGTCAATGTTGACGCGGTTCTTATCGGTTCTGATTTGTTCACCCAACCAATACAGACCAACATAATTGCCATTGAGTACCAGATTCACATACTGTCCTCTGACGGTATACTCCATATCCAGCTGTCGGCTCAGATAGAAAGCCATTTCATTTTTCATGAAGGAGTTTTCGAGAAAATTCGCAAGTAGAACCCATCTTTTTTGAGCTGGCATACCGCAGACAGAGGTTTTGACATCGAGCTTGATGGCATATGGTCGCTTCAGTCTGTTCCAGGATGAGTTTCCTCTTCCCTTGATGGAAAGGGTAGCGCCTTCCATGTTCCAATCGCTGTTATCGCTGATTATGTCCATCGATGCAGAAATCCAATCCTCTTTCGAGAGAATTTGGGCGTTGTCTTGTGTTTGGATTTTCACAATCGGAAGTCCCGCTCTTTTCAGGACTTCATCGGAAATGACAAATTCCGTGTCCATTTGTGGCGTGATGCCTTCTGGTAACGTTGGAAACCCTTCCAGTGGATCCAGATATTCCTCTTCGGGAAGATTTTGATTACATGCTGAAAACAAGAGCAGTAAAAGAGAACATAGAATCAAGAACGCTTTTCGGCATGTATGGCACTTCATTGTCTTTCTCCAAAGGGTTTGCTACATGATACTGGGTTTAGGAAATGTCCTCAAGAATCAGTTCCAACAGTACTTTGACGGATTTCTGATAATCGGGATGGCTCTGAAATGCCTTATAGAGTTTCAGGGCATCCTCGGTTATGACGCCATCATCGTATCCGAATAGCTCATTCGGGGAGATCTCGAGAATTTCGCATAGCTGTGGAAGCTTATCAATGGACGGAGCTCCATCCTTCATCCATTTGTTTACGGATACTGGAGAGATGTCCATCCTTTTGGCTAGTTCGGCTTGGGTGAATTTCTTTTCTTCCTTGATTGCTTTGTTCAAAAGCATGGAGATTCGTTCTGTTAATGTCATTTGTGTCCCTCTATTGGAAAATTAATTGATATTTTGCATTTGCTCAATAAAAATTAGGAAATGGGTAATTGAAAACTTGAAAATAAAATAGGGGGTATTCATATGAATGAAGCCCTAAAGATATATGATATATACAATTGATGTTGCTTACGTCAGATATTAATCAAGGATCAATCCTTAATTGTATACGGATGACAAGCAAAGGAAAATACAAATAAATGAGACTTCGATGGAAAAAGTGGTTCGTGGTTTCCAGGATGACAACAAGAATCAAAAGTGTTGTGGCATTTGTTGAACCACCAAAATTTCTATCAATTGTAAATTAGGGAACATTTTGATAATATTTACGTATAAAAGTTCCCTAAATATAAAAGGATGGGGTGTGTATGGAAGACTTTAACCAAATCCAAAGACTCTTGCAGGAAAAAGCGGATTGTCAGGCAAGAATCAATCTGATTCCGTATGATGGTGCTCCGGAAATAAAAGAAAACTCTAGTGGAAAGTATCTATACATCAGAAAACGAATAGGCAGCAGACTTACCTCAAAATATGTAGACGTATACTCCGATGAGTTATATCAACTGCTGGTACGTAATGCCAAAGACCTTAGGGAACTGAAGAAAAGAATAAGAGCAATTGATAAGAAGCTTGCAAGTTTAGGATATGTATCCTCTGGTTTGGAGTCTCGCGTGATTCAAAACCTGGAATTTACAAGAGCCAATATGAAGGCCAACATTTATGACCAAGCAGTATTGGAAGGAGTTGCAACATCATTTCCTCAGACGGAAGACATTATTGAAAACAGGACCGTAAATGGCATGACCGCATCGGATATTCAGAAAGTCCTGAATCTGAAACATGCGTGGGAGTTCATTCTTGACAATGATGTGATTCAGGCTAAGTCTGACTACTACCTTCTGTCATACATCGGGAGGCTGGTAAATGAAGGTTTCTTTTCTGATGGGGGAAGAATCCGGGGTGTGCCTGTCTCAATTGGGGGCAGTACGTACAAGCCACCGATTCCGATTGAATCTATCGTAAAAGAGAGAATCGATGCAATTCTGAAATCTCAGAAAGATGATATCGACATTGCAATAGAACTATGCATGTACACGATGAAGACGCAAGTTTTCATAGATGGAAACAAGCGCGCTTCAGTAATCTATGCCAATCATTACCTGATCGCCCATGGGCAAGGTTTCTTGGTCATACCAGAAAACCATGTATCCGAGTTCAAGAAAAAGCTTGTTGGTTATTATGAAGGGGAAGACCTTGCGGTCATCAGTGGTTTTTTGAAGAACTATTGTTGGAAAACCTTTTGAGATTGATTTTGTGCATTCAGATATGAAATGCTATAAGAGGCTAGCATGGACTGATTCTTAATTAGTCTAGAATTTGTGGAGGAAACGATATGACAACCTATTGTGGTATCGATTGTTGCAAAGACTGTAGCAGAGCATCTGAATGTGGTGGATGCGAAAAGTGCAAGGGCCATCCATTTGGAGGAAGCTGCATCGCCGAAAGGAACCGCCACTTTGATCAGCTGAAAAGGGAACTGATTGACGAGATCAATGATCTTCGCATCGAAGGCCTTGCCATAACGGATCTCTTTCTGTTGAATGGCTCCTATGTGAATCTGGAGTATCCGCTTGCAAACGGAACAACGGTAAAGTTTCTGAAGAATCAGGATATCTATCTTGGAAATCAGATTGAAAGGGAAGGCTCGGAGCGCTGCTTTGGTGTTGTTGCCGATGAGACGTTCATTCTTGTGTGTGAGTACGGCTGCAACGGTAGCAATCCGGAGATTGTGCTTTACAAACGACGATGAATCACAACTTCGTGGAATTGGGAGGAGAGACATGTTTAGAGAGATTCGAAGAAAGAAAAAGGAAATCAGCATCGAGAGTGCCAAACATCTTCTTAAGAGCGAACGAAGGGGTGTTTTGGCTGTCAATGGCGATGACCATTATCCGTATGCAATTCCAGTGAACTTCCTTTACGATGAAAGTGACAACAAGATCTATTTCCACGGATCTCGCGTTGGACATAAGGTGGATGCACTGAACAATTGCGACAAGGTCTGTTTCACGGTTTTTGGAAACGAAACGGTGAAGGATGAGACCTGGGCTCCTTATGTACAGAGTGTTGTGGTCTTTGGTCGCTGTCATCTGATGAACGAGAGCGAAACCTCCGCTGCAAAACTGAAGCAGTTTGCGATGAAATACTACCCGGATGAGGCTACAGCCGATGAGGAGATTTCCCAGTCTGCCAAGGCCGTCCAGATGTATGAGATCACAATTGAGCACCTGAGTGGCAAAGAGATTCAGGAGCGTTAGGAGTTTTTGAAGATGGCAATCACAATCAATATCTACTACACAGGTGAGGGAAACAGCGCTCGGGAATTTGCGAACGAGATGATCCAAAGTGGAACGGTAGAGGCCATTCGTGCAGAGGAGGGCAATCTCCGTTATGAATACTTCTTTCCAGTGGAGGATGCAACGACGGTGCTTCTGATTGACAGTTGGAAAGACCAGGCCTCAATCGATGTCCATCATGATTCCCCAATGATGAAGACCATCTTCTCACTGAGGAAGAAATATAACCTTCGGATGAAGGTGGAACGGTATATCTCTGAAGATTCGATTCCAGAAAAGGATAAGGCCTTCATCCAAGACTAGGAGAATCGAGTATGACAAGATACAAGACCATCATGATTGCTGTTTTGCTGTTGGCATTGGTTTCCTTTTGTGGTTGTGCCAATGGAATGGATGAATCGGAAAGCGGAGGGGAAATGTCTTCACAATCATTGAAACTGTATATTGGCGATAAGCTGGTACCTGTACAGTGGGAAGAAAATGCCACTGTTCTTGCGCTTCTGAAGCAAGCGCAAGAGAAAGACATTGTGGTACAGATGGACATGTATGGCGGTTTTGAACAGGTCGGTCCCCTTGGAAGGACCTATCCAAGAGATGACCACCAGGTGACGACGCAGTGCGGGGATATTGTCCTTTACAGCGGCAATAACATTGTCGTGTTCTATGGCTCCAACTCCTGGTCTTATACAAGGCTTGGGAAAATGAAGCTTCAGGAGAGTGAAGTCGTCAGCCTTTTGAGCCGTGGCAATGTGGTGTTGCGGTTGTCTGTCGAAAAATGATCTGGAACGCAAAGAACGGTACAATCCCAATCGGTGACACAGAAATGTGTTATGTCTCATTCGGCTTTGGAAAGAAGCCCTTGATTCTGTTGCCTGGGCTGTCAGATGGCTTGACGACTGTCAAAGGCAAGGCACTTTTGCTGGCTGCGCCATACAGGATGTTCTTCAAGAATTTCACGGTTTTTATGTTCAGCAGAAAGAATGACCTGCCTGACCATTACTCCATTCGCGAGATGGCTTCTGACCAGGCCTTTGCCATGAGAGAACTGGGAATCGAGAAGGCTTCTGTTCTCGGGGTGTCCGAAGGTGGAATGATTGCCCAATATCTGGCGATTGACCATGCGGATCTGGTTGAGAAACTGGTCATTGCCGTCTCGGCTTCTTATGTGAATGATATGCTTCGCTCTTCCGTCGTTCCGTGGATGGCATTGGCAAAGCAAGGAAAGCATAAGGAGCTTATGATCGATACAGCTGAAAAGAGCTATTCTGAGACGTATCTGAAAAAGTATCGAAAAATGTATCCCGTTATGGGATGGATTGGTCGACCAAAAGACTATCGCCGATTTCTGGTCAATGCAGGAGCGATACTGGATTTTGATTGCTTTGAGGCTCTTAAAAGCATCCACTGTCCGACACTGATCATCGGCGGAGAAGAGGATCAGATTGTCGGCAGCCATGCATCCTATGAAATGCACGAGCAAATTGCGGGGAGCCAACTGTACATGTATGAGAAATTCGGACATGCCGCATATGAGGAAGCTTCTGATTTCAATCAACGAGTAATGGCTTTTTTATCGGAGAGACAGTTATGACAAAACAACTCTTTATTCAGGCAATGGCGAAATATTTCTTGGGGGTTCTCTTGATTGGATCTCTGATTTTTCTGCCGGCAGGAACCCTTTCTTTTTTCAATGGCTGGCTTTTTATGGGATTGCTGTTTGTTCCGATGTTCTTTGCTGGAATTGTTCTGATGGCAAAGAATCCAGATCTTTTAAAGAAGCGTCTGAATGCCAAGGAAAAACTGAGTGAGCAGGGGACTGTCATCAAACTGAGTGGGCTGATGTTTGTCGCTGGCTTTGTGGCCGCAGGATTGGGTTTTCGATTTCACTGGTTCATGTTGCCGACAAGTCTTACCGTTGCCGCTTCCATTGTTTTTCTGGTTTCCTATGGATTCTATGCAGAGGTCCTAAGAGAGAACACGTACCTGAGTCGAACGATTGAGGTCCAGGAAAATCAGAAAGTGATTGATACCGGTCTATATGGCATTGTCCGACATCCGATGTACAGTGTCACTCTGATTTTGTTTTTGTCGATGCCTCTTGTGTTGGGATCTGTCTATGCACTGATCATTTTCTGTGCTTATCCGTTCATCATTGCCAAACGAATCAAGAGTGAAGAGCAGTTCCTGGAGCAGGAACTTTTCGGATACCGTGAATATAAGGAAAAAGTGAAGTACCGATTGGTTCCGTACATCTGGTGATGCGATTTCTTTCTTCTGAAAAAGTGAGGAAGATTCTTTATCTGGCTAGAATATCTACAGTAGATTTCCCACGACTGTATAATCACTTGTTGCTCCTGTCACATGGGCATCCAGGGCATCTATCTGCTCCTGCGTATCTACCACCCATTGCTCGACAGGAATGCCGATTGCTACACACTTTGTCATGAGATCCTGTGAGATATTCTTGGCATCCAGGAAAACCTCATTGTCTTTGTTTCGCAGTTCAAGAACCGTGTAAAGGGACTGTTCATCAACGGTGCTTTTCAGATAGCCAAGCCGTGCCTTTGGGGTTTTCGCCTTCACATACTGAAGTCTGGTGGCATCAAAGGATATCCATGTCACCTTGTCGGAAAGACCATAGTCTTCAACCATATCAACAAGGCTTCTGATCTGCTGTCGGTTTCCTTCCTTGAGCTCGATGTAAGGGTAGAGGTCTAGCTCAATGCACAAGTCCAGGAACTCTTCAAATGATGGAATTTTCTCTCCCTTGTACGCTGCATCCTTCCAGGAGCCGAAGTCAAATTTTCTGACATCATCGAACGTTATGGAACTGATGGGTCCTTTGCCATTGGATGTCCTGTCGATTGTGTTGTCATGAAGAAGTACGGCAACGGAGTCCGCTGTGAATGAAACATCTGTCTCGACATAGTCAAACCCGTTTTCCTTGGACAGTCGGAATGCACTGAGTGTGTTTTCCGGAGCAATGGTGTTGTAGCCTCTGTGATTCACACTTGTAAATGGTATATCCGTATCTCGTATCTGTTCTCTTGGTGGTGTCTCAAGATCAGGAATCAGCCATATTGGATGGCCTTTCTCAAACTTGTAGTCATGGCTTTGATTAAAGTACTGTCCTTCGATTTCAACATGGACAGCTGTCGTACGAGGGGAGACCAAGACAATCGCTGAGCGATAACCATCAATGGAAAGATTCTCTGTCTGTCCCTTGTTTGTGGAAAGTCGTACATCGATCACTGTTGGTGTGAGATTTGCGAGAATCAGGCTTTCTCTGGTGTCGAGTGAGCATCCTACGGTAAGTATGGCGACCATCATCAGGATGGATAGTAATAGGAATCTTTCTATTTTGTTCTGCATAGTTGGCCCAATCCTAGCATTACAGAGCATAGATGACAAGAAAGTTGTGAGCTGTTCAATTTCCGTACTGTTTCGCCTGCTAGGCGAATTTGATGTTATTTCCATTGACCCAAGGAATTATTATACGATAAAGTGCATTCGGCATACGGAGGTATTTATGCTTACTTTGAACATTTCCAATACCTTCTTCTCAATGACATCACCTGAACATGTACAAGAGACATGGGGCTTCTTTATGTGCGGAAGCGAATCAAGTTCAGTGAGGCCATAAGACTTAAAGGAATCTGCGCCTCACGTTGATGAAAAAAGCGATAGGGGTGTAGAGATGATTTTAAGTGATGTTTTCCTAATATATGACAGTATTCTCAATGATGTGAAAAAGCAGGAGTCTTTCTCGGATGCCATCATCCGTCTGGCAAGGGAAAGGAATATGAACAGTCCTGCTGTCTATCATGGGGCGGGCATTGATGCCAAGCACTATTCTAAGATCATCAGTGACCGAAACTATCAACCGAAGAAGGAGACTGTCTTTGCCTTCGCAATTGTCTTCCGGCTTTCCATTGAGGATACGGAGGATTTACTTGTCAAAGCAGGGTATTCCTTCAATCCGTCTTCCAAATACGACATTCTGATCAAGAATTTCATTGCCAAGGGTGTCTATGACAGACGGGTGATCGATGAGGCTATGAATGAGTTGTCCCTCCCGGTGCTTCCTCAGAAATGGTAGATTTCGCCTCGCATGGGAAAACAAAGAATGCAAAATGGGAAATACTGGCAACAGATGGTTGGACGAGTGGTTTATGTCAAAGCTCCTGAAAAGCTTCAAGGGTAATACCTTCCAGGGTTCGAATCCCTGACCGTCTGGTTTTACTTATGGTCTGTTCGTCTAATGGTCAGGATAACGGGTTTTCATCCCGTTAACATGGGTTCAATTCCCGTACAGACTGAAAATTGCCACTGTAGCATAGCGGTTATGCACTGCCCTTGTAATGCAGGTGACGACAGTTCGAATCTGTCCGGTGGCTTAGGGACATCGTCCAAAGGTAGGACGCCGGATTTTGGTTCCGGGAATTGAGGTTCAAATCCTTATGTTCCTGATTTGCCAACGTGGCCAAATGGTAAGGCTCTGCACTCATATTGCAGCGATTATTGGTTCAAGTCCAATCGTTGGTATTGTGGAATGTAGTTTAATGGGAAAACATCGGATTGTGGATCCGAAGTTACGGGTTCGAGCCCCGTCTTTCCAAACGGTAACATAGTTCAATGGTAGAACAACGGACTGAAAATCCGCATATACTTGTTCAACTCAAGTTGTCACCATATAAGTCTGCAACAAAATCGGAATGAGGTGAAAGGGGGAACCCACCTCATGGATCGATTTATTCCAATTTGAGTTTTCTTTTGCCATTTGGAATAAATTTTGTCCCAAGAACACAGTTTTCAGGGGCTGTTGGTAGAAAAGTCTGAAGGATAAGCTGATTTGACATGAAAAATGGGCTGCAACAGAATCTGTCACAGCCCATGCGAGAGTTCAAGAGATTACATCACTCCATGGCATCCAGATTGACATCTTTTGGAAGGATGATGTTCAGAAGGATGGCGATGATGGCAGCTGGAACAATGCCGGAACCACCGAAGATGTACTTTGTCCACTGTGGCAGGAAGTTCTGTACTGCAGTGGTAGCACCCATACCATAACCAAGACCAAGTGCCAAGGCAACGATGGTAGCGTTTCTGCCGTCCAGCGGAGTCTTTGTGATGAGGTTGATTCCAGAGATGCAGATGGAAGCGAACATGAAGACGGCTGCACCACCAAGAACCGGCTGAGGCATGATGGAGATGATGGCTCCGATCTTTGGGAAGAGACCTGCAAGAATCAGAATGATGGCACCCATGGCGATACAGAATCGGTTGACGACCTTTGTCATTCCGACAAGACCGACGTTCTGGGAGAATGAAGTGTTTGGAAGAACACCGAAACAGGCGGCGAGGGAAGAACCGAAACCGTCACAGGTGACAGAGCCTGCGAGCTCCTTGTCGGTTGCTTCGCGGCCAAGACCACCTTCGGTGATACCGGAAGTGTCACCGACTGTCTCGACTGCTGTGACAACGAACATGATGCACATCGGAACAATGGCGCTGAGGTTGAACTGCGGTTTGACAGGGAAGAGTTTTGGAATGGAGAACCAGGAAGCCGTCTTGACCTGAGACCAGTTGGTCAGGTAAGCACAAGTGACAATCTTGTCACCGATCTGAATTTCATGAGGCAGGAAAAGGCCCATGATGGCAGAAACGGCGTAACCTGCGATGATACCCAACAGGATGGCGGAAATGGAGGTGAAACCCTTGGTGAAGTGCTTGAAGAAGACGATAACTGAAAGGGTGATAAGTCCAAGAACCAGGTTGTAGAGAGCACCATAGTCTGCAGCGGAAGAGCCACCGCCGAAGAATCCGATACCAACAGAGAGAAGGGAAAGACCGATTGCGATGACAACGGTTCCTGTGACCACTGGTGGGAAGAACTTTCGCAGAGGCTTGATGATGAAGCCAAGGAACATCTCAAAGAGACCGCCACACATGGAAGCTCCCATGATGGCACCATAGGCGTAGATACCTGCAGAGACGTTGGTTGAGATGGTTCCTGCTGCGATACCAGCCATAATGGCTCCTGCTACGGCATTGTTGATGCCAATGAAGCCGGAAGAGGTTCCCATGACGATAGGGAGTTTTCCTCCGATAGGTCCAATCGGATAGAGCTGGATGAGAGTGACGACTCCTGCAATGAACATAGCGTTCTGCAAAAGTGCGACTCTCAGTTCTCCCAAACCATTCTGGGCGGTGATGGAACAGACACCCATGATGATGAGCAGAGGAGAGAGGTTTCCGACAAACATGGCGAGGACATGCTGGAGACCAAGAGGAATAGCTTGCTTAAGTGGGACGCGACCATCCAACTCATACGGGGTGGAATAGGTTTTCTTTTCAGTCATATATTCTCCTTATATTTGTTTTTACCATAAAGGAAAGAAGGCAATGGTGCAACCATTTTTCTTTGCTGCGTAAGAGGATATGGCTATAGGAGGGATTTTTGTGTCTATCTTGATTGTTTTGCCCTCGATTTGTCATAATAGTAACATCCGAGGGTAACCCTCGAGGGAGTAAAAAATGAAAAAAACTATCGCAATCCTTCTGGTTGTCGCTTGTGCATTCGCAGTTTTTGCACAGGGCGCAACTGAAAGCAAGCCGGCTACAGACTCCAAGGTCATTGATAGCCTGACACTCGTCTATGCTCCAACATACGAAGTGAGCACACTCACCAAGATGATGGAACCACTTAAGGAATCTCTTCCAAGAGCTCTTGCCAACTATGGCTACACACTTGAGAAGTTCGACGTTACAGTTGCAACAAGCATGGAGATCATCGCTGAAGGTCTCGCAGCTGGTACTATCGATTTCGGTGTCGTCGGTGCTACAACTTATGTCCTTTATGAAGACGAAGTCGTACCACTTGCACAGGTTTCCAGACTTGGTTATGAGCACGATACAAGAAACATCGCTGACTGGAACACAGGTAATGTCACAAAGTCTGACACAGTCATGTGCCCAGGTTCCAGATCTGTCCTTTGGGTCAACATCCTTACAGAGAAGGGCCAGGAGCTCCTCGCTAAGGCTGAGAACAACAACCTCACATGGGATGACCTCGTAAACGCAAAGTGGTCCCTTGGTAAGACAACATCCGCAACATCCTTCATCCTTCCTTCCCTTTGGCTCGATGAGATGTATGGTACAGGTGTTGGACAGTCCAAGAAGAGCGTTGAGATGCTGAAGAACGCTTCTGTCGGTAACGGCGGTTCTGCTATCATCGAAGCTCTGCTTCTCGGTCAGGTCGATATCGCTTGTAATTACCAGGACAAGGTCTATGGTGAGCAGGCAACTTACGATGCATTCGCAAAGCTCTATCCAGAACTTGCAGCTCAGGGAAAGAAGCCACAGGATATCCTGAAGGCAATCGCTCTTACTGAGAGAAGTGTCAACGAAGTCTGGCTCGCAGGTACAGGTCCAAAGATGACTCCTGAATTCTGTGATGCTCTTGCAAAGGCTCTCATGGATCTTGCAAACTCTGCTGACCCAGCTGACAACCAGCCATTCCGCGATGTCAACCAGGATGGTCTTATTGTTCCACTTCCTGAGTACTTCGAGGGTGCTCGCCAGCAGGTTGCTGCAGCTTCCAAGTAAGACTTGAGTTGCTTAGACAACTGAATCTTTCACTAGAAGAATTCGAACAGGGGGAGACTTTCCCCCTGTTTGCCGTTTAACCGGAGAAAACATGATTAAATTTGAACACGTTTCCAAAGTCTATGGTAATGGCACAAGAGGCCTTGATGATGTCAATCTGGAGATCCAGGATGGTGAATTCGTTGCCATCATCGGACTTTCCGGCGCTGGAAAGTCCACTCTGATTCGAACCATAAACAAGATGATTGATGTCACTGACGGCAGTCTGACCGTCGATGGAGTGGATGTTTCCACCCTGAAGGGCGGGGCTCTCAGAAAATTCAGACGCAAGATTGGTATGGTCTTCCAGTCCTTCAATCTAGTTACCAAGATTTCCGTCATCAACAATGTTCTGACGGCAAGAGCTGCAGAGATGTCGTTCCTTCGTGTTCTTTTCGGTCTCTATAAGAAAGCCGACAAGATCAAGGCTCTTGAAGCCTTGGACAAAGTCGGCATCCTGGACAAGGCATATATTCGTGCTGACCAGCTTTCCGGCGGTCAGCAGCAGAGAGTCGCCTTGGCCAGAACGTTGGCACAGGATCCTGAAGTCATCCTTGCTGACGAACCTGTTGCAGCACTTGACCCTGTCATGGCAGAAGCTGTCATGAACGACTTCAAGCGCATCAACAAGGAATTGGGAATCACCGTTCTCATCAACATTCACCATGTTGACCTGGCTCTTCAGTATGCAGACAGGGTTTTGGGTATCCGTGCCGGAAAGATTGTCTATGACGGACCTGCATCTGAAATTACAGAAGAGACGCTGCAGCAGATCTACGGAAGAAAGCTCACCGACGATGAGTTCATGAAGGAGAAGAAGTGATGTTTGACGATCTTCTGCATGTCTTCGTTCCTCGTACGTACAAGCTTCCGAATGGAAAGGTTGTCAAAGAGAAGGTGAACAAGACCCCATATCTGGTCATCCTGGTCATTCTGATGATCATTGGATGCTGCCGTATTGCCAAGGTTGATTTTGGGTTGCTCATAAAGAGAGGCCATTTCTTCTTTGACATGCTGAGCAAGATGTTCCCTTGCAACTGGGAATACTGGCCTCTCATGAAGAAGGCTATGCTGGACACCATCATCATGTCCCTTCTGGGATCTGTGGTGGGTTGCCTCATTGGTCTTCCGGTCAGTTTCTACATTTCCACCAATTTTAAGATCCCAAAGTGGATCACAGTGTCCTCCAGAGTTTTCCTTACACTTTTCAGAACACTGCCAATCATGGTTTTTGCCTGCTTCTTCCAGCTTCTCTTCGGCATGGGAACCTTCACTGGAACCATGGCTATTACAGTTTTCACGTTCACCATCTGTACCAAGATGATGTATGAGTACATTGAAACTGTGGACATGGGAGCTTATGAAGCAATCCAGTCTACCGGTGCTTCCAGGCCAAAGTGCATCTGGACTGCCATTTGGCCACAGGTGAAGGGCTATTACTTTTCCACAGTCCTTCTGACACTGGAATCCAACGTCAAGAGCGCTTCCATTCTCGGATATGTCGGTGCCGGTGGTATCGGTATTGTCCTGGATAGCCAGCTCTCCCTCAGAAAATATGCAAATCTCGGTCTCGTAGTCCTTGTCATGACCGTGACTGTCGTCGCTCTTGAGTTCCTGGCTCGCTATGGAAGAAGGAAATTGTCAGACGTATGAACGAACGAATCGAAGATAAACTGAAAAAATATCCTGCCGTCTGGGTGAAGTTTGTCGTGATGGCCATTTTCATTGCCATCATGTTCTTACTCGGAAAGATCACACTCCAGTTCAATGAAATCACAGAATTGGGTGTGCGTCTCATCAAGGCTGCCCTTTATGGTCTTCTCACACCATCTTGGGACATGATTACAGACCTTTCTCCAAATGGTCTTCTTTATATGGTGATTGAGACCTTCGCCATCGGTTTCCTCGGAACCATCATCGGTGCAGTTCTCTCCATCCCATTGGCCTTCCTTTGCAGCCACCGTACAGCACCAAGATGGGTGAACGTCATCTTCATCTTCCTGGTCACTGTCGTCCGTTCCTTCCCGACCATCATGATTGCCATCATGTTCGTCAAGACCGTTGGAAGTGGTCCTTTTGCGGGAGTGCTGACTATGGTTATCGGTTCAACCGGTATGATTACCAAGATGACGATGGAAGCTATTGAGGACCTGGACAATGGAGTCGTGGAAGCACTGGATGCATCTGGCTGCAATGCCTTTACCAAGATTCGTTTAGGCATTCTACCTCAGCTCAGTGCTGCTATGCTGTCCAATATCCTTTATCGTCTGGACATCAACGTCAAGAATGCCTCCATCCTTGGTCTTGTCGGAGCCGGCGGAATCGGTGCTGCCTTGATTATGGGAATCGAGTACCGAAAATGGAATGAGGTTGGAGCTCTTCTTTGGGGTATTGTCATACTGGTACTGCTCATTGAACTTGTCTCCACAAAAATCAGAAAGAGTATTTCTTCAAAGGATTGAGTATGCTGGATCTTGTAGACCTTCACACCCATACCATTGCCAGTGGTCATGCTTTCAACACCCTTTACGAGATGGCAAAGTCCGCCTCTGAAAAGGAACTTGGGCTTTATGGTATCTCCGATCATGGTCCTGCCATGGAGGGAAGTGCCAACCGTTTCTATTTCATTGCCGGTGATCGTGTACCGAATGAGATGTTTGGTGTGCGAACTCTGTTTGGCATTGAGTTCAACATCATCGATTTCGATGGTTCTGTGGACGTGAACGGCATGTGGACAAAGAACCTGAAGTATGGCATTGCCAGCCTTCATGATGTCTGCATTCAGCCTGGAACGCAGAAGGAGAACACCTGGGCCTATATCAATGCTATGGCCAATCCTCATGTGAATATCATCGGCCATCCAGATGATGCTACCTACGATGTGGATATGGAGACTTTGGCCAAAGCTGCCAAGGATAACAATGTCATTTTGGAACTGAATGAGAATTCCGTAAAACCGAAAAGCTATCGTGGAAATGCCAGAGTGAACTCTCTTCGCATGTTGGAAGCCGCTGCCAAATATGGAACGAAAATCCTTATGGGTAGCGATGCTCACATCGAGTATGAGATCGGCTGCCATCGTTACGGACATGAGATTCTGAAGGAAGTCGGATTTCCGGAGGATCTGGTCCTGAACAAATCAGTGGAGGAAACGCTGGAAGCATTAAAGCGCTTCTGATTATTCTTTGAGTGTAGAGATGTAAGAGGGAACTGTTGCTTGCAATGGTTCCTTCTTTCGTTTTACAAGCGCATTCATGTATACAAAGTAATCTTAGAGGTGCAAAAAATGGTCTTTCAAGATTACAAAGTCATCTTGGATGATCGAAAATGGGCGTTCCAAGATTACAAAGTCATCTTGAAGGCTCAAAATTGTCTTTTCAAGATGACATGTACTTGATGTTAATCAGTGTGGCCGCTGTACACGCTATGCACAGTGTAATCGATGAACATTAATGGTCTGAGTGGTTGTCGTTTGGATAAACGAAAATGGCGTATTGCAATAGCTTAGTGTTGCAACACTCCATTTTTACTATTTGGATGTAGGAATTGCGCCAAAGAAGTGAACGATATTTAGGTCTTTTGGACTATCGGTTCCGTGATCGCCGAGGTCTGTGTTCTCAGGTGTCGGTACGTTTGCATGACAACCATGGTCTGTGGAGAAAGCGATGAACGTATTGTGCTTTTTCCATTCCCGTTTGATGGTTTTGACAAGAATATCAAAGAACTCAGCCTGGCGGTAAAGGGCTGTTAGTGACTCTTTGGCTTCTGGTCCGTATTTGTGGTCAAGGGTATCATACATCCAGGAGTAGAAGATGATGATGTCGTACTTGTCCTCCAGAATGGCATCCTGGACAATCTGAAATGCCATGCTCTCCTGTCCGATTCCATCTTCGGTGACGTTGATGATATCAAAACCTCGATCTTTGAAGATGGTGGCAAGGCTACAGTCCTCGGCTGCAACCATCAGCACTTTCTTGCCTGCTTTCATCCAACTGTCAAACAGGCTCTGAATCTTGATGATCGGCTTTTCGTACTTCTGGATCCCATGGACGGATGGCTGAGCTCCTGTGTACATGGTTCCAAAGCAAACTGGAGTGACCGAAGGCATGACCGTCTGGAATGGCACGGAAACCTGTGTGTGTTTCAGGACAGGCTCAATGGCATCTGGATACTTTTCAAACAGCCACTGTCCGCAGCAATCCGGATTCTGGATGAAAACACGATCAAAAGGCTCTTTGCAAAGATCGCTCATGGCTTCTTCCAACCAAAGAATCGGTTCATCTGCGCATGCTGGTCTTTCCACGTTTGTGATGTCTACCACGGTTGCAGCAAATCTTGTTAACGATAATGTGTTCAATTCTTTCATATCCCCACCTTGCTTTAGGTTATCTAAAGTCCCAATCGATTTGATTATACAGTATTCCATTGCGCAGTTGGCATAATTTTGAAGGATAGGCTTGCTAACAGCTGAAAACCTGGGGTATCGTGGCAGTGAATCAATCATTTATGAATGGCAGACAGTTTGCGTAAAAGGAAAGGTGGGGAGTCAGATGGACAATCAGAAAGTTTTCGCAATGAGCGTTGCAAAGGTATACCCGTTTCTTGTGGCAAAAGCGGAGCGCAAGGGAAGGACAAAAGAGGAAGTGGATGAGGTGTGCAGCTGGCTGACCGGCTATACCTCTGAACAGATTGCGCAGCAGATTGCAAAAGGCGTGTCCTATGAGACCTTCTTCAACGAAGCTCCCCAGATGAATCCCAATTGCCACCTGATTACAGGCACTGTGTGCGGAATCCGCGTAGAAAACATTGAAGATCCTTTGATGCAGAAGATCCGTTGGCTGGATAAGCTTGTGGATGAACTTGCCAAGGGCAAGCCGATGGACAAGATTCTGCGAAAGTAAGCAGGCCATACAAGGTTTGGTTTGATAAAAAATGATCGTCAGGTGACTGGACTTTGCGGTAAGATGCGGGTGAAAAGGACGAAATGGACATAGCGTGTCTGGTGAAAACACGGCATTTCTCGCTCTGTGTCGTGTCAATTTCGCAGAAGAAACCCTAGAGTCTGCTTGTCAGGAGGAAACGACATGAACCAGATGAAGATCGGAGCGTTCCTGCGGGAACTGCGAAAAGAGAAGGGCCTTACCCAAGAGCAGCTTGCAGAGCATTTCAATGTGACAAGCCGAAGCGTCTCCCGTTGGGAAACCGGTAGCAATCTGCCTGATCTGGACATTCTGATTGGAATTTCGGATTTCTATGATGTCGATCTCCGTGAAATTCTGAATGGAGAAAGGAAGAGCGAGAAAATGGACAAGGAATTGAAAGAGACGGTTGAGAAGGTCGCTGAGTATTGTGAAGCAGGAAAGGAGAGGCTGAAGAGAAAGATGATGGAGAATTCCATTGCAGCGGCGTTTTTGCTTATATTTGCGGCACTTCTTAACGGGACGAATGGATTTGGATTCATTCCACCTGAGCCATGCCAGAACATGATGGACTTTGCGTCAGGGCTTGCCTTGGCAATCCTGGTTCTGAATGCACTTTACCTGGCGGGAATCTTGGAAAAAATGAAAGCCTGGAAAAAGCGAACCTTCAAAAAATGAATGGGATGAGGCTGCAGCATTTCAACTGGATGTTGCAGCCTTTTCATTTCATATAAAGATATTAAGACTTTACTAAAACATATTTGAAGTTTGCATGACACTTTGTACAATGGTGTGGGGATGCCGGTGATGTGGTTCGCGTGGATGACTATCAGGAGATTGAACATCTTACTGCACTGTCTGGTGACCATCCACACTATCTTGGTTGGGTTCCACTCAGCCGTGTTTTGGCTCAGAAAGCTGAGTGAATTTGATGCTATCTTAAAAGTGGACATGAAGTGAGAGAAAAAAAGTTGTACCTGATGGTATAATCAGGGAGGTACAGCAAGAGGAGAACACTGTCATGGGAGCACATCTGAATCCATTGGAGAAGGAGTTTCTGATCAAGAGATACCTGTCCAGGAAAGGTACGGACATCAAGGAATTCTGCGAAGTGAACGACATCACCGTCCAGGCGTTCAAGAAATGGCTGAAGCAGTATTCAGAGGGAGGCATTGAGGCCTTGGTTTCAGCCAAGGCAAAGGATGGTGGGCTGCAGGTCCTTCCGGAAGGTATGAATCCGACCGTGGAGAACTGCAAGAGGGAGATCCTCAAGCTGCGCATCGAGAACGAGAGGCTAAAAAAAAATTATATTGTGGAGACGACGCCGGATGGGGGCCGGGTGTTCAGACGTTTAAAGGAGAAGAATGCGAAATAGTCCGAGACCTGCACGAGACCTGGGGCTACGACATAAAGGATGTCTGCGACCTCATGGAGGTGAGTCGGTCCGGCTACTACAAGTGGTTGGGAAGGGACGCCAGCCAAAGGGCCATAGACAGGGAGAAGCTGCAGGAACTTGTCGCAAAGGCCCATGCAGAGCATCCGTCCCATGGGTACAGGTGGATTGCGGCCTTCATCCGCATCGGCGGCTTTTCTGCAGGTGACAGCAGCGTCTACAAAGCGTTCAGGGTGTTGGGCATACGCTCCGAGACGAAGCACCAGCCGCACTACAAGCCACGAAAGACGAAGGACAAGTACCCGAACCTGATATTCACCACATGGGAGACCGTGGATAGGCCAAGGCAGGTCATCGTCTCCGACATGACGGCGTTCCATGTGTGGATCTTCTACTTCGAGCTCACCCTCTATTTCGACGTGTTCACGAAACAGATCGTATCCTACACCTTCGGAGAAAGGAGAGGTGACAGGATGCAGTACATCACCGGGCTCCAGAAGGTCCTCGACATCCTTGCGGGGGAAGGCTGCACCGAACCTGTGGTCCTGCACACGGACCAGGGCTCCGTCTACGCCTCCGTCGCCTACAACGACCTGATAAGGGAGAAGAACATCTCCAGGTCCATGTCCCGTGCGGGGAAGCCCACGGACAACCCCGTGAACGAGTCCCTGAACGGATGGATAAAGGAGGAGCTCTTCATGGACTTCCATCTCGGTGAATGCAGGTCAAGGGATGAAGTGGTCAAGGTCGTCGCCGACTATGTGGAGTTCTACAACGCAAGGAGACCAAGCTACGCCCTCCACTACGACACCCCTGACAACTACTACAGGAGATACAAGAGGGGGGAACTGGAAAAGAGGGATACGTTCGCGAACAGGACGCTTTCGGAGACGCCCAAGTTCGTCGAGAAGAGGAAGAAGAACAAAGGATGATGCTATTCCTTGCAGTAAAAAGGGTTGCAAAAACGTGTCCACTTCTGTGGATGAAATTGGTGGAAAAGGCTTAGGTTTGTCCACTTTGGGAAACGGTTTTTTCGGAAAAGAACCTGCCGTGTCTACTTCTGGAAAAAGGGAACAAAAAGATATCTTTTTCGTGTCTACTTTTGTTGACAGCTACAGTTCCCGAGGAATTCTCGGCAACTGAAAGCTTCAAAATCTTGAAGAAATGCACAAATTCCGAGTTTAAAATCTTGAAGAAACGCACAAATCTGCTAAAATAAATCTTGAAGAAACGCATAAATTTTGGTGGTTAATTATAGTAATGTATTTTAAGAGAAAAGTTTACGATAAGTTACTCAAATGGAAGAATGAGTACGCTGACAGTTATGCTGTCTTGCTTGAAGGTGCCAGACGTGTAGGAAAGTCCACTATAGCCGAGTGTTTTGCAAAAAAAGAGTACAAGTCATATGTCATGCTGGATTTCTCGAAAGAGATCGAGAATATAAAAAAGATATTTGATGATATTGGGAATCTTGACCTATTCTTTCTTCGTTTGCAGACAGAGAAAGGGGTAACACTCTATGAACATAAATCACTTATCATATTTGATGAGGTTCAGCTGTTCCCAAAAGCCAGACAGACAATCAAACATCTCGTAAAAGATGGTAGGTATCATTACCTGGAGACCGGATCATTGATTTCAATCAAGAAGAACGTGAAGGATATTCTTATCCCATCTGAGGAAATGAAGATTCCGGTATATCCTATGGACTATGAGGAATTCTGTCTTGCCGTAGGTTCCAACTATGAAATTCTGAGGAGTGTCGCTGATTCTGGTAGCGGAATAGGTCAATCTACCAATCGCAAATTGATGCGGGATCTGAGGATCTATATGGCTGTTGGGGGAATGCCACAGGCTGTTGAAGCGTATGTAAATGGTAAAAACTTTTCGCAGATAGATGCAGTAAAGCGACGAATCATTGAACTGTATGAGGAAGATTTCAGAAAACTGGATGCTTCTGGACGCTTGTCGGCTATATATAAGGCAATTCCAGCACAGCTAGCGAAAGGGGCACGAAATTTTCGGATTACAAGTGCAATTGAGAAGAGAAACAATACAAAGGCAGAAGAGTTCCTTTATGATTTGATTGATTCAAAGACCGTTCTCGCCTGCTATAACACAACAGATCCTGGGGTGAGTTTGGATCACACAAAGGATTATGATCACTACAAACTCTATGTGGCAGATACTGGGCTATTCGTGACGCTCCTGTTTATGGATCGACCCGAGACGGAAAATGTAATCTACTCAAAACTGCTTTCCGATAAACTCCCTGCAAACTTGGGTTACTTGTATGAGAATCTTGTTGCTCAGATGATTGCCGCTTCAGGTAGAAAACTCTATTACCATACGTGGGAAAAAGAGAATAGTACCCATTATTATGAAGTGGATTTTCTCATTTCTGCAGGTGGCAAAATCAATGCTTTTGAAGTGAAATCTTCAGGAATGGGGGCTCATGAGTCCATAACGGTATTTTCGGAGAAATTCTCCAAACACGTTCTGAGAACTTATCTGCTGTCACAAAAGGATGCAGGGAAAGAGGGCTCTCTGATTCTTGAGCCGTTCTATCTTCTACCTTTTTTATTGTAATCGATATTCACATTGATGTTTTGAATTCCCAACAAAAATAAAGGTGGTCTTTATGGCGTCCAGCAAAGAGTATCTGAATTTCATCATGGAGCAACTGTCTGGTCTTGAACATGTGACATACAAGGCTATGATGGGTGAGTACATCCTCTATTATCGTGGTAAAATCATTGGTGGAATCTACGATGATCGGTTTCTGGTGAAATCGATATCTAGTGCGATTGCAATGATGCCGAATGCGGAATATGCTGTGCCATATGAAGGTGCAAAGCAGATGCTTGTGGTGCCTGGTGTCGAAGACAGAACCTTTCTGACAAGGCTGTGTGATGCCATGTACGATGAACTGCCAGAACCAAAAGCCAAGAAGGTGAAATGAGATGAAGAGGATACTTGTGATTGCATTGCTGGCAACAATGCTTATTGCTTTGCTTGTAGGGTGCAAGAGCGCTGAGAACCAGCAGGAAGCTGTAGAGGCTGTTGGCATGGGCCTTGCAAATCCGATGCACGGATCGTCCCAGGAAGAGATCCATGCACTGGATGGGGTGATACTTTCCATTCCAAAGGCAAGCACAACAGCTACATGGATGCGCATCTACAGCTCTGAGGATTCCGTTCTGGATCAGGTGACTTTTGAATATGGCTCTGCCGAGTATTGCTACAGAGCAAAGAAAACCAAGGAGCTTCAGGATATCTCAGGCATGTACTACAATTGGACCCACGTCGAGGACCTTGATGATGCCAAACTCTACACCAATGAACAGGGTCAGGGGATTGTACTGTGGTTTGCAGAAGGGGCTTCCTACAGCCTCAGTATGAGCGAAAGCGCAACAGCGGAGAGCCTTGAGGCTATGTTTGAACTGGTATGGAATGGCCAGTAGAAAGGGGATGGAAAGGTCTTAAGATGACCTGAAATTCCGCATACAAAAAACTGTAGACCATACTGCCGTAGCAAATCTGTTTTTTAAGGAGTGCAGTTTCAATGCCTTGTACAACATTACTTGTCGGAAAGAAAGCCAGCAATGACAATACAACCATGATTTCCAGAACCGATGACGGTTACTTCGATGAGAAGAAACTGATTGTGGTGGAGCCTAAGGACCAGCCAAGAAAATACAAGACGGTAATCTCTCATCTGGAGATTGAGCTTCCGGAGAACCCGATGCGCTACACGGCAAGTCCAAGTGTGGACCCAAAACATGGCATCTGGGCTGCAACCGGTATCAATGCTGCACAGGTCGGTATGACCGCAACCGAGACTATCACCTCCAATCCAAGGGTTCTGTCTGCAGACCCATTGGTCCGCTATGAGAAGGCTCAGAAGAAGGGCGAAAAGGACAAGGTCGGTGGTATCGGCGAAGAGGACATCGTCGTACTCGTTCTTCCGTATATCCACAGTGCCAGAGAAGGTGTTGAGCGCCTTGGTATGCTGCTGGAGCAGTATGGAACCTATGAATCCAACGGCATCGCCTTCAATGATGAGAATGAAATCTGGTGGCTGGAGACCATCGGCGGTCACCACTGGATTGCCAGAAGAGTCCCAGATGATCGCTGTGTCATCATGCCAAACCAGTTCGGTATGGATCATTTTGACTTTGACGATGCCTATGGCGAAAAGAAGGAGTACCTTTGCTCTGCTGATTTGAAGGAATTTGTGGAGAAATATCATCTGGACCAGAACCAGGACGGTCATTTCGATCCAAGATGGGCCTTTGGTTCCCGTTCTGATTCCGACCATGTCTATAACACACCAAGAGCTTGGTTCATGGGTCGCTATCTGACACCGTTCTCCCATAAGTGGGATGGCCCTTGCGCAGAGTTCGGACCGGAAAGTGACAATATCCCATGGTCCTTGGTCCCAGACAAGAAAGTCACAGTGGAGGATGTGAAATACCTGCTGTCCTCCTACTATCAGAGAACCCCATACAACCCGTATGCGGCAGCAGATCTTCCTCAGAAGGGTATGTATCGTCCAATCGGCATCAGCAGAACCGGTGTGACAAGCATCTGTCAGATTCGAAGCGATGTCCCAGAGGCAATTCGGGGTATCGAGTGGATCTGCTTTGGCTCCAATGCCTTCAATGCCATGCTTCCGGTCTATCCGAATGTGCCGAAGATGCCGGAGTATCTGGGCAAGGTGACAATGGACGTCTCGACCGAGAACTTCTACTGGGCAAGTCGTCTGGTGGGTGCTCTTGCCGATGCACACTTCGGTTCCTGCATCCAACTTATTGAACGCTATCAGGAGAAGGTCACGGTGGAAGGCCGACGCATTGTGCTGGAATATGATCAGAAGATTGCACAGTCCGGTGATATGAAACTTGCCCAAAAGGCCAATGAGGCGCTCTCTGAAATGGCCAGAAAGGCTACAACCGATGTCCTTGGTAAGGTCTTGAAGGTTGCAAGTGAGCATATGAAAAACGGCTATAGCAGAGCCGACCATTAAGCGGAGGTAAGATAGTTTATGAAGAGAATTCTGATTGCTTTGGTTTGTGTTGTCCTGCTTTTGGTTTTGGTTGGCTGCTCAAGTCGCCATTATGTATCCTCCTATAAAGCCACCCTGTTTGTGCATTCCAATCGTGCAAACTCTTCCTATATGAGATTCTCGGGTTTCGATGGGAAAATGGTGTTCAAGATGAAGAGCTCAGGAAATGACACATTAAGCTGCTCTGCAAAACTCGAGTCCGGTAGTGCTACTCTTTACTATGATGACAACGGTACAAAGACACCGATTCTGTCCATTCATGGAGGCGAAGAGGTCAGCACAAAAGTCTTTTCTCTCAAAGCCGGTAAGGTCTATGTCATTGTGGAGACCGACGGCAAATGCTCAAATGGTGCTTTCACATTCGATATTGAAAAATGAACATTGACCGAGACCGCGCAGTAAATTACATACTCCAGGAAATCCGGCACATCTGCCAGAATCTGAAAAAACGTGAGCCAGGAAGTGAAGGGGAACGGGAAGCAGCACAGTACATGGCGCAAAAGCTGAAAACGGATTGTGGCTGCGACAGCGTTCTGGAGGAATCTTTTCACGAGCATCCCTCTGCCTTCTACGGATACTTCCGTTTTTCCGCATTCTTTGACGTGCTGTGTTGGGCAGGTTTCTACCTCCATCCGCTTGTCAGCCTGGTGTCAGGAAGCATCGCGATGTTTCTCTTTGTGTTTCAGTTCTGCCTGTACAAGCCGATTATTGATCCTCTTTTCCCAAAGCGCACAGGAACGAATGTTACAGCAGTGCGTTCTTGCAAAGGGGAAGTGCGACAACGCATCTTTCTGAACGGCCACATCGATGCTGCCTGGGAGTTCCCGCTGAACCATTACTGTGGCGGTATCGTGTTTGAGATTCCAGGCCTGATGGCCTTGATCGGCGTGCTGCTGTGCATGACATTTTCGGTTCTGACACTATGTGGCAGTTCTGGTGTATCTTCCATTTACGGTTATTTCGGTTTCTTTGTCCCATTCTTTGTTCTTGTGGCTTTCACTTACAATCCAAAAAGAATTGTGGATGGCGCCAATGACAATCTCAGTGGGTGCTATATGGGGCTTTCGCTTCTGCGAGAATTGGAGCTGAGCGGCATTGAGTTGGAGCATACGGAACTGGGTGTGATTTTGACAGGTTCTGAAGAGGCGGGCCTAAAAGGTGCAAAAGCGTGGTGTGAGGCACACAAAAACGATTACCAGGATGTTCCAACCTATATTCTCTGCTACGATACCATTCACGACCCTAAGTATCTTGCCATCAATGAACGGGATCTCAACGGAACGGTCAAAGCTAGCGCGGAACTGGGTGATCTGTTTCTGGATGCAGCTGCCACGGTCAATGTCCCTTGCAAAAGAGGGTGGGTTCCGCCATTTGGAGGGGCTACAGACAGTGCGGCGTTCACACAGGGCGGTTTCCGCTCCATTGGTGTGACAGGGCTGAACCACAAACTGGAAGACTACTACCATACCCGCAAGGACAGCTGGGACAACATGAATCGGGAAGGCCTTGCGAATTGCCTTGCCATAACAGCCAAGCTGATAGATCTGCTGGATGACTTGGGTGAAAATGCAGATTGATGATTTGTTAGGACCGCGTGCTTTCTTTGATAGCATCCAGAAATGCGCCAGCTGCTTTGCCGAACATCTGATGCCTCTTCCAGATGATGAACATGTCTGCCTGCATGGGTGGAGATACTGGGCGGAAGATCAGACCTGATTCTGGTGAGGTGTCCAGTATGTTGTCCAGACATAGCATATAGCCGAATCCCCGTTTGACGAAAACCGACGCGTTGTAGGCCAGATTGTATGTTGCAATCACGTTTGGATTAGGGTCTCCTTTTTCGAGCCAGTCCAGAATGTCACTGTTGGTGGCTGATTGATAGGACATGAGAATCGGCTTGTTTTGAAGCTGTTCGGAACGGATGCTGTCAAATGCGGCAAGTTCAGAGCTCCTCTGCATGATGACACCCCAGCTATCCGAGACCGGTAACTTGATGTATTCGTATTTGCTGATATCCACCGTTCCGATGACAAGGCCGAAATCCACAAGACCGTTGTCCAGTCTGTCTTTCACATAATTGGAATCACCACTGAATAGGTGGTAGTGGATCTCCGGATACTTTTCACCAAGTGCCTTGGCAATGTTGGCAAGATAGGCGATGTTCTCCGTTTCTCCTGCGGCAATCAGAATATCTCCCGTGATTTTCGCATTGTTCGATGTGAGTTCAATGACCGTTTTGTCCATCAGGGCAACCAGTTCCTCTGCACGCTTTCTCAGTAGTTTCCCGTCCTCGGTCAGGACAATTTTCTTGCTTCCACGAATGAACAGCTGCTTGCCCAGTTCCTGCTCCAGATCCTTCATCTGTCTGGACAGGGGTGGTTGTGTCATATTCAGTGTTTCTGCAGCCTTTGTGATGCTTTCCTCTTTTGCGATGGCAAGGAAGTATTGAAGTGTTCTGATGTCCATGGAAACTCTCCTTTCCATAAGGATATGCAATACCTTTTGGGAATGCAACTGCATATTTAATTCGTATTTGATATAAGATTGTCGGAAACGGTATACTATTTTTCACAAATTCGAATGGATGGAATGTATATGAAACGTGTTGGTGTATTGCTGATGCTTCTACTTGCCATAGGGAACCTTTTTGCCTGTTCCAATGCAGAGAGCAAGGTGGAATCCATGCAAAGTAGCAAGAATGTTCTTGTCGTGTATTTCTCCCAGACCGGAACCACCAGAACTTTGGCTGAATATGCTGCCGATGTGCTTGGTGCAGATCTGTTTGAGATTCAGGCCCTTGTACCATACACCGCTGCTGATATTGCCTATTACACGAACTGCAGAGCGGATAGAGAGCAGAGTGACCCTTCCGCAAGGCCGGAAATTGCCAATCGGGTTGCGAACATGGAAGGGTACGATACCATTGTTCTTGGATATCCGATCTGGCATGGACAGGCTCCGCGTATCATCTACACTTTTCTGGAAAGCTATGATTTTGCAGGAAAGACGATTGTTCCGTTCTGTACTTCCGCGTCCAGTGGATTGGGCTCCAGTGACAGGAACCTCCATCCACTATGTTCTGGCACCACAATTTGGAAGGATGGCCGCAGATTCGCAGGTGGGACTTCCAGGGATGAGATCGCAAATTGGTTGAAGAAGACAGGTATTGGACCTGCTGCAAATTAGAATAGAGGTACGACGATGACATATAACAATTTTCAGGATTTGAAACTTTCCGCACTTGGTATGGGAAACATGAGACTCCCTATCGTGGATGGAAACGACAGCAGAATCGATGTGGAACGCTCACGTGAAATGATTGCCTATTGCATGCAGGCCGGTATCAACTATTACGATACTGCTTTCGGTTATCATGGCGGAAATTCAGAGCTTGTTGTTGGTGAACTTCTGAAGAACTACGACCGGGACAGCTTCTATCTTGCCTCCAAGTTTCCGGGCTACGACATGGCAAACATGCCGAAGGTCAAGGAGATTTTCGAGAGACAGCTTGAGAAGTGTCAGGTGGACCATTTTGACTTCTACCTGTTCCACAACGTATGTGAGATGAATGTCGATGCCTATCTGGATCCGAAATATGGCATCTTCGACTACCTCATGGAGCAGAAGCGAAACGGAAGAATCTGCCACTTGGGTTTCTCTGCCCATGGTGATATCGATTGCATCACAAAGTTCCTCAATGCCTATGGCAAGGATATGGAATTTGCGCAGATTGAGCTCAATTACTTTGACTACAAGTTCCAGAATGCAAAGGGCAAGGTGGAACTTCTGAATCAGTGGAACATTCCAATTTGGGTCATGGAGCCCGTCCGTGGTGGTCAGTTGGCATCCCTTTCAGAAGAGGCAACAGAGAAGCTTAAAGAGGCAAGACCTGAGGAATCCGTTCCGGCATGGGCTTTCCGTTTCCTGCAGAGCATTCCAGGTGTCACCATGACGCTTTCCGGCATGTCCAACATGGAGCAACTCAAGGCCAATGTCCAGACCTATGCACAGAACAGACCTCTAAACGATGAAGAGATGAATCTCATTCTTGCGGTTGCTGATGACATGATTCGCAAGACTACCGTACCTTGTACTGGCTGTCACTATTGCGTAGCAAAGTGCCCGAAGAAACTGGACATCCCGTTCCTTCTCAAACTTTACAATGAGGCAATGGTTGCAGGTTCCGGAGACTTCATTGCACCGATGGCTTTGGCCTCCGTCTCTCCAGACAAGCAGCCTGAGTGCTGCATCAATTGCCATTCCTGTGAGAAGGTCTGCCCACAGACCATCCACATCCCTGAGAATCTCAAGAAATTCGCTGCAAAGATGGGAAGATGAACCGATGAAGAGAATCGTACAGACTGCAGGTAGAACTGCATTAGGTGATTTTGCACCACAGTTTGCACATTTCAATGATGATGTGCTGTTTGGAGAGAACTGGAACAACGGTGATATGGATGTGAAGACCAGAAGCATCATCACGGTTGTCGCCCTGATGGCATCTGGAATCACCGATTCCTCTTTGAAGTATCATCTTCAGAACGCCAAGAGCCACGGGGTGTCCCAGAAGGAGATCTCTGCAATCATCACCCATGTGGCTTTTTATGCCGGTTGGCCAAAGGGTTGGGCTGTGTTCAACATGGCGAAGGAAATCTGGCAGGTCGGTGAGGGAGACTGCCCTTATGACGATGAGGCTATGAGAGCCCACGCCAAGCAGATGATCTTTCCAATCGGTCAGCCGAATGATGCCTACGCCAAGTATTTTGTCGGGAAAAGTTATCTGGCGCCGGTTTCCCAGTCCCAGGTGGGTATTTTCAATGTCACATTTGAGCCATCTTGCCGCAACAACTGGCATATCCATCAGGCAGACAAAGGCGGTGGCCAGATTCTGGTATGTGTCGCGGGTCGTGGCTATTATCAGGAAGAGGGTAAGGATGCCATTGAGATGCACCCAGGTGATTGTATCAACATCCCAGCCGGAGTGAAACACTGGCATGGTGCTGCTCCAGATCAGTGGTTCAGCCATTTGGCCATTGAGGTCCCTGGTGAGAATAGCTCGACTCAGTGGCTTGAAGCCGTCAGTGATGAGGACTATGGCAAACTGAACTGAGTCGGGAAAGCCTTTGGTCTTGCCAAGGGCAAAGAGGTTGCCGTCTTTCCCATTAACCACTATGATAGGGCCAATTCCTATGGGAAGATGGGGGGGAGAAGAGTATGGGTAAGATCATGGAAGCGGTTTTCTGCGTTTTCTATCTGGTATTCACAAGCATCACAGGTTACAGAATCGTAAAGAACGGTGCAAGGCTCAAGGAGGTCAGACTTTTTGGAATCATGTGTCTGACACTGGTGTTCGGAGATGCGTTCCATCTGGTTCCTAGAATCTTTGCTGCCGTCAACCAGGCTGGTGACTATCATGTTTCACTGGGCATCGGAAAAATGATCACATCCATCACCATGACAGCCTTCTATCTGATTCTGTATTTCATCTATGAGATGCGCTACAGCAGCAAAAACACCGTTTTGCGCTATACAATGATCGTTTTAGCCATTGCAAGAGTGGCTTTGTGTCTCATGCCGCAGAATGATTGGACCGGGGCAGACCCTGTAAGTTGGGGTATCTACAGAAACATCCCATTCACCATCATGGGAATCATCATGATTGTGCTGTATTTCATCAAAAGAGCCGATCCTGAGTACAAGTGGATGTGGCTTGCCATTCTTCTGAGCTTTGCCTTCTACCTTCCGGTTGTTCTCTGGGCTGACGTCAGTCCGATGATCGGTATGCTCATGCTGCCAAAGACCTGCATGTACATGTGGATGGTTGTCATGGGATACAAGCAGGCAAAGAAGGACTGATAGAACTCTCATTTTCGAAGGGCCTTTCCGTTTGATGGACGGAGAGGCTTTATTTTTTGTTTGAGGGAAGAAGAGCAAATCCGTTTGGTCCTGTTAATGCTGTTGTGTCTGTGAACTCTGTGGGCACCTTGGGGTTCGCACCTTTTTTCATTTGTCATTTAGGGCAAAGGTATTTATAATGCGGACGAAATGGGGAGGTGGTACTTAAACGATGACAGACCGCTTGGAGGCATTTGAGGCCATGCTTTGCGCGATTCGGAAGCAGGCGGATTATGAGACGGCCCAGATGGAAAGGCTCAAGGCTGCGGGGAAGGAGAAAACTGCGACCTACCGTCAGTACTTTGCAAATCGCATGCTGTACCGTATGATGTTGGACAAATACAAGGCCTATGGCCTTTTGGATGAGGAGCATGAAAAATGAGATTGATCGGAAATATCCTTTGGTTCATCTTTGGAGGCCTGGAAAGTGCACTTGCTTGGGTGATTGCAGGACTGCTGTGGTGCGTCACTATTATCGGAATTCCAATCGGAATCCAGTGCTTCAAATTTGCAGGTCTTGCCTTGTGGCCATTCGGTAAGGAGATTGAGTATGACGGAGGGACTCTGAGTCTGATTGCCAACGTCTTCTGGCTTATCTTCACCGGTATTCCAATGGCTGTCGGTAACCTTGTTGTCGGACTTGTCTGGTGTATCACCATCATCGGAATCCCATTCGGTCGCCAGTTTTTCAAACTTGCAAGATTGTCTCTTATGCCATTTGGCGCTAAAGTGGTATCCGTCCGTTAAGCGTTGTCTGAGAGGAGGGTTCTATGGCAATTGATCCAGGAAAATGGCTGTGGACCAGAGAGCCTCAGAAGTATTCCATTTCTGAGAATTGCATCGAGATTGTCACAAAACCGCATACGGATCTGTGGCAGAGAACCTACTATCATTTCCGAAACGACAATGCTCCGGTTCTGCAGATGAGCACTTCTGAAAAGTATTTTTCCTTTGTTGTGAAAACTGCATTTGACAGCAAGCATCGGTTTGATCAGTGCGGCATTGTCATGTATCTGGACAGCGAGAACTGGCTGAAAGCTTCCATTGAATATGAGAACGAAACTTTCCAGCATCTTGGAAGCGTCGTCACCAACATGGGCTATTCCGACTGGGCAACAACGGCTATTGATGCCAACATCAAGTCCATGTGGTACCGATTCAGTAGGCGAGAGGATGACTTTTGCGTTGAGTGTTCAACAGATGGAATGAATTACAGCCAGATGCGTGTCTGCCATATGTGGAAGGCCTCTGAAGACATTCGATTCGGTATCTATGCTTGTAGCCCAGAGGAGTCTTCGTTCAAGGCAACTTTCTCGGAAATGGCGGTTTCCGAATGCAAGTGGCTCGCCCACAATGGCCAGGCTCCAGATTCGGAGGACGCATGAAGACCTTCAAGAAACTTCTTCGCATACTGCTTGGCCTTGTGATGGGTGCGTCTTTCGGGCTCTGTGCCATTCCAAATGCGATTCGTATGGCAGGAAAAGACGCTTCATTTCTGGTCTTTGAATCCCTTTTGGTGCTTAACTGCCTTTTCGTGGTTTTGGTATATGATCTGGTAATCATGGTCCATGAGGCAGGTCATCTGATTGCAGGCCTTCTCAGTGGCTATTCGTTTGTCTCTTACCGTGTATTCAGCATCACTCTGATTAAGCTGAACGGAAAACTGAAGCTCAAGCGTTTCAGCCTGGCCGGAACCGCCGGGCAGTGCCTGATGAAGCCTCCGGTGTGGACCGAGAAGGGAATTCCTGTGAGATTGTACAACCTCGGTGGAATCCTTTTGAATGTCTTATGTTTTGTCGTGAGTTTGCCGCTGTGTTTTGTTGTTCCGATGGCTTCCTTTGGTGGGATGTTTGTGCTTTCCTTTGCGGTGCTCAGTGCCATCACTGCACTGATGAACGGAATTCCGATGGCAAACAACGATGGTGACAACGCTGTAAACCTGGAAAAGAATCTTGTTGCGGTTCGTGCTTTCTGGTCTTCCATGATGGGAAATGCACTGCTTGCTGAAGGTGTTGCACTTGCGGATTTCCCACAGGACCTTTATGCAGTGCCAGAGGATGCCGATCCTACCAATCCGCATATCGCATCCAGCATTGCCTCCAACGCTCAGATTCCTCTGTTTCATCACAGGTTCGAAGATGGGGATCGGGCCATTGCAGAGGCTTTGGAGAAGACGGGCCAGAGTCTTCATCCTGTCATTCGGATCTTGCTTGTCAATGAGCGCATCTGGTTTGAACTGATGCACGAAAACCGAAAGGACATTTTGGATGGTTTTATGACCAAGGAGTTTGTCAAATACCAGAAGGCGATGCGCACTATGCCATCGATGATCCGTGTTCTGTATACGCAGGCTTTGGCCGATGGAAATGCAAAGGATGCACAAAAGCATGAGGCCTCTTTTGCCAAAATCGCAAAAACCCATCCATATCAGCAGGAAATCGATGATGAACGCTATCTGATGGGGCTGGCCAAACAGCACTTCGCACTTTCAAATACGTGAGATTTCACTTTTACTAAAAAGTCTGTAACTTCTGTTTCCCCTTGTTGGTTTCTGTTTGCCGGCATTGGTATTCTACAATAAGCAATCAAGCAGGGTGCTATCATGAATCTGAAAAAAATCTTCATCGTTTCTTTGCTGCTGGTTTTTGCAGCTGTTTCCGTTTTCGCCAATCAGGCAACCTACAGAGTGACCTCTGATGAGGTCCAGACTTTCAGAACCTTGAAAAGACTATCCGGCTCCGCCATGCCTGAGCCGACTTATCCTGTGACAGGGGACCAGCTTCTTGTTCTTGTGCTATCCATGGATGCAAGTCAGTTCGACGACTATGCTCTTGCATTGTATGAGAACCTGGTCTCTGCCTTGTCCGAGCCACAGAAAGATGCTCTTTTTGCGTTGGATGACGATTTGTCCATTGATGCAGCTCTGGAAGTTGGAAGCCAGGTCCGTTTCAACCGCTCTTCCGATGAACTTGATTTCGCGCAGCTGTACAAGCGTGTCAGCGATGCTGTGAATGTCGATTACTTCACGGCTAACGCCTGGACCAAGAATGCTGCTGCGCGTTTTGAGATTGGCCTTACTCCAGGATTCTCTTGTGAGTCCATCAACAAGCCTGTGTCTTTGGAAATCGGCCTCATTGAAGGTGCTATGCCACTTACTGTATGGGCATCTGTGGGAGGAGAGAGACTGAATTTCTCGATTGGTCGTGATCGTCTTTCTGCAGGAGACGGAAAGACCGGAAACATGGCTTTGGGAGACAATTTCACGTTCCAGAACTATGCGAAGGTCTCTTATGTTAGTCCTCATGTGACTTACGACATGACAGTCCGAGCCTTTGACCCAGAGAAGAAGGCTCTTGGCGCTGACAGGTCCGAGACGTTCTTCCATGACTATGATCAGGCTTCCCCTGCGGTGATTGACCATCGATTCTCCGCTTCATTTCTTGACCATTTCACAGCAAGTGCATTTGAGGGGATGCTTGTCTATTCCAATGATGCTCTTGGGGATATCCGCTTCTACAATCCGTTCATGTTCCTTCATAACCAGTTCTCATTCATTGGAGGAACGACAAACAACTACATGGGCTTTGAAGTCGGCATGACTTTGCCACACGGTTTTGAGTTCAATGCCCAGGTGAATTTCGACCAGCTTCAGCTTGCATCGGAAAAGGATGATGAGGACAACCCTCCATCAACCTATGGCGTTCTTGCAAATGTTTCCTGGACTTCTGTCGTTGGAAAGGGCATTTTGAACCTGTGGCTTGAAGGCGTCATGACAACACCATACATGAACCAAAGACAGATTCAGGATCCGGATCCTGAGTTCGGCGTTGCCCCAGAATACTTCCAGACAGATCTTTATGTGGGTAACTCCCGCTCTGATTTCAGTGAGATGGCACCTCTTGGTTGGTATTATGGTGCAGATTCGATTGCAGTGGCTTTCGGCTCTTCCTACAGCACCTCACGTGCAGATCTTGCGTTTGATATCATGTATCGTCGTCATGGCTACCGAAACTCCTGGGATGAGCACAAAAGGTATGCAGGCCAGTCCGAATGGCACAACAACGCAACCTGGGTACCAGAGACCAAGGCGGTTGAAGGCATTCTGAATCTCGGTATGAGTCTGGACTATGAGATTGTTTCTGGTTTTGATCTCATGTTTTCTGCGGCACTGGTGGAGGCTTTCAATTACCAGAATATCCCAGGCCAGCGTTTTGAGAGCATGCAGGCAACTGTAGGTGCAAAGATCACTGTAAACAAGGCGAATGTCCTCGAGGCAGTGAAACTGTTCCGATAGTATCAGGCTCTAGTCTAAATTTGTGAATTCTCTCTGTTTTAAGTTTTGCGATTGTGGGTCGGCTGTGAAATGCCTGTGCATTCTAGCGTCCAGGTCACCGAGCGGGCAGGATAGCCCGGCGTTTGTGACGGACTGCGTCCCATCGGGAGCATGCAGCAGGCCTTGCATGGCCTACACACATGAGCCTA
>JAKSPE010000002.1 GCA_024405015.1 Sphaerochaetaceae bacterium
TTGGAATACATTTGCAGTGGGCTCATGTGTATGGGCCATGCAAGGCCTGCTGCATACTCCCCAAAGGGTCGCAGTCAGGTGCCCGAAGCTGGGCTATCCTGCCCGCTTGGCACCTACGACCGCTAGTCTGCACAGGCATCGCAAAAGCCAATCCACAATCGCAGATTCCCCGAACTTCAGAAGAGCCACAACTATTGTGATTGGCTTCAATTGTGGGTGGAAAAGAGCAGGAATCAGACAATTCATCAACAGGTGTGGATGGAAAATGGAAGATAGACGTCAAATCATCCACACGCATATGTGCAGGCTGACATAAAAACAAAGGAGCTGCACTTCCATTCGGAAAAACCGAATTCTGTTACAGCTCCTTTTCTCTTTTATTGTAGATTTATTCTACAATCTCAATATCTCTTCTTGCAGATGATTCTGACCTGCTTGTAAAGGCCTTCGCCTTCACTCTTGGTCTCGATTCCTGTCACATCGTTGAGTGCAGTGTGAACCAGGCGTCTCTCATACGGATTCATTGGCTCAAGAAGGCGGGATCTTCCAGTCTTACGGACCTGCTGTGCGGTTCTGTAAGCGTTCTTGATGATCTGCTCTTCGTGTCTGATTCTGTAACCCTCGGAATCGACGATGATCTTTCTTTCGGAATCGAGCTTACCTGCAAAGACGTTTGCAAGAACCTGGATGGCGTCAAGGTTCTTACCCTTTCTTCCGATGATGATATTGGATGACTCACTTGCGATGTCAAGGTTCACCTTTCTGCCCTTGCGGGAGGTGACAGTTGTCTTGGACTCATAGCCCATGTGCTCGACAACACCATCAATGAACTGGCAGACCTGAGCCTCGAAAGCCTCATCCGGCTCAATGTCCTCTTCCTCATCCTCTTCATAATCGGAGAATTCAGCTGGGCTCTGGGCCTCAAAATCATCTTCTGGAAGAGCAGGCTTCTGCTCAACCTCCTCTGCATCGATGTGGACACGGATCTTTACATTAGCCTTCTTGAAAAAGCCTCTGCGACCATTGTCCAGAATCTCAACATCGAAGTCCTCCCTTTCGATATGGAGGGCTTCAATGGCCTGATTTATAGCATCCTGTTCTGTTTTACCTTCAAAATCTCTTGTCATATATATGCCTCTAATTACTTTTTCTTGTTCTTTGCGGCAGCCTTTTCAGCCTTGGCCTTCTCTTCCTCAAGTCTCTTGAGCTTCTCCTGATACTTTCTGACAGCTTCAGGCTCCTTCTTCTCCTGTGCGATAACGACAGGCTTGTTCTTGAGTCTGCGGTTTGTGAGCATCTGGGATCCCATGGTGAGAACGTTGGAAACGAACCAGTAAAGCAGAAGTCCGGATGGTGCACTGTAAAGGATGAAGAAGAACAGAATCGGCATTCCGTAGGTCATGAACTTCATAGTTCCCTGGCCCTGACCATTCTGAGCACCTGTGTTGGATGTCATTCTCATGGACAGGATCATACTTGCTGTGTAAAGGATCGGCAGCAGGTGAATCTCATTTCCGAGGAATGGAAGGTTAAAGCCCAGTGTGAAAATGGTCTCTGGAGCGGAAAGGTCGAAGATCCATCCAGGAATGAACATGGCACCACGAAGCTCAAAGTGCTTGTTCAGAAGTCCGTAGAATGCAATGAGAATCGGGAACTGCAGCAGCATTGGAAGACATCCACCCATTGGGCTTACACCGTTTGCGCGATACAGCTCTGCTGTTGCCATATTGAGCTTCTGAGGATTGTCCTTGTACTTCTCCTGAAGTTCCTGCAGCTGCGGCTGCAAAGCAGTCATCTTGGCTGTGGAATCGGTACCCTTCTTGGTAAGTGGCCACAGAAGCAGCTTAAGGATAATGGTAAGCAGGATGATTCCAATACCATAGTTTGGAATGATCTTGTAAAGGATTGTGAGCATCCATTTGAGGATGTTCTCAAGCCATCCGAGCCATGATGAGCTGTCCATTGCAGCGTCAAGATTGGTGTTCTTCAGACCCCATGCATTGTCCATGCCGCTGTAGTAGGAGCCAAGATAGCTCTTGAGCTGAGGACCGGCATAGAAGTACACGGTATCGCTTGTGCTTGTACCTGTTGCAGGACGTGACAGATAGATGCTGTCGGTCTGCATAACATCGTCGGTTGCTCCCTGAACAGCTGTGATCTTGTAGTTGACGTTGTTCTGTGGAAGTGCGACGACTGTGAAGTACTTGCTTGCGACGCTGACCCACTGGATGGAATCTGTGGTTGTGTAGACACCGTTTGAGAATCTTGCAGTGGTCTTCTTGAGCTTTCCGTTCTTCTTGAAGGTATCAAGATAGACACGTCTATAGTCATAGCCGTTGTTCTTCATCTGTGTGAAGGAAGGACCTACCTGTGGCTCGTAAGCCAATGTATAGGCATAGCCGTTGTTCACAAGACCTGTGAAGTTTGCATCACCCTTGATGTCAATGGTAACGGCGAACAGATACTCACCATCCTTGAACTCATAGGTCTTGATGATGGTGAACTTCTGACCGCTGGCATTCACATAGTCATTGGTGAAGATGACCTTCTTGCCGTCAACTGCATACTTGAAGTTGTCGGTAATCGGATTTGTTCTGTCATCGCCCCAATACATAAGGAATGCATTGTGGTCGTTCTCACCTCTAAAGACGAGATCGACATATTCACCATCAGCATTGGCATGGTTCTTCATGACCATGGAGGAAATGCTTGCACCAGCTGGATCGAAGGTGATGGTCAGAAGGTCTGTCTCATAGGTGAAAGGCTCACTGGATGTGTTTGCGGAACTTGCGACAATGGCAAGCTTATCCTGAGTTGTCTCAACTGTAGTCTCATTCTCGACTGCCTCTGTAGGCATCTCGGTATCCTGAACGTTATCCATAGGATATTCAGGTGCGAAGAAATAAGACTGGATGAACATACTGATGGTAATGACTATCACGGTAAGGACGATAGCCAGAATCGTCTTTTTGTCCATAGTTATGCTCCTAATTTGTTATCGTCAAAGAAGAAAACCCGAACATACAAAAAAAGAGGAAAGGCTCTATAAAAGAAAATCAGCTCGCAATGGAGCCGCTTTTCCTAAAGAGATTGAGAATTGTGTTTTCCTTTTCTTCATATGAAAGGGTCTTGTCGCGTGTTGGGTACACAACGACAGCAAAATCCAGCCCACCTGAAATCCTATCCTGATTGAGTCTCCAGATCTCTTTGATCTGGCGTCTGATAAGATTCCTTTGGACTGAATTTCCATAGTGTCTTACAGGAATGACAATTACTCTGCTGTAGGAAAGATTGTTCTCGGCTACATACAACTTAAAGCAGGAAAGAGAATATCTTTTTCCTGCTTTGAAAAGATTGTCAATATCTGCTTTAAATCTGATTATCTGATTCTTAGTAAGGCTTCTTCTCATCAGAAACTGTGAGACTGTGTCTGCCCTTTGCTCTTCTTCTTGCCAATACCAGACGGCCGCCCTTTGTTGCCATGCGAGCTCTGAATCCAAACTTTCTGTTTCTCTTTACTTTACTTGGCTGATAGGTTCTTTTGCCTTTGTAACTCATGGTTTATCTCCATATATATCGCTTAACGCGGGATTTTCTGTTCATCAGGATATTTCCTGAGCACTTGAGTATAAATGTAGGACAGAATTTGGTCAAGTGGTGGAACTAACTTCTGACGCGAGTAATTATTTTCTTCAAATCAAGTTCAGGGAAAATGCCGGTGATCTTCTTGATGATCTCCTTGGAATTCAAGCGGATATAAGAAGCTCTGGATGGATGGTCGCAGCTGACATAGATAATGCCATCCTTGATGCTGTCGCACTTCACATGGTCGGCAATCGCATCACCGACAATATTTCTCCACTGGATCATAACCTGGTTGCATGGGTCGGAAAGGTCAATATGGAAGCGATCAAGCACTTGGTCAAAGAACACCTTTCCGGATACCGGATCCTCGTTGGCAAGAGGTTCATAGTTGTCTTTCTTTCTGAATTTGGAATCAGCCATTTAGAAACCTTCCCTCCTTTACCTGATAGATTCTGGTATCCTCACCATGCAAATCAAAGAAGGAACCAAAGTATTTCTCCTCTGGAAGGAACGTGAAGAATGCTTGATTATAGTGTCCTAGATATGACAGATACCTTGCTCTTTTTGCATTATCAAGTTCAAGTAGAACATCATCAATTAGGAAAATCGGATTGAGTCCAGTCTTTTGTCGATAGAAGGCAGCCTGTGCGGAGCGGAACACCAGAGAGGCAAGGCGCATCTGTCCGGTAGAAGCTCCCGTCACAAACACACCGTTTTTGTCCGTAATCAAAAAGCGGTCTCGATGCGGTCCGCTGGTTGTTGTGTTCATCTTGATATCGGTGTCTCTCTGCTCCTGAAGTTTCTGGAGAATCTGGTCATAGGAAAGGTCCATCGACCAGGATGGTCTGTACTTGATATCAATTCCTCTATCCTCAAGAGCCACTGCATTATAGATATCCGGAAAAATTGCACTGAACGATGCACACACAGAGCTTCTTGCCTTCATGATTGGCATTCCATAGCGAGCAAGTTTGTCGTCATAGATATCCAAAAGGGAGTAACGCTGATCTTTGAGTGCAGCATTTCGCTGCTTGAGAACGCTCTTGTAGCGACGAAGATCATCAAAGAACACTGGATCATACATAGTCATGGTCTGGTCAAAGAACTTTCGTCGGTTTTCCGGTTCGCCTCTGACAAACTCAATATCATCGTGAGAGAAGACAATGCATGGAATGCAGTAAATCAATTCTTTTCTGTCTTTGATCTCTTTTCCATCCAGTCGAATTCTCTTTTTTCCCTCATCAAAGGAAATCTCGGCTTTTCGCTCAAGACCCTGTGCATCTTCAAAGGTGGAACTCAAATAGAACATATCCTTTCCGTAGGTGACAGCTTCCTTGACGTTCTGCGTACGAAACGAACTTCCATAGCACAACAGATACACAGCTTCGAGAACGTTTGTCTTTCCCTGTCCGTTTTCACCAGTGAGTATGATCTGTTTGAATGAGGTATCAATTTCGCGGTCCTGGATATTTCGAAAACCGTCCAGGACCAGCTTCTTTATTTTCATTTAGTTGAGGTTCATTGGCATGATGACATGCAGATAGTCCCTGGCAGGCTCAGACTTGACGGTAAATGGTCTACCTGGCTCGCTGAACTCAATTCTTGCCTCTTCTCCATCCATGACCTTCAGTGGGCTGAGAAGATAGGTATAGTTCATTGCACAGCGCTGGCTTTCACCTTCGTACTGGCATTCAATCTCCTCACGACCTGCACCAACATCACTTTCGTCACAGTAGACGGTGAGCTTGTTCTGATCAAACTCCAAAATGATCTTCTTGTACTTGTTTTCAACAAGAAGAGAAATTCTCTTCAAAGCATCACTGAGCTTTGCATTATTGACGATACAGACTTTGGACTGGTTCTCTGGAATGACTCTTCGGTAGGATGGGAAGTCGTTCTTGATCAGAGAAGATGAAATTGTGCAACTACCGAATCTGAGAGAAATGGAGTTTGCACCAACGTTGATCTCAAATTCACCTTCGCCAACAGAAATCTTCTTGATGAGATTGAGGAATCTGCTTGGAATGGTTGCCTTTGGAAACTCAGGAATCTCTGCATCAATCTGTCTCTTTATATAAGAGAGTCTTCTACCATCGGTTCCAACCATGATCAGGCTGTTTCCATCCTTTTCCAGAAGAGCTCCGTTCATGGCATACTTGGATTCGTCGTCACTGACAGCAAAGATGACCTGATTGATCATGTCAGTAAAGTCCTTCTGGGCAATCTTGAAGTAACCGGCTTCGTCTGCAAAGTTGAGACTTGGGAAAGCAGATGCTTCAATAGTTCTGAGTTTGAACTCAATTGCCATGGTCTGTGGCTTGATTTTGATCTTTTCATCAGACTCATCAAAGAGAATGTCAGTTTCAGGAAGATTCTTGATGATGTTGAGGAACTTGTCACAAACAACAGTTGTGCTGCCATTCTCCAGACCTTCTACGGTCATTTCGGAGACATAGCTCATCTTCTGGTCGGTAGCCTTGACGGTGAGGTTGTTGCCGTTGAGGATGAGACAGACATTTGCATAGACAGCAAGTGTGTTTCTCTGTGATGTGAAGTCAAGTGCGTTTGATATTTCCTTCAGAATTGCGCTTTTCTGGCAGACGAATTTCATAATAGTCTCCTATTAATAAAAAGTAATAAATATATTTCTTATAATCATCCTAATAATAGCACAAAAAATGTTCGTAACCTAGTAATTCTTTGGTGGAATAAGTTATATTCGCAGCCTTGTTTTTGAACATCTTGTGCATAACCTGTTCATAGTTGTTCAGAGAAAAAAGTTATCTTTGGAAACTGACATGACATGAGGGCATAAAGGCATCTTATGCACAGGTTACTGACAGGATTTTTTTGACTTATTTCTTGGATTCCAGCTTGATTTGGGTTTCAAGTTTTTCAATGAGATTGTTGATTTCCTTCTCACTGGATCTCAGACGGGCTTCCATTTTCTGGACGTTGTACATAACGGTGGTATGATTCTTTCCACCAAACTCTGAACCAATTTCGGTAGTGGAGAAATCAGTGAGTTTTCTGCAAAGGTACATGGCAAGCTGTCTTGGAAGCACAACGGACTGATTCTTGTTCTTACCCTTTATATCAAAAGGAGATACATTGAAGTAAGAGGAGACGACACGAATGATCAGGTCAATGGAGATTCCACTTGTGTCGTTGTTGGAACTTATGATGTGCTTCAGCTGCTCCTTGGCTGTCTCGAGGGAGATGTCCTTGTGAAGGAGTTCACTGTAGGCAATGAGCTTTGTCAGACAGGATTCCAGGGCTCTGACGTTGCTTGAGATGTTAGCGGCAATATACTCGATAACTTCGTCACTGAACTCTACACCCTTCTCCTGACATTTCTTTCGCAGGATGGCAACTCTTGTCTCGTAGTTCGGTGGAAGAAGGTCAATATTCAGACCTCGTTCGAACCTGCTTCTGAGACGGTCAGAGATATCCTTGAGCTCTTCGACCGGTCTATCACAGGTGAAGACAATCTGTCGGCCTGTGTCATAGAGATCGTTGAAGGTGTTGAACAATTCGTTCTGGATACCCTCCTTCTTCTGCAGGAAGTGAATATCATCAATCAGAAGGACGTTGACCTTTCTGTATTTGTTCTTGAACTGCTGTGGGTTCTTGTCGTTGAGTGACTGGATGTACTCGTTGGTGAAGTTCTCAGCCGTGACGTAGGTGACCTTCAGCTTTGTATTCTTCTTGATGTAGTTTCCGATGCTTTGGATCAGGTGTGTCTTTCCAAGTCCGACACCTCCGTACAGAAGGCATGGGTTATAGGCAGAACCCGGATTCTTGGCAATTGCCAGACAGGCGCTGTAAGCAAAGCTGCTGTTGTCTCCAGCTACGAAAGACTCAAAGGTATAGGCTGGATTGAACATCATGTCATCCGCAGAAGCCTTTGGTGTCTTGGCTGGTTTTGCCTCTGGCTTTGATGGCTCAGTTTTAGGAGTCTCTTCAGATTTTGCAGCCATCTGCTGTGGATGGGCATCTTTTTTGATTTCAAAGGAAACGGAGAAAGACTGCTCTCCGATCTCGCTGAGACTGTTTTCGATGAGCTCTTTGTAGTTGGATTCGAAGCGGTCTCGGACAAATGCGGAAGGAACATACAGAGTCACTTTTCCATTGTCCTCTCCTCCAAAGACGAGGCGTGAGAACCAGGATGAGAATTCACTCTCAGGCAGAGAGTCCTTGATCTGTGATATTGTACTTTCCCAAATGTCTGATGTAAGCATTCCAATTACCTTAAGCAACGCTATTCTAACTTGGAAATGCTTGGTTTTCAAGGGCAAGTTGGGCAAATGGTGGGGTCAAAAAATTTGAAGGGAAAAACACATCAAATATTGAGCCTTCTCTCTTAATAATATATTATTATACTTGTAATCTTTTAAACTATACTTAAAAAGGAATATCATTTCATGAACGAAGAAACCATCAGTTCAGAAGAAGCAATGAATCTTGCCCACACTTCTGAGAATTACACCGGTGAGAACATTCAGGTTCTCAAAGGTCTTGAGGCGGTTCGTGTAAGACCTGGTATGTACATCGGTTCCACAGGACCTGATGGACTGCATCACCTGGTCTACGAAGTGGTCGATAACTCCATTGACGAGTCCGTCGCGGGATTCTGTGACACCATCAAGGTCACAATTGACAAGGGAAACTACGTCACCGTCGAGGACAACGGAAGAGGAATTCCTGTTGATATACATCCAACAGAGGGAATCAGCACACTTGAGGTTGCCCTTTGTCATCTGCATGCCGGTGGTAAGTTCAACGGTGGTGCCTACAAGGTATCCGGTGGACTCCATGGTGTAGGTGTCAGTGTCGTCAATGCGCTTTCCGATCACGTCATCGCAACCGTACACAGAGCTCCTGACATGTATCAGCAGGAGTACCACAAAGGTGTCCCTGTTGCTCCAGTGCAGAAGGTCGGTACCACAGACAAGAGAGGAACCACCGTCAAATTCCATCCGGATACCACAATCATGGAAGGCGATGACTTCAACTTCGGCATCCTCTGTGAGCGCTTCAGAGAGCTCGCATTTTTGAACAAGGGCGTGACCATCACAGCCATTGACAACAGAGAGGAGAATCCTGAGGAGAAGGTCTTCCATTTCGATGGAGGTATCAAGGACTTTGTCACCTATATCAACCAGAACAAGAAGGTCCTTCCGGAAGGCACAGAGCCTATCTATTACATTGGAGAGAAGGAGAACGACAACGGTGCAGCCATCATTGAGTTCTCACTCCAGTACAATGACCGATTCGATGAGAACATCCACACCTTCGCAAACAACATCAACACACGTGAAGGTGGAAAGCATCTCATCGGTTTCACATCCGGTCTTGTTGCCGTATTCAAGAACCAGCTGGCAGCCCACATGAAGGAACTTGTCGGAAAGAACAAGAACGCTGAGGCATTCTTTGAGTCCGATGACTTCAAGGAAGGTTTCAACTCTGACGTCCGTGAAGGTCTTTCCGCCGTCGTTTCCGTCAAGATCACAAACCCACAGTTTGAAGGTCAGACAAAGATGAAGCTCGGCAACTCCTACGTTCAGGGCCTTGTCTACAGTTTCGTCTACCAGAAGCTCAATGACTACTTCGATGAGCATCCGGACCAGATCGTCATGCTGCTCGAGAAGACCGTCGCCTCCTCCAAGGCAAGAATCGCAGCCAAGAAGGCACGCGAGAACGCTCGTAAAAAGGGCGGAGTCAGTTTGCCTGGTAAACTTGCCCCTTGTTCTGAAAAAGACCCTGCACAGTGCGAAATTTTCATTGTTGAGGGAGATTCAGCTGGTGGAAGCGCCAAACAGGGACGCGACAGAAGAATCCAGGCCATCCTTCCTCTTTGGGGAAAGATGCTCAACGTTGAGAAGACAAGAGAGGACAAGGTCGAGGGAAATGACAAGCTGCAGCCTGTCATCGACTCCATCGGAGCAGGTCTTGGCGCCAACTTCGACGCTTCCAAGGCCAGATACCACAAGGTCATCATCATGGCCGATGCCGATGTTGACGGATCCCATATCAGAACACTGCTTCTGACCTTCTTCTTCCGTTATATGAGACCTCTGATCGAGGCTGGCTATGTGTATTTCGCCATGCCACCACTCTATAAGATCCAGATCAAGGGAAAGGACTACTACGCATTCAATGACGACGACAAGGCAAAGATCCTTGCCGACCACAACGAGGACGAGTCCGATTCCAAGAACGTCAAGATCCAGCGCTACAAAGGTCTTGGTGAAATGAACCCTGAACAGCTTTGGGAGACCACAATGAACCCAGAGACCAGATTCATCGGACAGGTCCACCTTTCTGACGCTGTAGAAGCCGACCAGGTCTTCTCCATGCTCATGGGTGAGGAAGTCGAACCACGACGTGACTTCATTGAGAAGAACGCCACATATGCTCAGATTGATGCTTGATGGGAGGTAATGAAATGGAAGAGAACACCAACAGCAGAGTACTTGTTTCAGACCTCTCTGAGGAAATGAAGAAGAGTTATCTGGACTATGCCATGTCCGTCATCGTCAGCCGTGCGCTTCCGGATGTCAGAGATGGTCTTAAGCCAGTTCATAGAAGAATTCTCTACGATATGTATGATCTTGGAATCAAGTCCACAGGTGGATTCAAGAAGTGTGCAAGAACCGTCGGAGACGTTCTTGGTAAGTTCCATCCACATGGAGACGCTTCCGTCTACGATGCACTGGTCCGATTGGCCCAGGACTTCTCCCTGCGCTATCCGGTCATCAAGCCACAGGGTAACTTCGGTTCCATCGATGGCGACCCACCAGCAGCATACCGATACACAGAGGCAAAGATGGCTCGCATGGGTGAGCTCATGCTGGCTGATATCGACAAGGATACCGTCAATTTCGTACCGAACTTCGATGAGTCACTCAAGGAACCTGAGGTTCTTCCTGCAGGCTTCCCTTTCCTGCTCGCAAACGGTACCAGCGGTATTGCCGTTGGTATGGCAACCAACATGCCACCACACAACCTCACAGAAATCTGTGATGCCCTTTGTGCTCTCATCGAGAATCCGGAAATCACCATCCTGGAGCTCATGAACTACATCAAGGGACCGGACTTCCCTACCTACGGAAAGATCTGCGGCGTCAAGGGAATCCGTGATGCCTTTGAGACAGGCCGTGGAAAGGTTGTCATGCGTGGTGTCTACCACATTGAGGACCACAAGACTCACGAGTCCATCGTCTTCACGGAGATTCCATACCAGGTCAACAAGGCAGAACTTGTCAAACACATCGATGAGCTTCGCAAGGATGATGTGCTGAAGGACATTTCCGCCATCCGTGATGAGTCTGGCCGTGATGGTATCAGAATCGTCATTGAGCTTAAAAAGGATGCTGTTGCTGAGATTGCAGTCAATCATCTGTTCCTCAACACACAGCTTCAGACAAACTTCAACGTCAACAACCTCGCCCTTGTGGAGGGCCGTCCAAAGTGCCTGAACCTCAAGGATATGCTCTACTATTATCTGGAGCATCGAAAGGATGTCGTTACACGCAGAACCCGCTTTGACCTTGCCAAGGCGCAGGAAAGGGCTCACATCCTGCTCGGTCTCAAAATCGGTCTTGAGAACATCGATGAGGTCATTGAGATCATCAAGAATGCTGCCAACAACGAAGCAGCTTCCCTTGCTCTGCAGGCTAGATTCGGACTTTCCGAGAAGCAGGCCAACGCAATCATCCAGATGAGACTTGGAAGACTCAGCCACATGGAGACACAGCAGATCATCGATGAACTGAACGAAATCGAGATCCGCATCGCCTTCTATCAGGAGCTTCTCGCCGATCCTGTGAAGATGCTCAAGGAAGTCGAGAAGGAGATCCGTGAGGTTGCCAACGAGTATGGTGATGAAAGAAGAACACAGATCGACCACCGCGAGGTTGACGGTCTTGTGGACAAGGACTTCATCAAGAAGGAAGACGTTGTCGTCGTCATTACCAACAAGGGCTTCGTCAAGCGTGTTCCAGCCGATGAGTACAAGAGCCAGGGCCGTGGCGGAAAGGGTGTCAAGGGTGCTTCCCTCAGAGATGAGGACTTCGTTGAGCATCTGTTCTCAGCTTTCTCCCATGACCACATCCTGTTCATCACAAACTTCGGTAAGGCCTACTGCCTTGAAGTCTGGGAACTTCCAGAAGGACAGAAGGTCGGAAAGGGCGTCAACATCAAGGCAATTCTGCCAAAGATGGAGGACGGTGAAGCCATTTCCGCAATCATTGACTTCAAGGAGTTCGACGATGAGAAGTCACTTCTTATGGCAACAAGATTCGGTGTCGTCAAGCAGGTCAAGCTCAACGACTTCATCAATGCCAGAAAGAACGGTATCAGAGCCATTGTCCTCGATGAGGGCGACTCCTTGATCAAGTGTGAGTTCGTCAATGCCGGCGATGAGGCCATGATCGTCTCCAGAAACGGTAAGGGTCTTAGATTCAGCGTCGATGATGTCCGTGTCATGGGTAGAGTGACTCATGGTGTCAGAGGTATCAACCTGGCAGAGGGCGATGAAGTCATTGGCCTGGTCAAGGTCGTTGCTGATCGTAACATCATCCTTGTTACAGAGCAGGGTAAGGGTAAGCAGGTTGACTTTGACCTGTTCAAGACTCACAGCAGAGGCACAATGGGTCAGATGATCTATAAGCTTGCTGAAGGTACTTATCTTGTTTCTGCACTTGGAGTTAACGATGAAAATGACCTTGTTTGCATCACAAAGAAGGGTCAGACCATCCGAACTCACGTCAATGGCATTTCCGCTCAGGGTAGAGCTGCAGGTGGAGTCAGCGTCGTCAAGATGAAGACCGATGATGACTACATCGTTGCAATGACCATGACAGACTATCAGGAAGAGGAAACAGAGGAGACGGAGGGTGTTGAACCTTCCGAACTCGGAATAAACGAGACAGTCTCCGAATCTGTAGCGGTAGAAACCCCTGAAATGGAGTAAAAATACCGCCCTTTGCCAAATCAATCTGTTTCTGTAAAAAGAAACATGGGGTAAAAACCGCATTCTAGCTATCTGGAATGCGGTTTTTTACTGTTTCAGGAATTTTTCAAAAATTTGACCAAGTAACTTCAGATTTTTGAAAAGGGTCTGAAATAGGGGTTGGAAAGTAGGTTCCAACCTGGTCGGTAGGACCGTGCAAGTGTCCATTAATCGGCTGCAAGGGATCTGCCATGGGGCAGGGTGAATCGTAGAGGATTTAGGATGATCTCCTTCATGGCCTTGTGCTTGTGATCCTTGTCGAATCTGCTTGATTTAGGCGACAAGGCTGCTTCGAACGTACTCTTAGGAATAGGATGCCTGGATTGTTAATGTTTCACGTGAAACTTGTGTTCAGTCATGAATGAAATCGCTGCATCAGCTTCGTTGGGTGCTGTTGCTATACTTGGTAAGCTCTCTACCGTTCCATATTTGATTTTTTTGTTTAGGATAGTCCTGCCGGAGGTATGTTCTTGCTGTTTGTTCCGGTTTAGATGTTCTTATGATTATAGATTCCGAAAATGGCTTGGTGTTCGGGGAATAAAAGAGAAGGTAATAATTAATATGAAATGAATGATTTGGATGTGTTTTCTTCATCAATGATCTACGTTTCACGTGAAACATAAAAACGGCCCTGGAAACGCATTTTCACATCTAGTGGATGAATCGATACGTTTCACGTGAAACATGGCCTTGTGGAGGATTTTTGAGGCTCTATATGAAAGAAATGAATAGGTTTCACGTGATACATTGATGAAAATGATTGTCATAGGATGAAATTGATTGAAATTTGGTCCTATATGCATAAAAAAACCAGGCCGGAGCCTGGTTTGATGATGTTTCACGTGAAACTTATGCTTCTTCCATTGTGACATTGATGACTTCAAGACTTTCATCAACGTTGTACTTGAGCATTCTCTCAACACCATTTTTGAGTGTCATCTGGGCCATCATGCAGCCTGCGCAAGCTCCTTTGAGCTTAACATAGACCTTATTCTCTTCCAATCTGACGAATTCAATATCTCCACCATCGTTCTGGAGTGATGGTCTTACATAATCAATTGCTTCAATTACTTTCTGCTCGAGATTTTCCATACTTTTGGATCCCCCTGTGGTTTCATTGTGTAATATTGTAATTAATAAGTCAATAAAATGATGACTTTTGGTCATATTTGCTCTAATATAGGGCCATGCATGCAAAAAATATTATTTTTCTGAATCAAAAGGGTGGTGTCGGTAAGACTACCACTGCTGTAAATGTTGGTTCTGCTCTGGCAAGAGAGGGATATAAGGTTCTTCTTGTGGATCTTGATTCCCAGGGAAATCTGTCCAGTTCTGTGTCAGCAGATACTTCAAAACCGGGTATTTACGAGCTTTTGGCAGAAGAAACAGACATTTCTGCTGTTCAGACCACTCCAGTGAACAATCTTTACTGCTTGAGCGGTGGAATTAACATGGCTGGACTGGCAATTGAGCTTGTAGATGAAGAAAACAGAGAGTTTTTCCTCAAACATGCATTGGCTCCACTGGAAAGTGAGTTTGATTTCATATTTGCAGATTGTCCTCCGGCACTTGATCTGGTTACAATGAATGCTCTTTGCTGGGCCGATAGCGTTGTGATTCCTATGCAGTGTGAGTATTTTGCTATGGAAGGTCTGAATTTGCTGCTGAAAACAGTCAATTCCGTCAAAAAACGCCTAAATCCGGATCTGAAAGTACTTGGAATCGTGTTTACCATGTATTCCAGACGTGCAAATCTCAACAATGAAGTCGTTGATGATATTACAACTTACTTCAAAGATCTCGTTTTTGAGACAAAAATTCCTAGAAATGTCCGTTTGAGCGAGGCTCCATCTCATGGACTGCCAATTAATGCTTATGATAACAGCTGTTCCGGTGCAAAAGCATACGCTGCACTCGCAAAGGAGGTTTTGAGCCGTGCCAATTAAGAAACATGGCCTTGGAAAGGGCATTAATTCATTGATTGATGAGTATTCAACCTATGAAACAAAGAAATTGGAGGAATCTGGCTCCAAAATCCTTGAAATTGACATCAATCAGATAAAAACCAATCCGAATCAGCCAAGAAAGAACTTTGATCCTGATGCCTTGATGGAGTTGAGAGATTCCATCATCAATCAGGGTATTCTCCAGCCGATTCTGGTTGAGGAAATTGCTGATTCTACCTATGTAATTGTTGCTGGTGAAAGAAGATATCGTGCTGCAAAGATGGCTGGACTTAAGACGGTTCCTGCCATTGTCCGTAGCTTCAGCGATCTTCAGAGAATGGAAGTTTCCTTGATTGAGAACATCCAGAGAGAGGCCCTGAACCCTGTTGAAGAGGCTCGCGCTTACTCTTATCTCCTTACACAGGCAGGAATTAAGCAGGAAGAATTAGCCCAGAAAGTAGGAAAAAGTCGTCCTACCATCACCAATAGCCTCAGAATTCTCAACCTTCCTGACAAAATGCTCGATGCCTTGGAGAAGGGTTATTTCACTCCAGGCCATGCCAGAGCAATTCTCAGCGTTGAGAATCCTGCCGACCAGGAGATTCTGTTCCACAAGATCATTGACGAGGATCTTTCCGTCCGTCAGGCCGAAGCTCTTGCTTCTGACCTCAACAGCGGAAAGCGTGCGGTAAACAAGCTTCCTCTCAATGCAAAGGATGAGAATGCTGGAAAATCGCCAGAGGTTCTGTACCTTGAGGAGAAGTTCCTTTCTGCTACCGGCTGCAGAGTCGAGATCAAGGGAAAGTACAAGAACGGTGCCATCAAAAAGGGTAAGATTGTCATTCCATTCACCTCTGAGGATGAGCTGGAAAGGATCTATCAGATCGTCTCCCCTGGCGATGAATTGTATGATTAATAGTTAAGTATTTACTACATAAGGAGTTATTATGAGTTATAAAGATAAGGAAGGCCTTTACGCCATCATTGATACAGAAAAGGGTGATATCGTCATCAATCTCGAGTACAAGAAAGTCCCAATGACAGTTGCCAACTTTGTTGGTCTGGTTGAGGGTGAGCTCAATCTTGATGAGAACGGTGAGAGCACCGGTGAGAACTTCTACGAGGGTCTGAACTTCCACAGAGTCATCGACAATTTCATGATTCAGGGTGGATGTCCAAAGGGAGATGGAACAGGTGGTCCTGGATACTCTTTCCCAGATGAGTTCGATCCGTCCCTAAGACACGATGGCCCAGGTGTTCTCAGCATGGCAAACGCAGGTCCAGGCACAAACGGAAGCCAGTTCTTCATCACACACGTCAAGACACCATGGCTCAACGACAAGCACTCTGTTTTCGGAAAGGTCGTTGAGGGTCAGGACGTTGTAAACGCCATTCGCCAGGGCGATAAGATCAACACTGTCACCATCGAGAGAATCGGTTCTGATGCTGAGGCTTTCCAGGTCACAAAGCAGATCTTCTCCGACCTTGTGGAAGGTGCTGCAAAGAGAGCTATGGAGCGCCGCAGAGCCGAGATCGAGAAGATTGAGAATGAGATTTCAAATCGCTGGCCAAACACCGTCAAGACATCAAGCGGACTGCAGTATGTCGTTCTCAAGAAGGGTGACGGAAAGAAGAGCCCACGATATGGTCAGGCAGTTACTGTCCATTACACAGGAACTCTCATGGATGGTCGAATGTTCGACTCCTCTGTCCATCGCGGACAGCCTGCAACCTTCCAGGTCGGACAGGTTATCGAGGGTTGGAATGAGGCTCTTCAGACCATGACAAAGGGCGAGAAGAGAACTCTCATCATCCCACCAGAGCTTGGTTATGGTGTCCATGGATATCCTGGAATCATCCCACCAAACTCCTACCTGATCTTCGATGTCGAGCTTCTTGATTTCTGAGATCTGACACACAATTGAACAATTCGTATCAAACCTGCAACACAATTGCCAAATTATGCTTTTGCATGGCCTTTCAGGTGTTGCAGGTTTTGTATTCTGTGCCCTATGCTAGAGGTGTCACAACCCAAAACAGTTTGTAAGGAGTCCTACTATGAAAGGTGCAACCACTCAGTTCGTATGTTCACAATGCGGCTACAACAGTTCCAAATGGCTTGGCAAATGCCCAGACTGCGGTTCATGGAACTCCTTTACAGAAGAGAAGATAGAAGATAAGAAATCAGTTAGTAAGGACAACTCACAATATTCATCCACCACATTGGCCCAGGTTCCATACGAGAATGAGTTCCGTTTCGAAAGCGGAATCTCCGAACTGGATAGGGTGCTTGGTGGAGGAATCGTCAGAGCCAGCTCCATTCTGGTCGGCGGTGAGCCTGGAATTGGAAAATCGACTCTCATGCTTCAGGTTGTGGCAGGCTGCTCTTCTCGCAGAAAGGTCCTTTACGTCTCCGGTGAGGAAAGCGCCAGTCAGGTCCGCCAGAGGGCCGAACGTCTTGGTCTTGACCTGGGAAGCATCAACATCTTCTGTGACACAAAGCTGGAGAAGATCCTCTCCGTTCTCAAGAACGAAAAGCCGTCCCTTGCCGTCATCGATTCCCTGCAGACCTTGGCAACCGATGAACTGACTTCTGTGGCCGGTTCTGTGACCCAGATCCGAAACTGCTGCATGGAGATTGTGAGCATGTGCAAGGCCATTGGAACCTCAGTGTTCTTCATTGGTCACGTGACAAAGGAAGGCACTCTTGCCGGTCCGAAGATCATCGAGCACATGGTGGATACTGTGCTGTATTTCGAGCAGGCTTCCATGGGCGTGCGTCTGATCAGGGCTGCCAAGAACCGTTTCGGATCGGTGGATGAGATTGGAATCTTCACCATGACAGGCGAGGGCCTTGAGGGTGTGAAAGACCCTGCCAGCTTCTTCATTTCCGAGCGCCAGGAAAGCACGCTTCCACCTGGAATCGCCTACACAGCCATCACCGAGGGCACCAGAACCTTCCTGGTCGAGCTCCAGGCTTTGATTGTAGACGCAAAAACGGGCTACAGCCGCGTTTATTCAGACAAGATAGATTCCTCTAGGGTGACGCGCGTCTGCGCGATTCTGGAGCGCCATGCGGGCATCAGGCTGGCCGACAAGGACATCTACGTGAACGTCGCTGGCGGCATGAAGGTCAATGAGGTTTCTGTGGAGCTTGCTTTGGCTATGGCACTATGGTCTGCAGAAAGTCAGACCAGCCTTCCTGCTAAGATGGTGAGTTTCGGAGAGCTCAGCCTTGCTGGTGAGGTCAGACCTGTGAACTATGGCGACCGAAGAATCAAAGCTGCTGCTGAAATGGGTTTTGATAAGGCGCTTGTGCCTGCCTCCATGAACCTTGACAACTCAAGGATTCTCCTCAAGAGGTGTCAAAAGGTCAGAGACGCTTTCACATTCCGTTAAAAGGTGATCAGCCGAAGATTCTGAGCATGATAGGGAACAGCACGAATGTTCCGAGAATGCTTCCCATACTTGTTGTGAAGAAGATCATGAAGGCATGCAGAACACGGTTCTTGAACCAACCCTTCACACTTGCGATGTCATCAGAGAGTTTCTCAAAATCCTTTACCGTCGGCTTTCGGAGCTGAGACTCTGCAATTCCTGTGAAAATTCCGACGCCAAGCACCGGATTCAGCACGGCAATTGGTGCGCCGATGGCGGCGACAAGCCAGTTGAGCGGATGTGCATTGGAAAGGATGCTGAACAGAACGGTTGTCAGGGAGTTTGTTCCGGCCCAGATCAGAAAGTACTTGAGGCTTTCGTCAAAGCCCTTTGCAAAACCTGCTGCCACAATGATGGCAAGAAGTGCCACTGGAACTGCCCACCCGATGATGGAACCCAGCTTGGATGGTTTTGGAACCTGTGAGATGTCAGACAGGTCTGTGGAAAGCTCTCCCTTCTCAAGTCTCTCGATTGTCTTGACGATTCCGTTAGCATGACCGGCGCCGATGACGGCAACCTTCTTGTGTCCCGGTGCCTGGAGGATGTTGGTTGCCAAGAATCGGTCTCGCTCATCGATAAGTGCGCTCTTGGCACCAGGAAGCTCCTTGGAAAGCTCGTTCATCATCTCCTGCAGAGTGTCAGACTTCTTGAGCTCTTCCAGTTCTTCAGGTTTGAACTCCTCTTTGTCAAAGGCACTGGAAAGAAGTGTGGCAATGAGTTTTGCCTTGTTCCAGAGGTTGCTCTTTGCCCAAGCGCGTTTGAGCGTGGTTGCAATCTCTCTGTCGCAGAAGGAGTATGGGATGCCCTTCTCCTGTGCGATTTTGCTGGCACCGATGATCTCTTCGCCTGGAGCAGAACCGGTCTGGTTACCCATTTTCTTCTGGAAGGAGGCGAGGGCTGTGTTGGCGAGAACCAAAAATGTCTTGCCTTCCTTGAAGACCTTCTTCAGGTCCATGTTGGCATAGGACTGCTCTTTGGTCTTGCTTTCGTAGCGACCCTTGTCGAGCTCGAGGCAGATGTGGTCTGGGTTTTCGGTCTCAATGACCTGGCGAACCTCGTCGACGCTGTTCTGTGAAACATGGGCTGTTCCGACAAGGATGATCTCATCACCATTGTCCAGATAGATTCTGTTGATTGTGTCACTGACATGCTCTGCTTTCACGACGCGCCTCCGATAGGAATTAATATACAAACTAAAAACAAAGTATTCAACAATTTGGCGTTCTGCTATAATTGCCGCCATGACCGTTCAAAGAAGCACCGATGGAATTGACTATACCCTGAGAAGGAACAGAGGCCAGAGAAGCCTCCGTCTTCATTTGGATTCACATGGGCATGTCATTGTCAGTGCTCCTTACTTTGCCTCCTATGCAGAAGTCGATGACTTTGTGCGACGTAGCTCCACCTGGATCTCTCAGCACAGCAGCAAAATCGCAGAGCATACCTACCAGAGTGGGGATTTTATCCCGTACCTTGGAACGCGTATGACCCTTCTTGTTATCGATGGAAAGAAGTCTCAATATGATATTGTCGATGATAAAATCATTGTCACCGCCAAGAATGGGGATGTTGAATCAGTAAAGCGGACAATTCGAAAACTATATGTCGACACGGTTCAGAACATACTGGAAAGCCGTGTTCCGTACTGGTGCAGTGAACTGGATTTGCAAGATCCGGTGTTCGGGGTCAACCGCGCAAAAGGTAAATGGGGCGTGTGCTATCCGGTGCAAAAGCGTCTGTATTTGAGCTACATGTGTGCAACCATTCCCTATGACCTGATCGACATGACGGTCCTTCATGAGGTGTGCCATCTGCGCTATGCCGGACATGGCAAGGATTTCTGGGGCCTGATGCGCTTTCACATGCCGGATTTGGAGGAAAGAAAAACCCGCCTTTCGAAACTCAGCAAGGCGGGTTGGAGTCTGAATATCGTCTGACTTAGCAGATGATGGAAAGAAGCTTTTTCAGATAATCGTACATTCTCTTTGAGGAGCTGATGGAAAGGTGCTCGTTTGTGGAGTGCACGTCGTAGAGGTTCGGTCCGATGGACACGCTGTCCATGCCTGGGACCTTGCTGCTGATGACACCGCACTCAAGACCTGCATGGATGGCTGTGACCACAGCCTTTTTTCCGGTCATCTGTTCATAGGCCTGTGCACAGAACTTGGCAAGCTCGGAATCTGGGTTTGGGGCCCAGGAAGGGTAGCCGTCTCCGACTTTGCAGTCGATACCAAAACTCTCCAGGATGGTCTTGATCCTGTTGACCAGATAGTACTTTGCACTTTCGATGTTGCTTCTCACGCTGATTTCCAGGTGAAGCTTACCGTCATTTACCTTCACGATTGCAAGGTTGTCTGAGGTCTCGACAACACCAGGAAGAGCCTTGCTCATGGTAAATACGCCATGTGGGCAGGCAAAAAGTGCCTTGGCAAGGATTGCGGAAATCTCGGCTCCAATTGCCTTTTCGGCCTTCTGGGCGCCACAAGCTGTGCAGTGCTTTTCAATGGTGAGACCTGGATCTTCGAAGCGGTTCTCCTCTTTGATGTTCTCGAATTCTTCAAGAACATGGGTCATGGTCTCTTTCTTTGTCTTTGCAGGGAAGCAGATTCTGCAGCTGGCACCCGATGGGATGACGTTTCTTCGGGTTCCGCCGTTGAAGGCATTGATCATAAACGGTGTTCCCATCTCGTCAATGGACATGAGAAGTCTTGCCAGAACAGAGATTGCGTTTGCGCGGCCACGATCGATTTCTGCTCCGCTATGGCCTCCTTTGAGACCACCAACAGAAATCTCAACGGTCTCCCAATCTTCTGGAACATCGTCAAGCTCTGTCTCCAGAGATCCGACAAGGTCGATTCCACCAGCGCATCCGATGTAGATGACACCTTCTTCCTCGCTGTCCAGGTTGATGAGTTTCTTGCTGTTGATATGGCTTGCGTCCAGTGCGAATGCACCATCCATGCCGGTTTCTTCGGCGAAGGTGAAGATGGCCTCAAGTGGTCCGTGCTGGGCAGTCGGATCTGTGAAGATTGCCATTGTCATGGCGACGGCGATTCCGTTGTCTCCACCAAGGCTTGTTCCCTTGGCGCGAAGGAAGTCTCCATCCTCGTAGACCTCAATCGGGTCCTTGGTGAAATCGTGGTTGCTCTCAGGTGTCTTGACGCATACCATGTCCATGTGGCCCTGAAGGGCAACAGAAGGTGCGTTCTCAAAACCAGGGGTGGCAGGCTTTTTCACAATGATGTTTCCGGCTTCGTCCCTGATGGCCTCAAGACCGTTCTCCTTTGCCCATGCAAGAAGGTACTGTCTCATACCTTCCTCGTTGTGTGATTCTCTTGGAATCTGACATATCTGCTTGAAATAATCGAATGTGTCCATTGTTTCTCCTTATCGTCTATAGTAGGTGAGGTTTCCGTTGACGAAGGTGTAAAGGACCTCCATGTCATCGGCGAAAACCGCAATATCTGCCTTATGCCCCTTGGCAAGGATTCCCATGTCACCAAAGCCATAGGTCTTTGCCGGGTTCTCTGTGGCAAGTCGAATGGCATAAGTTGGGTCAACGCCCCAGGAAATCACGTTGGCAACTGCCTTGTTGAGTGTCAGCGATGATCCGCAAAGCTGGTTGTGGTTCGTCACATCCACAAAGCCTCCACGTTCTCCCTGTGTGACATCAAATCCGTTGATCTTGAAAATGCCCTTACCCAGGGATGTCGGTGAGAGACTGTCTGTAATCAGAACCACCTTGCCCTCTGGCTTTGAGTCGATGACGTGCTTTACCAGATCCTTGTTCACATGTACACCGTCCGCGATGATCTCGCAGCGGGACCTTGGGTCAAACAGCACTGCACCAGAAACACCAGGTCTCTTGTGGTCCATCGGGCTCATGGCGTTGAACATGTGTGTGGCGTGGAGGATTCCCATCTCCATGCCGGCTTTGGCCTGCTCGTAGGTTGCGTTGGTGTGGCCCATGAGAAGAACGATGTTGTTCTCCTTTGCGATCTGGGCAATTTCCTCGATTCCCTCAAGCTCCGGTGCAACAGTCATGGCGACGATGTTCTTTTGTCCGGCTTCAATGAGGCGGATGAATTTCTGAGCACTTGGAAGGGACAGGTTGTCCTTGTCCTGTGCGCCGCTTTTTGCCGGATTCAGAAATGGACCTTCCAGGTTGATGCCCAGAATCTTCGCTCCCTGCTCTTTGCCCATGGCGCTGACGATGGCTTTGACCTCACGTTCCATCTTTTCGACGGTTCCTGCATAGAGGGTTGGCAAAAAGCCTGTGACGCCGAACTTGGCAAGGCACTTGGACATTTCCAGAATGGACTGCTCTTTTGCGTCGTCGGTGCCGAATCCGCCGATTCCGTGGATGTGGGTGTCAATCAGACCTGCACTGACAAGTGCGCCTTTGACATCCATGACAGCAGGACATCCATGGTATTTGCTTCGGTCATAGTCATCCATGCTGAAGATGTCGGCGATTCTGCCGTCTTCATTGATGAAAAGGCCACTGAGCTCTTTCGAGGCAGTATTTGAAACGAGTTTTGCATTGAGTAGAAGGGTTCTTGCACACATATGCTTCTAGTGTACTGGAAGCGTCGGTGCTCTTCAAGATTGCTAGGAGAGCAGAACCCGGATAAGGTCACTTCTTCCAGCCTTCTGGAGGGCCTCGATGACAAGTTGTCTGTTTTCACGTTTGTTGAACTGAAGTAGGGCTCTCTGGAGGTTCGCATCGCGACCTCTTGGAATGTAGACCTTCTTGAAGTTCTGGCCAGGTCGAGGGTCCAGTCCTGTGTAGTACATGCAGGTGGAAACTGTTGCCGGTGTCGGGTAGAACTCCTGCACCTGGTCTGGCACAAAGCCGTTTCTCTTGAGGTAAAGGGCAATCTCGATGGCACTGTCTAGAGTTGCTCCTGGATGGGCTGCAATCAGATATGGAATCAGAAACTGTTTCTTGCCCTGTCTCTTGTTCTCCTCAAGGTACTCCTTTCGGAAGTCGTCGTAGACATTGACCGGACATTTCCCCATGCAGGCCAGAACTTCGTCGCAGATGTGCTCCGGCGCAACCTTGAGCTGACCGCTCACATGGTCGCTGACAAGTTTCTGCATAAAGAGCTTTCTGGTTTTCTCGTCGGTGCAAAGCATGAGGTAGTCAAAACGGATGCCGCTTCGGATGAACACTTTCTTGACCCCTGGAACGGATGCGACGGCCTCAAGCTTCCTAAGGTATTCCTTGTGGGAATCTCTGACGTTTGGGCAAGGGGTCGGGAACATACACTGTCTGTTTGCGCAAGGTCCAACCTTCAGCTGCTTTTCACAGGCCGGGCACTGGAAGTTGGCTGTAGGTCCGCCAAGGTCATGGATGTAGCCCTTGAAATCCTTGTGCTTTGTCATGGCAGTCGCTTCGCGGACAAGGGACTCGATGCTGCGGGTCTGGATGATCCTTCCCTGGTGTGTGGTGATGGCGCAGAAAGAGCATGCTCCAAAGCATCCGCGGTTGCTGGTGATGGAGAACTGGACTTCGCGAATGGCTGGAATTCCGCCGTCCTTGTCGTAGCAAGGATGCCACATTCGCTGAAATGGAAGCTCATAAAGGGAGTCGAATTCCTTCTCGGTTAGTGGCTTGGTTGGAGGGTTCTGCACAACAATTCTGCCATTGCATGATTGAATGAGACATTTCTTTTCAAAAGGGTTTTCGTGCATCATCTGAATCGAGAAGGCCTTGGCATAGGCTTTCTGACCCTCTGGATCCGGTTTGTTGGAAACCTTGTCTCGTAGGGACACCTCTTCAAATGACGGCAGCTCTATCGGTTCAAATGGACCTTCTTCAATGAGGCTTCTGTCCTTTTGCGCCACACTGTAGCAGGTGCCCTGAATGTCGCGCATGTTGCTGATCGGCTCGCCCTCGGAAAGTCTTCTGACAATCTCCAGAGTCTGGTGTTCGCCCATTCCGTAAATCAGGAGATCGGCTTTGGAATCAAGCAGAATCGATTTCTTGACCAGGTCCTGCCAATAGTCGTAGTGGGCAAGTCGGCGAAGGGATGCCTCAAGGCCTCCGATGATGATCGGCGTCTTCCCAAAGGCCTGTCGAGCCAGGTTTGTGTAGACCATAGTTGGTCGGTCTGGTCGATAGCCGGCCTTTCCGCCTGGAGAATAGTAATCGTCGCTTCGCTTCTTCTTTGTGCTTGTGTAGTGGGACACCATCGAATCGATGTTTCCGCCGCTGATCATGATGCAGAGCCTAGGCTTTCCCATGACGGTGAGGGCGTTTGGGTCCTTCCAGTTCGGCTGTGCGATGATACCGACCCGGTAGCCCTTGCTTTCGAGAAGTCTGCCCAAAAGTGCATTGGCAAAGGACGGATGGTCCACATAGGCATCTGCGGAGATGAACAGGATATCCAGCTCATCCCAACCGCGTTTTTGCATGTCTGCTTTGGTCATTGGAAGAAATAGGTTCTGCATGGCTTTGATTGTACCTCTTTTGGAATTCTGAAACAATCCGCAACCTGCGTTTTGTCCGTAAAGGCTTGTAATATATTATATTATTTTTGAAAATATATTTGACGAGTAAGGGAAATCGTGATAAAGTGTAATGTAACCCAATATCGCTTGATGATATTGGGGTTTTTTATGATATAGGGAGCACGAAATTGAATCGCGAATCAATTCCATCAATACATTTTTACGACCAGGATTTTGTCGATCTCTACGACAGATCCTGGGTCTGGATCGACGAGCACTGGAAGCAGGGTACAGAACAGAACGGCTTTGAAGGCAACTACGTTTCCTATGAGGGCCAGAAGACAATCAACCAGTTCAACTGTTGTCTTTCCTCTCTGTTTCTGAACTACAGCAATCAGACCTATTCTCCGTTCGAGATGCTCGACTACTTCTACAAGAAGCAAGAGGAAAGCGGTGCTATCCGATCCGATTACAGTGTTGAGGATGGAAGTGCGGTTCTTACCGAGGACAACCCAGAGGGTGTCACAATGCCGCTGTTCGCCTATGTCGAATATGCTTTCTACCACAAGATCGGAAACAAGAAGCGCCTGAAGGATATCGTTCCGGTATTGGAGAACTACTTCAACTGGCTCAAGGCAGTGTTTCAGAAGGAGAACGGCCTTTTCGCTGTTCCGGTTTCTGCATGCATGACTGGCAACATCCCAAGAGAGAAGACCGTCTACCCTGTTGATTTCAACACCATGGTCGCTCTCAACGCTCTGTATCTGTCCAACATCGGTGATGTGCTGAACGACAAGGAACTCAGCTTCCGCTACAAGAGACTCTATTTCTCACTCAAGACCAGAATCAACAATCTCATGTGGGACCCAGAGACGAACTTCTACTATGATCTTGATGCCAACGAAGAGAGAATTCCTCTCAAGCTCATTGGTGCCTATTGGACCATGCTTGCCGAAATCCCTAACGATGAGCGTGCCTCCTTCATGGTCGAGTACCTCAAGGATCCTCAGTATTTCGGTACCGACAACCCATTCCCAAGTGTCAGTGTTGATTCCGAGTGCTTCAAGGAGAACGTCGAAGGTTATTGCGGTGCTGTCGTGCCATCCAACCTCTATGGCGTCATCAAGGGTCTTGAGAAGTTCGGCGAGTACGTCTTTGCCCGTGAGTGTGCCATTCGCCACATGTACTTCATTTTGGATACTCTGCATCCGGAAGAGGGTAAGGTCGGTGATGTCTGGGAGGCTTACCTGCCAACCAGAGAAGGCATTCCTGCTGCGGTAGGCGAGTTCCCAGCAAAGAAATTCCTGCCACAGGTCGGACTTGTGACCATCACACTTATGATTGAGGATATCATTGGTCTGGACATCTCTCTTCCTCGCAAGACGGTCTACTGGACTGTTCCAAACCTCGAGGTCATGGGTATTGAGAACCTTTCTCTCAAGCGCAACATGATCACCATTCTGAGCAACAAGAACGCAAGAGGCTGGGAGATCAGACTGGAAAGTGAAAAGCTCTACTACTTCACCATCGAGATCATCGACGAGAAGAAGAAAAAGACTCTTCCGATTCCGAGCGGCAAGTGCTCGATGCTCATTGACAAACTCTGATGGGCTGGCTTGGTAAGTTCCTGGGTGGAACCATAGGATTCATGCTCGGAGGACCTTTGGGCATGATCGCAGGAGCGGTGTTCGGTCACATGTTTGACAAGAGCTCCGAAGCTTATGAGAACGAGGGACAGGACAGTAACAACTATCGTCCTCATTTCTTTGTGAACACAGGCTACAACCGTTCCCAGATGGTCTTCTTTGTAGGTGCCTTCTCCATGCTTGCAAAACTGGCAAGTGCAGACGGTCCTGTAACCGATGCCGCACGTCGCAAAGTCAACGAGTTCATGGTCAACGACCTACACCTGACCGGTCAGAGTTACATCTATGCAAACAGCATCTTTGATGAGGCCCTGAACCAGGACTCCACCTTTGAGAATCTTGCCGACCAGTTCTACAGCAACTTCCGCACAAGCCCACAGATTCTGAGCCTCATGATTGATATCTTCTATCGTGTGGCCATGGTCGACGGACGTCTTTCGGCCAATGAGGAGCGTCTGATTGACTATGCGGCAAGGGTGTTCCGCATTCCAGAGTCCATTCTGGATAGCATCCGACGCAACCACAATGTTTCAGGTTCCTCCTCCAAGGCCTATGCCGTGCTGGGTCTGCAGGAGACTGCAACCGATGCAGAGGTCAAGAAGGCTTACCGAAAGCTGATTCTTGAGTACCATCCTGACACCATTGCCTCCAAGGGCATGGCCGATGAGTTCAAGGAATATGCCACAAAGAAGTTCCGTGAAATCCAGGAAGCCTACGAGTCCATCTGCAAAGAGCGAAACATCAAATGAGGTCAGGCTGCTCAATAGGTTTCATTTCAAAAGTATTCCACTGAGCCTGGTTTTGTAACCTTTTGGGAGAAAAAGTATTCCAAAAACCTCGGTTGAGGCATATTTGGAATACTTTTTTTTGTGTGATGATTGAACAATCAGAACTGGATTCTTCCTCGGAAGGATCTTGTCAGTGTGGTGCGGTCTGCATACTCCAGGTCTCCACCGACAGGAAGGCCTGATGCCAGTCTTGTCAGGTTGAGCTCTGTCCTGTCCTTCAGAATATGTCTGATATACAAAGCTGTGGTATCACCTTCCTCGGTTGGGTTGGTGGCAATGATGATCTCCTTGAAAGAGCCTTCATTGATTCGCTGCATGAGTTTTGCGAAACTCAGGTTCTCAGGGCCTACACCGTTGAGAGGGTTGATTGCACCACCCAGTACGTGAAACAGGCCGCTGTAGGCACCGGAGGCCTGGATGGTGATGACATCCTGTGGCTGCTCAACGATGCAAAGCTGACTTCTGTCTCGCATCGGGTCGCTGCAGACAGGGCAGGGATCGTTTTCTGTGAAAGAGCCGCAAATGGAACATGGTTTGACCTTATCCTTGATCTCCGCAATGCTCTTGGCAAGAAGGTCGTTGTAGTCCTTGGATGTGTTGATCAGCGAAAAGGCGATTCTGGATGCGCTTTTCGGTCCGACTCCCGGAAGGCGTGAGAGGAGCTTTGCCAAATTCTCGAGTGCTGTCATAGGCCAAGTCCATACTGGGACATTGCCTGTCCAGCTTCTTCCTGGATTCTGTCTCTGACATTCTTGAGAGCGGTGTTCACAGCAGATGTGACCAGAACAGCAAGCATCTCGCTGTTTTCAGGCTTGATGAAAGATGGGTCGATCTTGAGGCTTTCAATTTCCATGTTGCCGTTGGCTACAGCCTCGATCATGTTGCCACAGGAGTAGCCTGTGCACTTGATGGTTGCGATCTTTGCCTTCATGGCTTCTGCCTGGCTTCTGATCTCATTCATGTTCTTGAGCAGATCAAATGGGTTCATCTATTTCTCCTCTCTTCCTGCGAAAGCAATGATGAGGTCGCTAACGAGGTTTCTCTGCTCGTCGCTCATCTTGGATGCGGATGCTGCCTTCTCAGGTTCTTCAATCTCTTGTTTGGTTTCAGGTTCCTCAACAGCTTTTGGCTGCTGTACCTGAGGCTTCATCTCGGTAAAAATCTGTTCTGTGGTCTTTGGTGTCGGTGTCTCCTGCACTGGTGGCTCTGGCTGTACTGGTGCAGGTTCTGCTGTCTGTCTTGCCTCTACAGAAGGCTCGACGCTGGGAGCAGGGGCTGGTGTGTCCTGTCGTTCGGAATAGGAAAGGACAACATTCACATCACTTCCGACCTTGGCATTGATGTCTTCTCTGATGTTTTTGATGTTTCGATATGCAACCTGATAGAAGAATTTGCTGGTAAAGGTAAGAACAAGGCCATTGTCTGTGTTCTCAACGGCTTCAACTCCCTGCGGAAGGGCATCGCCCAGAGACTGCATGGTGATGTTTGCCATTGGCTCTGGAGCTGCGGCCTGAACCGGTGCTGGAGTCTCCTGCTTTGCCACTGGAGCCTCTTCTGGTTCCGGCTGTGGTGCTGGCTTTTGCGGTTCCATCTCAACCTTGGAAACTGGTGTCTCAACAGGTTTCTGCTCAGCATGCGCAACTGGTTCTGCAACTGGGGCCTGGACTTGGTTGTTGGAATAGGACTCAGGCTCTACCGTTTTCTGGTCGGCCAGAAGTGGGTTCTGCGGGGAGATGGTTCCGTTGATGAGGTCATTCTTCAGTCGTGCAAGCTGCTCGATGATGCTTGCTGTGGAAGCAACGTAGCGAAGCTTTGACAACTTTGAGATGGCAAGCTCCAGTTCGAACCTTGGGTTCAAGGAGTAGCGGATATCGCGATAGAGGTTGAGGAACATATCCAAGGCCGCTTCAAGCTGCTCCTCGTTGAAGGCGTTCTGGATATCGAGAGGGAAGCTTGCGACCTGCTCACCCAGCACGTTCTCGCTTTTGACGCCCTTCTTGATCAGAAGAAGGGAGCGGAAATAGTCGGTGAAGTCCTTGATGATCTGCTCAATGCTGACGCCCTTTGCCAAAAGGGTGTGGATTTTGTCCAGGGAAGCACTCTGGTTCTTTGCCAGAATGTCCTGCATGACGGCATTGATTCTGTCAACGCCGACAAGGCCGAGTTTCTCGCGAATCTGTGCCAAGGTGATCTTTCCGTTTGAGAAAGCCACAACCTGGTCAAACAGGGTGTAGGCATCGCGCATGGAGCCTGTGGCTTCCTTGGCAACCCAGAACAGTGCCTCGTCCTCTGCCTCGATGCCCATTTCTGATGCGGCTTCGGCAAGAAGACCCTTGATGGTCTCCAGTGGAATCAGCTGGAAGTTGAACTGCTGGCAGCGGCTGCGAATGGTGGCCGGAACCTTCTGGGTCTCAGTTGTTGCGAAAATGAAGACGACATACTCAGGTGGCTCCTCAATGGTCTTGAGCAGTGCATTGAAGGCACTCTGTGACAGCATATGGACTTCGTCGATGATGTAGATCTTGTAGCGGGATGATGTAGGTGGGAACAGAACCTCTTCCTTGATGACACGAACATCGTTGACACCGGTGTTGCTGGCACCGTCGATTTCAATGACATCGAGGTTGCTGCCCTTGGCGATGCCACGGCAGTTCTCACATTCTCCGCATGGCTCTGCAGTAGGACCGTGCACACAGTTGAGTGCTTTTGCAAGAAGTCTTGCGCTGGTGGTCTTTCCAACACCTCGCGGGCCGCTGAAAAGGTATGCATGGGCGATTCTGCCCTGCGCGATTGCATTCTTGAGTGTTGAGACTACAAATTCCTGACCAGCGAGGCTTTCAAATCTCTGCGGTCTTTTTCTGGTTGCGGTTACTTCATAAGCCATACTTAATATGATATCAAATATTCAAGTAATAGACTACTTTAAATTCTTGAATCCTCGCGTAGTCTATGCAATAATCAAAAACTACAATTCGGAAAAAGAATTGGTTAAGTTGCATTTCAATTTGGCTTTTCAAAAGGAGGCCATAGGAGGAAAAATGAAAAAACTTACAGTTGTACTGCTCGTTCTCGCAGTAGCAGTTGCTGGTGTCTTCGCTCAGTCTGCAGCAGAGACAAATTCAGGAAAGGTTGGCGGAAACCTCGTCATCTATTCTCCAAACTCAGATGCTCTTGTTGAAGCAGCATATGTTTTCGGTGAGACATACGGAATCACAGTTGATGTTCTTTCCATGGGATCTGGTGAGGTCGCAGAAAGAGTCGTTTCTGAGGCTGGCAACCCACAGGCTGACGTCTGGTACGGTGGTGTTAACTTCGCAAACGGTAACAAGTATGCTTCTTACTTCGAGCCATATGTTGCAGCTGGCAACGAGAAGCTCCCTGAGGCTTATCAGAACCAGAACGGTTGTGTCACAAGATACTGCCTCGACGGATCTGCAGCTCTGCTGATCAACGTTGATGTCTTCAAGCAGCTCGGACTTAACCCAGATGAGTTCAAGGGTTACAACGACCTTCTCAGACCAGAGCTCAAGGGCCACATCGCTATGGGTAACGCAGCATCTTCTTCCTCTGCTTGGGCAGAGCTCACAAACATGCTCCTTGTCATGGGCGAGAAACCATATGACGAAGCAGCTTGGGCATGGGTCGAGAAGTTCTGTGCACAGCTCAACGGAACAATCCTCAGCTCCTCTTCTGCAATTTACAAGGGAACTGTTAATGGCGAGTATGCAGTTGGTGTCTCCTACGAGGATCCATGTGTTGGTCTTCTCGAGAACGGTGCAACAAACGTCAGACTCGTTTACCCAACAGAAGGTGCAGTATGGCTCCCAGCTGGTGCAGCAATCCTCAAGGGTGCTAAGAACATGAGCAATGCTAAGCTGTTCATGGATTGGCTCATCTCTGATGCAGGACAGGCTGAGATCGGAAAGACAACAGCTAGACCTGTTAACCCAGCAATCACAAACACATCTGCTAACATGCCAGCATTCGCAACAATCAACGTAGCTTACGAAGATCTCGCTTTCTGTGCTGATCACAAGGCTGAGTGGCAGTCAAGATTCGCTGATATTGTACAGAAGACATCAAAGTAATTTGACGAAAGAGAGGTCAGAACCGTGAGTGTAAACATCAAAATCAGAGATGCCGTCAAGAAGTACGGCAACAACACAATCATTTCTGACTTATCACTGGATATCAAGGAGGGTGAGTTCTTCACCCTCCTTGGTCCATCCGGATGTGGTAAGACAACACTTTTGCGCATGATTGCAGGATTCAACTCAATCGAAGGTGGAGATTTCTACTTCAGTGAGAAGAGAATCAACGACATGGATCCAGTCAAGAGAAACATTGGTATGGTGTTCCAGAACTATGCCATTTTCCCTAACATGACAGTTGAGAAGAACGTTGCTTTCGGTCTCAAGAACAGAAAACTCCCAAAAGAGGAGATCAAGGCCAAAACAGACCAGTTCCTTAAGCTCATGAAGATTGAGGAATACCGCGATCGTATGCCTGAAAGACTGTCCGGTGGACAGCAGCAGCGTGTTGCCTTGGCAAGAGCTCTTGCAATCACACCAGATGTCCTTCTCATGGATGAGCCACTTTCCAACCTGGATGCCAAGCTCAGAGTTGAGATGAGAACCGTCATCAAGGAGATCCAGAACAGCATCGGTATCACATGTGTCTACGTTACACACGACCAGGAAGAGGCTATGGCAGTCTCCGACAGAATCGCTGTCATGAACCATGGCGACATCCAGCAGATTGGAACTCCTAAGATCCTTTACCAGAGACCTGCAAATCTGTTTGTTGCAACCTTCATCGGAAGAACAAACGTCATCAATGCAGAGCTCAAGGTCAAGAATGGAAAGACAATGCTCGCCCTGCCTGGCTATGAGGTGGAGATGAACAACATCCTCAAAGATGAGGCTAAGGACCGCAAGGTCATCGCTTCCATCAGACCAGAGGAGCTTGTCGTTAACAAGGATGCAACCGAAGGTATCAAGGCCACTGTCGACGATGCCGTCTTCCTTGGACTCAACACCCATTACTTCGTACATTTCGAGAATGGCGAGAAAGCAGAGATCATCCAGGAGTCTCTCATTGACAGCATCATCGAGAAGGGTACAGAGATCTATCTCGGCGTCAAGACAGAGAAGATCAACGTCTTTGATGAGGAAGGAAACAAGAACCTCGTTGAGGGTGTCCTGAACGATTACGATGTCTACAGAAACGGAGACAAGTGATGGCAGAGCAGAAAGTAAAGAAAGGAAAAGACGTTTGGAGCCTTGTCACACTCGCTGTGTTTGCTCTGTATGCTGTCTTCCTTATCTATCCATTGTTCATACTGCTGAAGCAGGCTGTCTATGTTGACGGACATTTTACCATGTCTGCCTTCAAGGAGTTCTTCAGCAAGAGCTACAACGTCAATACCATCTTCAACAGCTTGAAGGTTACCATTACCACAACGGTCATTTCTCTGGCTATCGGTATTCCATTGGCATACTTCTACCAGATGTATGAAATCAAGGGTAAGTCCGTTCTTCAGGTTCTGGTCATTCTGTGTAGTATGAGCGCCCCATTCATCGGTGCATACTCCTGGATTGTCCTTCTTGGAAGAAATGGTATCATCTCAAAGTTCATCCTGAAGCTCACAGGAATCCAGATCGGCAGCATCTACGGTTTCAAGGGTATCGTCCTTGTCCTGTCCCTGCAGCTGTTCCCACTTGTGTTCCTGTATCTGTGTGGTGCACTGAAGAACATCGACAACTCCCTGCTTGAGGCCTCTGAGAACATGGGCTGCAGCGGAGCCAAGAGATTCTTCAAGGTTGTCATTCCTCTTTGTATGCCAACCATCATCGCAGCAACACTTCTGGTTTTCATGAGAGCTTTCGCAGACTTCGGAACACCACTTCTCATTGGTGAGGGTTACCGAACATTCCCGGTTGTCATCTACGATGCCTACTTTGCAGAAACCGGTAGCAACCATACCTTCGGTGCTGCTGTCTCTGTCATTGCCATCGCCATTACAGCTGTGATCTTCCTGATCCAGAGATACATCAACAACAGACACAGATTCACCATGAACGCCATGCACTCCATCGAAAGAAAGGAGATCCACGGTGTCAAGGCAGTTCTTGTGAACTTCTATTGCTGGTTTGTCGTGTTCCTGTCATTCCTGCCACAGATCTATGTCATCTACTCATCTTTCCAGAAGACAAGCGGAAAGCTGTTCGTCAAGGGCTATTCCCTCGACAGCTACAAGTTCGCATTCTCACACCTGAAGAAGGCAATTCCTAACACCTTCCTCATTGGTCTTGGTGCACTTGCATTCGTCATTGTCCTGGCAATTCTGATTGCATATCTGGTCGTCAGAAGAAGCAATGCTGCAAACAAGGTCATTGATACCATTTCAATGATCCCATACATCATTCCAGGTTCTGTCGTTGGTATCGCACTGATTCTGGCTTTCAACAAGAAGCCGATTATGCTTACCGGTACTGCAACCATCATGATCATTGCTCTGATCATCCGAAGAATCCCATACACCATCCGATCTTCTGTTGCAACACTGCAGCAGATTCCGATGTCCATTGAGGAAGCTGCCATCAGCCTTGGCTCCAGCAAACTCAAGACATTCTTCCAGATCACAGTTCCTATGATGGGTAACGGTATCATGAGTGGTGCAATCCTCTCATGGGTTACCATCATCACAGAGCTGTCAACAGCAATCATCCTGTACAACCTGAACACCATCACGCTTACACTTGCGGTCTACACCTATGTAAGCCGTGGAAACTACGGAATTGCAGCAGCCTATGCTACAATCCTGACAATGTCTACAATCATTTCTCTGCTTGTATACATGAAGGCAACAGGAAACAAGGAAGTCGCTCTGTAAGATCCGTTTTACAGGCATTCTGGTGGAGGCTCAAACGAGCCTCCATTTTTTATATTTCCAAGCCAGGGATAATAATAGGACAGATAGAACAGAACAACACAGATTCTCAAAAGTAAAATCATCTTGCTCATGACGTTTCATGGGCTTGATGGCGCTGTTGAGGCTGATGAGCATGATTGAATTGATGGGATTCATAGGGCTGTTGGCGTTGATAAGACTCATGGTAAAAATCCGCCAACAAAAAAGGGACAAATCACCTGCGTCTCCCCGGCTAACCGCATACCGTTGCTACCTCCCGGTCCTGGCGGGGTTTTGCGGCGCCGACAGCACAGAATCTGTCCCAGTTCGGAGAGAGGGGGATTCGAACCCCCGAAGGCTTTTGACCTTACACGACTTCCAATCGTGCACCTTCGACCACTCGGACATCTCTCCATTGATAACAAAATGAATATATCAAAAACTTTGATTGACATCAAGTGCTACAGTCAAAGCTTTGAAATAAGCGTGCCTTTTGTTGCCTGTTTTTTGATATGAACGAGCATTGCCATGCCCATTATGATCTGAATGACGGATGCACAAGGGGTGCTGAGCCCGATGAGGAACAGGGAAGTGTTCTTGAAATTGCTGAACAGAATAGCCAGTGGCGTTCGGATGCAGAAGGCGCTGAAGATTCCCTGGAACATGACAAACGTCGTTTTTCCATAGCCGTTGAAATAGCCGATCATACAGAACAGGAACGGTGTGAGCATGCAGTCGATTCCGTAGGCCTTGAGGTAACTATGGGCAGCAGCGACAACCTCAGGCTCGTTGTCAAACAGCATGGCCAGCATATCGCCATGGAAGAACGCCATGTAGAACATGAAGACGCCAAAGCATACGGAAGTGAGAATGCCATAGAAAAGTGCCTTGGAGGCCCTCTGTGGCTTTTCTGCGCCGATGTTCTGTGCGACGAATGCGGTCATGGCCTGCGCAAAGGCAGAAGGCACCAACATGATGAAAGAACACACCTTCTCACCAACGCCGATTCCTGCCGAGGCGACAAGGCTGATGCGGTTGACTACAGCCTGGATGACAAGGAAGGAGAAACCGACAAGAAGATCTGACAGTGCAATCGGAAAACCGATGCGAAGTTGTGTCTTTGCAATGGACATGTCAAGTTTCAGGTCCTTGCGTGAGAACTCGATAGGAAGCTGCTTTCTGCGAATCAGGAGGAACGAAGTGATGACGCTCACCGCCTGACTTAACACGGTTGCAAGGGCAGCACCAGAGGCACCTAAGTGGAACACAGCAACAAAAAGAAGGTCACAGACGATGTTCAGCACACAGGAGATGGCAACGGTAACCAGCGGTGTGACTGAATCTCCGATTCCGCGGAAAATGCTTCCGAGAATGTTGTAGGCGGTAATGAAAATCAGGCCTGCAAAGCAGATTCTCAGATAGGAGACGGTGTTGGAAAAGGCCTCTGTCGGGGCATTGAGCGCATTTGCCAGCATTGGGGAAAGTGGAATCGTGATGGCTGTCATGACACAAGCCAGAAAAAGGAAGAAGACGATGCCTGTTCCGATTGCCTTGCCGGCTTCTCTTGGTCGCTGCTCGCCGATGCGGTTTCCGACCATGACGGTTACACCCATGGAAAGGCCTGTGATCAGGTTTGTGACGGTGTGCAGCAGCTGGCTTCCGGTTGAGACACCTGAGACATCAGCTGTGGATGCGAACTGACCTACGACAATGAGGTCAACGGCTCCGTAGAGCGACTGCAGAAACAAGGCAAAGAGAACCGGAACGGCAAAGCGGATAAGGGTTGTGAAGATTCCGCCTTCTGTGAGATTTGTATTTTTCTGGACCATAAACTACCTAAAAGAAAAGAGAGTCTTGCGACTCTCCAATCTTTCCCAAAAATCGGGTTTTCTTCAATAGCAAAAAATCATTCGCCTTTGAAAGTGACTTCCTTTCCAAATCCGAAGATACAGACAGTTCCTGGTCCTGTAGCGATACCGACGATAGGGCCGAAGTCTCCGATTTTGAATGACTTTGGTTTGACGCCTCTGGCCTCGACAAGTTCCTGCAGGTGCAAGGCATCCTCTTTGCAGTCAGCGTGCATGATGTAGACATTCTGTGTCTCCGGCTCTTCAATGGCCGCACAGAAAAGGTCTGCTACTCTGTTCAGGCTGGCCTCACGTCCACGAATCTGTCCAAGTGCTGCCTGGCGACCTACCACATCGGCGGTGAGAATCGGCTTCAGGTTCAACAGGTTTCCCAAAATGGCTGCGGAGGCATTGATGCGGTTTGCTCGTGAAAGGTAGGTGAGGGTTCCGACTGCAGCGTACTGGTTGAGTCTGTTTCTAAGTGCCTTTGTGTTTTCAACGATTTCGTCAAAGGTAAGGCCGTCCTGAATCATCTTTCCAGTCTTTTCGGCAATCAGACCAATTCCCATGGATGCATTGTAGGAATCGATGACTTCGATTCTTGCATCTGGGTATTCATCCAGAACCTTCTCGGCGATGCGACGGGCTTTCACAATGGTCTTGGAAAGAACCTCAGGACATGCCAGGTAAATGATGTCACAATCCTTTTTCACATAGCTGACCATTTTTCTGTAGATGTTCAGCTCGAGAGCTGGAAGTGTGTACAAGTGGTCTCCATCACGAAGGCCATCGTACAGCTCTGATGGTGTGATGCTTCTCCAGTCGAGGTCAGCTTCTCGCTCCTCACCGTTTTTCATGAAGTTGAAGCGGAAATAGGAGATGTCATACTTGTCTCTGATTTTCTTTGGCAGGTCAGAACAGGAATCTGTGAACAGTTTGATCTCTCTCATTTATTGCCTCCCTTTTTCTTTGAAAGCATGAGCATCTCTTCGCTATTGGCAGGTGCTCGCATTCTCTTCTCGTCCTCTGAAATCTGGTCTTCGTCATTTCCTGTTTCGCTGTGATCACTTTCGTTCAGATAGGACATGGTGACCTGTGGGAATGGAATGTTGATGTTGTTCTTGTTGAACAGCAGGTAGAACTCTCTTCTGAGGTCTCTGACAAGCTGAAGTCTGTCTTTCTCAGCACATTTGGCGTGGATTCTGAGGTCAACGGAACTCTCGCCTAGGGATTCGACACCCATGTAGAACGGACCATCAATGATTTCCGGAAGCTTTTTGCGGATCTTCGGGAAGGAATTCTTGAGAATCTTCTCAACACGTTCGATGGATTCTCCATATTCGATGCTCATGATGACAGCTGCGAAACTGGATTCCTTTGTCATGTTGATGACGCCGGAAATCGAGCTGTTGTTGAAGATCTTGATGTTCTTTGAGGCTTCCTCAATCTTGGTTGTTCGAAGTCCGATCTCAAGGACGATACCTCGGAAGTCTCCGATTGTGACGATGTCTCCAACGCGGAACTCACCTTCGAAGACGATGAAGATTCCGGCGATGATATCGCTGATCAGGCTCTGGGCACCAAGACCGATGACAATGGAGAGGATTCCAGCCGAGGTGATGAGGTTTGTCGTGTTGAAGCCGAACAGATGTAAGCAGTAGAAGGCGCCGCCGATCAGTCCGCCATATTTCAGGACCGATACCAGCAGGTTACCTGTGGTCTCGATTCTTGCACCCAGCGTGCCGCAGAAGGATCTGACGCTGACCTGTACCAGTTTGGTGATGGTCAGAATCATGATCATGACCATGATTGCCTCAGTGATGGCAAAGATGTTCCAGCCCTTATCCCAATTGCCTCGGAAGATGTAGGTGAAGATGGAACTGGAAGATCCGTTTGTGATGGCAAGCAGCAGTGCTATCAGAATGAATGCCGATGCGATGGTCATCATGACCAGCATGAGAGCTGACAGCTTCTGCTCTGGAGACTTGGCATCCCAACCGACCTTCTCATATCTGGAAGCGATGGAGGAAGTTCTCTTTCTTCTTCCAGATGGGGTTGTGATGAAGAATGAGTAGTTGTCTGTGCGGTATCCACTGGCGTCAGTTCGGATGCTATCCACATAGTCACGGTCCATCTTGTCGGTGGACAGGGCATACATGACAGCGATGAATACAATGAAGACTGCACTGAAGGCAAGGGTAAGAAGGGAGATTCTGTTTCTTGCACCATACAGGGATTCCACTGGGATTGCAGTGGAGATGAAGTAGTTACCGATGGAACGGATGCTCTGGTAATACTTGACGCCGTTGACTTCCTGGAAACCGTTGAATGAGCCTGTGAATGCACTGTCGGTAAGGCCTACTGCTGCACTGGTCTTGCCAATGCTGGTTGCTACCGGTGAGTACAGAATCACATGGTCATCGGAATTGTCAAATGCAAGGTAGAAACTGTCGCTTCCATATACCTTCATGCCGCCCAAAATGTAATCCAGTGATGTGATCTTGAACAGGTTCGACATCTTGCTGCGGTCAATACCAATCTGGACCATGCCTCTATGCATGGTGATCTCAGAACCTGTCCAGTCGCCTTCCAGATAAGATTCGTAGTCTGACTTGCTTGCGTAGCAGGTAGATCCGTCTGCACCAAGGTATGTGTAATAGTTGTATGTGCTTCCGATGTACTGGTAAACTTCACCCAGAACATCGTTTTCCATCGGTTCCTGTGCAAGGTTCTTGATTCGTCCATCCACAACATCCCAGAATGGATAGGACTGGGAATTCTCGTCTTTGGAAAGTGTGTAATACCACTGGTCTGTGTTTGTTGAAACGACGTTTCCGTCTTCATCGAATACATACAGGCTATCCAGTCTGTTGTCGTTGCAGATGATCTGCAGGGCCTGTGAGTTGGCATTGGAGAACATGTCGTTGCCGTACATGTCCTTCAGATACTCTCGTTCGCCGTTTTCAAGTCTTCTGAAAAGTCTGTATGCGTTCGGATCGCCGTTTGCATGCTCGTAAACAGCCTGAGGTGATTCCTCGAAAATGGATGCGATGAGGCTGGCTGTGGAGATGTACTGCTTGTTGATGTAGGTCTGGATGGCGCTCTTTGTTCCGGTTGTCTGATTGATGACCATTGGGATGTCATTGATGGAAGTCTCCGACATGGTTGTCACATCTTCAAGACTCATAAGGGTTTGTGAGAAGAAGGAGATTCCGAAAACAAGCACAAGACCAAGAATGATTACCGGAAGAAGCTTTTTGAGGATGAACAGGGAAATGTACATCTGTGCGCCCTTTCTGGAACGTGTTCCGATGTTGAATCTCTTGAAGCGTGGGTCTGTCTGGCGCTGGATGGCATCGAGCAGTCTCATTTCGGTACGCTCAAGGATCTCCTCGTCGGTGTAAGTGAACTTTCCATCACGGATGTCATCCTTGTAATCGTTGAGGAATCTCTCCTGCATGATGATCATTCTGTTTGCCATGTCGCGTCTGAGAATCAGGGCATAACCTGCGACAAGGGCAGAGACGAGTACGAATGCGATTCCGCTGAATGCGATGACGTTCAGGTTCCTGTCCAGCAGGGAGCTTTTGGATTCTGCTGCGGCGATGATGGTGTAGCTGCTCAAGACCTCGGAGTCGAACTCCTTGGTAACGCAGTAGTAGGTTGTTCCGTTTATGGTTTCATAGCCAGCAAAGTCACTCTGTTCGATGTTGGAACTGAGTCCATAGTCTGCATAGTATTCACCGGAAAGGTTTGTGGTGTTGTCATCGTAGTAGATGAACTTTCCTGTATTGTGATCTATGGCAAACAGAAAGCCGTCCTTTCCTACGGTTACTCCCTTAAGGACGTCCTCGACTCTCTTGAGATTTGAAATCTCGGAATCAAGAAGGCTTGTTGGGATGGAGGTGAGAAGGTAATAGGACTTTTCTCCATCAGATGCAAGAAGAGTGCTGTATGTGTAGTAGTTTCCAGTCTCAACGTGGGCATCCTGTCTTGTTCCGTTTTCGTCATAGGAGGCTGTTCCGTTCACCAGAACCTTTCCGTTTGCATCCGTCTTGTACTGGGTCAGCCTGTTGGTGACTTCTCCGAAGGCTTCCTTGATGTTTCTTCCGTTGAACTGGGCTTCACTTCCGACAAGAACGTTACCTACATCATCGATCAGGTAAATGGTTCCTGCATGAAGTCCGTCTCGCAAAGTGACAAAGAGTTTTGACATTTCATCTGCCGCTACATTTGCACCGCTGGTTGCACTGATGGCCCTCATTTCATTAAGGAAGTCTGAATAGGTGAGGTAGTTTGACAGCGTGATGATCAGGTTTTGGTTCATGCTGTCAAATTCATTTTCAATCATTTCGACAGAGTCGCTGTTGTCCTGAAGTGTAAGAATGACGTCTGCCAGGATCTTTTCACTGTTATCCTTCTGTCGGTATTCAGAGACTCTATTCTGCATGATGGTGAGAAGCCAGAAGAGGGCGACTGCAACAACAATGAAAAGTACGATTGCTGCAATGTTCCTGACTAACTGTATTCTGTTTGTCTTCTTATGGACTTTGATTGCCACGTGTCTCGGTTTCATATTTCCTCGCCTAATGGGTGATTCATGTTTTTACTGAGCAATAGTATATAAATAGTGTGGAAGTTGGTAAACAAGGCTAGCCGTCATATGAGTAACGTTTGCTTGTGATTTTTGCATGGAATGCCAAAACGCCAAATGAAAACTTGCCAAATCGCCAAATGAAATTTCGCCAATTCGCCAAATGAAAACTTGCCAAATCGCCAAATGGGAGATATTCTAGGACTATGAGTTCTTACAAATCCAGAATTGCAGATAAGATTATTGAAAGAAAGTTGAAGGGTAAGGGCGCCGTTCTTGTAGAGGGTCCTAAATGGTGTGGAAAAACCACGACTTCTGAGCAATTGGCCAAAAGTGTCATTTATATGTCCAAGCCCGAGGATGTAAGGACGAATCTGTTGGTTGCCGATCTAAATCCTTCAAAACTTCTGGAAGGGGAGACTCCTAGGCTGATTGACGAATGGCAGATTGCTCCAAAACTTTGGGATGCAGTGCGTTTTGAATCTGACCACCGAGACGGATTTGGTCATTTTATTCTGACAGGCTCTGCAGTTCCTCCAAAGATGGATGAAACTTTCCATACGGGAACTGGCCGTGTGGCGTGGGTAAAAATGCGACCTATGTCGCTTTACGAATCTGGAGACTCAAATGGATCTGTGAGTCTTGGAGAGCTATTCAGTTGCTCGAAAGACATTGTTGCGGAAAGTGCAATCGAAAGTCTTGAGCAGCTTGCATTCCTTATTTGTCGAGGCGGGTGGCCTGGATCTATAGGTTTGGAAGAGGATGTCGCATTGGAACAGGCATTTGATTACCTTGATGCTGTGGTGAATATTGATATTTCACGAGTTGATGATGTGAAACGAGATCCAGAAAGAGCTAAAAGGCTCATGAGGTCATATTCCAGACATCAAGGAACACAGACGACCTATACCGTTTTACGCGATGATGTGGCTGCGAATGAGTCTGATTCCATAACGGAAGATACCATCTATTCCTATACCAATGCATTGAGAAAGATCTTTGTCATTGAAGATATGCCTGCATGGAACCCAAATTTAAGGTCAAAGACTGCAATCAGGACATCTGATACGCGATATTTCATCGATCCATCTATTGCCACGGCAAGTCTTGGAATGGGTCCGAATGATTTGGTTAATGATCTCAGAACAATGGGGCTGTTCTTTGAAACCATGTGTGTTAGAGATCTGAGGGTCTATGCGCAGAGTCTTGGAGGAGATGTCTATCATTATCGTGATAAGTCAGGACTTGAGTGTGATGCCGTCATTCATTTGAGAAATGGTGCCTATGGTCTGATTGAAATCAAACTTGGAGGCGATAATTTAATTGAAGAAGGGGTTGAGAATCTTAAGAACTTCAGTGCTCGAATTGATACAGATAAGATGAAAAGTCCTTCATTTCTTATGGTTCTGATAGGAAAGGGAAAATATGCCTATAGAAGGGAAGATGGCATCTACATTGTTCCAATCGGATGTTTGAAAGATTGAATTTCGGAGTGAGTGGGATTTCCCCTTACGGGGCCGCCTCACTAAAAACAGATCCACTGGACTGTTTTTCGGGCGCTCGGATTCAAATCCTCACTCATCCTGCATTGATTTTTCCGGAGTGAGTGGGATTTGAACCCACGGTGAGGACAAGCCCCACACCAGATTTCGAGTCTGGCTCCTTCGGCCTCTCGGACATCACTCCAACTACATTGGCATTATCGATTTTATGGCACGGAATGTCAAACGCTGTAAGTCGTTAAGCGACAGACAATATCTATTGACAAAGATTTCATCTAACATTATGTTTTAAAGGCTAATATTGGATGGATGGCCGAGTGGTCGAAGGCGGCGGTCTTGAAAACCGTTGAGGTGAAAGCCTCCGGGGGTTCGAATCCCTCTCCATCCGTTCTTGTTGCAAAACAAAGAAGACTGGAGCGGTGGCCGAGCGGCCGAAGGCGCTTCCCTGCTAAGGAAGTATACTGGTAACGGTATCCGGGGTTCAAATCCCCGCCACTCCGAAAATGAGATCGTAGCTCAGCTGGATAGAGCATCAGATTGCGGATCTGAGGGTCAGAAGTTCGAATCTTCCCGGTCTCAGATTAATGAAACTCCTTCAAATCGAAGGAGTTTTTTTATGCCCTTTGGGTATGTTCTAACCGCATCCGAGGTTTTTCCTGTTTCAGTTAGAACTTTCACTAACCGAATATCGAGAAATCCCAGTTTCGGTTAGTCCTTTTGGCTCGCTCATGTGTATGGGCCATGCAAGGCCTGCTGCATACTCCCCAAAGGGTCGCAGTCAGGTGCCCAAAGCAGGGCTATCCTGCCCGCTTGGCACCTACGACCTCTAGTCTGCACAGGCATCGCAACAGCCAATCCACAATCGCCAGAGATGTAGAAACATTCATACATGGAGAATGTCTTTTATGAGTCTTTTTTTTGGGCGAATTAATGGAGAATATTTTGATTGTTTCGTATGAAATGATATATTTAAATCGTACGAAATAATTGATGGAGGTTGTACGATATGTCGATTACCGCTACGGAATTAAAGAAGAACCTCGGGTATTATCTAGCTCTTGCATCAACGGAGACCATATCAATAACCAAGAACGGTCGGGTTGTAGCCCCTCTTTCAAATCCTAAAGAGATTAAAGAAAAGACTGTTGGATCACTTCGTGGAATTCTTCCGAACGACTCGAATGTTACGATGGATACCTTCCGAATGGAGAGGCTTGAAAAGCAGTTGAGTAATTGATTGCGACTATGAATGGCCCTAGCTGATGGAAACGGTTCGTCTGCCGTTTGACATGTCAGAGATCTGGCTGCAAAGAGCCTCACATTCTGTGGATGGGATCTTTCCTGAGATGGTGATTTCTGTACCGAAGTCTTCGTTGATGCTGTCGGCTTTTCTGGCGGTAAGCACACGTTTGACGTTTTCGTACATGTCGTAGCCGATGGTCATGGTGAACTCTGACTTGTCGACAAGCTCTTCGGTTTGTATACCGTCAAGGACGAGTTTGGTGCTGTCGCCATAGGCTTTGACAAGTCCGCCTGTTCCCAGGAGAGTGCCGCCGAAGTAGCGGATGATCAAGACGATGATGTTGGTGATGCCAGAGCCTTTGAGAACCTCAAGAGCAGGGCGACCTGCGGTGTTCTTTGGTTCATGGTCATCGGAATAGGAGAACTGGCTTCCCAGCACTGCGGCATGGACAACATGTGTGCTGTCCGGATATTTGGCGCGTGTCTCATCGACAAGACGCTTTACATCGCTCATCTCGTTGCAGACCTTTGCAATGGCGATGAAGCGTGATTTCTTGACAATGAGCTCTACCTGTCGTTCTTCCTTCAGTACCTTCATATGATGATTCTAGCCTATTTACCAGTTGTAGGAGAATATGTTGTCGCATACTCCCAGGCTTGCTTTCTCAAGTTCCTTTGCGGCCTGCGTGAGCCTGTCCAGATCCGGTTGGGGTAAAACAAGCTTTACCGCACGCAAATCCGATTCTAGCTGTTTGCTGTCTCTGGCTCCCAGAAGCAGAATGCCTGGGTTCTGACTTGCGGTCCAGGCAAGGGCAACATCAGGCATCGAGACAGCATTTGCAGTCGCAACAGCTGCAATTTCATCCAATAGGTTCAGATACTGTTTGTGACATCTTGGGTCAAAGCAGAAGCTTTCAGAACGTGCATCGGAAAGGTCTGTGCTCTGTCGGTATTTTCCACTCAAAAGCCCCATGCCCATTGGACTATAGACTACAAATTCGATGTTATGGGCAATGCAGAAGTCTTGTGTCTCTTTTAGTTCGCGTGTCCAAAGTAGGGACAGCGGACGCTGGAAGCGGTCAATTTGCAGACCATTGGAAATCATCGATTCCAAGTCGGAAAGGGGCATGTTGCATACGCCGATTTTCTGAACAGCACCAAAGTCCTTAAGCTCTGCCATCTGGGCAAGGAAGCTTCTGTTGTCAAAGCCACTTCTTGGCCAATGCAGATACAGGCAATCGATGGGAACTGCTTTAAGTCGCATCTGGCTTACCTTAAGGATATCGGCCACAGCCTTTGTGCTTGGCATGATTTTTGTATCCACCGAGAACTGCTGGGAAGAGTAGCGGGAAAGGACCTTGGAAAGTACCTGCTCGGACTGTCCTTTGCCGTAGCTTTGTGCAGTGTCAAAATGGCGGATTCCAAGACGCACAGCGGTGGTGACGACACTTTCACTGGCGGTTCTGTTTTGCGTAGTCCAAAAGCCATCCGATGGTGCAATTTGCCATGTACCCAGTGAAATTTTCATCGGCAACCTACCTTTGGAGTATTGTAAGTGTCCAAAACCAAGTCGTGTGACATCATGTTCCCATCGGGGTCATAGATGCCATAGAAGTCAAAAACATGACCCTCAATAGCGTGACGAACCCAGATTTTTGCATCGTCGAACATGCGATGGTAAGGGATGCTTTCGATGCTGCACCAGAACGGTCTGGCTTCGTCTGTCTCAATCAGATTTCCGCTGTAGTTTGTAGCAATGAAGATGTTTCCAAATAGGTTGTTTCCAGGAATCATGAAGTTCACATGGCCGACAAGCTGCGGCTCTGAGATTTCAAGTCCGACCTCTTCGCGAACCTCGCGGATGACACAATCAAGTTCGGTTTCGCCGGCTTCCATCTGGCCGCCAGGTGCACAGATCCTGCCGAAACCAAAGCCTTTCTCTTTTCGTTCAATCAGAAGGACGTTGCCCTTGCCGTCGAGGATGTAACAGTCTGAAAACAGCATCTGAGGCTTCCAGTTCTCCCATGCTCTTGGTTTTGCTTCCATGCAAGGCTCCTTCGTGCGTCATACGGATGTTACAAGTATAATCCATACACAAGCATTGTTAAACTGTTCATTTTGGTTTAATCTACCAACAGACTTAACGGGTCTGATTGGAGGAATGAAAATGAATATCGCATCATATATCGACCATACCGTTCTTGCTGCAAACGCTCAGCAGGAGAAGATTGAGAAGCTTTGTGAAGAGGCAAAGCAGTGGAAGTTCGCAAGTGTCTGCGTAAACACCTGCTGGACAAAGCTCTGTGCTGAAAAGCTCAAGGACACTGGCGTGAACGTCTGTGTCGTTGTCGGCTTCCCACTTGGTGCTATGTGCACAAAGGCAAAGGCATTTGAGGCAAAGTGTGCTGTCGAGGATGGTGCAACAGAAGTTGATATGGTCATCAACGTCGGTTGGCTCAAGGATCACAAGTTTGACCTTGTTGAAGAGGATATCCGTCAGGTCAAGCAGGCCTGTGGCGACAAGCACCTCAAGGTCATCATTGAGACATGTCTTCTCACAGAAGAGGAGAAGGTCATGGCTTGTGAGCTTTCCGTCAAGGCTGGTGCAGATTTCGTCAAGACATCTACAGGTTTCTCAACAGCAGGCGCAAAGGCTGAAGACGTTGCCCTTATGAGAAGAACAGTCGGCGACAAGGTCGGCGTCAAGGCAGCTGGCGGAATCAGAACCTACGAGGATGCCATGAAGATGGTGGAAGCTGGTGCAAACCGCCTTGGTTGCAGCGCTGGTATCGCAATTGTCACAGCAGCAAAGTAAGCATGGTTCCAGTAGACGCAATCGTATCAAGTGAAGATTTCCTCAAGAGCCTTGGATTTCCGACATTGGAGGTCCATCAGACATTCTCCCATTTCGATTTCACACGTCCGGGGCGAAGAGTTCTGCTGATTGGACCTATGGGTTCTGGTAAGACAGAATTCGCCGCACGCGTGTGGAGAGATGCTGCAATCGCAAAGCGCAAGGGCGAGAAGGTCAAAGCTCTGACAAGTACAGAGGAAGTGGACCGCAGAAACGTCTTCTTCATCCGAAGCCAGATTGACGGTGTGCGTTTCACAGACTATCCAGATGATGCCATGGCATTCCGAAGCGGCTATGTCCGATGCGGAGACAATATTGCAAGAATCCGCGATTCATTTGATTTCGAGAAGGTCCTGGCCGACAACCCAACTGTCGGAACCTATATCATTGACGAGGCCTCTTTCTTTGATGAGAGACTGGCTTATGTCATCAGAAACGCAAGTTTGGAGAAGGGGATCATGTTCATTTTCCCGACCCTGATTCTCAACTTCAGGCGCGATATTTTCAACAATGCGGCAAGACTGATGCTTGATATTGCAACCGATGTCATTCCACTTACCGCCTACTGTGAGCACAACGACTGTCTCAAGGATGCCTTCTACACCTACCGCTACTACACCGTGGATGGTCGTGAGTGTCCAGCCCTTTACTTTGACCCTCTGATCATTGTCGGTGGTGACAGCACCAAGACCGGTTCCGATTGTCCGAACTATGCATCCCGTTGTGACGAGCACCACTTCCTGCCAGGTAAGGAGTATACCTTCTTTACCCTTAAGCCAATGGCCGAAGAAGCCAACAGGGGCAACATAAAGAAGCTCAAGACCGAGATTGAGAACATCAAATACAGCATGAAGAAGAGCCAGCTCTACAAGAATCTTGCCGCAAGATACAAGGGCGATCCGAACGAGGAGGTCTATATGAACTCCCTGCGCCCGGACTATATTTCGGAGAAGGCTCTCATGTATCTGTTCAATGAGCAGAACCTCGTTTCCGAGGATATGCTGATCCGACTGGTCAATGACCTGAACCTGGATCGTGAGTACATGTCTAAGGTGCTTGCGGACAACAGACGTCCAGTGTCTTTGGATCAGGGACTGTTGTTCTAATTTTACGGACAGTAATTGACACAAACCAGTTAGAACTATAAAACTTTTCTCATCTATAAATAGAGAGGATTGCTATGCACGAACTCGCAGCCAAGCTTAATGAGACACTCAAGGCCACATGCGCCTATGAACTTCTTTCAGATTATGGAAAGAGAATGTATGTTCCTAAGGGAATCATCGTCCAGTCCGCAGAAGCCAAGCAGAAGGCTTCCCAGTACAATGCCACAATCGGTGTTGCACTCGAGAAGGGAACTGCCATGTTCATTCCAGCCATGAAGGCTCAGTTCGCTGATACCATGAAGGTCGGAGAGATTTTCCCTTACGCACCAATGGGCGGCAACCCAGCTCTGAGAAAGATCTGGAAGGATGAGATGTACCTCAAGAACCCAAGTCTTGCAGGCAAGCAGATCTCACTTCCAATTGTGACAAGCGGTCTTACAAATGCGCTGAGCATTGTCTGTTCACTCTTCTTGGATGAAGGTGACAGCGTTGTTCTTCCTGACATGTATTGGGAGAACTACAATCTGATTCTTGACGAGCAGCGTCAGGCCAAGAAGGTCCTGTTCCCGATCTTCGGTGCAGAGGGCTTCAACATTGCAGGTCTTGATAAGGCACTCTGTGATGCCGGTGACAAGGCTGTTGTGATTCTGAACTTCCCGAACAACCCAACCGGATACACACCGACAGCAAAGGAATCCGATGCGATTGCTGCTCTTCTGAAAAAGCATGCAGAAGCAGGTCAGAAGCTTGCCGTCATCACAGACGATGCTTACTTCGGACTGTTCTTCGACGATGAGCCTTGCAAGGAAAGTCTCTTTGCAAAGATCTGTGACTGCCACAGCAATCTTCTTGCTGTCAAGTGTGATGCCGCTACAAAGGAAGAGATGGTCTGGGGTTTCCGAATCGCATTCGTGACCTATGGCGCAAAGGACTTCACCGAGGAGCAGTATGATGCACTGATGCAGAAGACCATGGGTGCTATCCGCGGATCTCTGTCCTGCTGCACAACATCTGGCCAGAACATCCTTCTCAAGGGTATGGCCGATGCCAATTACCATGCTGACAAGGTTGCAGGCATCAAGAAGATCGGCGAGCGCTACTTCGCACTCAGAAATGCTCTGAAAAAATATGAGGGCAACGACAACATGAAAGCACTTCCATTCAACAGCGGCTATTTCATGAGCTTTGAATGCAAGTGTGATGCAGAGGCTCTCAGACAGAACCTTCTGAACAATTACCAGACTGGTGTCATCCGCCTGGATGACCACCATATCCGCCTTGCTTTCTCAAGCGTTGACGCTGAGAACATCGAGGGTCTGGTAGACACCGTCTACAAGGCAGCTGCAGACCTGATCTGAGCCGTTGGCAAGGTAAGGTCTGACAAACCGGAGTTCGTACGTTCCTGGAAATCCTCCGGTCAATAAAACAAAACTATTAGAGGAAACATGAACAGCAAAATTTCAAAATGGTCCAGTCAGGACTATCTGATTGGACTCTCCATGTTCTATGCAGTTGTTGCAGTCACAATGAACATCTTCTGCATGAAATCACTCAGCTTCGGATCCTCCATCATCATCTGTGATGGAGGACTTCTGATCAGTTGGGGCGTCTTTCTCATTTCCAACGTCATTGTTGAGGTTTGGGATGAAAGGACTTCACTAAAGATCGTCACACTCACCGCCATTGCCTCGTTTGTGATCATGCTCATCGGTAAGCTCATCGTCTACATCCCGACTTTGGCCGATTATCAGGATCAGGCAAACGCCTATGCCCAGATCTTCTCCAACGGTCCACGAACAATCCTCTCCAGTGTCACAGCATTCTGGGTCGGAAACTATGTGAATGTGCATATCATTGCCAAAATCAAGGAATCTTTGGATGCACGCAGTCGGGAGAACCGACTTCTGTTCTTCTTCCGCGCTGCCATCTCCACGCTGGTCGGTCAGCTTGCGGACAATGCTCTTTTCATGATTCTGGCTTTTGCGCCGATTGGAATCTCGCTCTACGAGATGGGATGGTACGACATTATGACAGCAGTACTTTCCGGAACACTGATTGAACTTGTGGTCGAATCTTGCCTTGTTCCGTTCATTACCATACCATTGGTAAGAAGAATCCAAAAGGTCAAAAGAGGGGAGATCGTCGCATGAAGGTCGTCGTATCAGGAGCATCCAAGGGAATCGGCAAGGCAACCGCTCTGCTGTTTCTGAAACATGGTCATGAGGTTTTTGGAATCGATGTGCTGCCATCGGATATTCAGGATAGCCTTTACACCCATTTCATTGCCGATATCACAAAACCTGATACGCTGCCGCAAATCGACGGGGTTGGCATTCTCATCAATAACGCAGGCGTCCAGGATAGCGTTGATGATATTGCCGTGAACCTAAAAGGAAACATGAACGTGACTGAGCGCTATGCGTTTCAGAGCGATATCCATAGCGTTCTGTTCATTGCATCAGCCTCGGCCCACACCGGAGCGGAGTTTCCTGCCTACAGCGCTTCCAAGGGTGGCATTCTTGCCTACATGAAGAACACGGCACTTAGGCTTGTCCCTTATGGGGCAACCTGCAACAGTCTTTCTCCAGGTGGAGTCACCACCGAGCTCAACAAGCCGGTGATGGAAGATCCAAAACTGTGGAAGCAGATTATGGATGTGACACCACTTAAGAAGTGGGCAAGTGCGCAGGAGATTGCACAGTGGTGCTATTTTATGACTGCGGTAAATACCTCCTGTACCGGTCAGGACATTCTGATCGACAACGGGGAAAAAGACCTGAACAGCAGTTTTGTGTGGGTATGATTTGACAGACCAAAAACAAAGAGCCAACTGAAAAAACAGTTGGCTCTTTTCATGTTAGGCTATGGTTTGCTCAATCCTGGATGTAGGATGCAAGGTTGTCTGCGTACAGGTCAATCTCCTGTCCGAGCTGCTCGGATGGGCGAACCAGACTCTCGGTTCCCTCAAGATGGGCAAGTCCCTGCACTGGCTGATGGCAGGTAGGAATGTCTGCGTGGATGCCGAACGGAATGTGGATCATGCCGTTTCCCTGTGCCCAATAGATCATGGAATCCAAAGCTCTAGAACCTTCGCAAAGAGAATACTTGCAGGATGTGAAACAGGCGAAGAACTTATCGGCAAGTGCCTTGTCCTCGCACATGGCGAAGGTGCTGTCGATGAAGGTCTTCATTTCAGCAGAGACGTTACCGAATCTGGTTGGGCTTCCGAAAATGACCATATCGCTTTTTAGAAGCTTCTCCGGAGTTACGACCGGAAGCTCCATGATCTGCTCGTAGAAATCGTTTGCGGTTTCCTCGCGGTTTGCCCAGATATGAAGATCGGTGTCTTCGACTCGGTAGAATCGGACATCTACATTACGTTTTTCAAGTGCTTCCTTGAGATAAGAACCGATGATATAGCAATTGCCGTTAACACTGTGGATGATAATGCTGCAGCGCTTCATTTGGCACCTCCTGTTCATTGCTGTAATAAATATACCATCAAAATCGGAATTGCGTAAAATAATGCACACATATTATTAATATTTACAAAATTGTTCTGCTGTAGTATTTTAGAAGGTAAGGCATAGTAATGGAAAAATTGCATTTCTTTCCTTTGGCCATGGGCAAAATACGGCACTCGGAAAGGATATGCTTAGGAGATGGCATGAAAAAAGCTCTTTTGATTGTTGTTCTTGCATTGCTGTTGGTTGGGCAGACATTTGCCGACAGTAGTCACACATCAGTCGTTACTTTAAATAGCATTGTCTTGGGAAATGTGCAGGAAAATCCGAACATCGTCATCGGTATCCAGACTTCTGGAGATGATGTCATGACTTCCAGCAGGGAAACCACAACCATCACAGGTCTTAACCTGACAGCGGATGGTTCCTTCTCCTTTGTGCTCATGACCTCTGAGCAGGTCATTCTCAGTGCAACAAAGAGAACCCAGATGGAGATTGAAATCACTGCAGAAGGATTCGACCTCTACGATTATGACTATACAGGAGCCTCAAACGGCTCATCCGGAGAGTCCAAGGCCAAGATGAAGAGCGCAGTTCCTCTTCTGTCCACCACTCCGGAGATCAATATCCCAACCTTTTTCGGCAATGACCAGAATGTAAGCGTTTCTCACAGCAACGAGAACAAGAACAAGATTTCCATCATGTTCCTGCCTGGAATGACCAAGGAGAATCTCGTTTTGGGTACATTCACCATTGACTGGAAGGGAAAGAGACCACTGGATGCCGGTATCTACATGGCAAGTGTCTCCATAAAATACAGCACAAACTGATCTCATGGGTCTCAGAAAGGGGTTTGACTGGAAGGACTTTCTAAAGCGTATTGCTGTCATTGCAATACCAGTGGCTCTTCAGAACCTTCTTTCTACGACCGGAACCATGGTGGATACCATGATGATAGCCCCTTTGGGAGAGAACACCGTAGGTGCGGTCGGTCTTTGTGCACAATTTGCGAATCTGATTCTTGCAGGCTACTGGGGTTTTGTCGGCGGAGGAATTCTGTTCATCTCTCAGTATTGGGGAGCCCGGGACGAGGACGGCATTAACCGCAGCTATGGTATGATGCTGACTTGCATGCTGACCGTAGGGCTTGTCGCTTCGGCCTTCGCGCTTGCCGCTCCGCACTTGATCATGAGGCTCTACACCGACAAGGTTGTGATCCAGGAAATCGGTATCTGTTACCTTAAGGTTGTGGGTTTTGCCTATCCGCTTCAGATCTTCTCCATCGCAGCCAGTACACTGCTGCGCTCTACCGAGAGGGTTCGAATTCCATTGTATGCTGCAATTGCTAGCGTGCTGACGAACATCTTCCTCAACTGGGTGTTCATCTATGGCCATTTTGGAATGCCTGCCTTGGGTGTTCGAGGAGCAGCCCTTGCCACCGTTTGTGCGGCCGCTATGAATGTGATTGTCATCTTCCTTTGCTCTGGCTTTACGCATTACCGTTACATCTTCCGCGTGCGCGCCCACTTCCGATGGGACCGAGAAAAGACCGCTGAGTTTTTCCGAAAGTGTTTTCCGATCATCTGCAACGAGCTTTTCATCGGTATCGGCAATATGACGGTGAATGTGGTTCTTGGAAGGCAGAGCGAGCAGACCATTGCGGCGTTGGCTGTGTTCCGAACCATTGAAGGACTGATCATCGGATTCTTCGTAGGATTTTCCAGTGCGTCCTCGGTCCTGGTTGGAAAGGATGTTGGTGCAGGAGAGCTGGATGAGGCCTATGAGAGAGCCAAGCGTTTGATTCCTCTGTGCAGCCTGAGCATCTTTGTTACAGGAGTGCTCGTGAACATGTTCAAACCACTGATTCTGCATGCCATGGGACTTTCCGGTCAGTCGTTTGAAATCTGTAGGTACATTGTTCTGATTTACACGATCTTCGGCGTCATCCGTATGGGCAACTGGTGTATGAACGATACGTATCGAGCCTCGGGCGATGCCATTACCGGAACGGTGCTTGAGATTGTGTTCATGTATGTCATGGTGCTTCCTTGCGTGTGTCTTGCCGGACTTAAGTTCAAAGTCTCGATCTACCTGCTGTTCCCGCTGGTCTATTGCGATGAGATCGTTCGATTTGTGATTATGCAGATACACCTGTATTCTGGTAAGTGGGTCAGACCGGTAACAGAGCAGGGTCTGGCTGTTTTGGAAGCTTTCCGTCAAAAGAGAAAGGGTAGAGGAGCTGCGGTATGAATTTTTCCTTCAAAAGATTCTTCATTTGCATGGGAATTCAGGCTCCCATTGCACTGGGTGCCTCCTTTGCACGAGGCCTTGCGGTAGCCAATTCTGCAAAGGCGGTTCTCATGAGCCTTTGTGATGGCTTTTTCCTCTCTGGTGCCTTGATGCTGTTTGCCGCAGGCCTTGCCTGGACATTCGGCGAAGGGGTCGGTGATGGACTTTCGTACAGCGTGCAGCGTTTCTTTACCCGTCGTGGTTCTGGCTATGAGGAGAACCGACGGGAAAGCTATGCCGATTACAAAGAGCGAAAACATGCAAAGAAACCGCATGTTCTTGAGATGCTGCTGTCTGCCGTTCCGTTTCTTCTTGTTGCGGCACTTCTGCTTTTGCTGTATTCCCGCATCGGTTGATTTACTTTAGTAAAAAATTAAAATCATTTTCCTCCATATAATATAGAATCCGAAGGGATTTGCTGATACAATGTACAGACCTATTTTTGAAATTATTTTACGGAGGAGTAAAAATGAAGAAACTGACAGTTATCATGTTGGTCCTTCTTGTTGCTATGCTCTCTGTCTTCGCTCAGTCTGCAAAGGAAACTGCAGAACCAGCTCAGACAGCCGCTCCAGCAGCACCAAGTGCACCAGCAGCACCTGCAAAGCCAGCCACATACACATACAACTATGCAGTGTCTGACTTCCCAACAAACTGGAACCCTCATACTTATGAGACAAACACCGATAGCGATATCTACGGAAACATCGCTGCTGGTTTCTACACATTCGATTACAACGATGATGAGACCGGTTACAAGGTAGTTCCAGACATGGCAATCGGCGAGCCAGTCGACGTCACAGCACAGTACATCGGCCAGTACGGTCTTGATGAGGATGCTGTCAACCAGGCTTGGGTCATCACTCTCAGAGACGACCTCAAGTGGGACGATGGCACACCAATCAATGCACACGATTTCGAAGAGTCTGCAAAGAGACTCATCAACCCAGTTGCACAGAACTACAGAGCAGATAACCTCTACAGCGGCAACATGGTTATCGTCAATGCAAAGAACTACCTGTACCAGGGTAAGACAGTCAACCTCGAGAACGCAACAAACGCTTACTACGAGATGGCTGATCTCACAGTTGGAGCTGACGGTGTCTACGTCACACCAGAAGGCGGAAAGGTCTACATCGCTATGGACAGCCCACTTGAGGCATGGCTTGGCGGAAATACCCTTTCTGACTATGTCGGCGCTTATGGCGAAGCTTACTTCGACCTCACAAACTGGGATGCACTTGTTGCACTCACCGATGAGGATGGTCTTGTTGAGCTCACAGAAGAGACTTATGCACTGTTCGTTCCTGTCACAACAGGTAACCCAAACTGGGGCGAGACAGAGGCTGATGTTCCAGCTTACTTCGTCTATTCTTCCGAGTTCCCAGCACTTGATTGGTCAGAAGTCGGTTACAAGGCTCTCAGCGACAACGAGCTTCTTCTCGTTCTTGCAAAGCCTCTGAAGGGCTTCTACCTCCTGTACTCCCTCACATCAACAGACCTCGTCAAGATTGACCTCTATGATGCATGTGAGTCTATCGTTGATGGCGTTTACACAAACACATACGGCACATCTGTTGAGACAACAGCTTCCTATGGCCCATACAAGCTCACAGCTTTCCAGGCTGACAAGCAGTACGCATTCGCAAAGAACGAGTACTACTATGAGTTCAACGATGGCAAGGACATCTACATGACAACAGACATCGTTGCCGACTATGTCCCAGAAGCATCCACAAGACTTGAGCTGTTCCTCCAGGGTAAGCTCGACAGCTACGGCCTGACAATTGATGATATGGAGACATACTCTCTGTCTGACTACTGCTACTACACACCTGGTGACTCCACATTCTTCATGGCTCTCAACCCAGACTATGATGCACTTGTCACCATGCAGGCAGCAGCTGGCGCAAACATCAACAAGACAGTCCTTTGCCTCCTTTCCTTCAGACAGGCACTGAGTTTCGCTCTCAACAGAGCTGACTTCTGTCTTGCAACAAGCCCAACAAACTCCGCTGGATTCGGTCTCTACAGCTCACTGATCATCTGCGATCCTGAAGCTGGTACACCATACAGATCCACTTCTCAGGCAAAGAACGTTCTCGTCAACTTCTGGGGTCTTGCAGACGACATTGGTGCTGGCAAGCTCTATGAGGATGTCGATGAGGCAATCGAGTCCATTACAGGTTACAACCTCACAAAGGCTAAGCAGATGTTCGATCAGGCTTACGACGAGGCAATCGCAGCTGGTTACATGGATGGCGATGACGTTGTCGAGATCAAGATCGGAACTCCAAACGGAACATCCAAGTTCTACAACAACGGTTATGAGTATCTCGTAAACTGCTACACAGACGCAGTCAAGGGAACAAAGTTCGAGGGTAAGCTCAGATTCACACGTGACGATACACTCGGAAACGGTTTCGCAGATGCTCTCAAGAACAACCAGGTTGACCTTCTGTTCGGTGTCGGTTGGACAGGTTCCACACTTGACCCATACAACCTCATGGAGGCTTACACAAGCGAGTCCTATCAGTACAACCCAGCTTGGAACACATCTGTTGAGATGCTCACAATCAACATCCACGGCACAGACTACACAACATCCGTCAAGAACTGGAACGACATCATGCTCGGTGAGACAGTCACAATCACATCCGGTAAGGGTGAGACAATCGACTTCTCCTGTGGTGATGCCGACAATGATCCAGAGACAAGACTCGACATCCTCGCAGCACTCGAGATGGCAGTCCTGATGACTTACGAAGAGATTCCTATCATGGATGACTCCTCTGCAGGTCTCAAGGGTATGCAGATCCAGTACTACACAGAGGACTACATCTTCGGAATGGGTCGTGGTGGAATCAAGTATTACACATACAACTACACAGACGAAGAGTGGGACGCATTCTGCGCTTCACAGAACAACCAGCTCAAGTACAACTAAGAACTGGTGCGTCACTGACGGCTTCACTGGCACTATGCCGGTGAAGTCGCATTTTGTAGTGATAATCGCAGGGCCGTGCAAAGCGACCCTGTGTTTATCACCATAAAAGGAGAAATCATATGGTCAGGTACGTTATCAAGCGTGTTCTTCTCATGCTTCTGACGTTTTTCATTATCATTTCAGCGTGTTTCCTGCTGATCCGTCTCTTGCCGAACGTTCCGGCACAGCAGTTCGGAAAGGACATGTCACTGGTTCTGCAGCGAAGAGTCCGTCAGGGCCTTGTGGACAGTGCCGGAAACCCGATTCCACTCATGTCACAGTATTGGCACTTCATTTCCAGAACCCTCATCGGAGGCGACTGGGGTGTCAGTGAAAGCCTATACATCGGTCAGGATTGTATGCAGATCTTCGTCAGCAAGCTGCCTTCCACAATCCTTCTGAACCTGTATTCCATGATCTTCGCAGTTCCACTGGGACTTGCACTTGGTATCTATGCCGCACTGAAGAAAAACAAGTGGCAGGACCATGTGATCTCAACAGGCGTCATGATCTTCGTCTCTGTTCCAAGTTACGTCTACGCCTTCCTGGTGCAGTATCTTCTGTGCTTCAAGTTCAAGCTGTTCCCGCTTGTCATGAACAGCGGAACCAAGTATTTCACCTGGTCCATGTTCCACTCCATGCTTCCGGCAGTACTTTCCCTGTCCTTCGGATCCATTGCAGGTTTTGCCCGATACACACGTGCCGAGCTGACCGAGGTTTTGACCAGTGAGTATCTGCTTCTGGCAAGAACAAAGGGACTGACTAAGGCCCAGACCACAAGCCGCCATGCTCTGAGAAACGCAATGGTCGTCATTTTCCCAATGATCATTGGTGAGTTCATCGGTATCATCGGCGGATCTCTGATCATTGAGAACATCTTCGTCGTCCCTGGTGTCGGACCTCTGTACATCAACTCCATCACCGCACTGGACTATAACTTCTTCATGCTTCTGTCCGCCTTCTACACAATCATCGGACTGGCAAGTGGAATTCTCATCGACCTCAGCTATGGTTTCATAGACCCGAGAATCAGAATAGGAAGCAAGGCAAATGGCAAATATTAACGACTACAAGAACATTCCTGCTGACAAGTTCCGATTCACAAACAACCGCTCCAGCAGTGATGAGAAATTCAAGACAAAGCAGCTCGGATTCTTGGGTGATGCCTGGATCCGTTTCCGCAAGAACAAGAGCTCCATCGTAGCCGCCTGCATTATCGCAATCCTTGTCGTGTATGCCATTGTCGGACCGATTCTGGGCTCCACAAACTACACAAAGAACCTCAAGGATACTACCTATCTGACTTACACAAAGCTTCTTCCAAAGTCCAAGCTGTTCTCCTGGCTTGGATGGGATGGATGCTCCAAGAGCCAGATCGCCGAGGCCAACTATGTGTACTACAATGCCATTACCCAAGAAACTGGCTATGATGTCATCAAGAAGGTCTACAGTACAGAGACCACTTCCGATGGCAAGAACCTTTACAACGTCAGTATCGACAGCTATATCTCCAACGGCTTTTTGTACATGACCCTGACACAGGAGCAGTACGAGGACATTCAGGCATGGCAGGACGAGACCGGTCTTCAGATCATTTACCCAGCCATCACCACCAAGAACGTCAAGGATGCCAACATCTGGTACGAAGCCGATGCCAAGGGTGTTGCCAAGCTCAAGAACGGTCAGCTTGTTGATGTTTACAAGACAAGTGGAAACGACGGAGATTACCACTCTCTGCGCATTGCTGGGGACCCAGGTCTTGAGGATGCCACTGCCGCAAAGCGCTATCGCTATGCCACCATCACAGGAGACTCATCATCCATCTCCTACAAGTGCCGTGTCTTCAAGTACACCTACTTCCAGTACCGCTATGGCTATGAGCCGAGTTTCCTGTTTGGAACCAACTCACTTGGCCAGGATATCTTCACAAGACTTGCAGCCGGTGCAAGGTTCAGTTTCATCTTCGCCATCTGCATTTCTGCGGTGAACCTATTCATTGGAGCTATCATTGGAGCCATCGAGGGCTACTACGGTGGTTTGATTGACCTGATTCTTGAGCGTGTCATGGATATCCTCAACGGTGTTCCATTCATTGTTGTCGCAACCCTGTTCCAGCTGCATCTTGCCAAGAAGGTCGGACCGGTGTGGAGTCTTCTGTTCGCGTTTGTCGTCACCGGTTGGATTGGCATGGCAAGTAGCGTACGAATGCAGTTCTACCGATTCAAGGGCCGTGAGTATGTTCTTGCTGCCAGAACCCTGGGAGCCCGCGACAGACGTCTGATGTTCAAGCACATCTTCCCGAACTCCTTGGGAACACTGATCACCGGTTGTGTCATGGTCATTCCTGGCGTCATTTTCAGTGAGTCCAGCTTGACCTACCTTGGTATCATCAACCTGGAAAGCTCCACCATGACCAGTGTCGGAACCATGCTTGCCAACGGAAAGGACTACCTTGCTTCCTATCCGCATATCATTTTCTTCCCAGCCATGTTCATCGCATTGCTGGAAGTTTCATTCAACCTGTTCGGAAACGGACTAAGAGATGCATTCAACCCTGCACTCAGAGGAGCTGACGAGTGATGAGTACCGATAAAGAGAAGAAACTTCAGGTCAAGGACCTGACCATATCATTTCGCACCGTCAACGGAAAGCTTCAGGCTGTACGTGACATCTCCTTTGACCTGTACAAGGGTGAGACCCTTGCCATTGTTGGAGAGTCCGGAAGCGGAAAGAGTGCAACCAGTAAGACCATCTTGGGTATCTCTGCCGCCAACACCATCATTGAAAGCGGTGAGATTCTCTATGACGGAAAGGACCTTCTGAAGATCAGTGAGGACGATTACCACAAGATCCGTGGAGACAAGATCTCCATGATCTTCCAGGATCCGCTTTCCTCTCTGAACCCAATCATGAGAATCGGAAACCAGATCACTGAGGCCATGATTCTCAAGAACAAGGCAAACCGACGCGAGTCCAAGAAGAAGCTCAACGAGACGCTTAAGGCTTTGGCTCTGGTTCTGAAGCAGACCGAAAGCACACAGGACGATAATCGTTTTGCCATCTTCCGTAAGATCATTGGTATGCAGGCAAAGTATGAGGCCCCTTACGAGCAGGCCCATTCCAATGCCGTTGCAGGACTGAAGGCCGCCGATGACATGATCCTTTCCATTGAAAAGGATGCACTGACAAACCCTGTCTCTGATGCAAGAGAGCTTTGCGAGTATTTCAAGGCATCCATTGACCGCTTTGTGGTGCGTGAAGCTGACCAGATGAAGGCCCTGGCAAAGGGCCTTGGAAAGCAGGCCCGTGCAGGACTCAAGAGCAAGGATTTCTCCCAGCTCAAGGCTTCTGTCCAGCAGGGAAAGGCTCTTTTGGAGAAGGCCATCGCCCAGGAGAAACCGGATTTCTTTGCTCTGGGATGCTGGATTGTCCTGGATGGAAACACCCTTGGAGAAGAGAGCACCCAGGAGCTGAATGCAAAGACAAAGGCTTCTTTGGAAGGACAGTTTCTCAAGAATTTTGAGTCTGACCTCACAAGCGCACTTCGCTTCTCTGCCGCAAAGTCCATCGCCAACATGGAGCTTGCCGTACGCAGCCTGGATGAGACCATTGCCAAGTTCAGTGGTGATATGCCGGAGCGAGCTGAGGCCGATAAACTTTCCAAGGAGATTGCCGCAGAGGTGGAAGCAGGAATCGATCCGTTTGAGTCGGTCAAGAGCAGCTATGCCTACACTTTCAAGGTAAGCCTTCAGAGTGCCATTGATGTCTATTACAACGACATTGTCCGAAACGTCGCTGAGCAGAAGCGTTTTGACAAGCAGACGGCTCGTTACCAGGCCCTTGAGGCAAAGGGTAAGGCTCCAGAGGCAAAGGTTGCACCACTGTCACTGTCGGACCTTGCGCTTGTTCAGCAGAATATCGTCAGAATCCTTTCCAACATGAAGGAGCAATACGTCTCTCAGATTGAGGTTGCTAAGAACTACGACTTTGAAAAGCGCACACAGACCTTCTTCCAGCATCTGAAAGACACCGCAATGGCCGAAATCCGCGTCATTACCAAGTCTATGGCCAAGGACCGTGCCATTCGCGTCATGGAGCAGGTTGGTATCACCGAAGCCCGAAAGCGCTATCGCCAGTATCCGTTTGAGTTCTCCGGTGGAATGCGACAGAGAATCGTCATTGCCATTTCCCTGACAGCAAACCCAGACATTCTGATCTGTGATGAGCCGACAACCGCTTTGGATGTCACCATCCAGTCTCAGATTCTTGAGCTGATCAATAACCTGAAGAAAGAGCGTGAGCTTTCTGTCATCTTCATCACCCACGATTTGGGTGTTGTCGCCAACATGGCCGACAGAATCGCTGTCATGTATGCCGGAAAGATCGTCGAGTACGGAACAAGTGAAGACGTGTTCTACCGACCTGCCCACCCATACACATGGGCACTTCTGGCATCCATTCCAGATCTCAACAGCAAGGGAAACAAGCTGGAGTCCATTCCAGGAACCCCTCCAAACATGATCTATCCGCCAAAGGGCGATGCCTTTGCCGCACGTAACAAGTACGCCATGGAGATTGATTTCGAAGAGCAGCCACCAATGTTCCAGATTTCTGAGACACACTATGCTGCCACATGGCTCTTGCATCCGAACGCACCAAAGGTCGAGATGCCAGAGATTGTCAAGGAACGAATTGAACGCATGGGAGGTATCAACTGATGGAAGACAACAGAGAGGTTTTGCTTAAGGTTGAGAACCTTTGCCAGTATTTCAAACTGGATCTGACAACCGTGAACAAGGCTGTGGACAACGTCAGCTTTGATATCAAGAAGGGTGAGGTCTTCGGTCTTGTCGGAGAGTCCGGATGTGGAAAGACCACAACCGGAAGATCCATCATCAAGCTCTATGACATCACAAGCGGTAACGTGTACTTCAAGGGTCAGAGAATCTGTGCAGGTGTGCAGTCCTACAAGGATGCCATCAAGGCAGCCAAGGCCGAGAAGAGAAGTTGCAAGGACGAAAAGCGTATCGCTGAGCTGGACAAGGTCATTTCTGACAACAAGGCTCAGATGGAAAGCGCAAAGAGAGACCACAAGAAGGCAGATCGTAAGCTGGTCAACGAGATTCAGATGATCTTCCAGGACCCGATTGCCTCCCTTGACCCACGAATGACTGTTCGCGACATCATTGCCGAAGGTCTTGTCATCAAGGGTATCAAGGACAAGCAGGTCATTGACAACAAAGTCTATGAGATGCTGGAGACCGTAGGTCTTGTGCGTGAGCATGCATCCCGCTATCCACATGAGTTCTCCGGAGGACAGCGTCAGAGAATCGGTGTGGCAAGAGCCATTGCCATGCAGCCATCTCTGATCATCGCCGATGAGCCGATCAGCGCTTTGGACGTCTCCATTCGTGCACAGATCATGAACCTTCTCAATGATTTGAGAGAGAAGATGGGTCTGACCATTCTGTTCATCGCTCACGACCTGAGTGTCGTCAAATATTTCTCTGACAGAATCGGTGTCATGTACTATGGTCACATGGTGGAGCTTGCAAGTTCGGACGAGCTTTTCAAGCACCCACTGCACCCATACACAAGATCCCTTCTGAGTGCCATTCCTCAGCCAGATCCGAACTATGAGAGAAACAGAAAGCGAATTGTCTACAACCCAGTTGCAGATCACGATTACAGAAACGATGCACCGACCTTCCGTGAAGTCGGAAACGGACACTTTGTACTCTGTAACGACGCTGAGTTTGAGAAGTATTCTAAAATCGTAGCCGAGAACTGATATGTTTGATGCATTTATCCAGCAGCTTGAGTCATATGAGCCGTTCAATGAGCAGGAAAGGGCTGACAAGCAGTTGATGCTTGAATACCTCAGAACCAATGAGGATATCTTTCTGCGCACAAACCTACGTGCCCATATGACAGCAAGTGCATGGATTGTGAACAAGGACAGAACCAAGGTCCTGATGATCTACCATAACATCTATGACTCCTGGTCATGGACAGGTGGACACGCCGATGGCGATGAGGACCTTTTGGCTGTTGCTGTTCGCGAAGCCAACGAGGAGACGGGAGTGGTTGCCACGCCTGTGACAAAGGATATCTTCTCGGTGGAGATGTTGACCGTCGACGGTCACGTCAAGCGCGGAGCATATGTGCCAAGTCACATGCACCTGAATGTTTCGTACCTTCTGGAGGCTGATGACAGTCAGAGCGTGCGCATCAAGGAAGATGAGAACCAGGGTGTTGCCTGGTTTGAGTTGGATGAGGCGCTGACAAAACCATCCCAGGCCGAAGGGTGGGTGGTGCGAAACATCTATAAAAAGCTTAATGACAAGCTCAGAAAGCTGGGAATCTGAGAAAGTAAGCAGTACCAACAAAGTGCATTGTGATGCTATAATCACAGCATGAAACTTTCACAGCCAAAATCAGCCAGAACCATCAACAATGCTAGAGTCTTCGGATGTCTAAGAACCCATAAGGACCTTTCCAAGGCCGAAATCGCCCGTGTGCTGGACCTGAACAAGGTCTCCACCGGTGAAATCGTGGATGACCTGATTGCCGAAGGTCTTGTTTGTGAGACCGGCAAAATGGATAGCGCAAACGGCAGAAAGCCTACCTGCCTTTCCATCGTAGCCGATGCCAAATATGTTCTGAGTGTTGATATCGGAAGCCGCAACGTCACCGTTGCGCTTTGCAACCTGCTGTCCGAGCCTGTGAACTTTGAACGAATTCCGACCAACACCAACGTGAAGAAGGTGGAGGAGTTCTGTGTCGAGATCATCAAAAGCTGCATTCGCGTCACGCGTCTTGCGGACCAGTCCAAGATTCTTGGCGTGGGAATCTCCGTAGGCGGTAAGGTGTCATCTGATGGACGCACCATTGTCAGCTGTCCATACCTTCCGTGGAAAGATATTCCAATTGCTGAAGCCTTTGAGCAGGTGATGAAACTGCAGGCTGTGGTGCGAAACAGCACCTATGCCTTGGTGGATGCTGAGCGTTATGCCAGTTTTGGGACGGACCTTCTACAGTCGGAAGAACCTATACTATATATAGAATGGGGTGATTCCCTTGGTATGGCACTTGTTCTTCAGGACCGTGTGTTCGGTGCCTCCAACAACTTTGCCCACCTGAAGGTTTCCCAGAAAGGTCTTTGCACCTGTGGTGAAATCGGCTGCCTTTCTGCCAATGCCAGTGCATGGGCACTAAGCGGTAACAACGACCTTCACTTGAAGGATATGTGGGACAGGGTGGATACCTATGTGCTTTCCTGCATGGCCAATGCCATTGATATGTGTCGCCAGATCACCGGAAGCACCAAGGTAGTCATCAGCGGTGAGGGTGCCACCATGACCGATTCTTGTCTTTGTGAACTCAGACGCCTGTGTCCAGGTGTGGATGTGCAGAGATCCAACCTTGGCGAGAAAGCCAACATCATGGCAGCTGCTGAGATTGCCCTGGACAAGTGGGTGTACATGACCACCATGCTGGAGACCATGAGAAGTTGGCTCTGACAACACTGAAAAGGATTTGAAAAATTCTTTTACAATTTGTAAAAAATATTTTCAAAAAATATTGACTGCACTTGAAAAAGGTTATATAACAGATAGTGGGCATTGGAAAAAATATATTTTCCGAACTAAATTAGGAGATAATAAAATGAAGAAAGCATTCGCAATTCTTTTGGTTGTCCTTCTTGCAGCATCCACAGTTTTCGCTGCAACAAATGGCGGTAACACAGTTACAGTCAAGTCCATCGTTGGTAAGATCACACTTGCTCAGGCAAATGAACAGGCAGGAAACGACCCAACAGTATCTGGTCTCTATGAGCTTAAGGTAAACAATTCCGACGCTTATACAAGTGATAAGAACATCTCACAGGCTGATGTTGTTGCTTCTTTCACAGTTGTTCAGAACGCTGAGACAAGAACAAACGAAGGTATTCGTCTTGATGTTGAGGCTTCCACTCTCGCTTTCACAGAGAATGGCACAACATATCAGACAGCTCTTCCAGCAATCACAGAGTTCGCTCCAGTAGTTTCTTCTGAAGACTGCGGTGTTGAAAACTCAGTTACAGGTGCTGCAGTTGCAATCAACCTTACATACAGAGGTGTTGACAGAGCAGTTGCTAAGGGTCAGGTCATGTGCAGCTTCAAGGCAACTTGGGCACAGAAAGAAGAGCTTGCAGCTCACCCAGGCACATACGCAGCTAACATCACACTCGCTTACACCATTCAGTAATCAGAGTCCTGAAAGTGAGGAAAAGGCGTCCCGGAAACGGGACGTTTTTTATTGCCTTTAGAATGGATCTCCATTCCGGATCCAAGGTATGAAAAGATGTTGTATAAAATCGTTTCAAATAATTTTACAAATTTGTAAAAAATTTTTGAAAAATAATTGACAATAAAAACAACCTATAGTACTTTACATATGGGCATTGGAAAAAATATATTCGTTTAAGAGGTAAAACAAATGAAGAAAACAATCGCTATTCTTGCTGTTCTGGCTCTTGCACTTGCTTGCGTATTCGCAGCTGAGACTCACAAGATTACTCTGAGCACAACAATTGATGAAGTCATTCCATCATTCCAGTTTAGATATGGTACAGCTGGTGCTTACACAAACGACGATGCTGATTCAAATGACATCGCATCACAGGCATACTATGGCCAGTATGATGCAACAAATGACTTTTCAGTAGCCGATGCAATCGATACAGGAAAAGACCTTTCCAAAGAAGACATTTCTGCTGACTTCTATGCCGTTCTTGCAATTGGTGGAAAGCAGGACAACAAGACATATACATTGAAGTTCACAGCTGGTGCATTCAACACAACAGCTAATCATGTTGATGATCCAACACCTTGCACAAGTTCTTCAATCGAAAGTGTTCTTACAAGCGATTCTCAGTATGTCGTAGTTTCAGCTGGTGCTGGAAGCGACAGTGCAGACAATGTCAAGTCCTGGAAGATCAAGCTTGTCGGTTCTGCTGCAACATCAGCAATCGATCTTGTCAAGTTCTCAGCAACATGGGCAAAGAATACTGATGCTGATATGGGCACATTTACAGCCGATGTCACAATGGTTGTAACAGCTCAGTAATCGATTGTATAAGTTCAATGAATGGGGACCGGAGAAATCTGGTCCTTTTCATTTTATGGAAAAAATCTCCAATATTGTAAAAAAAATTTTTATCTTAAATTATTATCAATGAAAAATTATTGACAGTTGTTGATATCATTGGTAATATCTAGATAGAAAGTAAAATCGGGTAAGGAGGGAGTGTAATGAAGAAACTCTCAATTGTTCTTTTCATTTTTATTGCTGCACTTCCATCTGTTTTCGCTGCAACCCTTAGTGAAACCCATGAGATTCGTCTCAAAACACGTATTGGTAGTGAGACTCCTGTTTTTCAGTTTGAATTTACAAGTGGAATGAGATTCCCGAATTCTGATACCAACATTATTACTAACAAGGGTGAAAATGCTTTTGATGCCAACGTTTCATACAATGAATATGGAACACAGGAGACAGCAATTGAGGTAGAGGACATTTCCAGAAAAGATTTGGATCTGCTGTTTACCGTCTATCTTGCAAATGAGGCAAAGAGCAATAACACATATACGTTGCGATTGAATGCTGGTGGATTTGCAGTCACAAGGTTTGACGTTCCTGGTACCGTGGAACCAATGGATGTTCTGGTTTCTCCTGCTTCTGACATTGATGCGAGAGTTGGAGTCAGAGTCGGGTCGGTCGTGGATGGTTCTAGTATAGACATGTGTTTTAATGGTGCTGCATGTCGAATTGGTAAGTTGGCAACATTTGAAGTGCTATATCAGAGGGATGGTACTATTGATCCTTCATTGTCAGGTTATTTTGCAAACATTACATTGGAGATTTCTTCCAGCAATTAAGTGTTTTATGTAACCGGCATGGAATTTCGTTGTTAAAAAGATATAATAAAACAATGAAATAAATTTTTACAAATTTAAAAATAAGTTGTAAAAATTTATTGACAATTATAGTCCTTTGGTATAGATTACAGTTGGGCATTGGAAAAACATAAAAAAGAGGAAAAAGAAATGAAGAAAGTTATTACAATTCTTGCAATCATGATGATTCTGGTTTCTGCAGTATTCGCAGAAGTAGCAGCTGACGCTCACGGTGCAGCTAACATCAACATCAATGTCAACATTGGTGACGAATTCCCAAGATTCCAGCTTGCAACAAAGACTGGAACAACAGCAATTGTAAGCGATAATGTCGCAGCAAATGCAGGTACCCCAGCAGAGGCAACACTCACTGATGCAAATAAGGCACTTCTTACACAGTCTGGAAAGCAGATTGAGGTTGTTTTCTCCATCAATCAGATCAAGAATGCTCGTTGTTTCGATGCTTACACACTCACTGTAACAGCAACAGACCTTGTTCTTGTTAAGTCTACAGATGAGTCTGTAAAGAGAGATCTTGCAACAGCTCTTACAGCAGCAACAGATAAGCAGAAATTTACAGTTGTGTCAGGAACAGCAACACATACTTCATCAGCTGTCGCAGATATTGACTATACTGGAACAGACGAGGATGCAATCTTAATTGATTATCAGGGTGTTCTTGTTGCAGCAGAAGATGTAGATTCAAAGAGAGTCGAAATTGGAACAGCATCAGTCAAGTGGAATTCCAACATCGATGCTATGTCTGGTGACTACAAGGCAACAGTAACTCTCACAGTTTCAGCTCAGTAATAGAAATAATAAATGCAAAATAGAGGCGCTTCTTCGGAGGCGTCTTTTTTATTATGCGCCTTTAAGACCGTGAGCCGGCGAAAGCCGGATCACAAATAAACCACCTGTTCTGCAGGTGTGGTAGGCCGAAGGGCTCTACCCAAAAAAAGCCTTACCTCTGGTAGAATGTGAAGTGTTCAAGTCCACATAAATACCAAGGAGGTAAGGCGAATGGCAAACAAACGTGACGAACACAGCCACACGAAGTGGCTATGCAAGTATCATATCGTATTCACGCCGAAATATCGACGCAAAATCATCTACGGATCGCTTCGGGGAGACATAGGGAAGATTCTGAAGGCGCTGTGCCAGTATGGTAGGGCTGAACGCTGAGACGATAAGGAAATGCATCAGGAAACAGAAGATTGCTGACGTATTCCTGGACAAGCTGACGAGAGAGAGGAATGACCTCTTTGAGAAGTGGCTTATAACCGATGCAGTACATACCGCGTCTTTTAGATGTGTTTTTGATTTTTGGTAGACAAGCACATGATTTGATTTGGAATAGAGCTCAGTTTGAGTCCGGAACTCGTGGAGGAAGAGGGGAGAGTGACGTGATGTCGATTATTGATTAAAAAATTTTACAAATATAGTTTAAAATTTTGAAAAAAATAATTGACAACAACTAGTATTCTACTGTACTTTATATGTGGGCATTGGAAAAATATATAAAAAAGAGGAAAAACAAATGAAGAAAGTTATTACAGTTTTCGCAATCATGATGGTTTTGGTTTCAGCCGTTTTCGCAGCAGAGGCAGCTTCTGATGCTCATGGTACAGCTAAGATTAACATTGACACTCTTATCACAGCACAGTATCCAGCATACCAGCTCGAGGCAAAGACAGTTAGTGCTGGTGCAATCACTACAGCAACAAGTGACGTCGCAGGTACACCAACTGCAGGTCTTGTTACCATTACAGACGATACCCTGCTTAAAGCAGATGCAACAGTTACATTCGCAATCAATCAGATTAAGACATCCAAGTGTTTCCACTCATATGATCTTACAGTTACAGCTACAGACCTCATTCTCATGAATGCAGGTAAGACAGCTGCTGCTACAAAGACTGATGTTGGAATGGATGATGATGAGTTTGCTGCTGCTGTTAAGTCTTTTGCTGTAAACGATTCAACTCCAACAATTACTGCTGCAGACAACATCGCTAGTTTGGCACAGGGTGTTGCTCGGTTCTCTGCTGAAGAAAACAAGCTTACAGCTAAGTATCTTGGTGGTATCAAGATTGCTGATGGCAAAGTTGAAGAAGTTGGAACATTCTCTTGCACATGGGCAAAGAATGAGCTGGCAATTCCTGGTCCTTATCAGGCAACAGTAACACTTACAGTTACAACAACTGTCTAAGTACTTATCAGAGATAAGGGTAGGCTGCCGGAGAGATCCGGCAGTTTTTTGTATAAACGAAAACCTCCACATCGTATGGAGGTTCCGGAGAGCTTTAGCTTTGCCCAAAACAAAAAGAATCTCCATAATCGAAGGTGCGACCCGCCAGTTGCACCGAAGATTAAGGAGATTCCTATGAACGAGGAAAGTTTAGCTCATACGAAATGGAATTGCAAATACCACATAGTGTTTGCACCGAAGTACAGACGCCAGATTATTTATTAACGAGATCCTCCAGTATGGTGAGAAGAATGTCTGACTTTTGTATAAACCCTTTTTATTATTTTTTTACAAATTTGTAAAAAATATTTGAAAAATAATTGACATCAAAAGCATACTAGTGTACTTTACACATGGGCATTGGAAAAAAAGAATTAAGAGGAATAAGAAATGAAAAAGATTATTACTATTCTTGCAGTTATGCTTATCGTTGTTTGTGCTGCATTTGCAGATGCAACAGAACCAAATGGTGATGCAAAGATTCTTGTCAACGCAAAGATTGGTAACCAGTATCCAGCTTTCCAGCTTCAGGCTGTTGGTGTTGCAGATGCAAAGGGATCTATTTCCGGATCTGCTGATAAAGCTCTCAAGGGAGAGACAAAGGATGCTGTTACTATTACAGAAGATGCTCTTCTTGGAGGAAACGTAACAGTCAATTTTGCTATCAATCAGGTCAAGATGTCCAGAACAAAGGTCGGATATGTCCTTACTGTTACAGCAACAGACCTTAAAATGGTGAATGATGCTTCTGGCGCAGCTTATACAGGTGCAATTGATGCAAATAAGAAGTTCGAGGTTTCTGGAAATCCTACTATCACAAAGGGTACAGCAGGTGAGTATACATATACTGAGGCTGCAAATGCTCTTACCGTTAGATACAATGGCAAGAAGGTTGATGCCTCAACAGCTAATGCTGTTCAGCTTGGAACTTTCTCTTGCGTATGGCAGCAGAATGCTGATGCAGATGCTGGTGACTACCAGGCAACTGTTACACTTACAATTACATCCGCAAGCTGACAAAAGCTTTAGAGTAAAACAAGAGACTGCCGGAGAGATCCGGCAGTTTTATTTTGTCCAAATTTTTGAAATTTTCTTTTTAAAAATTTTCTTTTCGATTTGTAAAAATAATTGACAAAAAGAAGTGAAATGCTGTAATTTACAACTGGGCATTGGGAAAACATAAATTAAGAGGAACGAAAATGAAGAAAGTTATTTCAATTCTTGCAATTCTTATGGTTATCGCATGTGCAGCATTTGCAGCAACTGGAGATTTGCTTAACATCAATGCAAAGGTTCCAGCAACAGATCCTATCTACTCTCTTAAGGGTGGACTTTCAGATTCAACCGGTAAAGTAGCAACTGGTACAGCAGCAAATGGAACAATCACAACAGATGTTGATATTTCTACAACTGATATCTACATCTATGTCCAGGTTTTCCAGACAAATAAGTCAAAGACACTCAAGAGTGGAAGCCTTACTTTGGAAGGAACAGCACTTGAATATCTTACCAGCTCTACAGCCGCTCCAGCTGCTTCAAATGCAACAGCCGGTTCAACAGATAAGGCAACTAATCATTATAAGGTTACAGCAGCTGTATCAGGAGCAACAGCAACATTCGCAGTTGAATACGATGGAAAAAACGTTGCAGAAAACTCTGTAATCGGTTCCGCTCTCTTCAAGTGGACTCACAATGACGAACTTGAGGTTGCTGATGGTGTTGAAAACTTCTACACAGCAACAATCACACTTACTTACACAGTACAGTAAGAAATAATTGTAATAGAGATTGAGGCTACCTTCGGGTAGCTTCTTTTTTTTATCTGTGGGCCATCTGTTTATTGCCAACCGGATCTGTTTTGGTTGCCCGTTTTGCTCCCTGCCAAAGTCCTGGTAATTCAGATTGTCAAATCATAGTAAAAATCTATGTGAAAAATCTTTTTCAAATTTGTAAAAATAATTTTAAAAAATAATTGACGAAAAAATTTTATCTAACTATACTGTCATTGTTGGAAATGGAATCCGACAAAGGTATATTCAGATGAAGAAACTTCTTATGGTTCTGACATTCGTATTGATGACTCTTGCAGCTTGTGTAGCACTTGAAGGTGATACACTCAAGATCACTGCAAAGGTTCCTCAGGAGAAGCCGGAATTCATCATGAAGGGAGGTTTCACTTCAGCTGATGCTACAACAGTTGCTACACAGGCTGGTGCACTTCTTGCTTCCAACAAGGACATCTCAGCAGAAAGCATCACAGTCTTTGTAAAGCTTTTCCAGAGCAACAAGGCTAAGTACAAGAACACATTTACTCTCACAGTCACAGCATCTGACATGTCTATGACTGATGCAAACGGAACCTATTCCACAACTGCAACAGCCCTTACAACAACAAAGATCACAACAACAAATCTTGAAGTCACAGGTTCTGCTGAAGCTAACGTCGCAAGTTTTGCAATGAACTACACAAACGGCAAGCCGGTTTCTGAGAACACAGCAATTGGCGAAGCATCCTTCACCTGGGAAGCAAACGAAGGTCTTCCAGTTGGAGACTATAGTGCAACTATTACATTGGGCTACACAGCACCATGATTTTCTCGTATACAATTTTTCTCTTTGCGCTGGTCGAAAGGCCAGCTCTTTTTTTGTCGGAGAGTAGGATGGAGTGCCTGTTGCGCTCTTGCCGTTTGGTCAAATATCAATTAACTTTGTTACTGAATTTCGGAGGGAATTATGGAAAGAAAACAGTTCAAGACTGAAGTATCTGAACTTCTTCACCTTATCATTCATTCACTTTACTCACACAAGGAAATCTTTCTTCGCGAGCTCGTATCCAATGCATCCGATGCTTTGGACAAACTGAAATACAAGACTCTCGTCGACGGCAAATCACCAGAAGGCGAGCTTCGCATCGACATCAGCTTCACAGAGGGTAAGGAACGAACCCTCACCATTTCCGATAACGGAATTGGAATGACCCATGACGAGCTGAACGAGAACCTGGGAACCATCGCAAGATCCGGAACTAAGCATTTCATCCAGAACCTCTCCGAGGACCAGAAGAAGGACAGCAACCTCATTGGTCAGTTCGGTGTCGGTTTCTATTCTGCCTACATGGTTGCCGACAAGGTTGAAGTCACTTCCCGTGCCTACGGAAGCGAAGAGGCCTACAAGTGGACCAGTGACGGTAAGGAGAAGTACACCATCGAAGAGGCAACTCGTGACACCTGCGGAACCACCATCGTCGTTTACCTGAACGAGGAAGGCAAGGAGTATGCAAACCGCTGGCAGATCGAAAACCTCATCAAGCAGTACAGCGACCACATTGCTTACCCAATTTTCCTGTCCTATGACCAGAACACCTACGATGACAAGTACAACGTCACCGGTACCGAGCACAAGGTCGAGCAGATCAACAGCGCAGCAGCACTGTGGAGAAGAAGCAAGAGCGAGCTCAAGGAAGAGGACTACAACGACTTTTACAAGAACACCTGCTACGACGAGGAGAACCCACTGTTCTACATCCATACAAAGGCAGAGGGTGCTACCGAGTACACAACACTGTTCTTCGTTCCAGCCAAGGCTCCGTTTGACATGTATCATGCCGACTACAAGCCAGGTGTGAAGCTCTACGTCAAGAGAGTCTACATCACTGACGATGAGAAGGAGCTTCTTCCAACCTACCTGCGCTTTGTCCGTGGTGTCATCGATAGTGAGGACCTGCCTCTGAACGTCTCCCGTGAGATTCTTCAGCAGAACAAGGTCATGACCACCATCCGAAACGCATCCGTGAAGAAGATTCTCGGTGAGTTCAAGAAGATCAGCGAGCAGAACCCTGAGCTTTACACAAAGTTCATTGAGCAGTTCAACCGCCCACTGAAGGAAGGTCTTTACCAGGATTATGCTAACCGTGATGAGCTTTTGGGTCTGGTTCGCTTCAAGAGCACAGCCGTGGAAGGCTACACCTCTCTTGCTGCCTACAAGGAGCGAATGATCGCTGACCAGAAGAGCATCTACTACATCACAGGTTCCGATGAGAGCGCTCTTCGCAACTCCCCACTTCTTGCTTCCTACAAGGAGAAGGGTATTGAAGTGCTTCTCATGACCGATGACATTGATGATATCGTCATCTCCTCTGTCGGTAAGTTCCAGGACATTGCACTGAAGGCTGTGAACAAGAGCGGTGCCATGGATGACTTCATGACCGAGGACGAGAAGAAGCAGGTCAAGGAGCAGGGTTCTGAAATCACCGAAAAGCTCAAGAAGGCTCTTGGAGACAAGGTCAAGGATGTTATCGTCTCCACAAGACTTGCCGATGTCTCTGCCGTTGTCGTCTCCGACGAGAACGACCCATCGGTTCAGATGCAGCAGGTTCTCAAGGCTATGGGACAGGGTGCCTACGAGGCAACTGCTCCAATTCTTGAGGTCAATGCCAACGACTCCTTCGTCAAGAAGATCGTTGCATCAGACGATGAAGAGTATGTGGCAAACGCAGCTAGCGTTCTTCTGGATCAGGCACTGCTTTCTGAGGGCGTAATGCCAAAGAACCCAGCTGAGTTTGCTAGAAAGCTTCACGCACTTCTCGGCTGAACACTTCACTAACTTAGATTACGACTCCATGTCCTTCGGGATGTGGAGTTTTTTATTATCTCTTATTGTTTCATTTATTGTGTCATGATATAATAAACCATCGAGGTTGATATGTTTGAAAGTGAGATGTCCTACTTCTATTCCAAACTGACTTTGGTAAATCAGGTTTCTCCGGTTCAGGATCTGACATTTGACTACATGACAGAACAGTACAGACGTAAAGGTTATGATGTTGGGGATAATCTTCTAGTCCAGTTGCAGCTTCTGATGCCAAGTGGAGAATACAACTATTTGGCTTACCTTCTCTCTGACCAAAACAGCCTCTATATCCAATATGCTCGCTATGCAACAGATGATGTGTTTGATCTTGTAGAGCGCAAGGCTTTTACAAACCAGTCTCTGCTCAAGACTGCGCATGAACTCTATGATTTTCTGCAAAGCCATAACACAACCTATTCACGGATACTTCCAACTGGACGTCTGGATCTGGAGAAGGTGAATTCCACAGCCCTCAGAGAGATTGTGACAAATGCGCTTGTTCATAACGATTACAGAAAGGGTGGGCTTCCAACGTTCGAAGAGTTCACAGACCGAATGGAAATCTCTTCATATGGTGGTCTTCCGAATGATGTGACACCAGATGATTTCTTCAATGGTTATTCCCTTCCTGTGAACCCGCAGCTTATTCGAGTATTTCGAGATCTTGGACTTGCAGAGAGTCTTGGAACGGGAATCCGAAGAGTTCTTCATTTCTATCCAAGAGACATCTTTCTATTCTCCTCAAATTTCCTTCGAGTCTCTTTGCCATTTTCATCTCCAGAAGATTTGAGAAAAGATGGAAGTGGAAAGCCAAAGACCGTGTTGGAACTTTTGAAATCCAGTCCTAATCTGACAATCAAGGAACTGTCCCTTGCACTGGGGGTCTCCGTATCAACCGTCAATCGCGAAATTGCCAGATTGAGTGCAGAAGGAGCATTGTTCAGAATCGGATCAAAAAAGACCGGCTACTGGAATGTTGAGGATTCTTGTGATTATTCTGTGGCTGCTGAGACCGTGAAGGAATATAGGTAAGGCTTTCTCGTCAAAGCTCTTCTTTCCCTAGGAAGTCTGAAATGTAGATGACCTCAATCCCTTCAATGTTCTGGATGTCATCAAGAAGAAGGCAGTATCCTGGCCTGAGTAGATCGGAATTGAAAGTTTTTCAAGTTCAACCTGAAAAACTTCCTGATTGTAGGTAGGTTTTTCAACTTCAAGTAGAAAAACTTTCTTTTCTGTGGCAGTCCTTTACTCGTGTTTTGCTAATGGCTTGTTTTGGGAAATTTTGGAATCAGTTCTTGTCCAGTCCAATGAGGTAGGTCTCAAAGCTGTCGTTTCTGCAGGCCTTTGGCTTTAGGGTCTTTGCCTTCTTGAACATGGTTCGCATGGTCTGGAGAATCTGCTGCTGACCGCCACCCTGGAAAATCTTGATCACCAGGTTTCCATGCTGCTTGAGCTGCTCCTGAGCTAGGTACACAACCTGCTCGGCAAGCCATTCGCTGCGGGTGGTATCCACGGTTCGGTTTCCGGTTGTCATTGGGGCTGCATCGCTGATGATGGCGTCAAATGGACCATGGCTTGTCAATTTTGCACGAATCTCTTTGGAAAAGGCATCGCCTTCGTAGGCAATGACCGTCGGTGGAACTGGGTTGAGGTTCAGCGGATTCAGATCCACGCTGATGATCTGGCCTTTTCCCTTCAGCAGCATTCGATGGGTGTACAGAGTCCAGCTTCCTGGGGCAGCTCCAACGTCGAGCACGGTATCACCTGGCTTGATGATGTTGTTTGCTTGTTGGATCTCTTCGAGTTTGTAGACGCTGCGTGCAGGGTAGCCCTCACGACGAGCACGTAATGTATAGGAATCTGCGGTATCTCTTCTGCTTGTAGCCATGCCTGCATTGTAGCACAATTTGCATTTATAAAAAAGTTTGCAGATGTCATGCCCTGGTGGTATACTGCATGTAGTTTAGTAAACACAATTAAAAGGGGAGATACTTTACATGAGCAGCTTCAAAGATCTTAGAGTTGTAGACAACTTCTATCAGACATCTCTGTTTTTCCCAATGCCTACCGTCCTGGTCAGCACATTGGCCGATGATGGTTCCACCTCACTTGGACCATATTCCCTCTGCCAGCCATACTACATCGCCGGCAAGGATTATTATGCAATGCTTTTGGAGTGCAGAAACTCATCCAATACTGCACAGCACATTCTCAAGACAAAGAAGTGCGTCATCAATTTCATCCCAGACGACAAGAAGTACTTCAAGGAAGCTGTTCGCCTTGGATGGCCAGGAGACACTCCTGCCGAGAAGATGAAGAACTGCAGCTTCACCCTGGAAGACGGACTTCGTGCAGAAGCCGATCCTAACGGTCTTTACCCAAAGGTCATCGCAGAAGCTTATCAGGCTATCGAGTGCACATGGATGGACACTCTTGATGGAGCAGACAAGGACCAGCCAGGTATCCTGGACGGTTACGAGGGCCCATATCACGATTTCAACGGCATCACCTCCAAGTTCGGAGCACACTTCATTCTCCGCGTCGACAAGATTCTCATGAAGGAGAAGTATCACAGTGCCATCATCAATGGTGTCCGCGCCAAAGACTTCCCAAGAGTACCGGTTGACTATGGTTATCGCGACAGCAAGAACTTCTGGTACACAAAGTTCAGAAAGCCAATTCCTGAGCTTCTGCCAATGAGAAAGACAACTGTCCAGTCTGTCATGTACGCCGCAAAGAGAATCGATCCAAGCGTCACATTCACCGAGGATGCATGCGCCAAGCTTGTCAACGTTCCTCGAATCTTCCTGCCTACCGCTCTCAAGGGCTGTGTCGCATGGGCAAAGGAACATGGCGTTTCCGTCATCACCGAAAAGGAGATGGCAATCATCAACGACAAGCGTGCAAAGGAAAAGGCACAGAAGTAAGAAGGGGCTTCTGTTTCAATAACCTCACATTGTCTACCATTTGGGTCAGTTCTGGCTCAAATGGTAGATTTTTTATTCCAAATGGGTTCTTTTTTCCGCAAAATAGACATTCCTTATCCTCAAGATGTTGCTTGCGGCCGGGCTTTGTGTAGAAACTGTGGCTTTGTTGACTATCTTGGGCATCGCCATTATCTTTATTGGGATGATGAAGGACAGTTTTCTCAACCGAAAGTTCAAATATACCTATTCCAACGCCTCGACCTATCTGATTCTCACCAATGTCCTGGTGTTTCTTGCAACTTACTATTCCAACATCCGCATCAAGAACATTCCACTGGTGTACTGGCTCAGTCTCATTCCAGGTTGTGTGAATATGGGTTGGGTGTGGCAGTTTGTCACCTATATGTTTGTCCATAACAGTCTGTCGCATCTGTTTTTCAATATGTTTGCACTTCTGATGTTCGGAAGGGCTGTGGAAAGGGCTCTGGGAACACGTGAGTTCCTGCTGTTCTACTTCCTGTGCGGTATTCTTGGTGGTGTGGTCAACTATCTGTTCTACATCATCCAGGGTGTCTACGGCGTGGCTGTCATGGGTGCTTCCGGATCTGTGTATGCACTTCTGTTTCTGTGTGCTGTGCTGTTTCCAACCGCAAGGATCCTGTTCTTCTTCATTTTCCCGGTGCGCATGCCTGTAGCTGTTTTCATCTACATTGCCATTGAGATTCTGGACCAGGCTCTTGGCCTCAGACTCGGTGTCGCACACCTGATTCACCTTTCCTGCATCGCTATCGCATGGCTGTATGTCCTGATTCGCTTCCGCCTGAATCCGATTAGGGTCTGGCGCGAGAACCTGTAGGAGTCCGTTCTCCTTTGGCTTTTGTGTGCTATACTGTAAGTCCAAAGGAGTATTCTCCATGAAAAAGTTTCTATGCCTGATTCTGGTTATTCTGTTTGTAGCCACATCCGCTTTTGCAGCTGATGGCTTTGACATCCATGCAGGAACCAGCCTGTATCTGACCCATGTAGGGGCTTCCTACAACGAAGGTCCTTTTGAGCTTGGTGTTTCCTTCAACACCGCCTTTCCGAATCTTGCCATTGCAGCCATTGTGCAGCAGGCAATCGACCATGCTTCTGCGCCGGAGTCTTTTGACGCCGTGACGCCAGAGTTCGTTGGTGGAACACTGCTTGAGTCTCTGATTCTTGGCGCAATCCTGTCTGTCGATACCTCTGTCGATGTGGTCCCTTCTGAGAAGTTTGACCTGGATTTGGGTCTTTCGGGGTGCGCTGTCGTTGCACCGGAGCTTTTTGGTGACGATCCGTTTACGATTCTTGCCATGTGCGCATCGCTAAGGGCCACTTGGAATTTCAATGAGCACAGTGGACTCTATTTTGGAACCCAGTTCCCGCTGGCAGCTTTGACTTTGGGTTTTGATGAGGTGGATGGAAAGCGAACCTTGGATACTGAGTTTTGTTCCATTGTCCCATATGACGATGACTCCTTCTTGCTGGTCGGTTATATTGTGTCCGTCTATACCGCAAGAATCGGTTACGTCTACCATTTCTAAGATCAAGTGAAACAGGGGAGTCTTTTGTGAGGGTTGGGATCATTGGATGCGGTTCCATTGTGCGTAGCCGCCATGCCGTCGAGTTTTCGAACAACAGCCATGTGACGCTTGCTGGTTTTGTCGGTTTTGTTCCAGGTCATGCACAGCAGCTTGCAGCTCAATATGGCTGCACAGCCTATGACAGTGTCGATGCAATGCTTTGCGATAAGAGCATCGATGCCGTATCTGTTTGTACATCCAATGCATTGCACGCAGAAGTTTCTATCAAAGCTCTTCGTGCAGGAAAGCATGTGCTTTGTGAAAAGCCTATGGCAACAAGCCTTGCAGAATGTGAGGCCATGCTTGCAGAAGCCCACAAGGCGAAGCGCCGTCTTTTGATTGCGCAAAACCAGCGCATGGACCTTGCCTATCAGAAGGCCCGCGACATGATTGCCTCAGGAAAGCTGGGAAAGGTTCTGTCGTTCCAGAGCATGCTGTGTCATGGTGGCCCTGAGCGCTGGGGTGTCAAGACCGACGGTGATACCTGGTTCTTCCGAAAAGACGCTGCAGCCTTCGGTTCTATGGCAGATCTTGGTGTGCATATGATTGATGTGCTTCGCTTTGTTTTGGATGATGATGTCTCAAATGTCTATTGCAACATGAATGTATTGGATAAGAGACTTCAGGACGGAAGTCCGATTGATGTGGATGACAACTCCATTGGGATTCTGCACTTCAAAGGCGGAGCCGTTGGTTCTGTGACCACAAGCTGGACCTGCTACGGCACCTTTCTGAGCCAGACGACACTGTTTTGCCAAAAGGGTGTGATCAAGATCAACTGTGATCCGGATTTCCCTGTGATTGTCTGTCACGATGGCGGGCAGGAGGAGAAGTTCACCGTCGAAAGCTGTGAAAATAATAGCGGTGTGATTGATGAGTTTGTTGAATCTATAACCTCTGGTCGACCTAGCATTCTGGATGCCGATAGGGTACTAGGCTCCATGAAAGTGGTGTTTGCAAGTGTAAAGTCCAGCCAAAGTGGTAGAGTGGAACTCTGTAATTAATAATTATTTATAATAAAACAAAATACAAAGAAACGTAATATAAAGCGGTGTGAAAAGCGGTGTGAAAGTGTTGTGAAAAGCGGTGTGAAAGTGTTGTGAAAAACTTAATAAAACGTTGTGAAAGTGTGTAGAAAACTTTGCTTTTCCGTTGAATGAGTGTATAATAAAGATCGAGGTTTGCAGGTAATATGAAGATAAACATCGATTTCCCGGTCGAAGATGAGTTCTATGAGTTCAAGACTTCCTTGTCTGAGTTGGATAAAGGCATCGAAGCTATTGCTGCCATGCTTAACAAACATTCTAAGGCAGAGGTTTTCTTTGGAGTTGCTAACGATGGTGAAGTTTTGGGATTGAAGGGACAAATTGGTCCGGAGACAATCAAGAAGGTTGAGACACGAATCTCTGAAATTCTTAAGCCTGCGATTGTTCCTTTCGTTATCTTTGAGGATTATGACGGGGATAAAGTCATTCATGTGAGTGCAAAAGGAAACAGAAAGCCTTACTCGAGTTCTGGTGATTATAGGATAAGAGTTGGAAGCTCAAACAAAAAGATTGATCCTGAATTGCTTGGTGAACTATTTTTTGATTCTGAATCATCTTCTTTGGAGTCCATTGAAAGCATTAACCAGGATCTCACATTCAACATATTGAAATACCACTATGTGAAGAATGGACTTACCATCAATGAAGAGAATTTCTATCGAAATGCAGGGTTGAAGGTAAATGGAAAGTTCAATATGCTCGCGGAGCTTCTTGCCGATGAGAACAATGCTTCCATCAAGGTTGTTCGCTTTTCCGGATATGACAAGACCAAGATGGTTTCCAGAAATGAATATGGATTTAAATGTCTGCTTGCATCAATGCAGGAGGCAAACGATTATGTGCTGTCTTTGAATGAGACAAAAGTCGATGTGGAATCTGGGCTAGCCAGAAAGGAGATTAGGCTCTTTGACTCTCATGCCTTTGAAGAGGCTTGGACAAATGCGTGTATCCATAACAAATGGGTCCGAAATGTCCCTCCTGCAATATATATTTTTGACAATCGTATCGAGATCGTCTCTACCGGTGGATTGCCTTTTGGCTATACCAAAGAGGATTTCTACAGTGGTGTTTCAAGGCCGATCAATAATGGACTGTTCAAAGTCATGGGTCAGTTGAACATGATTGAGCAGACAGGACATGGAAACCTTGTTATTGTCGATCGGTATGGAAAGGATGTATTTGACATTGCTGACAGCCACATTACCGTAACAATTCCATTTGCTTTTGCGCCTTCGATGAAGCAGGTGGATGTGAACGGTTTGACACCTATTCAAGCAAAAGTTCTGATGGCTATAAAAGATAATCCTACATGCACAACAAAGGATTTGTCTGTTTACTGTGGGATTGGTACGACTAGAGTCGGCGAAGTGACAAAGTCGTTGAAAGAACTTGGAAAAATCGAGCGCATCGGAGGAGCTAAAGGCGGATATTGGAAGGTCTGCTGATATGAATTCTGATTGATAACTGACTTACGAAGAATTAGGCCTCGTGCTCATGTGTATGGGTTGATGCATAGCCTGCTGCATGCTTCCCCTTCGGGACCGCAGCCGGCCAAAGACCGGCGCAGGGCTATCCTGCCCGCGCGCTCGTGGCCCTCGGCTTCTAGAACGCACAGGCTATGACACAACCAATCCACAATCACACAGCATATGGCATATGAGATAGAGAAAACGCCGTACTTGATGTCAATCGCCGGGACCGATGGGACCGCCGTACTCAATGCGCACGCTGGTATCGCTGAGCACGAAAAGGAACGAACAGCTTAAACGAAAGGAGTGTCACAGATTCATCTGCAACACTCCCTGTGTTTATGCGTTTCAAGCAAAGGACTCAAAGACCGAGCTGCTTGAGGATAGTGATGATGTATGGTCTCTTCTCTCTGCGAGCATACTCCATGACATTGTGACCCTGCCAGTCGCAGATTCTGATGTCAGCACCGCATGTGATGAGCTGTGAGAAGATTCTTGTGTTATCGTTCTGGAGAACTGCCATGATCAGTGGAGTCTCACCAAGATAGTTTCTTGCATTGATGTCAGCACCAGCTTCGATGAGAGCTGCAACGACCTTTGGGTTGGAGCACTTGTTTGCTGCAAGGTGAAGAGCGTTTGAGCGATACTTTGGCTCGACAGCGAACAGGTCGGCACCTTCCTTCAGAAGAGCCTTGAGGACGACGACATGAGTGTTGTACTGTGCTGCAAGCATGAGAGGGCTCATTCCCCACTCATTTGTGCAGTTGACATCCGCACCCTGTCTGATGAGGGTATGGATTTCAATGGCCTTGGTTGCGTCAACAGCGGCAGCAAGCAACTTCTTGTTAAGTGTTTTTTGCTTATTTGTCATGTTGATTTATATTATTCCTTTTTGTGATTTGATTTACTGAAACCAATTATTTCAGAATTCTGAGAACGTGTAAAGATTTCCACAAGGCCGTTTCGCAAAAAACCTTTTATGTTTTCTCTTTATTACGTGGTATATTTGAATTATAATCGCAATAATAACCACCGCAAAATGGAGGATTGCCATGATACCTCATGAAATTATCAGAAAGATGCCGAAGGTTGAACTTCATGACCATCTCGATGGAGGACTCAGAACTTCCACCGTCATTGATCTTGCTCGCAAATACGACGTGGCGCTTCCGCATTATGAGGAGTCTTCTCTCCAGTCCTGGTTCGATGAGGGCTGTAGGCTCAAGAGCCTTACGCTGTACCTCAAGACCTTCGCGGTGACAAATGCGGTGATGCAGACAGAAGAGTCTCTAAGGCGAGTGGCCTATGAAGCGGTTTTGGATTGGAAACTGCAGAACATCGTCTATGGCGAAATTCGCTTTGCTCCGGTACTTCATACCGCCAACGGCCTTACTCTTGACCAGGTGGTGCAGGCAGTGCTTTCCGGCCTTGAGGATGGCAAGCGGGAAACTGGGGTTCATTTCGGCCTCATCCTTTGTGCCATGCGAAACCAGAGTGCCAACGTGAGTCTCGATATCGCAAAGCTTGCCGTTGCCTATCGCGACAGGGGAGTCGTCGGCTTTGATATTGCAGGTGATGAGAGTGGAAACCCTCCAAAGGCACACCTGGATGCCTTCCAGTACATCCGAAACAAGAATTTCAATATCACCATCCATGCCGGTGAGGCCTTTGGACTGGATTCCATCTGGCAGGCCATTCAGGTCTGTGGTGCACACAGAATCGGCCATGGTACACGCCTTGTCGATGACATGACGCTGGACGGATCGCGCATCGAGTCCATGGGAGACCTTGCTCACTTTGTGCAGGACAAGAGAATTCCTCTTGAGATGTGCCTCTCCAGCAACGTCGGAACAGGGGCTGCCAAGGATTTCTCCAGCCATCCGTTCCCGGTCTTCTTCCGAAACCACTTCCGCGTAAGTCTTTGCACCGACAACAGACTTATGAGCAACACCACCCTCACAAAGGAGATGGAACTTGCTGTTGAGCACTATGGTTTGAGCCTGAAGGAACTGGAGAAGCTCAGCGTCAACGCCATGAAGAGTGCCTTTGTGCACCAGGAGGAGAAGCTTTCACTGATCTATGAGACCATCAAGAAGCAGTGCGCTGATCTCAGAAAGGAGTACGGCTACTCGGATTGGAACTAATCTGTTATAGACAGAGAAAACGGATTGAATTAGACTTGATGCCATGGGTGAAGTAAAAATCAAGTGGATTCACATCTTTAATGTCATATTGGCAATCGCCATTGCCATCGTGGTGGGAGTTCTGTTTGTATCCGTGCAGCATTTCAACTCCGATCCGGCCTATGCCAAAAGTGAGTCCGTGACCCAGAATGTCAATGACGGCTGGTACCAGATTTCAGACGATGGTACCATTTCGAAATTCGACGATTTCAGCCGTAGACTCGACATCAACGAACTTACCCTGAGCAGAATCTTCATCTTCGGTATGGATGAGGAGCGCGACGCGCTGCGATTCAAGGCCTATTACAGCGCTGTTGAAGTTTATCAGGATGGCATTCTCATCTATTCCCATGGCAGTATCGATGATGTCAAAAGCGGCACCATCCTTGGTGTCAATGAGTGCATTGTCCCACTGAACATCTACTATGGAGAAGCTTCCGAGATTGAGGTTCACCTTATCTCCAATATGACCATCAAAATCAATCCTTTCTTCTTCGGAAAAACGGGAGACTTCGTAACCGAAAAGTTCGGTGATGCCCTTATCACCACCTTGTTCTCCATTTCCCTGATTGTCATTTCTCTGATCATGCTGGTATTTGCCTTCATCGGAAGAAAGCGACTGAAGTTCTCCTTTGATTATTACTATTTCGTCACATTTCTTGTCTTTGTATCCATTTGGGCCATTACAGATACGCAGCTTCTTGGTGCTTTGGGTGTTACCTCTGGAATCGTCAGCATCCTTTCGTATGAATGCTTTGCTTTCATGATGCTGCCGTTCATGGTTTACATGTACTATTCAAATACGCGACTGAGAACCGTTGACCTTTGTATGGTCATTCTGCTGTTTGCGAACTTCATCATCGTCAATGTGTTGCATTTCGCAAAAGCCCTGAATCTGGTCCAGTCGGTTCTCTCTTCACAGATTCTCATTACATTGAGTCTTGGACTTGTCATTTTCCAGTCTCTGTACTCCTTCATCAAGGATAAGGATCTGCATTCCATCGTCATGACAACCAGCGTCATTCTGGTTATGGCTGGCGCTGTTGTGCAGCTGATTGATTTCTATGGCGTAAACAGATTCAACAGTACAGATTTCCTTTTGATTGGCATTCTTCTGTTTGTTGTTCTTCAGGTTGGAAGTCTTCTTTCTGGTGTGTTCAAACTCATCGATGAAGGTCGTATGGCAAAGGACTATCTGAATATGGCAATGACAGACCCTCTGACAGGTCTTGGAAACAGACGAGGCCTGGATGCCTACATTTCCAGCATCGCCAAAAGTCCGACACCGTTCTACAGACTCGGTTGTATCGTCTGTGACCTCAACGATCTCAAGAAGACAAACGATGTCTATGGCCACGATGTCGGTGACCGCCTTATCAAGGATTTCGCAGATTGCCTGCAGGTTTGTTTTGAGAACCGCGGAAAGGTCTTCAGAACGGGTGGTGATGAGTTCTACATCATCTTCAGTGATGTTGAGGTGGATATGTCTGCCATGATGAGAAGACTGTCCATTTGTCTTGACGGTTCTAACGTCACAGCCGAGTACAAGATCTCTTGCTCACGTGGTTGCTACGCCGATTATGTTGCAGCCAACAACGAGGATGCCGTCTGGGACATCATCAAGTTCGCCGATGCTGAGATGTACAAGATGAAGAAGGCTGATCGCGCCAAGAGAAGAGTGGACGAGCCTTCTGAGGAGTAAAACTCCCAATTCCGATGATCTATCAATTGAGCATTTCTTGGGTTTTGAACTGGAAAAAGTTATAGCCAGTTATAGCCAGTTATAGATGATTTTTAAAGTTATAGCCAGTTATAGCTAGTTATAGATTGAAAAATCAGTTATAGTCAGTTATAGTTGAATCAGAAAGGCGGTATAGCATGGACAATCCTTTTTCACTTTCATTTGGAACCATTCCACAGAAATATATCCAGAGACCTTCTGACTTGAACCTGATCCTTGATGAGTTCTCTGCCGAGATCCCATCAAATCATGTCCGAATCATCACCGGTGTCAGAGGATCCGGAAAGACTGTCCTTCTTACAGAACTTGGAGTAACGCTTCGCTCCAGAAAAGAGTGGGTGGTTGTTGAGGTGAATCCGGAAACCGATATCATGGATGACCTGGTCTCCAAGCTCTATAACCTGGAGGACGTGAAACCGCTGTTCACGAATCTGAGTGTCACGTTAGGTTTCTCTGGAAGTGGTGTCTCCTTTGCAAACAGCCCTGTTCTTCCAACCAGTGATGTGATTGTTGAAAAGATGCTTGAGATTCTCAAACGCAAGGGAAAAAGGCTGATGATTTCATTGGATGAGGCTGTCAACAATGCCTATGTAAAGAAGTTTGTCCATTCTTTCCAGATTCTACTCAGAAAAGAATATCCTGTTTTTCTTGTCATGACGGGCCTGAGTGAGAACATCAGTAACCTTCAGGATGACAAGTCGTTGACCTTCCTTTATCGAGCCCCAAAGCTGTATTTGGGTTCATTGAGTCTGCCGATGATCTCAGATGTCTATCAGTCTGTGTTCTCCTTGGAAAAGGAAGTCGCAAACAGAATGGCGATTCTCACAAAGGGATATCCGTTTGCGTTTCAGGTGCTGGGATATCTGAAATGGGAAAGCAAGGATTCCTCTTTGGATGATCTTCTCAAGAAATATGACTTCTATCTATCTGAGTATGTGTATGAGAAGATATGGTCTGAGCTTTCAGAAAAGTGCAGGCTGGTTCTCTCTGTCTTCAAGAATGACCAACCTCGAAAGGTCCAGGAGATACGAGACAGCATCGGATGCACATCAAGCCAGTTTTCCACTTATCGAAAAACTCTACTGGGAAAGGGCCTTGTTGAAGAATCTGATTATGGCTACCTCAGGCTTTCTCTGCCTAGGTTCTGCGACTTCATCCAGAATATGCTTGAGTGGTGATTTGCTGACCCTCGATAGCCAAAAGAATGGGAGTGTTGCAGAATGAAACTGCGACACTCTTTTAGTTTAATCAGCTCGATCATTTTCGTGCTCAGCGATACCAGCGTGCGCATTGAGTACGGCGGTCCCATCGGTTCCGGCGATTGACATCAAGTTCAGCTTTTTCTCTATCTCATGTGCCATATGCTGTGTGATTGTGGATTGGTTGTGTCATAGCCTGTGCGTTCTAGAAGCCGAGGGCCAAGAGCGCGCGGGCAGGATAGCCCTGCGCCGTCTTTTGGCCGGCTGCGGTCCCGAAGGGAAGCATGCATCAGGCTATGCATGACCCATACACATGAACACGTGAGTTGAAGCACCGCATGAAACCCGTTTTTCAAGATTTCATGCGGTGAAAATTCCGCATAGGACCTGAAATAAGAAAAAAAGTCGGAACTTTTTACCACTTCAAATAAAAAAGGGATCATTGCATATGCAACAATCCCACATATATTGGATCAAAGCCCATAAATCATGCTCTCTGTTCGAGCTTTGCAATGAGAGCCTTAATTTCAGGTACGAGATTCTCAAGATCAACGAGCACTGCTTCTTCTTCGCTGCCTCTGACCTTGACTTCGCACTTTCCTTCCTTGAAGGTTCTGTTTCCAAGAGTGATTCTCACAGGGACACCAATGAGGTCAGCATCGGCGAACTTGACGCCAGCTGTCTCCTTGCGGTCATCGTAGAGAACCTCAATTCCTGCATCCTCAAGCTGCTTGTAGATCTTGTCAGAGACCTCAGCATCCTTGATGAGGCTGATGAAGTTGACCTGGTAAGGAGCAACGGAGATAGGAAGCTTGAGTCCGCTTTCGTCGTTGTACTCTTCACAAAGGCAGGCAAGAAGTCTTCCGATACCGATACCGTAGCTTCCCATGATGACCGGCTTTCTCTGACCGTTCTCATCCTGGTAGTAGCAGTTCATTGCCTCAGAATATCTGGTTCCGAGCTGGAAGATGTTACCGACCTCAACACCCTTGGAAGCTGTAATCGGCTTTCCGCAGGTTGGGCACTTGTAGCCGCTTGCTGCACTTGCGATGTCTGCGACGGTTCCGTTGTAGTCAACACCATAGTTTGTGTTGATGTAGTGATAGCCTTCCTTGTTTGCGCCGGCAACGAGGTTGTTGGACTTGGCAACAGAGTCATCGATGATCACGATGGTGCCTTCCTTGCATCCGATTGGGGAACCGAAGCCTGGAACCATACCAGCCTCAAGAATCTCTTCTGGGTGTGCTGGTCTCATGCTGTTGGCTCTTGCTGCGTTCTGGAGCTTGTTCTCCTCAATGTCCATATCGCCACGAACGATTCCGACGATGAGCTTTGTGGTCTCTTCACCGTTTTCTGCATTGATGAATGTTCCGACCATGAACAGAGCCTTGGCTGTCTTGGTTGCTGGGATGTTGAGGCACTTGCAAAGGTCATCGATTGTCTTTGCATCTGGTGTGCTGACAAGCTCCTTGGCCTTTGGCTCTTCTGCGAAGTAGTCCTTCTGGAATGTGGCAACCTGACGGTTTGCTGTGTATCCGCACTCTGGGCAGTAGATGATGGTGTCTTCACCGATTGGGGAAAGGTACATGTACTCGTGAGAGACCTTTCCGCCCATCATACCGCTGTCGGCACCGACGGCGATGACTGGAAGTCCGCATCTCTTGAAGATTCTGAAGTATGCATCGTAGTGAGCCTTGTAGACCTTCTCAAGACCTGCCTGGTCCTTGTCGAAGCTGTAGCTGTCCTTCATGGTGAACTCACGGACACGAATGAGACCTGCTCTTGGTCTTGGGTCATCTCTCCACTTTGTCTGGAGCTGATAGACCAAAAGTGGAAGTCTCTTGTAGGAGTCGATGACGTTTCTTCCGAGGTCTGTACAGCACTCCTCGTGTGTCATGGCAAGGACCATGTCACTGTCCTTTCTGTCCTTGAAGCGGCTCATTTCCTTGTCGATGCTGTAGAATCTGCCGGTCTCTTTCCAAAGGTCTCCTGGGTTGACGACTGGCATCAGGATCTCCTGGGCACCGAGTGCGTTCATCTCTTCACGGACGATGGTTGAGATCTTCTGGATGGATCGGAATCCGAGTGGAAGAAGAGAGAAGATTCCAGCGGAGAGCTGATCGATATATCCTGCTCTGAGAAGGTATTCATAGCCTTTGCAGTCTGCACCGTTTGGTGCCTCACGTAAGGTCTTTGAAAACAGATTGCTCATTCTCATAATGGTATTCTCCTTGGCTTATAGATTAAGCGCTTTGATTATATTCAATATTATGTTCGAGCACAAGAACGGTTTCCGTTTTCCCATTGAAATGCCATTGTATGAGTGGTATATTAGTTTTGATATCAACTTACAAGAGGAACACTAATGCTTGATAAACAGACTATTGAGTCTTTAGAGGCTAAGGCTACAGACATTAGGATTTCAACAATCTCTGAGATCGCACATCTCGGAAGCGGTCACATCGGTGGCGCCATGTCCATTGTTGAGGTCCTTACTTATCTCTATTTCCATGAGATGAACATTGATCCTTCCAACCCAAAGATGGAAGGTCGCGACAGATTCGTCTGTTCAAAGGGTCATGCAGGTCCTTCCGTCTATGCAACACTTGCACACAAGGGCTTCTTCCCAATGGATTGGCTTAAGACACTCAATCAGGGCGGAACAAATCTTCCTAGCCACTGTGATATGAACAAGACTCCTGGAGTCGATTTCACAACAGGTTCCCTCGGACAGGGTTTCAGCGCAGCAACTGGAATTGCACTTGGTCAGAAGATTAAGGGTGAGAAGTCCTATACCTACGTCATGATCGGAGATGGTGAGAGCCAGGAAGGTCAGATCTGGGAAGCTGCAGAGTTCGCATCCACACAGAAGCTTGGCAACCTCATCGCTTTCACAGACTTCAACCGCCAGCAGCTTGACAGTTACACAAAGGACATCATCTGCATGGACAACATCGATACCCGTTGGCTCGGTTTCAACTGGCATGTCCAGAGAATCAACGGCCATGACTACAACCAGATCTCTGAGGCCATCGAGGCAGCAAAGAAGGTCACAGACAGACCAAGCATGATCATTCTCGATACCATCAAGAGCAAGGGTTATGCACCAGGCGAAGGCATCAAGGCCAACCACAGCATGGCAATCAGCCACGATGACGAGGCTTATGCAATCAGCGTACTTCAGGGAGGAGCCAGAAAATGAGAGATACATCAGATGTCGCAAACATGAGAGATGCCGTTATCCTGGCAGCTATGGATCTCGCAGCAGAGCATCCAGAAGTCGTTTTCCTTGAGTCCGACCTTGCAGGTTGCAGCAACAGCACAATGTTCCAGAAGCAGTATCCAGACAGATTCTTCAACTGTGGTATTGCAGAGGCAAACATGGTTGGTGTCGCAGCAGGTCTCTCCTCCATGGGTTTTGTTCCATTCGCACACTCTTTCGGATGCTTTGCAACAAGACGTGCCTATGACCAGCTGTTCCTTTCTGTTGGTTACGCAAAGCAGAGAGTCATCCTCATCGGTACCGATGCAGGTGTCACAGCTCAGCTCAATGGTGGAACACACATGCCATTTGAGGATGTAGGACTTACAAGACTCATTCCAGATCTCATCGTCCTCGATCCTTCCGATACACAGAGCTGCTACGAACTGGTTCGCCAGGCTTACGAGAGCGGTCACAGCGTATACATCAGACTTCGCAGAAAGGGAAGCACTCACCGCTATGCACTTGGTACAAAGATCGAGCTCGGTAAGGGTATCGTTCTCAACGAGGGTAAGGACCTTTCCATCGTCGCAACCGACGAGGCTATGGTCAACGAAGCTGTCAAGGCTGTTGAGGCTCTTAAGGAAAAGGGCATCAGCGCAGGTCTTGTTGACATGCACACCATCAAGCCTCTGGATACAGAGCTTCTTGAGAAGCTTTCCCAGCAGACAGGCCGCATCCTCGTTTGTGAGAATGCTCGCTATGCTGGTGGAATCGGTGAAGCTATCGCTGCTCACCTTGCTAAGACCTGTCCTGCAAAGATGGACTTCGTCTGTGTCGGCGAGGAGTTCGGTGAAGTCGGTAAGCAGGATTACCTCATGAAGAGATTCAACCTCACTTGTGCTGATATTGTTGCCAAGGCTGAGGCTCTCGCAAAGAGATGATTTTCTGAAATGGTGATTTCGGGCCGTGGGAAACCACGGCTCTTTCTTTTTGTTTTTGGCCTTAGGTTCTATGATTTGCGTGCTTTTTTTACTGCATCGTAGTCTTTTTCTACGATGCAAACCATTTTTCTTTCAAATCGTAGTCGGTCAGTTTGATAGGGGAATCATTTTTCAATGATTTTCATTGTCTAGCGTGTTAATCGTAGTCTTTCACTACGATTTTGGGAAAACGGGGTGCGAATCCTGGAAAAATCAGCTGTTCTCGCAGCGGCCCTGACCGATTTCCTTGTAGACGGCACGCTTTTGTGCGTCTTCACAGCCGTTCCAAGGCTTGTCGCGGTTTTCGCTCTTGTAATGCTCGGTCATGTAGGTGAGGTCATGGGCTGTACGTTCGAGGTTCTTCTGCTGAAGGGTGCTGAGACTTTTTGCGAATTCCTTCTGCTGCTTTGCATCCAACGCTTCCAAGGACATGCGCAGGACGTGTGACATGTGGTGCAGGCAAAAGCCCTTGCTGCTTGAGAATGCTTTTCTGAATTCCTGGTCGGTTGCCCAGATGTACGGAATGGTGAAGGCATAGCGCTTGAGACGTTCTTCCATGCGCTGACAGATCAGACATCCGTCCTCGCGTTTCTTGAGAACCTCATCCAGGTTTGCCAGTGCCTTCTTCACATTGCGTGGGTTGTCAAGGCTTTTGAACGTTCCGGCCAAGGCTGCTCTGGTATTCTCCAGATGGGTCTCCCAAAGTACTGCCATGGAGTTTGGATGTCCGGATTCGACAAGCTTTGCCGTATGCTCTGGACAAAAGCCTGTGGCATTGACTTTGACGCGGGTCTCTGGGTTCATGACCGATGAGCCAAGATAGAACTCAAGACTGTCTTTCTCAGCCTTTTTCATGAGGTCGCAGATGAAGCATTCGCTCTGGCTTTGGATGCCGTCCCACACAGGGATCGTCTCAAGTTGGTATTTGACTCCCATCAGCGTCTCCTAAGCAGCTTGTCCAATGTAAGCTGGTCCTTGCTCTCCGTCTCACTGGCGATGGCTCTCTGTTTGAACGGCTGAATGGTCAGTGAGTTGCGGTCAAAGTGGTAATATTCGATTCTGTCCTCGTGTGTGACATAGATGAGCATGTAGTTCTTCTGGGTAAGAAAGGAAAGGCCAAGTACAAGCTCGCACTTGCTGTTGGCTCTGAGCTGGATCAGTTCCAGCTGCTCCTGCTCGGTCAGATAATCGTTTCTGCAGACCACAGAAAGGATCTGGTTTTCCGTTTCTCGGTTATGCACCAGAATGTCCGGATTCAGGATTTTGGAGGTCTTGTACAGGACAGGACAGAGGTCAACGGAGAAGCTGTTTTCCGATGCCTGGAGAAGGTCATGCAGGTGCTGTGCAAGGGCATGCGAAATCGCGATTCTGTTCCTCTGCCAGCCGTACAGATTTCTGTCCTGCTCCTCCAAGAGGTTCAGAGCCTTTGCGAAAATGTCAAAAACCTTGATTTTGCTTCTCTTCGTGCTCATGGATCAATCATAGCAGTTATTGCCTATCGTGGCAAAAGTTTTCTGGCTTCAGAGTGCAACTGCCTCAAAAGTGCTTCCGTTGAACTGCAGCTGGGTCTTGAAGCCGACACTTCTCAAAAGTTCCTCAGCCATGTCAAAGGCAAAGGTGATGGTCTTTGTGCTGTGTGAATCCGAGGAAATGGTTACAGGGACCTTCTTCTCATGAAGCCTCTGCAGAATGAAGCGGGCAGGATAAGGTTCGGTGCGATAGCCCTTGGACATGGCTCCAGTGTTGACCTCAAAGATCTTTCCCGTCTTGGCAATCTCATCGATGTAGTCAATCGTCATGTCCGTGTACCACTTGGCATCTGGGTCGAAATAGTGCATGTTCTCGTTCAGTTTTGCATAGATGTCCACGTGGCCGATAATGTCAAACGGTACTTCCTTTGCAAAAGAAATATACTCCTGATAATAGTCTTCGATAAGTTTTTTTGCACTACCAAAGGATATTAGGGCATCGTCAATCATGGATGGTAGATAGTCGATGCAAAAGAACTGGCTGTTGTTTCTGATGTAGTGGCAAGACCCGATGGTGTAGTCGCAGCGGTTGTCGATGACAGGTCTTCCTTCCCCGAGAACGCGGCATTCAAGCTCCATGCCTTTGTAGATGGCAATGCTGCTTTTGTACTGCTGCTTCAAGCTTTCAAGTTCCTCAAAGTAGGCGTCGAGCTTGCCGATATCCATCTGCACATCGTCAAAATCATACTGGGTTGGGTAGTGGCTGGAAAAGCCAATGGAGGTTAGCCCTGCATCGATGGCAGCTTGGACCATGTCCTGCATGCTGTCGTTTCCGTCGCAGTAGGTGCAATGTGTGTGAAGGTTTGATCTTGTGGTCATACTTGGATTCTACCGAAATGGAGTGCGCTTAATCTAGATGACAATTACGTGCGCGCGCATATTGAAGAACCGTTTTTATAGTGTTAGAATCATAACACTTAAAGAGGGACAAAGAATGAACTTTGATCAGCGAACCGTAACATGCGGACAGCTCAGAGCTGCCGATGCAGGAAAGACCGTTATCCTTAACGGTTGGGTGCACCGTGACCGTAACCATGGAGCACTTCACTTCATCAACCTGAGAGACAGATATGGAATCACACAGGTCGTCGTAGATGACGACGCAAGCCCAGAGCTTCAGAGCGCAGCCTCCGAGCTCAAGATGGAGTACTGCATTGCCGTTACAGGTACAGTAAGACTCAGACCAGACACCATGATCAACAAGGACATGGCAACCGGTGAGGTTGAGGTCAAGGCAGAGAAGATTGAGATTCTCTCCCGTTGTGCCACACTGCCATTTGTCATTGATGGTGCCGACACTCCAAACGAGGACCTCAGACTCAAGTACAGATTCCTGGACCTCCGTTCCAACGGAATGCAGGAAAGAATCAGACTCAGACATGATTTCATCAAGGCCATTCGTGAGTACATGTACACAAAGGACTTCTACGAGATTGAGACTCCGACCCTCATCCGATCCACTCCAGAGGGCGCCAGAGACTTCCTTGTTCCATCCAGAAAGTATCCAGGCAAGTTCTATGCTCTTCCACAGAGCCCACAGCTTTACAAGCAGCTTCTCATGGTCAGCGGATTTGACAAGTATTTCCAGATCGCACGTTGCTACCGCGACGAGGATGCTAGAGGAGACAGACAGCTTGAGTTCACACAGTTCGACGTTGAGATGAGCTTCGTCAAGAGAGACGACATCCTGAACCTCATGGAAGAGCTCTTCGGCTATGTCTTCAAGAAGGTCATGAACTACGACCTGCCAGCTCACTTCAGAAGAATCGATTACTACGATGCCATGAACACCTACGGCTGCGACAAGCCGGATCTCAGATTCGAGTGTGAGATCAAGGACATCAAGGACATCATCGAGAAGTCCTCTTTCGAAGCCTACAAGACAATCCTTGCCAACAAGGGTTTTGCAAAGGCAGTCGTTGCACCAAAGACAGCTGGTTTCGATTTCACAAGAAAGTATCTTGATGAGATTGCTGCTGCAGCAAAGACCTATGGTGCTGCATTTGTTCCATTCATCAAGGTCGGTGCAGACAACGCCATCTCCGGCAGTGCCGCCAAGTTCTTCACAGGACTTGAGGCAGAGCTTTGCCAGTACATGGGAGCCAAGGAAGGTGATGTCATTCTCATGGTCGCACACGAGTCCTGGAAGAAGTGCTGTGCTTCCGCTGGTGCTATCCGTTCCAAGCTTGGTAAGGACCTCAAGCTCATCAGACCGGGCTTCGAGTTCTGCTGGATCGTTGATTTCCCACTGTTCGAGTACAATGAGGACGAAGGTCACTGGGAGGCTGCACACCATATGTTCAGCATGCCACAGGCTCGCTTCATCCCAACTCTGGAAGAGAACCCAGGTGAGGTTCGTGGTGACCTGTACGACATGGTCTGTAACGGCTATGAGTGTGCTTCCGGTTCCATCAGAATCCACGATATCGAGCTTCAGAAGAGAATCTTCAGAATCTGTAACTTCTCCGATGAAGAGGCACAGAAGAAGTTCGGCTTCCTCCTGGATGCCTTCAAGTTCGGACCACCTCCACACGGTGGAATCGCTCCTGGCGTAGACCGTATGGTCATGATCATGGCAGAGCAGACATCCATCAAGGAGGTCATCCCGTTCCCAAAGAACAGCTTCGCTGTCTCTCCAATGGACGAGTCTCCAAACGATGTAGACCAGAAGCAGCTTGATGAGCTCAAGATCTGTTTCAAGCTCGACGAAGAGAAGAAATGAGAATCTTTGATTTGGAAGGGGCTGTAACAAAATTCGGTTTTTCCGAATGGGTGTTGCAGCTCCATTCTTATATCAGCATGTAGTGTCTGCTGGTTTTTCTCCCAAAATTGCCAAAATATGGGTTTTTGGGAGAAATTTTCTCCCAAATGGACCAAAATCCGTCCATTTGGAATACATCGATTCATTCGGTCAAATCCGTTTTATTCTTTCTTCCTGTTTTTGTTACAGCCTTTTTCTGTGAGGACAAATATGAGTACCCTTTACATTGTAGCAACACCAATCGGAAACCTCGACGACATGACATTCAGAGCGGTCAAGACGCTTAAGGAAGTGGATGTCATAGCCTGTGAGGACACGCGCCATACCCAGAATCTTCTGACCCATCTGGAGATTACCGGAAAGCGTCTGATTGCCTGCCATGCTCACAATGAGGCTGCTTCCAGTCAGGGTATCATCAACCTCATGGAGCAGGGGCTCAGCGTTGCTTACTGCTCGGATGCCGGAACCCCTGGTGTCAGTGATCCTGGCAGCCGTCTGGTCCGTGCCGTCCGCGAAGCAGGTTTCACGGTTGTCCCAATTCCTGGAGCCAGCGCATCGGTGACACTGATCAGTGCAAGCGGACTTTCCGGCAAAACCTTCACCTTTGAGGGTTTTCTGAGCCCAAAGAGCGGCAGAAGAAAGACAAGGCTCAAGGAGCTTTTGGATCGCAACGAGGCGTTCATCGTCTATGAGTCTCCATTTCGCATCATCAAGACCTTGGAAGAGCTCAAGGCCATTGATGATACCAGAAAGCTCGTCCTTGGTCGGGAAATGACCAAGGCCTTTGAGCAGTTCATCTACGGAACTCCATCTGAGGTCATTTCACAGCTGAAAGTGGTCAAGGGTGAGTTTGCCATGTGCGTCCTTCCTCCAGAAAAGCAGCGCGACGATGAAGATGCCGAGGAAGAGGCATGATCACCAAGAAAAAACTGACCACCCTGAAGGAGCGCACCCGACTCAGAAAGATCTCTATGGTCCTTCATGAGGCTGCGGTGTCTTTGACAAATGGTGGAGAGGCCGACTATGACTACATCGATGATATTGTGCCTCTTGCCGGGTTTGAGCCTGTAGACCGCAATTGCGAGAAGAAGACCCTTGCGTTCCGTTATGAGGACATGAGTCAGGAACTTTTGAAGCGCCTTGGGGCCGAGCCATCTGACTGGGATTTCAGAACCCAGGATGGAGAGTTGGACAAAACCCACAGGGTGATTCAGGACAAGGTTCTTGTGTTGGACCGACTCAGAAGTCCCTATAATGTAGGTGCCATCTTCCGAAGTGCCGATTCCTTTGGTATCGGAAAGATCATTCTCGTGGAGGGGACTGCTTCTCCTGAGCATGTGAGAGCCCAAAGGACATCCCGTGGTACGACAGAGACTGTCGCGTGGGAGTTCCTGTCCGAAAGCGACACAATTGCATTTCTCAAGACCTATGACCCAAAGGATGTTCTTGCCCTGGAACTTGGTGGACAGAGCATCAACGAGTTTGAATTTCCGCAGCGTGGGGTAGCCATCATGGGCTCGGAAGAATTTGGTATCAGCCCTGAGGTGTTAGCATGCTCTGCAAGCAGAATCACCATTCCCATGGGTGGTTCAAAAGGGTCCCTGAACGTCTCTGTCGCTGCCGGTATTCTGATGCAGCGCTGGTTCAGTTAAGAGTTGGTAAATTTCACCAATTGCCATATTTTTGGCAAATCTTGAGAAGCTGAAATTTTAAACAAACAGAATAATTTCTTTTAACCGAATGATTTACTCTTAACTTGGCACGCCTTGTGCTATATGGTTTGTGTCCAAAACAGGATAATTTCGAAAGAAAACAGGAGTAGATTATGAACGCATTCAAAAGAATTCACGACATCTTCAGTTCTAATGTTAACAGTGCACTTGATAAGTTTGAGGATCCAGCAAAGATGATCCGCTATACCATTGTAGAGATGGAGCACAGCCTCGAGAAGGCCAAGGCTTCTGCCTCAGAGACCCTCACTACCATCAAAGCCAGAGAGGTCGAACTCAAGAGCTACAAGGAAGCTGTTGCCCGCTGGGACGTTCGTTCTCAGCTTGCCGTCAAGAACGGAAAAGATGACCTTGCCAGAGAGGCTCTTGCCGAGAAGCAGTCATACAGCGCCAAGGTAACAGCCTTGGAGACGGAGGTCGCTGAACTCAAGAATATCAGCGCAAGCCAGGAAGCACAGATTGCAAAGCTCATCGAGAAGTTGGAAGAGGTGAAGAGCAAGGAGAGAACCCTTGTTGCTCGCGCCCAGCATGCAAAGCAGAAGATCGAGATCGAAAAGCAGCTGAGCAGCACCGACTGCAGCGCCGCCATCAAGCGCTTCAATGAGATGGAAGAGAAGGTTGAGCGTCTTGAGGCGCAGGCCGAAGTGGCTTCCAAAAGCTATGTGAATGAGGCCCAGTTCTCAGAGATGGAACAGTCCGACAGCATCGAGAAGGAGCTTGAGAGCCTTAAGGCTCAGATGGCAACAAACAGTTAAGCCTTGTTGTGCTTTCGGTAGAGACCTCGGAACTGGTCGTAGGTGATCTTCATCAGGTTGGCAGCCTCTTTCTGGTTGCCACCGGCCTGAAGAAGAGCACGCTTTATGAAGCTTGCCTCAAGCTCATCCTTGGTCTTGTTCAGGCTGTCCAGCGGAAGGTCTTCGAAGGAAAACACTTTTGTTGGAACAATATTCGATTTAACAGGAGAGACGTTAGTTTCTTCTTCACTTCCTAATTTCGGGACATTGTCTTGTGTATTCACGTATGGATTCTCAAAAGGATCCAGCTGGATGGATGAGATGATGTCCCCTTTGCTTCTGTAGACGGCACGTTCGATTGTGTTCTTGAGTTCTCTCACGTTTCCTGGCCAGTTGTAGCTTAGAAGTTTCTGCTGAACCTCTTGTGAGAACACCGGAGTGTCAAGCAAGCCGCATTCCATGGCCATTCTCTGCGCAAAGTAATTTGCGAGAATCAGGATGTCCTCTCCTCGTTCGCGAAGTGGTGGAATGAAAATGACTTCAAAGCTGAGTCTGTCCAGTAGATCTTCCTTGAATTTCCCTTCCTTACACATCTGTTTCAGGTCCGCATTGGTTGCACCGATGATTCTGACATCGGCTTCATGCGTAACAGAGGATCCGACTCGTTCATAGGTGCCGTATTCAACGACTCTGAGAATCTTCTCCTGAACCTGCATGGGAATGTTTCCGATCTCATCGAGAAAGAGCGTGCCGCCTTGAGCTTCCTCAAAGCGGCCTTTTCTCATTTTGGTGGCTCCGGTGAAAGCTCCCTGTTCATAGCCGAACAGTTCGCTTTCGATCAGAGTCGGGGCAAGGGCTGCGCAGTTGACGGTCACCAGGTTCTTTTGCCAACGCTTTGACAGGTAATGGAGACGGCTTGCTGCCACCTCCTTTCCGCTACCGCGCTCTCCTAATACTAGAACGCTTCTGTCCACAGATGCCGCGTCGGCGATGCGTCGTTGGAAGTCGAGGAAAACTTCTGATTCACCTATGTAACTGTCGTTATAACTGCTCACGTGGTTAAATTTACCATAGTTGGTAAAAAATGCCAATATAAAGTACGAAATAATATTGATAAAAGCGTTCTTTTATAGAAGAATGGCACTTGGCACGGTACTTGCTTTATAGATTGCGTAACGATAAGGAGAATTTGAAATGGGAGTTTTTTCACGTTTTTTGGATATAGTAAATTCCAACATCAATGCACTTCTTGATCAGGCTGAAGATCCTGAGAAGATGATCAAGCTCATGATCAATGAGATGGAAGATACCATCATAGAAATCAAGACCAACTGTGCTGCCGCAATCGGAGCCGAGAACACAGCAAAGAGAAAGGTTGCTGACCTTGAGGCTTTGGTTGACCGCTGGCAAAAGCGTGCAGAGCTTGCCATCAGCAAGGGACGTGAGGACCTGGCTCGAGAGGCACTTCTTGAGAAGAAGAAGCTTGCCGCTGAGTTGGAAAAGCTCAAAGAGGAAAGTGATCGCTACGACAGACTTGTGCTGAAGTACAAAGCTGATATCGCAGCCCTTGATGAGAAACTTGCTTCTGCAAAGGCCAAGTTCCAGGCAATGCGAGAGAAGGCGAGAGCCGAGGCGGAGAGCAAGTCCAGCTTCCAGAGTAAGGCGACAGGCAAGAATGCAGATCCGATGGACCGCTTCAACCGCATGGAGGAGCGCATCGACAAGATGAACGCCAGACGCGAGCAGGAAGACAGTGCCAAGGATACCGAGGCAAAGTTCAAGGACCTTGAGGAAATGGATGAGATTGAGAGCGAACTCGAGCAGCTCAAAAAGAAGATGAACGGCTGACAGAGCTGGAAATTAGGAGAGAGAAATCATGGCAACAAAGAGACTTTATAGAGCAAGAAAAGGTGAGATTCTGGGTGTATGCAGAGGAATCGCAGAATGGAGAGACCTTCCAGTGGATGCAGTCAGACTCATTTTCATCCTCATCGCCATTTTCACAGCTGTATTCCCATGCCTTCTGATTTACATCGCACTAGGCCTGATTCTTCCAGTCAATCCATATGACGACGATGAAAATCGTGCCTACGGCGGAAGCAGAAGAGAGAGAAAGGCCAATCACAAGTACTACTACAATCCGGAACCTGAGGATTTTGTGAACGAGGAGCCAAAGGCTCAGGCAAATTCTGAGGACTATGAGAGAATGAAGAAGGAAAACGATTGGGACAATCGCTTCAGCAACAGCTGACAGTCAGAATAGAATCAACTTGCAGGCTTCGAAAGGTCATACAACTTTCGGAGCCTGTTTTCTATGGTGTGGTTGATGGTATCTGGTGGGAAGTTTCCCTTGACGTTACGCTTTCCGCTCTGGCGCAGTGTCAGGATCTCCATGCCTTCATCAATAGAGGAAATCGGATAGATGTGGAACTTGCCGCACTCGATTGCCTTAAGAACCTTCTCCGGCAAGATGAGCGTCTTGATGTTCTGCTTCGGAATGATGACACCCTGGCGTCCGGTCAGACCCATGATTTCGCAGATGGAGAAGAATCCTGTGATCTTTTCGTTGATGCCTCCAACCGGCTGGATGTCACCAAGCTGGTTGACCGATCCCGTTACGGCAATGTCCTGTCGAACCGGAAGCTCACCAATGGCGGAAAGCAAGGCAAAAAGTTCTGCCGATGAGGCGCTGTCGCCGTCGACCTCGGCATAGGACTGTTCAAAACAGATTCCGGCATAGACCGAAAGCGGGAAGGTTCTTGCATACTGCTTTCGAAGATATCCCTGCAAAATCAGAAGACCCTTGTCGTGGATTTCTCCGGAAAGTCCTGCCTCGTGCTCAATGTTCACAATGCCCTCAGAGCCAGGGGCGACGGAAACGGAAATGACAGTAGGGGTTCCAAACGATGCCAGGCCGCGGTCCATGACTGCAAGGCCATTGAGAACTCCAACTTTGGTTCCCTCAAGCGAAATGACCATCTCACCGTTTCGGATCTCCTGGTTGATCTTGTCTTCGGTAAGTCCATTGGCGAAATCGCGCTCTTCCATGGCACGCCTGATGCAGATGTCATCGATGATATCGATGCCTTCGCGTTGGGCAATGTAGTTTGCTTCAAAGAGAAGGTCCCCCAAGAACGAAAGCTTTGTGGTAAGCTCCTCTCGCATTTCCGCATACCAGGAACTGTAGACAAGCATTTCGCAAATGGCGGAGTCTGTCACATCCTTAAGACTGTTTTTCTCGATGATGTTCAGAATATAGGCAATTGTTCCGCTGATATTCTCATCGGTTGCCGGCATGGAGAAGTCAAACTCTGAGGAGACTTTGAAGAGTCTCAGGAACTCGTCGTCGGACTCGCAGAGCTTGTCGTAAAGCTCATCGCTTCCGATGAGAATCACCTTGGTGGCAATCGGTTCTGTGACAGGTCTTATGAAGGCAGGATCCTTGTCGCTGTTGCTTCGGATGATGAAGCTTGAACTTTCCGCATACAGTTTCAGGCTGTCCCAAAGACCTTCCTGGGAAAGCACCTTGTCGGCTCGTACCACAAAGAACCCTCCTGCTGCATCAATGATGGAGCCAGAGGTTAGTCTCATATGGGTGAATTCACTTCTTGCAGTGATCTGTCCAAAGAGGTTTGTGTGGGTTGGATGGTATTCCTCAATGAGTGCGCAATCGTTCTTTCCCTGATTGTCGCAAATGAGGTTTACACGATATTTCTCGCTCTGGTCGTCGTGGCAGGCAAGTGCTTCTCGTACCTGGGAGAAATACTGGTCAACAAGGACGGATGAGCTGCCCTGTAGCTGTTTTTGGGCTTCGCAGGCTTCCTTTGTGGCCTCGTCCCAGTATTTTCGCTCGACAAGGTCTGCGACAAAGTCCATCTTGGTTCTGAGAGTGCTTCCCATAGGGCTTGGGAGGGTCAGAAGGAACGGGGACTGTGGTCGTTTGAAGTTGAAGACGTAGGCGACATCGCAGATCTGCCTTGGCTTTGTCAGCGTCTTTGCAAGCTCGCGCACTGCACTGTGTCTACCAGTTCCATCTTCACCGCTGATGTAGATGTTGTAGCCTTTTGTGTTGACGTTCATTCCCATCTGGAGGGCACGGATGGCACGTGGCTGACCGATGATTCCGCTTTTGTTGCAGGCTTTTCTCAGTTTGGAGATTCTGCTTTCGTCATATGTGAAATGTGCCTGCTGGGCACTAAGTTCCTCGTTCTTCATGGCTTGATTTTAGGTAGTGGCAAAACGCATGTCAATAAACTATAATCTGCACTATGAAAATGAATGATTTCGTGCAGAGAATGACAGAGGTACTGAATATCGGTGACTATGCGTCCACCGACATTTCGCTCAACGGCCTTCAGGTGGGAGACCTGAATAAGGACATCCATAAGGTTGCCTTCGCCGTGGATGCAAGTCTTGCCACCATCAAGGCTGCAATTGACCTTGGTGCAGACCTTCTGTTCACCCATCACGGAATCTTCTGGGGAAAGCCTCTTGCCATAACAGGTCGCCATTACGACCGCGTGAAGGCAATGCTGGATGCAGACCTTGCGCTGTTTGCCTGTCATTTGCCATTGGATTGTCATCCGACTTTGGGAAACAATGCCCAGATGGCGATGCGCCTTGGCATGACCGCTATTGAGCCGTTCTCCTATTACCGTGGTGTCAAGGTCGGCTACAAGGGAGTTCTTCCGACTCCTATGACAGCCGACCAGATCATTGAAAAACTCGGTATCCGAAGAAACCCGACGAATTTCTTCATCCATGGGGATAAGGCGTTTCGAACGGTCGGAATCGTATCGGGCGAGGGTGCCTTTGACGTCTATCAGGCAATGGCCCAAGGGCTTGATTGCCTCATCAGTGGAGAAAGCCAGTACTCGACGGTCAATGACTGCTTGGAAGCTGGAATGTCCATGCTGTGCATCGGCCACTATGAGACGGAGACGTTTGGCGTCAAGGCCGTCATGGACATGGTCAAAAACGAATATGGACTTGATGTGTGCTTTGTTGATATCCCGCTTGGTTTGTAATATATTTCAGTTATGAAGAACGCAAAGAGATATCTTCCACTTCTATTGACTCTCTTTCTTGTGGTGTTTGACCAGATCACAAAGGTCCTGGTCATGAAAAACATCCCAGTCGATACGATTGCTGCGCGTTATCTCAATGATTTTCTGATCATCTGTCATGTCAGAAACACTGGTGCCGCCTTCAGTTTCGGTGCAAACGGTTCCCAGTTCTTCCGCATTCTGATGTTCATCATCATGCCTGTCGCCCTCATGGGTGCTCTGCTTTGGACCATCGTCACAAAGAGAGAGATTCTCACAACGGTGCAGCGTTGGTTCGTGGCTGGAATCCTTGGCGGCGGAATCGGAACCCTGATTGACAGGATCTTCCGTTTCCATGATGGAGTTGTCGATTTCATCAGTGTGAAGTTCTTTGGTATCCTTGGAATGGATCGCTGGCCGACATTCAACATAAGCGACAGTTGCGTTGTCGTATTCGTGATTCTATTCGCCGTTTCCGTACTTTTCACAAAGGAGAACAAAAAATGAAAAACAAAAAGGCCAATACAGCTCTATTCATGGTCATTGCCACCATTCTCAATGTCGTTCTGATGCTTTTATTTTTGACTATCGGTTTTGTTCTGCTTGCAGCTTTCGGTAGCGGTGATGACAGCAACGGCCAGGTCGCCTGGACCATGATTATCTTCATCGGTTCCCTGGCTCTGTCCTGGACACTGTATGCACTGATGGTCAAGGCCTATTCCAAGCGTGTGGACATGGACGAGACCTTTGCTCCGATTTCCTTTAAGGGAAAGAAGTCCAAGAAACCAGCCCAGGGTAGTGACAGCATGTCCAGCATGAAGGGGTGACCGTTTGCAGGACCTTGAGAAATGCCGCTGGTTTCCGTTCAGCGATGAACCGCTGGTGACGGGAAAGGACTACATACCAAAATGCTGTGATCCTCAGATTCTCCTTCCGGAGCAGAGTTGCGACGGCAAATGGCATCTGTTCTTCCATTCCTGGATCGGACTTCACCATTTCATTTCCACAAGTGGCATTGCCTGGGAACCTCGAAAGATGATTGAGGTTCGAGGCCATTCTCCATTCATTTTCACCGAGAACGAGAACTACTACCTCATCTATGAGAAGCACGATCGGAACATTCCTTTCGTCAGCCGCAGAACTGGAGACGGAAAGCGTGACAGTTACTCCTGCATCGAGATGCGATCCAGTACAGACCTGGTGACATGGAGTAAGCCTAGAATCCTTCTTGATAGCCGTACAATTCCATTTGCTGGTGATTATTTGCGCTATCCTCGCATTTCACGCCCTCAGCTGATCAAGGCTGGCGATGAGTACCGACTGTATTTTGGCGCTTCCCATCTGGAACTTCCGGATACCAGACAGAAGGTCTCCAGGTATTTTGGCTATGTGTCTTCCATGTCTCTCAATGGACCATACACCATGCCAAAACCAGAGCGTCCACTGCTGGAGCCGATTCCTGACGACAAGTGGTCGAACCTCGGTTGCGGAAGCATCCGTGTCGTCCCATGCGATGATGTGCTTTATGCTTTCCAGTGCCCTGTGTATTGGGATTCGGAAAAGAGAAGGACAAGTTCGTGCCTGATTCTTCTCAGAAGCTTTGATGGCTTTAACTGGGAGCGCGTCAGCGACACACCGATTCTTGTGCCTGCAGAACGTGGCTGGTCCAGCTCATACATCATGGGCTGTGATGTCCACTACAAGGCCGATGAGAAATGCTGGTATTGCTATTTCTCCGCAAGTGGCAGCAAGAAGCTTCTGTTCAAGATGGAGTCCATTGGTCTTCTGATTGGAAGTGTTCCTGACAAACGCCAGAGAATCTGATCACTGAACGATCAGATGCGGTTTCTTCTCAAGCTCTTTCCTTTCTTTCTTGGAAAGGAGCTCAATTCCATTGACACCTCTTCCTCCGACGAATGCGCTGATTGCGAACATGGCGTCCTTCCATGCCTCTAGAGATGGGAAGTCAATGAAACTGTGTACCATGCCCTTGATTTCAAGGAATTTTGAAGGAGTGTCTGCGCTGGAAAGTGCTTCGCTGTAGAGTTTGGAGTCGTCAAGAAGCGGATCCAGCTCTCCGGACAGGATGAGAGTTTCCGGAAGACGGGAGTGGTCTTTGGCAAGAAGTGGTGAGAACATCGGATCAAGGATATCCTTCGGTTCGCGAGAGTAGTTCTGGATGAAGAAGTTCATCTTCTTGTCTGTCAGCGTTGGGCTGTCCTTGAACTTCTCGTGGCTTTCGGTTCTCATTCTGCAGTCTGTAATTGGAGAAATCAGAATCTGGCCCGCAATTTTCGGACCTTTTCTGTCACGTGCAAGCCTACTGACATTGGCCGCGAGGTTTCCACCTGCGCAGTTTCCCATGACATAGATCTTGTCTGGGTCGACCTTCCAGTATCGTGCACCCTGTGCTGCCCAAAGGAATGCACTGTAGCAATCCTCGACCGGGGTTGGGAACTTGAACTGTGGGGCCAGTCGGAAATCAACTGCCAGAACGGTGGCTCCTGTGGTATTGCAGATGTTGCTGCACACAGCAGCGCATTTTCCCATGTTTCCAAGCATCCATCCGCCATCATGGAAGTAGATGATCAGGGAGTTCTGACCTGTGATGGCTTTGTCTCTGACCTTCTCGAACAGGTAGCCTGTAACGGCACCGTCGGTGACCGGAATGATGAACGTCCGCTTGAGGATGTCCTTGGTCTTTGGGCTGTACAGTTTGCGGAATGCTCTTGAGTTGAAATCGGAACGGTTGTATGAATCGATCTCTGCCTGCGTTGCAGTTGTGACGTCTGCAAGTCCGACAGTCTTTTTTACCTTGAGGATTCTTTTGAGATCAGATGGCAATTCATAATCGTTCATAATCGCCAAATATGATATAATAAAACCTGTTTTGGTTCAACTTTTTAGTTTGGCCCAAAATTTGACGTGATTTTTTTAGTAAAATGGACAAAAGAAATGCGTTCCACTTGTGCTTTTTCAGCAGGATACACAAGGGTGGAAGGCAGGTGTCCGAGGTGGTGATATGATTTTAGTTACTGGTGGAGCAGGTTTCATTGGAACCCATGCCTGTGTAGAACTGATGCAGGCCGGCTATGAGGTCGTTGTTGTGGACAATCTGGTCAATAGCCATGAGAAGTCATTGGATCGTGTTGCAATGATTACCGGAAAGCGCCCTCTATTCTTTAAGGTAGATGTGTGTGATGAAAAGGCCCTGAATCAGGTCTTTGACCAGTGTGACATTGAAGGAGTCATCCATTTTGCGGGACTCAAGGCAGTAGGCGAGAGTGTGCAGAAGCCTCTTGAGTACTACCAGAACAACCTGGATGCTGACTTTGTCCTGTGCAAGGTTATGAAAGCCCATGGTGTGAAGAACCTTGTCTTCTCCTCCAGTGCAACCGTCTATTCCGGTGACAATGAGATGCCGCTCAACGAATCCAGCAAGACTGGAAACTGCACAAATCCTTATGGTTGGACAAAATACATGGGAGAGCAGATCTTCAAGGGTCTTTGCGTTGCAGACCCAGAGCTCTCCATTGTGCTTCTTCGTTACTTCAATCCGGTTGGAGCCCACGAATCCGGTCTCATCGGAGAGGACCCGCAGGGAATTCCAAATAACCTCATGCCATATGTGTCCCAGGTTGCCATCGGAAAGCGAGACCACCTTACCGTCTTTGGTGATGACTACGATACCCCAGATGGAACCGGTGTCCGCGACTATATCCATGTCGTGGACCTTGCAAAAGCCCATGTTCTGGCTGTGCGTTATGCTGCAGAGCACAAGGGTTGTGAGATCTTCAACATCGGAACCGGTAACGGATCCAGCGTTTTGGATATGGTGCATGCCTTTGAGAAGGCAAGTGGGAAGAAGGTCCCTTATGTCGTGGGTCCTAGAAGAGCTGGAGACCTTGCAACTGTCTATGCTGGAACTGAAAAGGCAAGAAAAGAACTAGGATTTGTGGCACAGTATGATCTTGAGCGTATGTGCGCCGACTCCTGGAGATGGCAGAGCATGAACCCAAACGGCTTCGAAAATTGAAAAAAATTGGTATTTTTTGGAAAATCTTCTTTTCGATTTTATTGACACATTTATAGTAATAGTGGTGAACTAAGAAAGTTCACGCCTTTTGTGGTTTCGGACAAATATATTTAGATTCTATTCCAGGAGGAAGAAAATGAAAAAACTGACAGTTATCATGTTGATTCTTGCAGTTGCTCTCACTTCTGTCTTCGCACAGGGTTCTTCAGAGCCAGCAACAACAACACAGACAACAGCACCAGCTGCAGCTCCAGTTGCAGCACCAGCACCAAAGACATATGTCCGTGCTGAGGATGAGGATGTCTTCAACGCTATTCTCGGCGAGTATGAAGAGCTCCTGAACAAGGCTGCAGATGCACAGAACATCTCTGAGAAGTTCGTCATCTACGCACAGGCAGAGGCAGCACTCCTTGATTCTGCTGTTATGATTCCTACAACAACACAGAACGGTGCTTACACAATTTCCAGAGTCGCTCCAAGAACAGTTCCATATGTTCAGTGGGGTAACGACGATGACAGATGGAAGGGTATGGTCATTTCTGCTGACACATTCCTTACACCTGCAGAGAGAGACGAGCTCCTTTCCGTTTGGGCACAGGCAGTTAAGGGTGAGGCAGTCTACGATCCAGCAGCTATCCTTGCAAAGAATGGCCACGCAATCGCAAAGGACTACAGAACAACATTCTCCACAGCTCCTGTTACACTTGATACTCTCAACACATCAAGCCAGGCAGATACAGAGATTCTCGTAAACGTCACAGACAACCTCGTTCAGTACAACAACCTCGGACAGATGATCCCAGCTTGTGCTGAGTCCTGGTCAGTTTCCGATGACGGTCTCACATACACATTCAACATCAGAAAGGGCGCAACATGGTCCACATCTGAGGGTGCAGTCTACGCAGAAGTCACAGCTAAGGACTTCGAGGCTGGTTTCCACCACATGCTCGACACACAGGCCGGTCTTGAGTGGCTCGTTGAAGGCATCGTCACAGGTGTTTCCGAGTACCTCTATGATGGTGGCAAGTGGGATGCAGTTGGATACAAGGCAGTTGACAAGTACACTCTCCAGGTCACTCTCTGCCAGCCAACTTCCTACTTCATGACAATGCTCACATACAGCTGTTTCGCACCAATCTGCGAGAGCTTCTATGTTGCTCACGGCGGAGTCTTCGGTATCGAGGAGTACGCAGCAGCATCTGCTGATGTCAACACATTCACATATGGTAAGGCTACAGACGTTTCTTCACAGGTCTACAATGGCGCATTCCTGCTCCAGCAGCTCAACGATGCTTCCATCATCAAGATTGTCAGAAACCCTAACTACTATGCTCCAGAGACAGTCGTTCTCGATTCCATCACATGGGTCTACGACAACGGCGAGAACATGGCACAGTACTACAAGGATGTCTGTGACGGTATCTACGCAGGTTCCGGCCTGACAGAGGCTTCCGGTACACTTGCTTGGGCAAAGGCTGACGGAAACTTCGACAAGTATCACTACATTTCTGAGACAACTTCCACAACTTACTTCGGCGGACTCAACCTCAACAGAGGTACATTCGCTCTCGCAAGTGGTGCAGCTGCAACTCCAAAGACAGAGGCTCAGAAGGTTGATACAAACACAGCTATGCAGAACAAGAACTTCAGAAAGGCTGTCCAGTATGCATTCGACAAGGAAATGCAGAACGCAGTTAGCCGTGGTGCTGACCTCGCTCTCACAAACCTCAGAAACATGTATACACATCCTGAGTTCGTCCAGCTTGAAGAGGATGTCACAGTTGATGGTCACAAGTTCGTTGCTGGTACACTCTATGGTGAGCTCGTTCAGTACTACTGCGATCAGCTTGGCACAGGCATCACAGTTGCTGACGGTTGCAACGGTTGGTATCAGCCAGAAGCAGCTAAGCAGTACCTTGCTAAGGCAAAGGCAGAGCTCGGCAACACAGTTGAGTGGCCAATCTGCATTGACGTCGTCTACTACTCAGCTTCCGCTACAAACACAGCTCAGGCACAGGCATACAAGCAGTCCATCGAAGGTGTCCTCGGTGCAGAGAATGTAACAGTCAACCTCATTGAGACAACAACTTCCGCTGACTACTATGCAGCTGGTTACAGAGCTTCCAATGGAGAAGCCGGTGACTTCGATATGTTCTATGGCTCCGGTTGGGGTCCAGACTTCGGTGATCCTTGCACATACCTCGACACATTCCGTGGATATGGTGCTGGTTACATGACAAAGGTTATCGGTCTGTTCTAAGAACCGCTTCTACACCTGACTGCGTTCAGGTGTAGAGTTAACTCCATTACCTTTAAGAAGTTAACAAGCAGAATGTGGGAGGATATCCGTTGATATCCTCCCATGTTCGTCTTATTGCTTCTTTGAATAAGGATCTGATCTTTCGTTGTCTTATCGATGGATCGGGTTCTGATCCGAAGGAGAAAAAGAGCGCTATGGGAAAATATGTTCTGAAACGTATTATCTATTCCATCTTCTCCCTGCTTGTCGTCGTATGGGCGGTTATGCTTCTTGTCTATAGTCTTACAGACAGAAGTGCCATCTTCCAGACCGATGATGTATGGAACAAGAGAAGCAACAATGACCGTGTGCTTTATGAGTACACACAGTACTCCAAGTACGGTTATCTGGAATTTGTGAACTTCAACAACTACAGTAAACAGAAGTGGACTGAAGTATATGGAGAGGCATATGACTCTGCAAAAGAGTTTGTGGATGACAAAGCTGCCATCCAGAAGACAGGCGAGGCCTATCTTGACAATGCCACCGTTCAGGAGTTCATCAATTACTATTCCTCAAAGGGCTATAACATCATCCGTCTCGATACACAGAAATACAGCACCGGAAAGACAAAACCAGGTGGAACAGGTTATCTGCTTGCCGTCAAGGAAAGACTGATGATTGTTAGACTCTTTGATTACATCAAGGGGCTGTTCACCATTGAGACAACAAAGGATGTGGCGGATGAAAGTCTCACAGACCGATATATCCGCGTAGAGAAGGATCCATATGGTGGACCATTCGCCGTTGTCGGTAGCGGTACAACCCACAAGTATCTTTTCTATTTTGACTCAAGATTCCCATTCATCCACCAGAACTGGATTCACCTCAACCTTGGTGTCTCTTTCACACGATTCCGTGGTCAGGAGATTACAAGTGTCATTTCAGAGCCGGCTGGTGACCTCAAGACCATTCGAACCCAGTATCCTGCTCAGCTTGGTACTGATATCTATGTAGATACCGCATCAGATTTCCATACTCTGACCTATAACATGGGTGAGCTTACCGCTGCAGAAAAGGAGCAGTTCAACGACAAGTATACCATTGCGACCTATAGGCGCTCAGGTCTCAGTATGCTTGAGAACTCCTTCGTCATCGGTATCATCGCCACCGTCATCGAGTATTTCATCGGTCTTCCACTGGGAATCCTGATGGCAAGAAAGAAGGACTCCTGGATTGATACCGTCGGTATGTGGTACATCATCTTCATCATGGCTGTCCCATCACTGGCTTACATCTTCATGTTCGCCGCCATCGGTACCAGGGTCTTCAACCTGCCATACAAGTTCGCAAACGCTGAGATCAAGGTTCTGGCCTATATCCTGCCAACCATTTCCCTGGCACTGCCTTCCATCGGTAGCCTGATGAAGTGGATGCGCCGTTACATGATCGACCAGATGAACAGCGACTACGTCAAGTTCGCTCGTGCGGAAGGTCTTTCCGAGAAGGAGATCTACAGCATCCATATTTCCAAGAACGCTATGATCCCAATCGTTCATGGTATTCCGGGAACCATCCTTGGATGTCTGACCGGTGCAATCGTCACCGAGCGTGTCTATTCTGTTCCTGGTGTCGGTAACCTGCTGACCCAGGCCATCAACAGCCACGACAACGGAATCATCATTGCTTGTACCGTGTTCTATACAACATTATCACTGATTTCACTTATCCTTGGCGACCTGCTTATGGCAAAGGTCGATCCAAGAATCTCATTCGAATCAAAGGGAGGTAGATGATTATGGCAAATAACGTCAATGTCAAAGCCGTCAACGAAGACGAGCTGTTTACCTTCATCAATAATGACTCCATTGAATCCGAGAAGATCATTGCTCCAAGATATTCCTATTGGAAATCTGTATTCAGGGTTTTCTTCCGAAAGAAGACGAACTGGGTCATGCTTGGCATTCTTGCCTTGCTGCTCATCTGCACCTTTGTGATCCCTGTTTTCTGCAACTATGATCCGAACGAGAACGTCACGGTTGCAACGATGTTCAACCAGAGCCCTGTCAATGCCATGAAGGCAACAGGCGGTTTCTCCTTCAAGTGGTGCCTCGGTTCCGGTCAGCTTGGAAACTCCATCTTCTATGGAATCTGGGCTTCTGCAAGAACATCGCTTCTGCTTGCTGTCATCTGTGCTGCAATCAATATGACAGTCGGTATCCTCATGGGTGCTGTCTGGGGATATTCCAAGGCAGTTGATAAGGTCATGCTGGTTGTCTACAGCATCATCGCAAATATCCCTTACATCCTGATGATCTCCGTTCTGGTCTACGTCATCGGAGCTGGTTTCTGGAGTTTCGTATTCGCACTGACCATCACAGGATGGGTCAGCATCAGCTACTTCTTCCGAACCCAGGTTCTCATCATCAGAGACCGAGAGTATTCCCTTGCATCCAGATGTCTCGGAACACCGATTACAAGAATCGTCTCCAAGAACATTCTTCCGTTCCTGACATCTGTCATCGTCACGCTGCTTGCAACTGAACTTCCTTCCTACATTTCCATGGAGGTCTTCCTTTCCTTCATTGGTGTCGGTCTTTCCGCCTCTGTTCCATCACTTGGTAGAATGATCCAGGAAGCTCAGACAGCATTCCTTTCCTATCCTTGGGAGTTCTGGCCACCAGTTGCCATTGCCTCCCTTTTGACAATCATCCTTTACGTTCTTGGTCAGAACCTCGCAGATGCTTCCGACCCAAGAACACACATGTGATAAGGAGGCACTGAAATGGAAGACAAGAAAGTACTTCTTTCACTGAAGGATGTTGACGTAAAGTTCAACGTCAGAGGTAGAATCCTCACCGCTATCAGACATGTCTCATTGGATGTCTACGAGAACGAGTCATTGGCCATCGTCGGCGAGTCCGGTTCCGGAAAGTCCGTTCTGACAAAGACCTTCGCCGGTATGCTCGATTCCAACGGCTTCATCAGCAATGGAAGCATCGTTTTCAGCGATGATGAACTGGCTAAGACGGATGTCGTCATCGATGATCGCAAGCAGAAGATCCTGGACAAGATCTACGACAGACTGAACCGATACTCAAAACTGGAGCGTGGCGCCAAGGAATATGTCGCCATTGCCCAGAAGAGAATGGACATCCAGCATGCCCAGAGCCTTACTCCGGAAGAGGAGACCTCCTATGCTCTGAAGATCAAGACTCTTGAGGATGACATTGTTGACAGAACCAACTACATGCTCACCTTGGACAGCAAGAATGCAGAAGACGCTGCAGAGATCGCTGAAATCGGCGCTAAGATCAAGGACTGGAAGGCTCAGTTAAAGGCACTGAAGCAGGAGATGGTAGGTCTTACCCGAAAGAGAACCTCCGACTACAAGGCTGATCAGCAGAAGGTCCATGCCGACCAAAAGGAGATCAATGACCTTATCACAGCAAGAATGCAGAAGGTCGCAACCGAAGACAAACCTGGCAATCCTTATGGCCTTTCGGATGAAATCCTTGAAAGGAACAAGGTCATGGCCTATGAGGTTCTTCTTTCCATTGGACGCTATCCGGTCAAGACCCAGTTCGTGTTCCTTGCCAAGCTTGCTAAAGCCTTCAAGCTAGCCATGTGCTCTGGTGAGAACCTGAGCGATCCAGCTGTCAGAAACAAGATCTTTGAAGTCTGCACCTTCCGTGTGGATTTCAGAAGTTATGACGAGGCAACAAAGACTGTTCATGGCTATGCCATCATCGACTGTGCAAAAGTCAAATACACAAAGGACTGGCAGCAGATCCGTGGATGCAAGATCGCAACGGTCTTCCAGGATCCTATGACCAGCCTGAACCCTGTTCTCACCATTGGTAAGCAGATCATGACCGTTATCCTGAAGCACCAGAAGTGCTCAGAGAGTGAGGCCAAGGCCCGAACTTTGGATATTATGTCCAAGGTCGGTATCTCCGATCCTGAGAAGAGATTTGATGACTATCCGTTCCAGTACTCTGGTGGAATGAGACAGCGAATCGTCATTGCCATTGCTCTTTCCTGTCAGCCGAAGATTCTCATCTGTGATGAGCCTACAACCGCATTGGATGTCACCATCCAGGCTCAGATCATCAAGCTGATCAAGGATCTGCAGCACCAGCTCGGATTCACAACCGTCTACATCACACACGACCTTGGTGTCGTCGCCAATGTTGCAGAGCGTGTTGCTGTTCTCTATGGTGGACAGATTGTTGAGCTTGGTACTGTCGAGGATATCTTCTATGAACCGAAGCACCCATACACATGGGCATTGCTGTCATCCCTGACACAGCTTGCCGAGAAGGGTGATGACCTGTTCTCCATTTCCGGAACACCACCTTCACTTTACAACAAGATCGTCGGTGATGCCTTTGCGCCTAGAAACCAGTATGCAATGGCAATTGACCGCGTGAAGGAACCGCCAATGTTCCAGGTCAACGACCATCACTGGGCAAAGACCTGGCTGCTTGATCCGAGAGCTCCAAAGGTAGAGCCTCCAAAGATCATCCAGAATCTGCACGAGAAAATGCTCAAGAGCTATGTCAACATTGAAGACTGAGGAGGGTGATATGGAAGAAAATAAGAGAGAGGTAGTCCTCTCAATTCAGAATCTTGATGTCATCTTCAAGCAGAAGAAGCAGTCCTTCAAGGCTGTCGACAATGCAAGCTTTGACATCTACAAAGGTGAGACATTCTCATTGGTTGGAGAGTCCGGATCCGGAAAGACAACAATCGGAAGAGCCATTGTCAGAATCAATCCATGTTCCAATGGTGCCATCTACTACAAGGGAAAGAAGATTTCCGGAAAGCTTTCCAGAAAGGATGACCGTGAGGTCGTCCGAAAGATCCAGATGATCTTCCAGGACCCTGCAGCATCCCTGAACGAGAGAGCTACCATCGAGTACATCATCTCTGAGGGTCTGTACAACTTCCATCTATACAAGGATGAGAAGGATAGAATGCAGAAGGTCGAGAACATCATCAAGGAAGTTGGTCTTCTTCCTGAGCATCTGACACGATACCCACATGAGTTCTCTGGTGGACAGAGACAGAGAGTCGGTCTTGCCAGATCCATTGTCATGGAGCCTGAGTTCATCATCGCCGATGAGCCGATCAGTGCTTTGGATGTGTCCATTCGTGCACAGGTTCTGAACCTTCTGAAGAAGTTCCAGAAGGAAAGAGGACTCAGCTATCTGTTCATTGCCCATGACCTGAGTATCGTCCGCTTCATCTCCGACAGAATCGCTGTCATCCATAAGGGTAAGATTGTTGAGATCGCAGAGACGGAAGAGCTTTTCAACTATCCACTGCATCCATATACAAAGAGCCTTATGAGTGCTATTCCAATTCCAGATCCGATTCTTGAGAAGCAGAAGAAGCTGTATGTCTATGATCCTTCCATGCACGATTACTCTGTTGACAAGCCAAAGATGGTTGACCTTGGAAACGGACACTTCATCTTCGGTAACGACGCAGAAATCGAGAAGTATAAGGCCGTCAGATTCGCAAAATGAAATTAGAAGTAAGCACCAAGCATCTTAAGCTGAGAATTGCTCTGTTTGTGGTCCTGTTCTTCGTGATTGTGACTTCCTTTACCTTGGGAGTCCTCAGTCTCGGGAACAAGACCAGCGGTTATCAGACCATCAAGGCCGATACGGATACAGAGGCGCTTACCTACAACAACTGGGTGACCTTCAAGTACTATCTTGAAGGTTCCAGTAACCAGATCAAGCGGGATATCAAACAGCTTGAGTCCATCTACACACCAATTCTCGCAGCTGCCTACAAACAGCTTGATCCGATTAATACCTACACAGGCCATGTCAGCCTGGCAACCATCAATCAGAATCTTGGTAATATCGTCTCGGTAAGCCCACAGCTTTATGGCATCCTGCAGGATGCCTATGCCCATACTTTGGAGAAAAACGGCTTCAACATGTTTGCAGGAGCCCTGTACGAAGAATGGAAGAGTATCCTCATCCTTGAGGACCCAACCGAGTTCGACCCTTTGTACAACGACTATCAGGCTTCTCGCATCCATGACATTGCCGCCATGGTCTCTGACCTTTCCAATTTCCGTCTTGAGTTCTTGGATGATACGACCTGCAGCATCCGTTTTGACGTTTCAGATGCTTACAAAGCCTTCTGTGCAGAATATGAAATCGAGGCTCCTGTCTTGGATCTGAATGTGATGACCGACGCCTATCGTCTTCAGATGATGCGTCAGGAACTGGGGCTTTCCGGCCTTTGGTCCGGTTACCTTTCCACACCTGAGGGTCTTGCTGTTAACATGAACACCTCCAGCTCTCTGGAATATGGCCTATACACACTGGAAAACGGCAGTAACGTGAACTATGCGACACTTCCGATGAACGGTATGTTCAGTGCCGTTACAACCGCAGCTTACAAAAATGCAAGTCCGTACGGCTATGTGCTGGACGACCATTATCGAAGCCTCTGGTTCAATCCTGGTACCGGAGAGTTCTCCGATGTTCTTATGTCCTTGTCGGTCATAAGCGAAGATTTGGATATTGTCCAGAACATGTATCATGCCCTTGCGATGAACATTCTGCAGTCCGAGAAGGCTGTGCAGACTTATGCCGATAAGCTTCAGGGCGACAGAGTCGTCTCCTTTGTCCTGCAGAGCTCCTACTAATTTTATAGTTTTTCTCGAAAAACTGCATTCTGCGTGCTATAATCCACTCATTGGAGGAAACCATGGGTAGAGTCATTACAATTGGAAGACAGTTCGGAAGTGGAGGTCATGAGGTTGGACTCAGACTTGCAAAGAGACTTGGAATCCCATTCTATGACAAGGAAATCATCACGCTGACAGCTGAAAACAGCCGTTTTGCGGAAAGCTATCTCAAGAAGATGGATGAGCAGAAGCCAAACTTCCTCAACATCGGCTCCACAACCATGGTCTCCGGTGCAGGTGTTTCAACCTCTGCGGAAAGCGCCATGAACCAGTTCTATCATCTTTCTCCAAATGACCAGATCTTTTTGGCAAAGTCCAAGGTCATGCAGGACCTTGCTGCCAAGGGACCTTGTGTCATCGTCGGTCGCTGTGCGGATTACATTCTCAGAGACCTTGATCCTGTGAATTTCTTCATCTATGCAGATCTCAAGGACAGAGTGGAGAGAAAACTCGCGCTGGAAGAGCACGCCGGCATGACTGCACAGGCTATGGAGAAGCTCATCAAGAACACCGACAAGAACCGTTCCAAGTTCTATGAGTATTACAGCCATCAGGTTTGGGGTGATGCCAAGAACTACAATCTGTGCATTGATACCAGTTCTGTCGGAGTCGATGGCGCTGTAGAGATCATGATGAAGTTCATTGAAGAGTTCCGAAAGAAGAATATTCTTCCAGACAAATGAGTTACGTGATTCTCTGATTTTGATTTCAAAAAGTGTACCAACTGAAAGAAACTTTTTCTTGACGCATGAATAGGGCAATGTTATTCTAAGTTTGTTAAAGCAGTGAACAAACCTAGAGGATATTATGCCTGTAAACAATAACCTATTCCAGAAAAATGCGAATACATCACTTGTCGCGCAGCTGATCTGGAAGAAAAAGTGCATTTCCAGAGTGGATATCGCAAGAGAACTGTCCCTCTACAGATCCACGGTCAGTAACATCATAACCTATCTACTCAATGCCGGTGTCGTCTACGAAGGTGAGCACATGGCTTCCCATGTCCAGGGTGGACGTAAGGCCATTGAGATTTCACTGAACAACAACTTCGGCTGTGTGTTTGGATTCGATATTCAGCCATCTCATTATCGAGCTGTGCTGCTGGCTATGGATGGAACCGTACTTTGGACAGAGACCGGATCCTTCGGCCTGATTCCACTGGAGCAAATGGTCGATACCATGGTTGAGCATGCCTTGGAAGTCCATCATCAGTTCAACATTCCGATTCTGGCGCTGAGCTTTTCGATTCCAGGTATCGTCGACTCCGAAAACGGAATCATCAACTATTCTGAGCCGTTTAAGCTCACCGAGGCTTTTGATCTCAGGGCATATGTCAAAGCAAAGCATAACTATCCGGTCTATGTGGAGAACGATGCCAACTGCGCAGCTTGGATGGACATCTATTCCAAGGGACATGCCCTTGAGAATGCCTTGTCGGTTGTCGGTGATTTCCATGAGGAATCCAAGAAGACTGACGAAATCATCGGTATCGGTACCGGTTTTGGAATCATCATTGATGGAACCGTCTATCGGGGTGCCCACAACGCCTCTGGTGAGTTCTGTTCCATCTCCTGGGCACCAGGAAACCCGAACCAAAGTGGTCTGGACATCGATGTTCTTCGAAAGACTGCAGACGACAAGATGTGTCTGGAGCAGTGGATTGAGGATACGTTCCGTTCCTTCGTGCCGCTTTGCTCTGTGATGGATTTTGAGAAGGTGATTCTTCACGGTAACCCATTCAAGGACGAAATGTGGGTGCGTGAGGTTCTTCAGAGGAGGGCCGCTGCCTTCCTTGGGGCACTGGAGAAGTCCCACACGGAACTTCTGTTTGATGCAAATGATGAATGCATCTCCGCAAAGGGTGCTGCCATCATGTATCTGCATTATCTGTTCTCCGTACCGGATCTGGAGAGCAGTAACAGCGAATGGATGGGGTGGGATGAACTGATTGAGTTCTCCAAAGCCCAGATGAATTGAGAAAAGAAAAAAGGTCATATACCAACAATTGGAGGAGAAAATGAAAGGAACTGAAGTTTCCAAGAAGAGGGAGGACCGCATCGGTCAGGCCCCTAAGAACTTTCTTGGACTTTCAAGTAGAGGTGAGGAGGTTATGGCATATTGGACATTTGTCCTGCCAGGCTTTCTGATCTATTTGTTTGTCATGGCATTCCCGACATTCTTTGCCGCATTCCTGAGCCTTACCAACTATCGTGGAGGAGCTCTGTTCGGACCAAAGAGCGTCATTTGGGGAAACATCGCACCAGAAAGGAAAATGAAGATCATCGGATTCGACTACTATGCACAGATGTTCCACGACAAGTATTTCTGGCTTGCTCTCAAGAACAACATGTGGATCGTCTTCATTTCTGTCTTTGGTCAGATTCCACTTGGATTCATCATGGCTTACCTGATTTTCAGAGGCATGATCAAGGGTAAGGATTTCTTCCAGACCGTCATTTATCTTCCATGTGTCATCTCAACCGTTGTCATTGGTAGACTTTGGGGTGCTTTCACAGCTCCAAACGGTGCTTTGCCTGACCTTATCCGACTGTTCAAACCTGGTTACGTCGCAGGAAACAGCACCCATCCGATGATTCCGGTTCTGTTTGTCATCCTTTGGATGTATACCGGAACCTACCTGATCATCTTCCTTGCCAACCTCCAGAAGATTGATACTTCTGTCATTGAGGCTGCAAAGATTGACGGAGCCACTGAGATGCAGGCTCTGCGCTACATCATTCTGCCAGCTCTTTCTGGTGTTATCGTCACAAGTGCCATCCTGGCAATTTCCGGATCGCTTAAGAGCTTCGACCTGATCTATGTCATGACAAGTGGTGGACCTGCAAAGCAGACCTACGTCCTTTCCATCTTCATGTACGATTCTGCGTTCAAGGGTGCACCTAACTACCCACTTGCCAATGCAGTTTCCATGGTCATGTGTATCATCAGCTTCACCATGATCGGCATCACAAAAGCCGTTGAGAAAAAGTTCGGAGGTAGAGAATGAGCACAAAGATCAAAGATACCAATTCTGTCGGAAGCAAGATCTTCAAGGCTATCACCTATGTGATTCTGATCCTTTTCGCTCTCCTTGCCATTTTGCCGATCCTTTGGCTGATTATGAGCTCCTTCAAGACCAGCCAGGAGTATCAGCTTGACCGACTTGGACTGCCAAAGGGAATCTTCTACAAGAACTATATTGAGGCTTGGAAGAGAGGAAACTTCGGCGTTTACATCATCAACAGCGTCGTCTATACCTCAATTACCACCATTGCAATCTGTATCCTTGGTATGATGAGCGGCTTTGCTTTCGCAAAGATCCCAAACAAGGCCACCAAGGGAATCTATGCCTCTTATGTTGTCGGTATTCTGATGACATTGCAGTCCATCATGATTCCACTGTTCATCATCATCAACCAGGTCAAACTGTATGATACAAAGCTTGGTGTTCTGATTCCTTACATCGGAATTGGACTTCCAATGGGTGTGTACCTCTGTACCGAGTTCATCCGCAGTGTTCCGAATGCTCTTGTGGAAAGTGCAAGAATCGACGGAGCCCCTTACGGTAGGATCTTCTTCGGAATCATCGTTCCGATGTCCGCTCCTGTTGCAACAACACTTGCCATTCTGACCGTTTCCGGTACCTGGAATGAGTTCATGCTCATCAACATGCTCACCTCCAGTACCAAGAACAAGAGCTTGCCTGTTGGAATCCAGAGCTTCGCCGGCTCCCTTTCCACAGACTATGGAAAGCTGTTTGCATCCCTTACCATTGGTCTTTTGCCAATGCTGATCTTCTATCTTGTTTTCAGAAAGGAGATTACAAAGGGTGTTGCTGCTGGAGCTGTCAAGGGTTGACGGACTGGGCATCGCGGAAAGAGAAGTTTGTACAAAGATTGTTCAAATTTAATTTGACAACCGTTATTACGCATGCTACAGTTATTGTGTAGTTTGTACAAAGTGTGAACAAATAGTGTCTAAACACTATGTTTATAAAAAGGGATTGCAGAGAAATCTGCATTTGGGGAGGCGAGAAAAGCCGACCTCGTATTCATCTAAGGAGGAAAAAAGATGAAGAAACTTGCAATGGTAGTACTTTCACTGGTACTTCTTTGTTCAATGGTTTTCGCTCAGGCAGCTGCAGAAGCAAACAGCGGAAAGACAACAATCAGAGTTCTGAACTATATCGATATGTCAGAGCCAAACAGTGCTAACGAAATTGCACAGATCTGGGACAAGTTCTCAGCAGAGCACCCAGAGATCGAAGTTATCCGTGAGGACCTTTTCAATGAGCCATTCCACCAGAAGGTAGAGGCTTACGCAGCACAGGGCAACCTCCCAGATGTCATGTATGCTTGGCCAAGCGGAAGATCAGAGACTCTCCACAAGGATGGATATCTCTACAACCTCAAGTCACTCCTCGAGAGAGACGGTCTTGATAAGGTCTACAGCGCAACATCCATGGCTGATCAGGCTGGTAAGGTTGGTTACGTTGGTGAGCTTCCAAACGGACTTACAGCAACATCCATGATGTTCGTCAACACAAAGGTTCTTCGCGAGAATGGTCTCGAGATGCCAAAGACATATGCTGACCTCGTAGCTATGGTTCCTGTCCTCAACGCAAAGGGTATCGAAGTTGTATCCATGGACTGTAAGGACGCTTGGGTCATGCAGAGCTGCCTCTTCTCCCTCATCACAGGTAGATTCGGTGGTGCTGACTGGGCTGACAGAGTATTCGCTGGCGAGACAGATTTCGCTGACGAGTGGTTCGTCAAGTCTCTCACAGCTGTTGACAACCTCTACAAGGATGGCGTCATCAACCGCAACACACTGTCTATCGGTTACGGTTCAGGCAGAGGTGACTTCGCTAATGGCAAGTCTGCATTCTACATTGATGGTGACTGGGCATGTGCTTCCTTCCAGACAGATGTCACAACAGGTCAGGCTCTCTTCGCTCCAGAAGCTCAGAAGACTGACATTGAGCTGATCAACTTCCCAGCATTCGACGGTGAGGTCATCCACGAGTCCAACTCCGCTGTTGTTGGAACAGGTTGGGCAATTGCTGCAGATATCGATGCTGACAAGCTCGAGGCTGCATGGACACTCGTTAAGTTCCTCGAGAGCGAATATGCTCAGACATGGAGACTTACAACTGGTGCTTCCTTCCCATCACTCACAACTATCGACGTTGCTAAGGTTTGTGAAGAGTACAACCTCGAGCCACTCGTAGCAAAGAGATCCGATTGGTACAACAACATCCAGGTTGCTACACCAGTTATCGACGGTGTTCTCCCAGCTGCTGTCTTCGAAGTCATCAACACAGTTCTCCAGGAGATTGGTCTTGGTTCCACAACTGTTGAGAAGGGTGTTGCAGATGTCAATGCTGCATGGCACGCATACATCGGAAAGTAATTTTCGGTTAAGTGAAAATGTTTCAGAGGCTGTCTTTATGGCAGCCTCTGTTTTTTGGTAGAATTGAATTATGAACACAAGAATTGAGAATCTGCTTGTTCCGCAGATCGCATCCACAAATGTCGTTGTCACAGAGCTTGTTGACCTAACTCCCGTGACAGTCAACCCAAAGGCCTCTGTCAATGAGGTCATCATCGAGCAGGGTAGAATCGTCGTCAACGCCCAGTGCGAAGAATCTGCTCGTCAGGGACAGAATTACGTCAAGCAGCTGGAATTGCTGTTTGAGGGAAAGGTCCCAACCTGTCAGTTTGATTTTTATAACCCGGTATGGCGATATCGTGGTTTCCATATAGATGTCGTGCGCCATTTCATGAGCGTCAAGGAACTCAAGAGAATCATCAGAGCCATGGCCCTTGTCGGCTTCAACCATTTCCATTGGCACCTGACCGATGACCAGGGCTGGCGCTTTGCTGTGGATGGCTATGAGAAACTTGAGAGCATCTCCTCAAAGCGCGTCAAATATGAGTTCGATGACGAGCGCAATGTCCACAGCGGTTTCTATTCCGATGCTGACCTCAAGGACGTTGTCGACTACTGTAGCGAGCTTGGAATCGAAGTTATCCCTGAAGTAGAGATGCCAGGCCATGCCGAGGCTCTTCTTGCCGCCTATCCTGAGTTTGGCTGTACCGGAAAGGAGATTCCGGTTCAGAACAGCTGGGGAATCTTTGAGAATGTCATGAACCCAGCCTCTGAACAGCTGTGGACCTTCCTCAAGGCTACCATTGCAAAGCTTGTCTCCATTTTCCCTTCTAAGTACATCCACATCGGTGGTGATGAGTGTCCGCATGTGCAGTGGGAGACCAATGAGGGCTGTCAGAGAATCATGAAGGAGAACGGACTTAAGGATACCAATGAACTTCAGGGTTGGTTCACCTCCAAGGCTTCTGCCCTGGTGAAGAGCTTTGGAAAGCGTGCCATCGGTTGGGATGAAGTGGTGGATGCTCCTGAGATTGATGAGAGCGTTGTCGTCATGTCCTGGAGAGGCCTTGAAGGTGCAAAGATCGCATCCTCACGTGGCCATGAGGTCATTCTGACACCACAGAACGCAGGTTGCTATCTGGACCGCTATCAGACCTCCGAGGACTATGAGCTTGGCAACTGGAGTATCTGCACCGCACGCGATGCCTTTGATCTGGACATTAGCATGAAGGACCTTCCACAGAAGCAGCGAGACCTCATTCTGGGTGCCCAGTGCAACCTTTGGGCAGAGAAGATCCATACCGGACGTGAGGCCGAGTACATGATGTTCCCAAGAGCCTTCATTCTGGCCGATAACCTGTGGCTTGGAGAGAAGAGGGATTGGGATAGCCTGTGTGCCCGCAAGAAGGCTATGGCCGACCTTTGCTACTATCTGGATCTGGTCTGTTCCCCAGCCAAATGGTGATCGCTTGCTGAAAAACGAAAGGCTCCCAGGTCGGGAGCCTTCGTTGTCTTTGCACAATTGCCATCAGTGTGTTGCGCTGTAGAGGTCGTTCATGTGGAACTGCACCTTATCGGCATCGGATGCATCCTTTGGCAGGAATCGGATCTTTGCAGGTTTGTCTGGCAGGATTGTCAGGTTGTTGTCACTGAATTGTCCTTCGGTAGAGCCGCTATCCACCATGACGTTGAAAGCCGGGAATCTGGAAGTGATTCTCAGATCCATACTTCCGTTTGCATACCTACGGACAACGGTCAGCTCAAGCTCTGGATCCTCCAAGCAGGCATCCTTCGGCTTGGACAGCATGATCGGATAGGAAAGCTCCTTGTCATCGACCCAAAGGTATGCGATACAGAAGGTGTCATCCACATCCAGATCCAGTTCTGTCATATCCAGCTGGTCGAGCTGTTTTGAGGTAGCTGGCTTGAGTGTCTCCTTGTAGCTGAAGAAATCAAAGCCATTGCCATAGTAATCGTAGAACATCAGAAGGACATTCACCTTCTTGGACTCGATTCCGTCGTTGACGGCATAGAGGTTGATCTTGTTGTCCTTGATGTAGACAAGCGGGGTGACACTTTCGTAGAAGCGTCTGGCATCCCAATGCAGTGCCTTGAAACGGCCGCTGTACTCCAGACTGGACCAGGAAGAGACTGGCCAAACATCGTTGAGCTGCCAGTAGAGGGTTCCCATACAATATGGGGTGAGGGAACGCCAGTAGGTGATGGCAGTCTTGATGGCCTGTGCCTGCTGGATCTGGGACAGGTATAGCATCTTCGGGAATTCCAGCTTGCGAGCCTGCTCCTCAATGCTCTGTCCTTCCTCCTGATTCAAGAACAGTCGATAGAAATGCTCGGTGATGATCTGGTTGCCGCTGAGGTTCTTCTGGTGATGGAGCATGACTTCTGAGAACAGGTCAAGCTGGTCCTCCGGACAGAAGGTCTTCACTTCCTGAAGCGATGGGAAGCTCTGGTATCCAAACTCTGAGCAAAATCGTGGTCGGATGTTCTGATACTCATCAAAATCCTTTCCTTCGTGCCAGACGGACCAGAAGTGCATGTCGCCCTTGCCATCGGAATGCCAGTTGTCGGAGCGGTCGCCAGGACCTGCACAAGGGGAGGATGGCCAGAACATTCTGGAAGGGTCCTCCTTCATGACCACGCGACCGACTGTATCTGTATTGAGCTTCTCATAGTCCTTGTAGTATTTCTCCAGGTCTGCCTTTGTCTCGTCATACCAGGTCAGGGCTCCAAGGTCCTCGTTGTTTCCACAGTACAGAGCAATGCAAGGGTGACCTTTGATTCTGCGGATCTGGTCGGTCAGCTCCTTTTCGACGGACTGGAGGAACCAGTCGTCGGCTGGGTAGGTGGAGCAGGCGAACATCATGTCATGGAACAGCATGATGCCGTGGCGGTCACAGGCGTCGTAGAATTCCTCTTTCTCATACCAGCCGCCTCCCCATACGCGAAGCATGTTCATGTTTGCCCATGCGGCGTCAGAAATGATCTTGTCGTAGCGCTCGGCGCTCATTTTACCAGCAATGGCATCCAGTGGAATCCAGTTGGCACCCTTGGCGAAGATGTCCTTGCCGTTGACGCAGATGGTCATCTCCTTACCGCCCATGGTCGGCTTGTTCTTGATGGTGATGGTTCGGAAGGCTGTCTTTGCGCTGATGGTGCTCTTGTCCTGGTCACCGACGGTTACCTTGATGTTGTAGAGGTTCTGCTTACCATAGCCATTTGGCCACCAGAGCTCAACGCTGTCCTTTGGTACCAGCATGGTGAACTTGTAGACATGGTTGCCCTTCTTGAGGTTGAGGGTAGCGGTCTTGCTGAGTTTTCTGCCCTTGGCGGAAAGCACTGTATGGACCTTGGTCTGTGTGGCGACGGAGGACTGGATCTGGACTTCGATGTTGAGTTTCCAGTTGTCCTTTGCGCTGACAGCAGTGGTATTGAAGCTTTCAAAAAGGAAATCCTGTGCCTGCACAAGGCGAACGCTTTCATGGATTCCGATTGTCATGATGCATGGACCCCAGTCCCAACCGGCGTTGCACTGTGCCTTTCGGACAAGGTTTCTGTTTGCCGAGTCGTTCGGATAGCGGGAGCAAGGGATCGGGTAGGCAAGCTTTGCATTGCGCTCCACTGCCAGATCCTCTGCGGATGTGAAATCGAATCGAATGGTGTTGGTGCCTTCTTTGACGAAATCCGTTACATCGAGGTAATGGATATGATGCTCATTGTCAAAGGATGCGACTTTCTGGTCATTGATGAAAAGGTCTGCGACCGTATCCACTTTCTCAAGGCACAGATAGGTCTTGTTCAGCTGCTTTGTGAATTCAAAGGTGCGCTCGATGGTCCAGTCGGACTTGCCGATCCACAGGGTATCAAGCTCATTGGTTCCAAAGTATGGATCTTTGATGAAGTTTCCATTGATGAGAGTGTCATGGACATCTCCCGGGATATTCATCTCAAAAGTATCACCTGCTGTGATGCCTGCTGCGTTTTCAAGGACTGTGACAGCTGTCAGATCCCATTTTCCATCCAGTAGTTGCGTTATCATAGTTACCTCCACCTCAGAATAATGATATCATATATATCATTGTTTGAGGATATTATGGACCGTTTGGATAAGATATTAGGTGATGCTGGAATCGGTTCCAGAAAGGATTGCGAAAAGCTGGTTCGCAGAGGCTATGTGACCGTCAATGGTGAGGTTGTGCGAACAGCCAGCCTGAAGGTTGCCGACTCGGATGTGGTTGCCGTCGATGGAGAGGTTGTCCCTCGCCATCGTGATGTGGTCTGCATCATGAACAAGGTTGCAGGTCTTGTCACTTCCACCGAAGATGGACGCAACAGAACCGTCATGGAGCATCTGCCTCAGGATATGCAGGTGCAGAAGGTTCTGCCGGTCGGAAGACTGGACAAGGATACCGAAGGTCTTCTTGTATTCTCCAATCAGGGAGATCTTATCCATAGGCTCATCTCTCCAAAGCATGAGGTTCCAAAAGTCTACTATGTGGAGCACGAAGGCGATGTGACTTCTACCGAGGTCGAAAAGGCCTTTTCCGGTATTGCACTCAAGGATGGCAGTGTCTGTCGCAGTGCAGATCTGATGCGCATTGCAGAAGGCAGAAGCCTGATTCTGATTCGCCAGGGTATGTATCACCAGGTAAAGCGCATGTATGCTGCCATGGGTCTTCACGTGAACTATCTCAAGAGGGTTCAGATTGGCTCTCTGGTTCTTGGAGACCTGGCCCCGGGAGAGGTTCGTGAGCTGTTAGAGTCTGAGATTGCACTTCTTTCGGACAAGGATGCCCGCATCGTGTTTACATCTGCTGACGATCCTGTCTATTCCCAGAGCCCAGCCTTTCAGCAGTTTCTGAAACTCACAGAGGTGGAAAGGGAATCGGATAGTGAAATGGAGGACGTCTGATGCAGGAACTTGCCGCAAAAGCCTACCGTATGCTGACTAAGCAGATTGTCCCATTCTGGCTTGGTCTCAAGGATGAGGAGAATGGTGGATTTTATGGATATCTGAGCTATGACCTTGCCTTGGACAAGAAATATGACAAGGGCTGCATTCTGAACAGCCGCATCCTTTGGTTCTTCTCTGAGGCAGCCTTGCTATTGAAGTCGGAGAATTCCAAACTCTATCTTGCTTGTCGCGATGCGGCAGACCATGCCTATGAGTTTCTGGTCTCCCATTGCCTGGATCCGAAGTTTGGTGGTGTATTCTGGTCTGTGGACTACCTTGGAAGCCCAAGTGACACCACAAAGCATACCTATAACCAGGCGTTTGCCATCTATGCCTTAAGTGCCTACTACAAGATGAGCGGCAACGCCGATGCCCTGAGCCATGCCTTCGACCTCTATGAGGTGGTGGAGCGCCGCTGTACCGATGACATCGGTTATCTGGAAAGCTTTTCGGTGGACTGGAAGCCGTCTGAGAATGACAAGCTTTCTGAGAATGGCATCATTGCCCAGAAGACGATGAACACGCTTTTGCATGTCTTTGAAGGCTACAGTGCCCTGTATCAGGTCAGCGGAGACTCTAGGGTGGAATCCTCCTTGCGTTGGATTCTGGATATCTATGAGAACCGGATCTTTGACCCGAAGCAGAGAAGGCTGCTTGTTTTCTTTGATGAGAACTACAACTCCATTTTGGATCTCTACAGCTATGGTCATGACATTGAGTCTTCGTGGCTTGTGGATTGGGGTTGCTCCCTTTTGGGCGATATGGATCTGATTGAGCGAATTGCATCCATCAACTCCATTCTTGCACAGAATGTGTACCGCGAAGGCTATGTGAATCACTCCTTGAGAGCCGAGCGTGACCGCGGGGTGGAGGATGAAACCCGTAACTGGTGGGTTCAGGCGGAGACTGTCCTGGGCTTTGCGCATGAGGCTCTGAAGAATCCAGGAGATGATACTTATCTTGAGGCGGCAAAGGATGTCTTTGCGTTCATTGAGACGAAGATGGTTGACCCAAGAGAGGGCAGTGAGTGGCTTTCTGCTTTGGATGGGGATATGAATCCGATTCACAAACCTATCGTGGAGCCTTGGAAGTGCCCTTACCACAATGGAAGAATGTGCATGAACCTGATTGCCCTTGCCAAGGATTTTGAGTGAGGGTCTATGCACATGAGAACCTATAGCCCATAGATCCGTAGCTCCTGCGGACCTCTTCATCAATCGACTAACCAATACACCTAAAGGATTACTATACTGATTCCTCCAATAATGCTCATGTTCATAAACCGTGCAAGGCCTGATGTGTGCTGCCCGTTGGGCCCGCCATGCTTGCGGCTACGTTTGGCTTTACGGCCCACTTGCCGCCTGACAGGCTAGAACACACAGGCATCGCACCGCCAATGAACAATCGCTTTGGAAATGTCTTGCCAATGTAATATTTTTGAATTACATTAGTTGTGTAAGAGGTGTTTATGGCAAAAGATGCTTTAATTCAAGTCCGAATTGATGAGGATCTCAAGAATCAAGTAGAGGCTCTTTACAAGTCTTTGGGAACAACTTTCTCTGAAGTTGTCAGAATGCTTGCTGTACAAAGTCTTGAAGAGCAGGGGATTCCATTTGAGGTGAAATCAGGGTTTCGACCACATAAGAATCTTGTTGCAAGAGGTGTTGCCCACAAATATGCAGATCCTTCCAAGATTCCTTTTGAAAAAGATGCCTGGAGACAGGCTGCCGTGAGGAAACATGCAGATAATTGACGCAAATATCATTCTACGCTACCTGATGGACGATCATCCAGAACAGAGTGAAGAAGCTGCAAAGATAATTGCTGAAGATGTTTCAACAACATTTGAGGTGATTGCCGAAGTGGTTTATGTCATGGAAAGTTTTTATGATATGCCAAGATCGGAAATCACATGGGATTTACACAAACTTCTTTGTGATGTCAGAGTATCAGACCGCAAGGCTCTTATGTATGCACTCGGAGTTTTCAATAGGACATCTTTGGATTTTGTTGATTGCATTTTAATCGGATATAAGAATGCTTTTGGTGTTGGTATTTCCACCTTTGATAAAAAGTTGAAGAATTCCTTATCTCGGGATTTTGAAATATATCAGGTTGATGAATCTGATATGATGCTTGATGCATTTGTGCCTTGTGACGAAGACTGATTCTAGAATTGATTGAAAAACATTGTACTAATGATGGAGCCAAACGGAATCGGACCGTCGTTTACGCCATGCGAAAGCGTTGTTCTACCACTGAACCATGGCCCCGAAAATCTTGGATATCATAGCGCCAAACCGGCGTTTTGTTAACATGAAAAAGAATGCCAGGCAGAAGTTATCCTACCTGGCAAACGACAAATGAAAAAGGTTTATCAGTTGAAGGCTGGTGGCATCTGGCCGCTAAAACCGTTCTGCTGTCTGTCAAATCCGCCCATTGGCATATCCATAGGCATCTGGGACGGGTTGAAGTCACTTTGCATCATCTGCATTGCTCCGTCGCCGAAGAGGGTGAAGAGCATAGATGGGTCTACGTAGTTCTCAACAAGATACCTTACAAGCTCAAGTGCTGTAGAAGCATCAAGGTTCTCTGGAAGAGTCACGCCTGCCGGAAGGCTTGTGTTGGTGCTTGTTCTGGTTGCAACATTGGCGTTTCCCATGTTTCTGTTATTCATTCCTCTGGCTCCCATATCCATGGCACCGTTCATGCCCTTGCCGCCAAATCCCATAGCTCCGCCACCGAAGTTTCCTGCTCCACCGATGTTCATGCCGATGTAGCCTTCGGAGACTGCAATGTCGTTCATGTCCATTGTGACCACTTCCTCTCTAAGAACGAAGGATGTTCCTGCTGGTACAAGACCATCGGATGGTAGAACCTCGAAGGCACCAAGCGCGATTGTGTAGCTCTGTCCTTCCACAAAATCTTCAGAGCCGAAGACGATGGAAGTGAGGGAAGGCACTTCGTAAGGTACGACAAAACCTGTAATGACATTGCCCTCGGAATCGAGAACCGCAATCTGGTCGCCTGCGTAGAAGGTCTTGTTTCCATAGGCGATGGAGTGGGCTGTTGTGTCTGCGCTCTTTGGCATGTTGTTGCCGTTTCCTGCGCCGACGATGGTTCCGCCTGTGTAGGTGAAACGGGTGTCGTTGTCGCAGTCAAAAGCCTGCTCTCTGGAACTGGACATGGTGATGACCGTACCACCGTTGATAGCGATGGTGCCGTTGGAGTCGATGGAGTCGTTGTCTGTTGCAATGGCAAAGACATAACCGCCGTTGATCACAATTGCCTTTCCTGCATTGAGTGTGTCATCGCTGGTATAGGCATGGATGGTGCCGCCATTGATGTAAAGGGTGTCTTTTGCCTCAATGCCTTCTGGGCTAAGAGACTCCTCTTCGGAATATTCATATGGGATGCCGGTAGTCTTGATGTTGATGTCTCCACCATTGATGTAGACGTTAGGAATCGGATTATCCTCAGTGGTTTCGGTTGTTGCATCCTCGTCGATCTTCCAGCCTGCTGTAATGGCTTTTCCGACGGATGTGATGTCCAAGGTTCCGCCATTGATCTCGACATAGCCAAGACCTGTGCCGACGCCTTCCACTCCATTGACCTTGATGCCCTTGGACTCTGTGGCATGGACATTGCCTTCGGCGTTGATGCAAAGATAGCCGTCGTTCATTGTGAAGTAGAGGTCTGCACTGACCATATTGCCTTCTGCGGCCTCATCGCCGTGGATGTAGGTGTTTCCTCCGTTGATGATCAGAGCTCCATCGGTTTTGATGCCATGCTTTTTGTATACTTCAAGAGTCAGGTTTCCAAGACCATCGATGATGATGTTGCCAGAGGATGTGATGGCGCCTTTCTTTGAGTTGTCGGCACTGTCAGAAACATAGTTGGAAGAACCTTCTGCAAGAAGAATCGTTGCTGTTGTTGTGCTCTTGAGCTGCATGGCAGGAAGTGTGCTTGCCTTGATGGTTACGTTGTTCAGAACCAAGGTGTAGTCGCTGTCATCGCTCTTGACGATGAGGGTTCCGTCAAGAGAACCGGTAAGACCGATGGAGATTGGGGAAGTGCCCTTGTAGGTGACCTCGAGGTTGCCATCTTTATTGAATGTTGCGCTGACGCTGTCGGAGGAACTTTCTCCTGTTGTAAGGTCCACGGATGCGTCATAGACGATTGTCGGGGTGACTTCTGATACTCCCTGTGCAAATGCGGTGCAAACCAGGACGAGAATCAAAACGGATGTGATAAGTGTACGTTTCATTGAATTTCTCCTACACGCCAATCATCATTGCATCAAACAGACTTTTCAAGAAAGGGAGGCTTTTTCTACACAAAACTACAATCATCTTCACATATCTTCAAATTTCCCATGTGCTTTGACGTAGTGATGTCTATGGTGTATGATTCTATTATCTGAAATGGAAATACAACAATAGGCAGGTGCCCAATGAGTACACATATTGCAGCAAAAGAAGGCGAGATCGCTTCACGCGTTCTGCTTCCAGGAGATCCACTTAGAGCAAAGTTCATTGCCGAGAACTTCCTTGAGAACGTGAAGTGCTACAGCACAGTCCGAAACATGTTCGGATTTACCGGAACCTATAAGGGTAAGGAAGTCAGTGTCCAGGGAACTGGTATGGGAACTCCTTCCCAGAGTATCTACGTGAATGAGCTGATTCAGTTCTATGGCGCAAAGCGTCTCATCCGTACAGGAACCTGCGGTTCCACAGACCCGAATCTCAGAATCAAGGATATGGCAATCATCCAGGCTGCTGCTACAGACAGCGGAATGAACCATAACCGCTTTGGTGTCCATGGACTGATTTATCCACCAGTAGCTGATTTCAATCTGCTGAGGGATGCTGTGGATGCGGCAGCAAGACTCGGATACCCTGCAAAGGTCACTACCTGCTATTCTGCAGACCAGTTCTACGATGAAAGAGGCGAGGAGAAGGAGAAGCTTCTTCTCAAGTATGGCGTCTCCTGCGTTGAGATGGAGTGCTCTGAGCTGTTCACACTTGGTGCAAGATTCGGCGTCCAGACTTTGGGTATCCTGACCGTCAGTGATATGATCTTTGAGAAGGAGTATGCAAGTGCCTTTGAGCGTGAGCAGACATTCACAAAGATGATGGAGGTTGCTCTGGAGGCAATCTGATCAGATGAGCTTGTTTTGATGCTGGCTTTGGCATTGTGGCTGGCATCGGAGGGGAATATGTCGTCGAAAGAGAAAGGAAATCTGACAACCTGGGAGGCTGCATGCATCATAACCGGTTACGGAATCGGTTCCGGTGTCATGAGTATGCCATGGCTTGCCCAGAAATGCGGATTTCCATTATCGGTTCTAATTCTAGTGGTCTCATTTGTCGCAAGCTATGTGCTTCATGTGATGATTGCAGACCTTGCACTGAAAAGTGATGGTGGCCAGATCATCACATGTCTGACCAAGTTCCTTTTCCGCGGAAAGCTCAAGAATGTGCTTTCCATTACATTCTTTGTTCTCATGGGAATCATCCTATGCACAAACCTTGGTGCATACATCTATGCATCAGAGGAGATCATTGTAGGCCTTGTTCCTATGCCTGCACTATTGGCTAGAGTTCTGTTCTACGCTGTGTGTGCTGTGGTTGTCCTGTTTGGCCTCAAGGCTGTTGGAATCTCCGAAAAGTATGCAGTGGGTGCGATATTTGTGCTGATTGCAGGTTTGGCCGTCGCTTCTGTCTTTGCAGAGCATCATGCGATTCCACTTGCCTGCGAGTCGCTCAATTCCGTTCTGGCTTACTTTGGAATGGCCATGTTTGCCATGTCCGCCTTCTTTTCCGTCCCACAGGCTGTGGAAGGTCTTAAGGGTGATGTTCCAAGAATCCGAAAGGCTGTGTTCCTGGGGCTTCTGAACAATTTCGTTCTGATTCTCGTCATCTCTGTCTGTGCACTGCTTGCCTCCACAGAAATCACCGAGGTTGCCATGGTAGGCTGGAGTGAGGGTATTGGAGACTGGGCACGAATCATCGGTGGCCTTTTCACGATTCTGGCCATGCTCACCACCTATTGGTCCTTGTCCTTGGCTCTTGCCGATATCGTGAAGGATATGCTTCATATCGGAGACCGACTCAGTTGGTTTGTCGCCACAATTCCATCCTTTGCTCTTGTCATGTTCAATCTGTCAGGCTTCATGGAGCTTATGAGAACAGCAGGTGGTCTGATTGCCATCATCATTGCTGTGATGATTGTTCCAGCCTATAGAAATGCGAAAAAGAGTGTTCCAGGCTCTGCCCTGAGAATCGATTCCCTTGCCTTGGATATCGCGATTATTGTCGCTTATGTTGTGATGGCAATCGGTAGTATTGTGCCGGTCTGATAGGGGTGTTTATGAAGACGGTCCTGTTCAAAAACGGAGTATTCCATTCCAATGTGGATGAAAGCGATGTGTTCTCCTATCTTGCTGTGCGTAGGGGCCGTATCGTTGGTACCTACAAGACCTGTCCTTCTGGAAAGTTTGATGAAGTTGTTGATCTGAAGGGCCAGCATGTCTATCCATGTCTGATTGATGGACATGTGCATGTCATGTTCTCCGCTGTTGTGATGGCTACTGGTTTCAATGTATGCGAGATCAATGCTGACGGGGTGAGTCCAAACACCTTTAGCGGTATCGAGGCCAGAATTCGCGATTACTGTGCAAAACAGGGCAGCCATGACATTGTGGTCATGAACAATTTTGTGATGTCCGCTATGGATGAGAAGCGCCTTCCTACTGCGACGGAACTGGATGATTGGTCATCGGGTAGGGCCTGCGTGGTCTACAACATCGATGGTCATAGCATGGCGCTTTCGACTGCCATGATGCAGCTTGTTGGGATTTTCAGTGAAAATGGAATCTTCACTGGAGAGGAGAACGAGAAGAACCAAGGCCGCGTCATTGATGCCATCAGCTCCAAGATCAATGCGAAGATTCTGGCAAAAGGTGTTGCACAGTTTCAGAACCGCTGTGCCGAATATGGAATCTCTGTCGTCGCTGCTCTTGAGGGAAACGCTGATTCCCCAAAAGATTTGGTGACATCGCTTCTTGTCGCACTTGCCAGACGTTTTTCCATTGGGGTTCGCCTGTTTCCTCAGTACACAGACCTCAAGAGGGCCCAGAAGTTCAGAAAGTACATGTCCAAACCTAGAATCGGCGGCTGTGGACAATGGGAGATGGACGGCTCTGTCGGATCCCATAGTGCGGCTTTCAGCGTTCCATTCAAGGATACCGGAGAGAAAGCCCCATGCTATTTTGACCAGGACCAGGTGGATGGTTTTGTATCCGAAGCTTTCAAGGCTGGCTATCAGGTGGGAAGCCATGCGATAGGGGACCTTGCCATTGAGCGCCTTATGAAAGCCTATGACAAGTCCTATGACCCTTCCAGCAAGGTCCTTCACATCATTGAGCATTGTGAATTTCCAAACCAAGAGACCTTTGAAAGTCTCAAGCGCGGGCGCTATGCGCTGATGATGCAGCCAGGCTATGCCTGGATCGACAAGAGGTTTCTGCATTCCTACGAGCAGACTCTGCCAAAGACCGTGCTGGATGGCATGAAAATGAAGTCTTTCTATGATGCCGGCATTTGCCTATGTGGCTCTTCCGATTCTCCTGTGCAGGATCTGGATCCGTATCTTCAGATGCAGGGTATGACGCAGTTCTACAATCCAAAGGAATCCCTTACCCCTTATGAGGCACTGCGCTGCTACACCGCAAATGCTGCAAAGGCTCTTATGGAAGAGGATGAGAGGGGCACTCTTGAGGTGGGAAAGGTTGCGGATTTCTTTACACTTAGCGAGGACTTCTTCAAGGCACCTGCAGACAGCATCTCCAAAATCAGACCGAATCAGACCTACATTGGTGGTAAGCTTTGGAAAAGGAAGAAAGGGGACCTCTGGGCTCTGGTCGGTATGATGCTCAAAAGGGCAAAGAAGATCTGATCAGACGTTGGAATTCATCAGAATGTGCATGTCCTCTGTGTAATGGCAACTTTGGTTGCGTCCATTTCGCTTGGAATGGTACAGGGCGGTGTCTGCCTGTTTGAAGACAGTGGCGTAGTCAAACTCTCCAACCTTTACGTTGGTGATTCCGATGGAGCAGTAGATGATATCGTTTCTGTTCGGAAGTGTTGTGTCCAATGGGACTCTGAGCAGGAACTTGTGGATCTTGTCCTCAAGCTCCGTTTCGGATGTGTCACTGAGAAAGACCATGAACTCATCTCCGCCGAATCTGCTTTTGAGCGCACTGGCGCCAAAGCACTCATCGATGCAGTCGGCCGTCTGCTTGATGACATTGTCTCCGACGTCATGACCATAGAGGTCATTGACTCTCTTGAAGTTGTCCAGGTCAATGATGATGAAGAATCCGCTTGCAAACTGCTCCTTGGCCTTTTGCATAGCCATGTCCTGGAAGGCGGACTTTGTCAGAAGGCCTGTCAGGTAATCGGTGTTTCTCTGATGTTCAATGAAAAGTCTCTGCTCCAGCTCTCGGATGCGGATGACCGTCATTCGGACGTTGATGAATAGGGCTAGCACATAGAAGCTGATGACATTGACGGTGTCCGTGATGGCGATGTCGCTGGATTTTGCAATGAATGTGCAGAGAATGAAAACGATGGATGCTGCGGAAAGTACGATGATGGTTCTGTATGGTCTGTCAATGATCAGCATTGGAAGTGCAACCAGAAGTACGCAGAAGACGGTTCCGAGCATCAATGGATCCAGGAAGGTCCCCATGTAGATGGCATAGCCATAGATGATGATCGCACACAGGTACCAGGTGTAGGAAACGACCTTCGGGTATTTCTGGAACAACTGTTTGATGACGATATGGGCCAGAACCAAAATGATGAAAAGCGAGATGTAGACGGGAATGTATTCCGTTGTCTTTGCAAAGATCAGGGCAATGGCGATGAGGAAGAGGAACAGACTGTAACCGGCAATCAGAATGATTCTGATGATGTCGTAGTTCGTACTGAGTATGTTCGGATAGATGTTCTGAAAACTCTCTTCAGAGATGCCTCCGGTTTGGAGGATTGATCTGAGAGATGAATTCGTGTGCTTGTCAGCGGAACCTGCCATCTGTACTTCCTTGTATATTACAATATCAGTAACCATTTTAACTTCACTCTTGCATAAAGACAATAATCAAAAAGATATGTTTATTTTAGTGGCTTAAATTTGCCATTTTGGTTTATAGTTTAGATTCACATCCAGAATGTGGTTAGGAGTTGAGATGCAAAAGATCAAGGACACGATCAAAAGGATTCCGGTTTATGGCTGGGTCTGTGCTGTTCTGTATTTTATCATCCAGTATGTTTTGTATCTTCTGGCGGATTTTCTCAGTAAGGTCATCGGCACGGCAGAGCATGCATGGAGCCCAAGAATACCTTTTCTGGATGACCATATTCCATTAGTTGGGGCTTTTGTCCTCATCTATGTGTTTTCCTACGCCTTCTGGGTTTTCGCTCCATTGGCTGTCTCGCTGACAAGGAAGGAGAACTTCTACAATTACCTGGTGGGTATCACTGCCGCACACATTATTGCATTTGTTATTTTGTGCTTGGCTCCGACCTACATGGATCGCGTAAGCGAAGGTCTTCTGGAAGCTGCAGAGGGAAGGGGTCTGATAAAGGCTCTTCTGCGGTTTGTGTACTATGGCGATGGAGGAGCGCGGGCTAGCAACCTTTTCCCGTCTGACCACTGTCTGATCAGCATGTATTGCTATTTGGGCATTCGCAAACAGCCGGAAATCTCCAAGGGTTTTAAGATTTACACGCTAGTGATGGCAATTCTGGTTTTCCTGTCTACACTGTTTACCAGACAGCATTATGTGCTGGATGTCATTTCGGGTGCCGGAATCAGCCTTGTCTGCTATGCTGTTGTGCAAAAGATCAATCCTGGAAAGAGGATTGTTGAGCGAAAGTCTTCTCAGAAGGGCTGAAGTTCGATAGATTCAGAGATGTGATGTCGGTTTCCGACATTGGAGGATATATGAGTAAAGTAGTCGTCATCGGTGCATCAAACATCGATGTGATTGCAAGAAGTGATGACCCTATCATTGCCGGGGATTCAAACTGCGGTACTGTCCGAAAGGCTCCAGGGGGAGTTGGCCGAAACATCGCTTTTGCCCTGAAGGCTCTGGAGTTTGACGTCTCCATGCTGACCGCTGTGGCGGATGACGAATATGGCAACATCATCCTGTCTGGCATCCGAGATGCAGGCATTGAGCTTGTCCAGAAGCCTCTTGATTCCAAAAAGCATTCCACTGGCGTCTACTGCTGCACTTTCAATGGTGATGGCAGTCTGGTCTGTGCCGTCAACGACATGAAGATCAATGAGACTCTTTCACCAGAACTCATTGAAAAGAATCGCGAGTATCTTGAGTCCTGCGACTATGTGGTCTTTGAGGCAAACCTTGCCGTTCCAACCATCAAGGCCATTGCCTCCCTTGATGTCAAACTGGTTGCAGACTGCGTCTCTGTCGTCAAGACTCCAAAACTTGCAGAAAGCCTTGAGAATCTCTACCTGCTGAAAGCCAACTTTGCAGAGGCCTGCACCTTGGCTGGTGTTGAGGGTGTTGAGCCGGATAATGAGGGCATCGAGACGGTAATGCAGGCATTGGTTGCAAAGGGACTGCGACGTGCCATCATCTCCCTTGGCAAGAATGGCGCCTTCTGTTATGAACTGACGGGTTTGGGAACACAGGGCTTTGATGCCAAGATCATGCCGAACCTCAAGGTCGCTTCCGTAAACGGTTGTGGCGATGTGCTTCTTGCTGGATTCTTGAGAGCCCTTTCCGAGAATATGACACTTTATGATGCTCTGCTTTATGGAATGGCAGCATCTGGAATAAACGCTGAAAGCCTTGAGGCTGTAAGCCCTGAATTGAATTTTGAAAACGTAAAGAGAAAATACGAGGAGAACTATGAACAGATTTGTTGATCTTTCACCAGAGGTGCAGGAAGCACTTGCAAACGGAAAGCCAGTTGTCGCTCTTGAGAGCACAATCATCAGCCACGGTATGCCTTATCCGAAGAACGTTGAGACTGCAGTTGCTGTCGAGAACGTCATTCGCGAAAATGGTGCAGTTCCTGCAACAATCGCTATCATTGGTGGTCGTATCAAGGTTGGTCTTACACCTGATGAGCTTGAGTACTTCGGAAAGAAGGGTCTTGCCATCACAAAGACAAGCCGCAGAGACATTCCTGTCATCGTCGGAAAGGGTGAGGATGGTGCTACAACCGTCTCCGCTACAATGATCATTGCAGCAATGGCTGGAATCGGTGTGTTCGCAACTGGTGGAATCGGTGGTGTCCACCGCGGTGCTGAGACCACAATGGACATCTCTGCTGACCTCGATGAGTTTGCCCAGACTCCTGTTCTCGTCGTATGTGCTGGTGCCAAAGCAATTCTGGATCTGAACCTTACCATGGAGTATCTGGAGACAAAGGGTGTTCCAGTATTCGGATACCAGACAGATGACCTTCCTGCTTTCTACAGCAGAAAGAGCGGCATCAAGGTTCCTAACAGAGCAGATTCCCCAGAGGAGCTTGCAAAGGTCTGGAACACAAAGAGAGAGCTCGGTCTTGCTGGTGGTATGCTTGTCACAAACCCAATTCCAGAGCAGTACAGCATGGACAGCGACAAGATCAATGCTGCAATTGACGAGGCTATTGAGGCAATGAACCAGGCTGGTATCAAGGGTAAGGAAGCCACTCCATTCCTTCTCGACAAGGTCCAGAAGCTCACAGGTGGTGAGAGCCTTGAGTCCAACATCCAGCTTGTTCTCAACAACGCAAAGCTCGCAGCACAGATTGCTGCAAACCTCTAAGCATAGATGGCTAAGATGTGTCCTAAGGCAGGTGCTTGTGGTGCCTGCCGCTACAATGGCGTGAAATACTCAAACCAGCTGGACCGTAAGCAGGAGCTCGTGGATTCGCTGCTTCTCAAATACGGTCCGGTTGCACCGATTATCGGCATGGAAGATCCTTTTTTCTATCGAAACAAGGTCCAGTCCGTCTTCGGTTATGGTGCACGGGGTGAAGTGGTCAGCGGCATTTACCGAGAGGGCACACACAAACTCATTCCGGTTCGTGACTGCATGCTCGAGGACAAGGAGGCTGATGCCGTTCTTGCCACGATTCGAGACCTGGTCAAGCGCTTTCAGATTCCACCTTATGACGAGGATATGGGAACGGGTGCAATCCGACATGTCCTGATTCGCAGAGCGGTGTACACGAACCAGACTTTGGTTGTCTTCGTATCGGGCAGCCATACATTCCGACCAAAGGATGCCTTCATCCGTGAACTGGTCAAGATACATCCATCCGTCAAGACAGTTCTTCTGAACATCAATGACAAAAAGACCTCTATGGTGCTTTCCGACGGTCCTTGCAAGGTCCTGTATGGCGATGGCTATGTGGAGGATACTCTGTGTGGTCTTCGTTTTCGCATCTCCGCCAAGAGCTTTTATCAGGTAAACCCTTCCCAGGCTGCAAAGCTGTATACCATTGCTATGCGCATGGCCAGATTCAGTGGCAATGAGACGGTTATCGACGCTTATTGCGGAACCGGAACCATTGGTCTTGTGGCTGCCTCCTGGGGCGCTGGCCATGTGACTGGCATTGAACTGAATCCGGATGCCGTAGAGGATGCCAAGGCCAATGCTGTTCTGAATGATCTGACCAATGCCGATTTCATCTGCGGGGATGCCAGTGTTGTCATGAAGCAGATGGCAAAGGAGGGTAGAAGCGCCGACGTTGTGTTCATGGACCCTCCAAGAAGCGGAAGCGATGAGCGCTTTCTGGCATCGGTGATCAAACTATCCCCAAAGACTGTCGTCTACATTTCCTGCAATCCGGAGACTCTGGCACGTGATTTGCGCTATCTCACAAGTATGGGACCTTACCGAATGGTTGGTGCCCAGCCGGTGGATATGTTCCCGCAAACGGAGCATGTGGAGTGCGTTTGCTTGATTGAAAGAGTTTAGTATAATTAATATAACTAATTACTATACAAGAAATAAACCTCAAACTATCCTGTTTGAAAAAAGCTATTAGTGGGCCAAAAAAAGTGAAAAAAAGTGATATTTCAATTTTGAATTGGCTCACTTGTGGCTCACTTGGGCAAAAAAAGATCCTCTCGAAAGAGGATTTTTTGTTTGGAGATTTTACTTCACCATCCTATAAAAAGTGGATGCTGTAAGATTTAATTTCTGCATAGCTCTTCTTGCTGTGATCTCTCCGTCTTTCCAGAGCTTGATCACCTCATCAAAGTTCTCCGGTTTTTCAACTGGCTTTCTGCCCTTGTATTTTCCTTCTGCCTTTGCACATTCAATGCCTTCACGCTGTCTCTGAAGCAGACATGTTCTTTCAAATTCTGCAAGACCGGCGAAGACTGTCAGCATGAACTTGCCCTGTGGTGTAGTTGTATCAATGTTCTCTTTGAGGGAGATAAAGGCAACTTTCTTTTCTGTCAGCTTCTCGATGATGGAGAGCAAGTCCTGGGTGCTTCTTGCCAGTCTGCTGTAGGATTCAACATAAAGGCAATCTCCCTCTCTAACATATTCCATCATAGCTTTGAGCTGTGGGCGGTTGAGGTTTTTACCAGAGATCTTCTCAATGAAGATCTTTTCAACGCCAAGGGCCTTCATTGCCTCTTGCTGTCTGGCTGTGTTCTGCTCTTCTGTAGAAACTCTGATGTAAGCTACCTTCATGTTCTTTCTCCTTACATCTATATAGTACCAAAATGCTAAAAGTGTGTCAATAGAATGGTTTATTTAAATGAAACACTTTTGAATCATATAAATAACTCTATTGAAACAGAAAACACCTCCGAAGAGGTGTTTCACATGGGTATACTCTAATGAATCATTTCTTAGTGGTTTTTGTTTTCGTCACAGACCAATCTATGTTATTAATCAGATAATAATAATTTGTATTCTTCAATAATAATTCCATTAGTAATTTAGTATTCTTTCTTCTTCGTTGTATTGTTGATCCATGCACTGCGAAAGAAACAAAATCCTCAAATCTAACTTTTTGGCAATTTGCTTTGATTATAAGGCTTCTTATGCAAGCGTTTCTTAAACAGAGCTTATTTAAGATATCTTGAAGATTATCAATTTCATTTGAGTATACATACGAAGCAAAATTTGTTCCCTTTACAATATTTCCGTTTCTCATTTTTGTTATTGTTGTCAGATCATAATATTTTGCTAGCACAGCGTGGTTTCCCCCGTACTTTCGGCGTGCTCCCTCTGATGCTGATGGAAATAGTTGGTAACCTAAATCATCATAGCCTAGACCCTCATCATACTTACTAAGGACTTTTGCAATTTCAGTTGTACCTGCATAATAATTGCTAAAACATGGGACGTCTTCAGAAACCATGTTAATATCATCCATATTCAAAAGGACATTAATAAAATGATTGATATTAATACTACTAAGAATTTCACAAGCTTCTTTGATTTCTGACTCTGAACCATCTCGTAGTATAGAGACAGAATCAGAATCACTGTTTAAAAATCTTCGGATAAAATCATCGCAACTATAACTATTTAGTTCTTTTCTCCAGTCTGAATAGAATGACACTCAAATCTCCTTATAACCAAAACTGGTCATCAAATCTCATATCAAAGTATTTTTTTGCAATTTCCGGATTCTCTTTTTCAAAATCTTGGAGGGCTTTCAGCGGTGCAGAAATATGTCCAGGAGTTTTAACCTGATCCTGATTTGCCTCACAATACTGTCTAAAGCTTTTTTTCTTTAAAAAACTAGGCTGATTTGCCCAACGAGCAATAGCAATATACATTCCCCTATATTTAGAAGACATCCAAGGAGAATCATTTTTGTTTCTGTATCTCATGATGTATGGCAAGCATTTGTATTTCATAAGCAAAGAAATACGTTTAAATGCATTCTCAATATCTGTTGCATCGGTACTTTCAAAACCTACAAGTACATAAAACTTGATGGATGACGAATTTGTATATTTGCGAATCATTCCAAGTTTTCTTTCTATCAAATCATAATCTGCAACATTATCAAAAGCAAAAGTGTAGTCTCCGTCATATTTTCCAGAAAAAAGAAGTTTGCATCTCTCGTCTGTAAGAATACGCTCATCCAGACCTTGCTTAAACTTAAATGGGCGATCCAATGAAATAAGTTCTTCAAGCAAAGGTTTCCATTGAGAACACCCAAAAAAATTATCATCGAGTAAACAAATTTTTTTTCGACTAGGATCAAAGAACTCTTCAATAGGACTATGCATAAATACATGGTCATATTTCTGATTTACACAAAACTTGCATTTTCTGAAGCAACCTCGCGTTAGAAAACCAATAGAATACTGTTGATACTCTTTAAACTGATTAAAAAAACTTGGAGGTAGTTTCTTGCCCCTTTTTTCTGCTTCGATTGTTGCTTGGGAAATTACAGTATTGATCCAATTATCATACAAGCCATAATCAGGCATATGATGTTCTATTTCATCTGGAAGATTTGGAGCTTTATCAAAATAAAAACCAGTTCCGCCGATATGAACATTTTTCCTGTTCACCAACTCCTCTGGAAAAAAAGTGTCAGTAAAAACCTTAGATACAAAAATTTCATCGTACGAATCAAAACTCTCGTAGTCAGTAAGAAGGTCTACAGTTGCAGATTTTTCTTTCCAGAATCCTGAGATCTTTTCACACACCAAATTGGGGAAACGATGGTTTGTTCTTCCTAGCAAATCAGCATCCAGTATACCTATTTTCATCTTATACTCCATTCTGGATATTAACTGATTCTTACTATCCAGTAAAGTTTATTATCCCAGTGATTTCTATGAATAATTGTGCTATCCTAATACTAAGAGGGCTAAAGAAATGTATTCAAATAAATCAGAATCGATAAAGACTTTTATTGATAGTCCGGTAAGACTTCCAAGATTTCAAAGAAAACTCACATGGAAGGATAAAGAAAACTTCCAATTGTGTATTAGTTTGTTCAAAGAATACCCGATAGGTGTTTGTATTCTATCTGAAGTTAACGAACGTGGAAGACAAATAAGAATGCTTCTCGATGGAAGGCAAAGACGACACGCTCTTACTACCATGTATAGAGACCCTGAACAAATATATCTATGGGCTAGGGCTTTTATCGGGATAAAAAACAACTGGCAACCTGATCAAATAAAGGAAAAATTCTGGGAAAAAATAAACGAATATATTGAAGCCGATCCGGATTCTGATACTCAACAGTCGGGCTCTCAAATCTCGGAACTAGAAAATGAAGAATTATTTGAGACCCCAAATGTTGAGATTTCAACATCTTCTGTTGAAACCCAAGACAATCTGGGTTTTCTCTTAGATATTATTCTTTCTTTTCATAATATTCAAAATGGTAATACTAATTTTACAAAGCCATTCAACTTTTCCCCATTTGCAGAAAATCTTCCATATGTAGAATCCCAAAATGGGAACAATGTTAAATTATCTTCACTTAAAGTAAATACATTCATAAAAGAATATTGGAATTATTGCCAAAACAATTATTGTGAATGGGATAATTCAGAATTATTCCTGGACTATTTGAAAACCAGAACCCACAATTTAAATGAGGATAGAGCAAAACTTTATTTAAGGGGGAAGTGGGAAGACATTAGAAGAAACATGCTTATTGTTGAAAAGCTTGAAACTATTATGACCAATGCAGAGATAGGCTACATCTTAATCAAAGATATCTCACCTGCAGATGGGCAGAAGATTTTCAACATAATTAACACTGAAGGACAAAAACTGAAAGCGGTAGAAATATTGTCTGCAAAGCCTAAATGGAATGAAGCAATAACTGATCCGTCCTCAGATGCAAAAGAAGCCGTAAAAAAGCTATATGAAAAAATAGGATCTGGACCAGTTTCTGGGGTTGTAAGATGGGATATCCCAGCTTCATTATTCCTTCGACTTGATAGAAATTTTATTTTTAAACATTTTGACTATTCTCAAAATGCCGATTTTGAGAAAGCAATTACCTGTGGATTCAAGGTTTTTGCAGGAATCTTTGATGATGGCGTTAAGAGTGAAAACATCGAAAATCTCTGCACAAAATTAAATTGGAATACTCAATCTGAACCATTTATTTATGATTTAAAGAATATGCTTGCTACAATTAGTTCTTTGAATTATTTTAGGTATTTCTCAGAATGGGGCTCTTCCATTATGGAATTAACCAGTGATTCTATTGCTCAAAACTTCATCATTACAGCCTATAGAGATTGGTCTCGTAAGGGAAAACCGCAAGGTGCAGATTCTCAAACGAAGATTTTCAAAAAAAATTGTTTTATCCTATGGGATAGCATGATTTATCAGTATGTTAATCAGGTTTGGAGAGGATCTGCGGATGCAAAAATTGCTAACAATATTAAAGATATGAAGAATGGGGTCATCCCAGATAGGTTCTCAGCTGTAACAACGGAAGAATGGAAAAATCTTCTTACCATGATAAAAGATGAAAGCAAGATAAAAGCTTCCGATATTTCTTTCGCTACAATGAAGCCACTTCTTTATCATATGTATTGCATGAAGGGTTTAAAACATCCATCGATTGATTGTGAGATAGATGTTGATCATATAATACCTCAAGAAGTATTCAAAAATGCTGCATCTCTTGATCGTAACAACATCATTCAGGACAATTTGTTTAATCTTGGTTTACTTCCAAAAAGAGATAACATATCTAAGAGTAATAAGAAGCTTATACAAATAACAGATCCTTGGCTAAGAGATATGATAGAAACATATGAGTTTATTTCAAAAGACGACTATGAAAAATTCTCAGATATTAACAACTACAAAGAATTGTTTGAATACAGATCAGAGGTTTTCTTTGAAGCCTACACAACGGGCAGAAATAGTATTCTTAATAATTAACTTGTTTGTTTTTGAGGGATATCTTTTGATATCCCTTTTCTTTGATTTAAAGATAATAAAGAAGATTTCTTATTCTTCAAGTTGCTGATGTAAAGATAAGTTTGAAAAACATTGGTTATCATATACACATTCAGCAACTTTTGAGGAACAGACAACTTCTGTTCCTCTTTTTTTCAAAAGCCTTATATAGATTAAAGAGAACCGTGAAAAATGTGCTGAACCGTATAGGTCTCCATTTGTGTGGAGAAAAGGAGATTCATGGTAATCAATGAATCAAAAGGAATACTTAGAGAAGTTTAATTTCAGAGTCTTCCCATGTGTAGAGAATGGGAAGAAGCCGTGCGTGAAAGATTGGCTAAATACAGCCAGAATTAATCCCAATATCCGTGGAAACTATGGGGTGCTTGCAAGTGGCACCCCGTATCGGGAAGGAACAGTCGTTGTCATTGATCTAGACAACCACAAAGGGGATGTAGAATCGGGAGTAGATTTCTGGTACAGGGGCACCCCGGTTTTCAATACCTTCAAAGTGGAAACTCCTTCAGGTGGACAACATTTATACTTCGTTGCATCAGATGAACAGCTTGAAAGAATTAGAAAAATCGGGGGTTACAAACTACATGATCAGATAGATTTCTTCTGGCAACAGAACCATTACATAATGGGAGTAGGAAGTACAATAAATGGAAAAGCTTATTCAATAATTGATGATTCAGAACCATCTTTATTGCCGGAATTCGTTTTTTCTCTTCTAGAAAAACATTCTACAAAAAGAAGAATTGATTTCCAGAGGGAAGAATCAATTTTTCCACAAACAAAACTCAACAAATATGAGAAAGAACTGTTATTAAGGGAAGCAGAAGGTTCAGAAGCCCTTGAGGATTACGATTCTTGGATTTCCCTTATGGCAGCATTCAAGAACTCGGGGTTTGACGTTGAGGACTTCAAGAGAATTAGTTGGCAAGACCCAAAGACCCAGATGGAGATTGAATACAAATGGAACGGGTTGCATGATTGTGTGAATTCAGCCTCATTTGGGAGTATAGTTTATAGAATAGCACCATATTGGAACAGGCTGGAGCTGAGATATGACAAAGTTGAGGATATCGCAATAGAGGAAGCTGTCGGGATGTTTCCTCACCTTCATAAGATTCTGATTGGAGGAAGTGTCTGCATAATAGATGAGTCATCTCAAGATAAAGGACAGCCAAAGGACTACAAGAATGCCCTGGCTTGCTATCAGAGCAAACAGTATAGGATTATGTATCCTTCCTTAAATAAAAGATCCAGATGCATTGATTTGATACCTACGGACGCATTTCCTATCTGGTGGAGAAATGCTCCAATACTTCAAGGAAAGATCTGCGACCCCAGTAGACCTTTCGGTATGGTATTTTCCAACGGGGTGCAAAGCTTCAATGACTATGAGTCTGCAACACCCCGTAGTGGAGAAGGAACTACAGAACTCTTTTGGAGCCATATAAGGGAGAATGTCTGCAATGGAGATGAAGAATGCTTTACCTATTTTCAGCATTGGGTATGGGATCTGATAGCAAATCCTCTCCATAGGAATGGAGTAGCTATTGCAATTTCAGGAAACCAAGGATGTGGGAAGTCAATCATCGGAAACATACTTTCAATTTGCCTTCATCCGAAATACGTTGCGACAATCAACAACTCTGGACAACTTCTGGACAAGTTCGATGCTTCCTATAAGAACTCTATACTCTGCATGCTCGAAGAAAGTACGTTTGCAGGGGATAGAAAGAACGGAATATGGAGCAAGATGAAGGACTTGATAACCAGTAGAGAGGCAACCATAGAGCGGAAGGGAATAGACACAGAGAGAATACAGAATAAACTGCATTTCCTCATAACGTCCAATGATGATTACATTGTGCCTAAACAACAGGGCGACAGGCGCTATTTCGTTCTACACTGCAATGACAACCATAGATGTGATTTTGAGTACTTCTCAGAAATGATGAGACAAATGGAGAATGGAGGAGCATATAAACTGATGGAAGAGGCAATGTCCCATAAGGATGAGGCAAAGAGCTTCAACTATCTGGCAATTCCTGAGACCGAGATAGGAACAGAGAATGTCTTAGAATCTGCACCTCTTCTAATGAGGGTTCTCGTAAGCAAAATAGATGAATATGATCCTGAGAACGGAACAGATGACATGCCTTTCTGGGATCTCAAAGGAGAAATCCTTGTCAACTCTACAAAACTACTCGAGATCCTGCCTCGCAAGGACGAGTATCTGACACCCCGTAAAGTTGGAAAACTTCTTTCTGAGTGGTTTGGAAAGGAAAGCGAATCAAGAAGAATTCCGGCTTTGCCAAAGGACAAAGTAGTAAAATGCTTTGTTTTTTGTAGTGTTGATGAGCTTAAACGCTACATAACGGAACACTATTTTCATGGTTTAAATCCATTTGTTTGATGGTTGTAGTGTTGTAGCGTTTGTAGCTTAAATTGTAATTAAGGCAAAAAAACTTTTACCTCTTTTTCGCTTCTGCACCTGACATGCAAATAAACGTTACACGCTACAAACGCTACATAAACAAAGCTAAACGGGGTTTTGGTACCCATTTTAAGGAGAGATATAATGCAACTACAGGAAATACTTCAACAGGCAATGATGAATAGTCATGATTATGCTATCAATCAGAATCGTCTTAAACTAAATGCAATAAGAAATGAAAAAATTAGTCTGAGAAACCAGATCGAGCAAATTAGACTAAGGAATGATGGCATCAAGAACAGTAATATTCTTACCCTTCAGAAACGCCAACAATTGGATATGAACAACGATATTATTTCTAATTTACTGAAAAGGATTAACCAGTTGAATCAAAATGAACACGCAGTTCTTAATATGATGATTGCTCTTAGAAAAAAAGTTGTATGAGGAGAATGCTCATTTTATAAAAAAATCCCCCATTTCAAGCGACAACTTGCTTTTAAGCTATTGCTTGAAGTGGGGGATTAATTATGTAACAGGGATGTTATGTTCTCTCTGTTTATGCAACAAAACTGGATTCATTAATCTGGATTGATTCCTCCAGTGATCTTTCTTCGGAAGAAGCATTTTTGCTTCTTTTTGCGTTCTTTTCTCTCTTTCCAACAATCTCACATCTCTTTTTGTCTATAATAGAAGGGTCAATTCGCTTTACCTCTTCATACAAAGCATTATTAAACTTTTTGATCGCATCTGATTCTGAGTTGCCATAACAAACAATGTTGCTATATGGAGAATCCTGATCTGCGACTGATACTTCCCATGAATAGTAGGCAATTACATACCTCATTCCTTTCTTAATTTGGAATCTCTCAGATCTAATAGGCTTGACAATCTTTGTAAGATAAAGCTCTTCTACCACCTGTGTCTTTACTGATGCTTCGATGCTGCTCTTTCTTGTCTTTGTTTCGTTGATCTTTGCGGTTTCCATTTTTTTTCTCCTTATGCTACTTTGTTTGTCATTTTTTTATAAATCAATGAATTGAGAAGATTAATTGCAGAGGTCTCACTTTTTCCTTCCGCATATAATCCTTCAAACATTCCAGCTGATACTACAATTGCTTTGTAGGTTGTAAAAGGAAGATAGTTTTCTGAAACAAGAAACTTTCTTAGATTTAGTTTTCCGACTGCCTCATTGATCATTTCCTGTTCCATTTTTTTCTTCCTTTGTAGCTCTTTTTCTCTTGTCTACATCCCCTTTATAAAAAAAATAAGATTTTACGTCAAAAATTTATTTTAGGTAAAAATTAGTTTTTACAAAAACCTAATTTTAGTTGTATAATATAGATATGAGTATCTTGAGCGTTGTTGTTTCTTCAAAAACCGAAAAGCGATTACTAAAGGAAATGCTTATTGCATATAAATCATATCTGATTGGAACTGAAAGAGCGAAGCGGGACTTCAAAAGAACAAAAAAAGCAGAATCTTTCTTGAATATGCAATTTTATTTTGATGGAATTACATATGATAAAGTCCAGGTTCGCTATAATAAATATCAGATAATAAAAGGGAAGATTGTTGGCTTTCCTAAAAAAGATCGTGAAAGGTTTTGTCTCCAATGGAAGGACAATGGAAAAACAAGGATGAAATACTTTCCATATACGTCTATTGTTTCATATTGGGCGAGTAGCGAAAAAAAATGGATCGTATTAAAAGCTGAATCAACTTTTGAATGTGAACCATTCGATTATTCCAGATATGAAGATTTCCCTAAACTTGTGTCCTATTTGAAGTATTGGATTCACTCAAGATCAGATATTGAACGAGCACTGGATGAATTGGTTCATGAGATTCATGTTTCGGATATGCCATCCAAAGAAGAATATGAGGCAAATGAAAAACTATATGATTACGAAAGGTCTTTAGGAAAACTCCATTATAGATCTAGAATCAGATTTTTATACAATGGCAAAACCGAAGAGGGGGTTTCTATTCATTGGGGTTCAGAGAGCTACTTAAAAATCGAGGCAAAAGTGTTAAAAACAAAAGATCATACAAAGTATATTCATAAGAGATATTATCTTGGGGTTATCGAGAATTAAAAATCAGATACTCTTGATTGGAAATATATCCGTTCTACTGCATCTGCAACTAAAATTAGATTTGCATCTTTTTCAAAGATGTTTTTTGTTCTTCTGTAATTTCTTTGAACCGGGGATTCGTTTGGATTGTCCCATCCGCAATATTTTGCAATCCATGCTTCTTTAATATTAGGCTCTGAATCAAGAGTTGCTTCAAAGGAATGTCTCAAAGTGTGAAAAGTAATTCGATTGTCTGTAAAGCCCATTGCCTCTGAAAACGTATTCCAATGGTTCCAGAGTTGTGTAATTCCCAAAGGGAATCGACCCTCTTTATCCTCTGAAAATACAAAAGCGTTTTCCGGTTTTGTGTATACCAAGGTGTTGTTTTGGATGCTTGTTAAAACCGGTTTGCAGAATGAGAGTTTTCTTTGCAGTGTCTCACATAGGTAAATAATTCTTTGTTTTTTCATTTTTGGGAGACCAATATCTTCAATGTTGTTTCTTTCGGTGTTAAAGGATCTTTCTATTCTTAACCAAGGAAAATCTTTAAATGATGAATACTTTAAAGCTCTTGCTTCTCCCTTTCTGCATCCAGTTGCAAGGCAAAAAAGGAAGAATAGATAGAACGGGGTGTCTGTGAAATTAGGCTCTCTTTTAATTTTTTCTATTCTCGAGTCTGATTGTTTTTCAATCATCGTGATGAAACTTTTCTTTTCGTTTTCGGAAATATCCTTGACTTGTATTTTTTCTATTGCTTTTTGTCTTGTTTCTTTTTCTTCTGTGATTTTTTGATTTCTATACTTGTAATTTATTTCTTGTTCGGATGCAAATAAAAATTGTATTTGAGATCTATTTAATGGCTCTCTTATTTTTTCATTTTCTGAAAAACGTTTTATTGTTCTGAAAGGGTTGTATTCTACTTCTGGTTCCGTCTCCATGAGGTAGCCATATATGGAGGATAAACAATCCAATAACGCATTCTTGATTGAAGGTGTCTTAAAATTGTCAGACAGACTCCCTGTTTCAAGTCTAAAATAGAGAGCAATAACGTCTTTTTTTGTGATTTTGTTGTATTGCAGAGATCCAAGCTCGTCATTGCATTCTATGAGTAATCTTCTGAGCAAATTATTGACGCATCTTGCGCGTGTAATGCCATAGCGTTCTCTTGAACTATTCTTTGCCCTTAAAAAAAGGGGATTTAAGAGATAATCAGGTTTTTCCTCAAGACGTTTTCCTCTTTCTTTATTTCCCAGAAAATGACTATTCTCAACGTATTCCAAAAATGTTGTTCTGGTTTGTGTTTCTTCTTTGGCTGTTGAAAGAGCATCTTTCTTTTTTTGAACTTCAATAAGAACTTCTGACAGTTTCGTCTTTGCAAGTTTTTTGTTTTCTCCCAACGCAACATATCGTCTCTTTCCATTTTCGTCTTGAATACGAGCATAGAACTGTTTTGATTCATTTCCATTTGGTAAAGTTCTTCGGAAAATTTCGTAGGTTTCCTGTTTCTTTCGTGGCATTGGTTTTCCTCTTTTATTCTGCATTGGACAATAACATAAATCTAAGCGTAAAACAAGAAAAAAAAGGCTCACTTATTGGCTCACTATATTGTAAAAACCTCATTCTAAGTATAAATTTTCTATTGTACATGTTCCCGCAGACGGAGCATATTGAGACTGTTGTTTTGTTGATTAACCAAAATCCAAGGCCGAAACATACCGTCAGCATCGGAATCGATGCCGATGAGTATCACAGAATCAAGAATGACAAGTGATTGATTGGATATGGTTGGGGAAGCGTCCAGAATTGTCCTTCTGAGAAGGAAGAGGCAATTAAGGATGCCTTCAGGCATTTCAAGATGATGATGGTCAGGGACTGTCGCAGAATAGAAATGCGGCAGTCTCTTTTTGTCGACACACAATAGAGAAAAGCTCCGTAGACAACAATTCGGAGCTTTTTCTGTCTGTTCTGCAGACTCGGCGGAGCGAAAGGACAGACTTTCCCCCTCAATCCTTCCTTTATGTGTAGTAATCTGAAAAAAGCACCAATGGAGAGACTCCGTTCCTTGATGGCCGTCTCTACCATTGATGCTGTCTTCAGAAACAAAAGGATCCTTTTGGATGATCAGTAGAATCGACTAGCGCATTTTCGCCAGTTTGTATTCCTGTACGCCACAGGTGGCACCACCATCCACAAGAATGTCAAATGCCGCAAAATAGCCATTCCTTTCATCCACAGCCATTGCAATAGCAAAGCCCAGTTCCTCTGGTTTACCCATTCTCTTCTCACAAGAGGCAGTGATCAGACCACCACCATTCTCCTTTTCCTTGTTGCCCATATCGGTAGCAATCAAACCAGGAGACAAGGAACAAACCCTGATGCCTCTCTTTCCAAGATCAAAGGCACTCTTTCTGGCATACCATCTGACAAAATTCTTGCTCATCGAATAGACCATACCGGCATTCTGGTAAGGGTCCTTCACCATCTTTGCTCTGCCCAAGACCTTCTTCATGAACAGTTCTTCATCTGTTTCAGCCAATGGATAGTATTTGGTTGGCAACAGGAAGTTTGGCGTCAGGTAGGATGAATTGCTTGAAATATCGCAGATAGCACTTCCCTCATGCATGAATTTGGAGAATTCCTGGTTGACGTATACAGTACCCAAAGCATTGACTCTCAACAAAGTTGCACCATCAACCATGGCTGGTGACAGCCCCGCACTATTGACAACATTCTTTATCTCACCTAAAGATGCACAGTATTCTGCCAAAGCCCTGACACTTTCCCTTGAGGAAGTATCACAAGCCTTGCCGTATGCTTCATACCCCAGTTCCTTCAGTTCCTGAACACCCTTTTCCAATTTGGCTTCAGTCCTTCCTGAAATGACAATGATCTTTTCCTTCGGCATGCATTTGGCAGCAGCCAACCCCATACCTGAACCACCACCTGTAATGACAACGACATTTTTCATTTGCGTAACCCTCCTTCTCAATCGATAAGTAGACAAATGTCTCTTTTTGGAATCATACTGTCAATATATCCAGTTGTCTATTATGTAAATTCACAAGTAGACAAAAGATAGGGAATTGACTCATGAAAACGAAGTATGCCGCATCTTACTTTACCGAGGCATTGTTTGAATTGCTTAGGGAGAAACATTACGAAGAAATATCCATAGTGGACATTGTCAGGAAATCTGGTTGCTCAAAAGCTTCCTTCTACCGCAATTTCTCAAGTAAGGACCAGATCATTGACAATTACCTGATGACCAACATATATCCAATCATCAACAGGAATCTTACGAAAGACCATTTGAAGCAGGAATTGACCATGATGTTCTCTGAACTGTTCCGTTCCAGGCAGCAGCTATCCCTATTGGATAAGGCGAACCTACTGAACAGATTAGACAAAGTCTTCCTGATCAGTTCAATAGCTGAGATCAATACCCATAATCCAACTAATACAAAATACGCTCCCTATTACTATGCAGGAGCAACAAGTTCATTTATCAAAGCCTGGATTTCATTTGACTTTGCCGAGTCAGCAGAAGAAGTAGCTGGCATTTTCCTTGAATCACTCATTATCCCAGATACACATGACATCAAATGAACCTTTCAGCATCCGGAGACGCTTGCAGTTTCATTTTTAGCGTCAGATGCCTCCCAAGGGGATGAATCCAAAGGGGCTCAACTGTCAGAAAGGTCAGACCAATACCAAGGAGACGGTAGTTTTATTAAACAACCTCAATTCCAGTGAGAAAAACCACGTTTCTGTAGATGTGGATATGGATGAATACAGAAGAATCAAGGATTCACGGCGTCGTCTCGACCCACGTTGAGACTGTTGTAATCTTGAACAACAAAAATCCAAGGCCGAAGAGCTATGTGGAAATAGGTATTGATGCTGAGGAATACTGCAGAATCAAGGATAAGAAGAACTGAATAATTTAGTACCAAACGTCTTCTACGTAATGTAAATCAGGGTCTTCTTGAATGTTTAAGAGAATTCTATCAAGTGAATCAGGATCCTCAATAAGTGTTATTACCTTAATTGTATACTTTCCCGTAGAAGGAGAAACTATCAATTCTGAAACATAACCCTTTCAATCCGAGAATTACGCTTGAAAAGAGCTATCAACAATATCACTCGTATTCTGTAGACGAGTTGTCCAAATTCAAAATGAACTCTTAGAACTATTTATATCTTTGTTAAACGGCAAAACCAGAAGTGCGGTTTTCTGTAAATTAAGTACATGGAATCTACCGAGTATCGACTTAAAAAGATAATGTGACTGACTCTTTATAAGGGAGTTGTCATTGCAGATTTTGAATAAATTGCAAAAAATGCAATGATAACTTGATTTTAATACCTATAAACTGCTATGAAGACCGGGAATACCGTCCATTGGAAATGATTCGTGATAGTTACAGTAAATATGTGATGACTACCGATTATTTGCTGCAGAAACGAAATGGGATTCAGAATGTCAATCTTATGGATTTCATGTGCAATGAGTTTCGCTTCTGATGTTCTGAGTTTGTTAATCAACCAAACGACTGTTGAAACCGTTGTTTTGTTGGCTAACCAGAAGCAAAAGCACACTGTCAGCATCGGAATCGATGCCGATACATG
>JAKSPE010000020.1 GCA_024405015.1 Sphaerochaetaceae bacterium
AATCGCGGCCTGTATTTAGTTGAAAATGTCTATTGACATCTGTGGACAAATAAAAACAGTCCCGAAGGACTGTTTTTTTTCGGCACAGAAGTGACAATTACTTGTTCTTGTGTGCACCCTTGTTTGCCCAAAGGCTGTTCAGGACTTCCTGCTCCTGCTCTTCTGAGAGAGGCATGAGAGGATTGATTCTCTCGGTCTTTCTGACGGAAAGCTCATTACCTGTGAGAAGCTTGTAGATTGCGTTGTAGCCATCTGCAGCATGCTCAAGAGCGATAGCCTTCTGGGAAGCGATCTCTTTTTCCTTCTCAAGCTGCTTCTTCTCAGCTCTGAGAGCCTTTCTCTTCTCGTTGAGTTCAGCCTTCTGCTCTTCTGTAGCATTCTTTGGAGTCTTAGCCTTAGCAATCTGAGCATCGACATCATCAATCTTCTGCTGGAGTTCCTTCTGAGCCTTAATGCTCTCGTCACAACCCTTACCTGCTGTTGTTCCGACTCTCTTGACGAATGCAGGAGAAATGCGCTTCTTTGCGTTCTTCTTGGAAATGGCCTGTGTCAGGTCGTCTTCCTCATCGTCCTCTTCCTCTGCAGGAGCTTCTTCAACTGGAGTTTCCTCTACGACAGGAGCTGGTTCTTCTGCTGGTGTCTCTTCAACGACAGGCTCTTCAGCAACTGGCTCTGGAGCTGGTTCAACAACAGGAGTTGGCTCTGCGACTGGTGCAGGCTCTTCCACTGGAGCTGGCTTCTCGACTTCCTTGACAGGCTCAACAACTGGAGCCTTCTTCTCTGGAGCGACCCATTTCTTCTTCTCAACAACTGGAGCTGTGTTCTCAACAGACTTGAGATCAGGAGCAACAGTCTGCTTCTTGTTAGGATGAAGGAGGTTGAAAAGCTTGCTGTGACTTGGCTCAGCGACCTTTGTTCCCTTCTTGACCTTCTTTGCCTTAGTCTCCTCAACTGGCTTCTGGCCAGCTCTGATGAGAGCCTCACGCTCGGCACGTGTCATTTCGACACCATTGTAGGTTACGAGGAAGCTTTTACCCTTGTCTCTTGATTTTGATCCCAGCTTAACAACTTTGTTCTTCTTAGACATAGTCACTCCAAATAAATGTAGTACAAGTACATATTATTACAAAATCTTTTTTTTTCAAACACAAGTTTTCAAAAACTTACTGAAAAAAGAGATATTTTGCACATTTTTTAGCAAATCATCCGTCGAACTTCATGTTCTTCACGTTCTGGATCTCATCACGCAGCATTGCGGCACGCTCAAACTCAAGGTCCTTGGCAGCCTGGAGCATCTGACCTTCCAGTTCCTTGATGTAGCGCTTACGCTCCCCGGAATCCAACAGATTGTAGCCGGATTTGCGGATTTTGATGTCCTGGGCAGCATCGGCGACCGTATCTTCCTTCTCTCGTTCAAGGATATCTTCAATGGCCTTGACGATGGATTTCGGCGTGATATTGTGCTCCTTGTTATACTGCATCTGGATGGCTCTTCGAGACTGGGTTTCCGCCATTGCCTCGGCCATGGCATCACTGATTCTGTCGGCATACATGATGACGCGACCATCGACGTTTCTTGCCGCTCTTCCAATGGTCTGAATCAGCGATGTGGTACTTCTTAGGAATCCGATCTTATCCGCATCCAGAATAGCAACAAGAGCAACCTCCGGAAGGTCCAGACCTTCTCGCAGAAGGTTGATTCCGACAAGGACATCGAAAGCACCCATACGAAGGTCCTTGAGAATCTCGACTCGCTCAATCGTATCGACTTCAGAGTGCAGATAACGAACCTTCACACCCTTGGAGGCAAAGAAGTCCGATATGTCCTCAGCCATGCGCTTTGTGAGCGTTGTGACAAGAACACGCTGCTTCTTGTCGGTGCATTTTCGGATTTCTCCGTAAAGGTCTTCAATCTGGCCCTCTGTCGGACGGATGGTGATTTCAGGATCCAATAGTCCGGTCGGTCGGATGACCTGCTGGACCATTTTGGTGGAAACGCTCTTCTCCAGTTTGCCAGGCGTTGCGCTGACGAAGATTCGCTGGCCTGTGACCTGGTCAAACTCATCATACTTCAGCGGTCTGTTGTCCAAGGCGGAAGGCAGTCGGAAACCATACTCAACAAGATTGAGCTTTCTGGAATGGTCACCCTCATACATGGCACCGATTTGCGGCAATGTTACGTGGGACTCATCGATGAAGGTCAGAAAATCCGGCTGGAAGTAATCCAAAAGAACCGCTGGGCGCTCCCCTGGTGCGCGATTGGACAGAGGTCTACTGTAGTTCTCGATACCAGAGCAGTAACCGATTTCCTGAAGCATCTCAAGGTCATATTCGACACGGGTCTTGATTCTCTCGGCTTCCAAAGGACGACCGACATTCATGAAGTGCTCGTACTGCTCCTCCATCTCCGATCGGATTCTGCCGATGGCGGCAAGTACCTGCTCCTTTGGCATGACAAACTGCTTGGCAGGGTACAGCGTAAAGCTGTCCTGCATGTTCTGCTTCTCTCCAGTCAGTGGATCAAACCACTGAATGCTTTCAATGGTATCCCAGTCCAATGTGATTCTCACCGCATTGTCCAGATATGGTGGACAGATTTCGATGATATCGCCATGGACGCGGAAACAGCCTCGGGTCAGCACAAGGTCGTTTCGCTCATACTGCATGCGAATAAGTTGCTCCAGTTCTTCCTTGTGGTCAAAGACCATGCCGGTTCTATAGACATGGGTCATATCACGCAGAGAAACAGGGTTTGCAAGGCTGAAGATACAGGAGACGGTGGCAACGACGATGACATCCCTACGCTCCATGAGTGAGAAGCTGGCCGAAAGGCGCATGCGGTCAATCTCCTCATTGATGTCAGCATCCTTTTCGATGTAGAGGTCCTTACCTGGAACATAGGCTTCTGGCTGATAGTAATCGTAGGTTGATACGAAGTACTCAACACGGTTTTCCGGGAAGAACGACTTGAACTCTCGGTAAAGCTGTGCAGCAAGGGTCTTGTTATGGGAAAGGATCAGAGTCGGACGCTGGACCTTCTCAATGATCTTGGCCATGGTGAAGGTCTTACCAGATCCTGTGACACCCTTGAGGGTCTGGAACCGATCGCCCTTCAGGACACCCTCGGCAAGCTGTTCAATTGCCTGCTCCTGGTCACCTGACACATCAAACGGTGCATGTACGACAAAAGGCTTGTCCATCCATTTGACGGCGCCATGAACGTTGTACACCATGTCCCCGCCCCAGGAGGAATCCACCTCGGAGGTGCCAGGACCATTTGGGCCTGCATGGAATTTGAGCTTGTCATCATCTCCCTTCCCAGGGACCTGGAATCGGAAGGGTTCGTTCGGGTATCTGTTTTCTGCCATCTGTTTTCCTGTTTATCTGTTGATCCAACTGAGGTTCTGCTCAGTTCGTTCAACAAGCTCGACATTGAGCTTTACGGTAGAACCGTTTCTGTTTACCACCATGTTCACCGTGTCACCAGGCTTTGTGTTGGACAAGGCTGTGAACATATCACTATAGTCCTTGGTCTGAACCCCATTGATCTCCGTAATGACGTCTCCGCCGAGATAAATGACCGAAGATCCGTAGAGAACCTGCTGGGTTCCAGCCTTCAGTCCTGCCTTTTCGGCAAGGCCACCCGGAACGACCTGGCTCACGAGAAGACCAGAGGAGACCTTCAGTGCAGCATAGTCGACAATGGCCTGTGACAACTGGACAGGAACGATATCAAGCCAACCTCGATTGACCTTTCCGTACTTCATGATGTCGTTCACCGAAGCCGCTGCGGTGTTGGAGGCAACGGCGAAGTTCATTCCCTGGCTTGTACCGCTTGTGCTGTAGATGGAGGTACAGATGCCGATGACCTCTCCTTTTGTGTTCATCAGAGGACCGCCGGAGTTACCTGGGTTGATTGGAGCGCTTGTCTGAACCATACCAAGAAGGACCTTACCCTTCTCATCGCGGATCGGACGGCTAAGTCCTGAGATGATTCCGGTGACCATGGTTCTGTCATAGCCGAACGGGTTTCCGATGGCAATGGACTTCTGGCCTACCAGAAGGGAATCGGAGTCTCCGAAACTGAGGGTTGTGATCCTCACATCCGATGTTGGGTCAATCTTGATCAGAGCAATGTCATTCTCCGTATCCGCTCCGACAAGCTGAGCCTCATAGACAGAGCTGTCATACAGGGAGACGGTGATGATGGAGGCATCCTGAATCACATGGTAGTTTGTCACAATGTAACCGCTTTCCGAAATGAAGAATCCGGAACCGGTATCGCTTTCAGGAACGGCATCGAAATAGGATGAATCATCGGTGACCTGTGTTTCGATATGGACAACGGCCTTGTTCGCCATCTGGAAGATGCTGATGTTCTGAAGCTCATCGTCACTGTAAGACCATGAGGCCTTGTCGCCAAGGAACATCGTAACACCGCTGTCTCCGTAGTAGATGTTATCCACCGGCACACCTGCCATTTCCAGAAGTCCCTTTTCGCCTTTTGTCTCAATGACAGCAGTCAGAGCCTCACGAAGCTCCTGCACGCGCTGTTTGGATTCGATTGCATTTGTCCAGCGAACCAACAGAATTGCAACCACACCACCAACCAGAACAGAGAGAATTATGATTACTATCATCAGAATGCGATTTTTGAACTTCATATCCCAATACTACTCCAAAATCCCATCACTGCCAACTTGCACAACGCGCCTATCAGCACCATTGCCAAGCAGAAACACTGCAAAATATCCATCAAACCCATCCTGCAGAACAGAAGCGGCACCCTCAGGTCCGAGGATGAAGAACGATGTGCTCATCGCATCGCATACGGCAGAAGACGGACCTATGATGGATACGGATTGGATATCGTTCTCAATGCTCCATCCCGTACTTGGATCGATGATATGTGAGTATCGGTGGCCATCCGGACCTTCGAAGAACCTTTCATAGCTACCGCTTGTGACAACGGAAAGGTTATGTACACTCACGACGCTGAAATTCATTCCGCGGTACTGGTCTGGGTCCTGTAGCCCTATGCTGAAATCCCTTGCACCGAAAGTGGTCGGAAACTTTCCCAAGGCATAGATGTTACCGCCAAAGTCCAAAAGAGCATTTTCAATCCCGCAAGAGGAAAGCACCTTTGCTGCGACATCGGCGGCCCAGCCCTTTCCTACTGCACCAAGATTCAGAACCGTAGCAGCCTCTGTAATCTGGATGAAACATCTGCCGTCCCTACGCTGCAAAAGGATGTTCCCCACCTTTGCTGAAGCAAGGGCAGTTTCAAGTTCTTCCTGACTTGGCACTCTTGCGTCATCGGTGCCGATACCCCACATGGCAATCAAACTTCCAAGAGCAGGATTCATGGCACCAGAAGTTTTATCAGACATGCGAATGGCAAAGTCCACAAGTTCATAGGTCTGCTCGGAGATTTCAAGCCACTGCCCGCTTCCTGCCATGGCGTTTGCCAGGGAAACCTCACTGTAAGGAAGATTGACGCTGATGTGGTTTTCAAGCTCCGTCACTGCATCCCAAGCCTTACCGATAGCAGACTTTGCCTTGGAGGCATTTCCATAGACGGTGATGGAGCATGCTGTTCCTAGGCATATGCGATTGCTGATGGTCACCTTGGTTCTGGCAGAACCTGCAAGAAAAACCACAATGACAAGGAGGATGAAAATCTCAACGGCGAGAACCAGAGCAGAACGTCTGTTTGTCACAGCTCCTCCGCAAACGGAGGATTGCAGCCCTCTTTTGTGCAGTTCAAGGCAGAAGCCTTAGCGGCATATGCCAGGATGTCGGAGATGGTCTTCTGATCCAGTTCGTGAATCTCATTCACAAGGTCGTGCTTTTGCAGATACGTCATAATCGCACCGTCAAAGGTATCTCCACAGCCAATTGTATCCACAACGTTGGAAACCGGATAGGCAGGACAGTCCACACGGAAATCCTTGGTGTACCAGGTGCAGCCACGCTCGCCGCGCGTTACGACAAGATTCCACTCACACAAACCGGCAAAACGGTCTTCCGCAACCTGCATCTCAAGGCCTGGAAGTAGATAGGAAATGTCCTCTTCACTTGCCTTGACGATGTCACACTCGCCCACAAGACCCAAAATCATCTGGCGATAGGCATCTGGGTCACTTACCATGGAAGGTCTGACATTCGGGTCCAGGAACATCTTTGGACGAGAGCTGATACCATGGATAGCAGGAACTATGGCATCGCAACCTGGTTTCATCAAAAGCGAGATTGACCCAAAGAACGCCATATCAATATCCGAAACGGTTGCGAAGGAAGTGGAAAGCTCAGTTTGTGTCACTTCACAGGCAGCGGTACCCTCATAATCGAACACATAACTGGCGTTTCCGTTTTCATCGATGACAGCCTTGCTGCACAGTGTCGGATGCTCGGAATTGCAGAGCATCGGATCAAAGATCACACAGTCGTTGATCATGGACTCCAAGATCTCTGCCCCGTATGCATCACTGGAGACCTTTCCGTAAAAGGACACAGAGGCACCAAGTCGGGAAGCAGCCTTTGCCACGTTGAACGGGCATCCTCCCACAAGATGTCTGTCACCAAGAGTATCTATCAGTGATTCACCAATGCATGCGATCATAATTGCGTCCTCCGCATCCCTATATTACTACAATGTGTAGAATCTTTCCAACTGATGTGATAATATCGCGCTATCATCTTAGCGCCCCTTTGGAAGGGCAGTGGAGGATACACCATGGATACAAAAGAACTGTCAGAAGAGATCAAGACAGAGGAGAAGGCACCACTCAACTTCATCGAGAAGATCATCGAGGATGACCTTGCAAGCGGCAAAGTTCCAAACAACAAGATTGTCACACGTTTCCCACCAGAGCCAAATGGATACCTTCATCTTGGCCACATCAAGAGCATTTGTCTGAATTTCGGACTGGCCCAGAAATATGGCGGAGTATGTCATCTCAGATTGGACGACACAAACCCAGCAAAAGAGGATATGGAGTACATTGACTCCATCAAGTCCGACATCAAGTGGCTAGGTTTCGATTGGGGCGAAAACGAGTTCTACGCCTCCGACTATTACGAGCAGCTTCACGAGATCGCCATTGACCTCATCAAGAAAGGTATGGCCTATGTTGACAGCCAGACACCAGAGCAGGTCAAGGAGAATCGCGGAACACTCACAACACCAGGAAAGAACAGTCCGGACCGTGACAGAAGCATTGAGGAGAACCTCAGACTCTTCCAGGAGATGGGCGAAGGCAAGTATCCGGAAGGCAAATACCTTCTCAGAGCAAAGCTTGACATGGCAAGTCCGAACATCAACATGAGAGACCCTGCCCTGTATCGAATCAAGTATGCAGAGCATCCAAGAACAGGAAACAAGTGGTGCGTCTATCCAATGTATGACTTCACCCACCCGATTTCCGATGCCATCGAGGGTATCACACACTCCATCTGTACACTTGAGTTCGAGGACCATAGACCAGCTTATGACTGGGCATGTTCCATCGACAACATCGAGCATGCTCCTCACCAGTATGAATTCGCAAGACTCAACATCAATCACTTTGTCCTGAGCAAGAGAAAGCTTCTCAACCTTGTGAATCTCGGAATCGTAAGCGGTTGGGATGATCCAAGAATGCCAACTGTCAGCGGTATCAGACGCAGAGGTTACTCCCCAGAGGCAATGAAGGACTTTGTGAACCGTGTTGGTGTTGCAAAGGTCGAGTCTGTCGTCGACTACTCCCTTATGGAGTTCTGTGTTCGTGAAGACCTGAACAAGAGAGCAAAGCGCTGCATGGCCGTCCTTGATCCGATCAAGCTTGTCATCGACAACTATCCAGAGGATCAGGTCGAGTACTTCGATGCAGAGAACAATCCAGAAGACCCATCAGCTGGCACAAGAAAGATCCCATTCACAAAGGAGGTCTACATTGAGCGCGAGGACTTCATGGAAGTTCCACCAAAGGGTTATCACCGCCTTTACATCGGAAATGAGATCAGACTCAAGACAGCCTACTACGTCAAAGCCATCAGCTGTGAGAAAGATGCAGAAGGCAACGTCACTGTCGTACATTGCACCTATGATCCGGAATCACGTGGAGGAGAGACTCCAGACGGAAGAAAGGTCAAGGGAACAAGCCACTGGGTAAGTGCAAAGTTCGCTGTCAGCGGTGAGGTCAGACTTTATGACAAACTCTTCTCAGCAGAGGATCCGGGTTCAACCACAGGCAATTACCTGGACGACCTGAATCCAGAGTCCCTTGTTGTTGTCAAGGATGCAAAGCTTGAGCCTTCCCTTGCCGAGGCAAAGCCAGGCGACTATCTGCAGTTCCTCAGAAGCGGTTACTTCACACCAGACTATGACAGCACACCAGAGCACCTGATCTTCAACAGAACTGTCACACTCAAGGACTCTTGGGCAAAGCAGAAGGCAAAGATGGGTCTCTGATCGAGATTCACGCAAATGCAATGGACGTCGCGAGAAATCGCGACGTTTTTGTTTTCTCAGCCACACAAGACTCTTCTGTGATAGAATTGGCGCATGAAGAAAATCATTTCAGCCCTCGTCGCTTTGCTCATAGCCAGCTCCGTCTTTGCCGCAGTCCTTCCTGTGGTCAACATCAAACCCTATTTCACATTTGACAACAGCCCTTCCGGCATTGCGCTTGGCAGCACAAACTGGAAAAACACGACAGGTCTTGTGAACAGCAACTGGTGGGAAACAAGACAGGATTACTGGAACAGAGCCTTTGAGAAGGAAGGCTTTGCGGATTTCGGTTTTGTCCTAGATACTGATCAGGTAGACATCGTTGCCATTGTCGATCTGATGCAGGACTCCTTCATGCAGTTCACAAACGAAGGCAGCATTCTGACGAACCTTCCGTTTCTCAACCAGGCAAGCATCGACCTGACATTTCCGAGAATCGGCTATGTGGACTACACCTCATCCAACGAAGCCTTCTACCTTTCCATCGGAAGACGACAGGTCAAATGGGGACCTTCCACCTATGATATGGCAATCTCTGACTCCCCGCCGTTTCTGGATAACCTCTATGCCTCCTACTCCTCCGATTTTGGAGACAATTGGAACTTCACATACAGTTTTCTAGGCATCGCCTACAAGTACTACCTGGATGTCGGCGTCCCTGCCGAAGGTGCACCTCGCTCAACATTTGCCCACAGATTCATTTTCCAGAATCCAAGTCTCAGACTCTCCTTTGCAGAGCTCAACAACATTTACGGCAAGCAAGCATCCCTTCTGGATTTTACACCCATTGCCTTGTGGCATGATAACTTCCAGGATGACTGCTCCAACGTCATGATCAACGTGGCGGCAGAAGCAAAGCTTGCAGACTTCCGCCTCTTTGGAACATTCACCATGGATGATTTTGAGATGGGCACCGAAACAGGCTCTGCGAACCGAAAACCGACCGCCCTTGGTTTCACCGCAGGAATCGAATGGCATCTCTTTGACGCAAGACCGACCACCTCATCCAAGTTCAGCTACCGTGACTACGCCTTGAAGGAAGAGACCTTCAAAAAGGAAGCTGGCATGAACATCAGCTACGAGTACTTCCTCTGCACCACATTCATGTACAACCGAGCACCAGGTGGCGGCAAGTTCACCTCACCGTTCCAGTTCAACTCCATTGCAGGCTATGTAGACAAGTTCTATGACAACGATGCCTTCTACCTGGGTTTCCCATATGGTCCGAACACAGAGGTCCATCGCGTTGCCATGGAGTATGATGAATATCCACTGAAAGCAGGCTTTGTGGCAGAGCTGATCCGACGAGGCTCCTACTACATTGACAGCACCTACAACACAGCATTCTTCAACAGTAACGACTGGCTCAATGCCGTCAAACTTTCAGGAGTTGTCACCACAGCCCTTAAGTTGAAATTCAACCTTGCACTGCAGTTGCAGGATGCTATCCGCATTGACGGATCTGTAGGCTACACCAGAGACATCACACACAGCACACAGTCCTTCCAGGTCACACTGGGGACTTCCATTGATGTGTGCCATGTAAAGCTGTAAAACGTCATAAGACAAAGTTCAAAGGGCACCTAAGAAGGTGCTCTTTTTCTTACGTCCTTGCGATTGTGGGTCGGCGGTGAAATGCCTGTGCATTCTAGCGGACCGATGCGCCAGGTGGCAGAATAGCCAAACCGAGGCGCATGTTCGCGTCCCTTTGGGAGTATGCAGCAGGCCTTGCACGGCCTACACACATGAGCAGAAACCAAAGAGAATGTTGTATACACCACATTTTATTACCATTTTCTGGTTTTACGTGGTGTTTTACCACGTACAAAAAATATTTTCTGCAGTTCCGTGGTATAGAGCTTATGTAAACATCAAAATCATCATGGAATTGAAGACTGCCATTGAGGGCCGACTCATTGCAAGTGAGAATTGTGACTTATTTATGGGAATATAAGGTGTAAAAAGACAACACTTACAAAAAAAGTGCAGAGATATTTCTTCATTATCCCTTGAGAGGAATAATATCTTCATTTTTCGGCTTATTTATCCCTCATGCTCATGTGTGTAGGCCATGTAAGGCCTGATGCATGCTCCCGATGGGACGCAGTCCGTCACCAACGCTGGGCTATCCTGCCCGCTCGGTGACCTGGACGCTAGAATGCACAGGCATTTCACAGCCGACACTCAGTCGAAAAAAGAAAAAGCCGTCACACATTATGTGCAACGGCTTGGAATACTCTGATACAAACGACTCAGTCCTCGTTCTTTCTTGGCTTTGGATCAAGATCATCTGTGTTCCAGAAGAAGTCTGTGCTGTCCTCTCTGGAGCGTGCTGGCTTGAAGGAGTCATAGCCAAAAGGCTTCTTTGTGCTCTTCTTGCTGTCACGGTCAAAGGATCTTTCAGATCTCTCACCTCTTTCAGAATGGAAAGGTCTTCTTTCGCCACGATCGCTGAAGGAAGGACGTCTGTCACGATCGAAAGATCTTCTCTCTGAGCCTTCTTCGGAGCGGTGGAATTCACGCTTCTCACCATAGGATGGTCTGCGATCTCTGTTGAAGCTGCGCTCTCTGTCGAAACTTCTCTCTCTATTGTATGGTCTGTCACCATAGGATCTTCTTTCGGAACGCTCTGTGCGCTCAGAATCTTCGCGATCCTCATAGGACTTTCTTTCATAGGATCTTCCGCCGAAGCGATCCTTTCTCTGCTCGTTGTCATCAAATCTGTCGTGATGGCTATAGCGATCATTTCTTCTGTATGGTCTGTCACCGAAAGAACGGTCAGAGTTTCTGTCTCTGTTATATGGTCTGTCGCCATAAGGTCTCTCGGATCTTTCGGATCTCTCACCGAATGCTCTGTCTCTTCCGTAGGAAGGTCTGTCACCCTGGGATCTCTCTCTGTATGGCTTGTCACCATAGGAACGTCTCTCTCCATATGGGCGTCTTTCTCTGTCACCGTCCCTGTGGAAATCCCTTCTACCGCTGTTTCTTCTCTCTCCGTCAGATCTTCTCTCGGATCTTCTGTAATCAGAACCCCTGTCTGACTTCTCTCTGCTGTCTGAACTCTTCTCAGACTTCTTCTCTGGCTCGCTCCAGTCAAGTGAGAGCGATTCTTCATCAAATGCCATCATCCAACTCCTGGTCGTACCTGCACGACCCTTAACAAAACCAGGTGCACCTACTGCCCCGGTGATTTCCTTGACGCTCAATCCTCTGAGTCGTCTCTTATCCATCCTGAAAGTTCCAAGATTGGTTGAGAACAGGATTATACCTGTCTTTTTCAAAATGCTGAAGAGATTTCGGATCCATGTGACATAGTCACGTGCAACATCAAAATCCTCTTCCATTTTTCTGCTGTTTGAGAAGCTTGGCGGATCGAATATGATGATGTCATATTTGCGTCCCTTCTCAATTTCCTGGGCAACGAACTTGGTGGCATCCATGCACACACATTTGTACATGTCACCAGAGTATCCGTTGGCCTCAAGGTTCTCCTCTGCCCACTTGGTGTATGTGGCAGACATGTCGACACTTGTGACGGTGTTTGCAAAACCTGCTGCAGCATAGACGGAAAAGCTTCCCGTATAGGAGAAGAGGTTCAGCACATCGGCATTGGCACTGCGCTCACGAATCATCTGCCTTGTGACAGCATGGTCCAGAAACAGTCCGGTATCGACATAGGTTGTAAGGTCTACGGTAAAGGAAAGTCCATTCTCCTTTACGGTTGTACGGACAGCCTCAGACTCTGTCTTCTCATGTTGCTGATGCTCTGACCTCTTTGCCCGATAGGCATAGATGACGTTCTCAGCATCCAGATAGAGCATTCTACTACAGATATCAAGACAAGAAGCCTTCAGTTCATCAGAAAGAGGCTCCTCACCATAGTCGGTCACTTTTGCATATTTTCCGTACAGATCAACTGTCACAGGATATCTTGAGAGATTCCTGTCATAGACGCGGAAACAATCCGTTCCCGCAGGAAGAAGATCATGCCTCAAAGTCTGGGCGTTGTTCTTCAGTATTTTGCCAAAATCCTTTTCGACGTAATCCATTTTCCCATTTTAACCTTTTTCGTTGGGCATTATATATGTTAAGATGAAAAAAAGATAGACAGCGGAGGATCATTATGTCGTCCAATTCAGAAGATTATGATGCTCTTTCCTTTCTGGGTGAGTTGGAATCCAGATTCGGAGGAAAGATCACATTCAGAACCTTCGCCTCTTTCTATGCAGACAATAGTGGAATCGTCAGAGACCATGGCGTTTTCCTCTATGTGATTGATGGAGTGTTCCGCTTCCAGGACTTCAAACCTGAAAACAGCATTCTTGGAATCCCCGTCAAACGCAAAAGTGACTACGTGAAGTTCGAGTCCTCATTCAGCGCACAGGACGTCAGAACACTTCGTATCGTCAGAAGAAAGGCAGCAGAGAATTTCTGCATGGGATACAAAGCCTTTGAGAAGATCAAAGAGGCTTCCCTTCTGACCAGAATACTGAGTGAGACCGTGTTGGAAATCGGACTTGAAAATGGTTCTTTCCTGTATTTCCGATTCATGGACAGAACAGTTGAGAAAATGATCACACAGGCCAACAGTTTGGCCAATCGTGTGTAAGGAGCAGATATGGGTGTATTCAAAGCCTATGATATCCGTGGTATCTACAACCAGGATTTCAATAAGGAGACAGCATACAAGGTAGGTTACTTCCTTCCTAGACTTCTCCCTTGCAAATATGTTGTTGTTGGAAGAGACGTCAGAATGTCCAGCGACGAAATCTTCGAAAACCTCTGCAAAGGTATCAATGATGCAGGTGTCGACGTATGGAACATCGGACTTGCCACAACACCAATGGTCTATTTCGCAACCGTCTATCTCAAGGCGGATGCCTCTGTGCAGATTACAGCAAGCCACAACCCAAAGCAGTACAACGGTATGAAGATCTCCAGAACCAACGCCATTCCGGTTGGTGGGGACACAGGTCTCAAAGAGCTTGAGAAAATGGTCAATGAACTTGAAGTCAAACCGGTCTGTGAGTGCAGCAGAGGAAAGGTCATCGACAAGGACATCCATGAAGCATACCTCAACTACCAGAAGGGTTTTCTTCCGGACCTCTCAAACCTCAACCTCACAGTTGATGCCTCAAACGGCATGAGCAATCTCTACGTGAAGGAACTATTCGGCGAGCATGCAAAATATATCAACGACACACTGGATGGAAATTTCCCAGGCCACGAGCCGAACCCTCTTGAAGTTGAGAACTGTAGACAGCTGATGGAGGCCGTGAAGGCCAACGGTTCCGATTGTGGTGTCATCTACGATGGTGATGCAGATCGCGTCATGTTCATTGATGAACGCGGACGTTTCATCCAGCCAGACTATGTGACAAGCATCCTCGGATACTACTTCCTAGCTAAGGAAAAGGGCCCTGTTCTCGTTGATATCAGAACCTCCCGTTCCACCACAGATTATCTGAAGAAAATCGGTGCAACAGACGTCCATATCTGGAAGGTCGGACATGCTTTTGCAAAGATCAAGATTCGTGAAGAGCATTGCATCTTCGGCGGTGAGCTAGCTGGTCACTATTACTTCAGAGACTTCCACAATTGCGATAGCGGAATCCTTGCTTCTCTGATTGTTCTTCAGACAGTCTCAGCCCTCAAGAAACAGGGAAAGACTCTGGGGCAGTTCATCGATGATGTTATCGCCTATGCTAACAGCGGAGAAGTCAACTTCAAACTTGAGAACAAGGATGGTGCCATTGATGCCCTTCTTGAGAAGTACTCCAAGATGAATCCAGATCGTATCCTTGATTTTGACGGCTACAGAGTGGAGTTCCCAACTTGGTGGTTCAATGTCAGAAAGTCAAACACAGAACCTTACCTTCGTGTCGTCGCTGAGGCAAAGACCCAGGAGGAATTGGATCAGCGTTTTGCTGAAATCAAGTCCATCATCACCCAGTTTAGTTGATGAAACCAGATGAAAATGAAGCCGCTTCGAAATGAAGCGGTTTTTTTTGCATGAAGTAGTTGACTAAAAGTGCACAAACTTGTACATTCAATGTGTTCTTTGAACATTCCCTGATAGCTCAGTCGGTAGAGCAGGTGGCTGTTAACCACCCTGTCGGTGGTTCGAGTCCGCCTCGGGGAGCAAACAAGACCGGAACTTAGGTTCCGGTTTTTTTATTCCCTTTTCACCTAACACAACCCGTCTCAAACTCTTCCCCCAAGCTAGCAGAACCTTTTAGGACATCTATCGGTTCACACATAGCCACAACAAGGCCATTCTTCCCTATCGTCCTCTCTCTATCAGCACACAATCGGCCTCACCGTTCCAGGAGCCATATTTATCGTCTATGGCGCAATTGGGATCGCGCAGGATCACACATCTTCAGAGAGGACAAAAAAAGAGCTCCCGGTTAAGGGAGCTCTAAATCTCTACTGTTGTTTTGCAGCGATCTTATTTCTTCTTTTTCTTAAGAACGATGCAAGCTGCTGCAGCTGCTGCAAGGACAAGAACGATGATGACAACGATCAGGCCTGCATTGGACTTCTTAGCTGCTGGTGCTGGAGCTGGAGCTGGTGCTGGAGCTGCAGGAGCTGGTGTAGAAGTTGTTGTGCTTGCTGCTGGAGCTGGTGCTGGTGCTGCAGGTGCGGCTGCTGGAGCCTCTGGAGCTGGTGCTGGAGCTGCTGGAGCCTCAACGACTGGCTCTGCTGCTGGAGCTTCGACAACTGGCTCAACTGCGACAACTGCTTCAACAACTGGCTCTTCGACAACTGGTGCCTGAGCTGCTGTGACAACTGCCATTGCGTAAGCTGGGAGTTCCTGGTTCAGGAGAGCAACTGCGACTGTGAAGTCATCTTCTGTGATCTCAACTGGGAAGCTAAGAACTGCTGTTCCGTTATCGATAACAAGTGATGTGCCCTGGAGGTACTTGCCGAATGCTGCATAAGCTGCCTTGGCTGCTTCAGCGACTTCAGCATTTGTGATGAATGCTGGGTAATCAACTGTGACTTCCTTCTCTGTGTAGGTGAGAGTTGCCTTGTAACCGAAGACATCGACCTCAGCTGTGTAAACAACTGGAGCTGGCTCTTCAACTGCTGGCTCTTCAACAACTGGCTCTGCAACTGGTGCGAACATTGCTGTGAGGTAGTAAGCAACTTCCTTCTGGAGAATCTCTGAAGCGAAGTCGAAGTCTGCAACTGTAAGACCCTGTGGGTATGTGAGAGTTGCGTAACCTGGCTCAACAAGTGTAAGGACTGTACCCTGGAGGTACTGAGCATATGCTGCGTAAGCTGCTGTTGCTGCGTCAACCATCTCCTGGTTTGTAACAAACTCTGGATATGTGATGAATGCGATACCATCATAGCACTCAACTGTTGCTTCGTAACCTGCGTAAGCGAGGTTCATGACGAGAGCACCTGTTGCTGGCTCTTCGACGACTTCAACAACTGGCTCTTCAGCAACTGGCTCTTCGACTGCTGCTGGAGCTGTGACTTCTGCGACGTAAGCCATGACTGCCTGCTCAGCAACTGCGAGATCTGCAAGTGTCCAAGTCTCTGGATATGTAACTGTGAGGACGCCGTCCTTAGCTGCATATGTAACATCTGCGACAACTGCACCATACTGTGCAACTGCTGCGTTTGCGAGACCAGCGATATCTGCTTCTGTGATGAAAGCTGGGTAAGTGATTGTTGCCTCTCCAACGCCTGCGACAACTGTGATGTCGGAACCGAGAAGTGTGTACTTCAGGGTAACTGGCTGGAGCTCTGGCTCTGCGACTGCCTCAACAACTGGAGCCTCAACGACTGGCTCTGCTGCTGGAGCTTCAACAACTGGCTCTGCTGCTGGAGCGGCTGGCTGCTCGACTACTGCAGGAGCTGGCTCAGCTACTTCTACGACTGCTACTGGCTCTTCTGTGACGGCTGCTGTCTTACAACCAACAAGAGCGAAAACCATGGCGAAAACCAGGATTGTCAAATATACGGTCTTTGAAAAACGATTCACGTGTTTCCTCCTCATGACGTTCTCAATATATAACACAAACATAATAACACATGACCGCCAAAAGTGGATACATAAAAAGATTAAAAAATCTTCATTTTTTCTATTAATTTTATGCATTTCACAGGGGTCAGATTAGCAAAACCAAAAAAAAACCCGCTATGAAGCGGGCTCTGCAATCAAAGGAGATGGATTACATCAGATCCTTTGGCTTGCGTGCTGTGTTACCAGTCTTGACACAGTAAGCGATGTGATGAAGCTTACCATTCTCAAAGATGGTCTTTGTCTTGATCTGTCCACCCCAGCGGCTTGTCAGAATCTTCTCACCTTCACGTCGTGCGTTCTTAGAAATAGCACCTGCCATATTTATCCTCCGTTTGGAAAATTTACACAATAACAGACGTAATATAGACCAAACAAAATGTTTAGTCAAACCCTTGATTGAATAAATTGCCTACAGAAGGTATTTTTAACACATGAACAAAGACGTTGCAAGGAAAATATACCTGATTCCGGTAAAAGGTTACCAGAAATTTCTCTCCCCATTCCTTGGAAAGGACTGTCTGTACTCGCCTACTTGCTCCCACTACTTCTGCCAGGCCGTCATGAAACACGGAATTCTCAAAGGCACTACGCTTGGTGTGGCACGGATTCTCCGATGCAACCGCCTCTACTATGGAGGAATCGATGAAGTACCTGAAGTTTTCAGTTTCAAGGCCATACACGACAAGAAGGTCTCTTTCCGAAGACATGGAAAGGACCTTCTCTAATACGCTTCTATTATATAGTAAATATCAGATGCTTTAACTGTTGCAGATCTCTTTGACAAATGAGATCAGAACATTGAGGGCACTTTCATTGTGACCGCCCTCTGGAACAATCAGATCCGCATAGTCCTTAGTCGGCTCGATGAAAGCCATGTGACCTGGTCGGACAACCTCAAGATACTGTTTGATGACACTTTCGACCGTACGACCTCTCTCATTGATATCCCTCTGCAGTCTTCGAATGAAGCGAACATCATCTGGTGCATCGACATAGATTTTCAGATCAAGCAGCTTTCGGATCTCTGGGTCGTGCAAAACCATAAGGCCTTCCACAATGATCAGAGATGCCGGCTCCACATGGATTGTCTGGGAAGTTCTGCAGTGATGGACGAAGTCGTATTGTGGCATCTCAATTGCCTTGCCGTTTTTGAGATCACTCAAATGCTGGTGCAGAAGCTCAATATCAAAAGCATCCGGATGGTCAAAGTTATAAGCTGTGATGTTGGAGTTGTTGATGAAAACGGCACTCTTATAGTAATTGTCCTGTGCAATGACAACCAGGTCGGAGCACACCTCACTGATTTTGCGGACAATTGTGGACTTTCCACATCCGGAACCACCTGTAATACCTATCAGTTTGACTTCACTCATAAAACCCTCCACTCAGCAGTTCTTATCTGTATAGAAATGGTAGACAGTCGTACTTTCAAACAGTTCACCTGGATTTACGATACAGGATGGGAAGCTGTCCTGGTTCACACAATCTGGGTAGAACTCCGTCTCAAGACAGAAACCGCACTGCTTGGTGTATCCGCAATCTCCGCTCAGGAAGTTTCCTGTGTAGAGGTGAAAAGCTGGAAGGTCAGTAAAGGCCTGGACAATTCTGCCGCTCTTCGGATCGCGCACATGGATGAACTTTGCAAACCCTCTGGAGGCGCCGTCCAGTCTGTCAACAACATAGGCATGGTCATAACCGCCAGCCACAGCGAGTTCTGGGGAATCCACATCCTGACCTATGGCCTTTTCGGTTGTGAAATCAAGTGCCGTGCCACAAACATCAACAATCTTGCCAGTCGGAATCAGACCAGGACCAGCCTCGACGACACGGTGACTATTCATCACCACAAGGTGATCGCGGATGCTCTGGCTAGGATCGCCGGAAAGGTTGAAATAGGTATGGTTTGTCAGGTTGATTGGACAGGCTTCGGAACAGGTTACGCTGTAATGGATCTTGAAGACACCATCGGCTGACATGGAAAAGCGTACACGAATCTCGCAGTCGCCAGGAAATCCGTCATCGGCCTCGGTCACTTTGATGGAGCACAGAAAGCCATCGTCCATATGCTTGACGTTCCAGATTCTTGACCAGATACCGTTTGGGCCACTGTGCAGGAAGTTTGGTCCGTCGTTCTTCTCAAAGGTGTAGGTCTTTCCGTTGAGGGAGAAACTTGCACCACCGATTCGGTTTGCAAAACGTCCGACGGTCAGGCCATAGAAGCTTGTTGAGCCGAGAATGACATTGGCATCCTCTGTGGCGCCGACAAATGGAAGTGTGACATTTGCGATATTGCCGTCTCTGTCAGGAGTGCAGATGGATGTGATAGCACAACCAAGATTGAGAATGGAGAATGAATAGTCCCCTTTTCTGTATTTGTATTCCTTTACTTCCATATGGACTCTTCCTTTTTTCGCATGCCTTATTTCTGGTCATCGCCCTTGCTCTTGAGAACAGCAAGATAAGCACTCTGTGGAATCTCGACGTTTCCGACAAGCTTCATGCGCTTCTTTCCTTCCTTCTGTTTCTCAAGGAGCTTTCTCTTTCGTGTCATGTCTCCACCATAACACTTGGCGGTAACATCCTTTCGGAATGCACTGATGGTCTCTCGGGCAATGATGTTTCCACCGATTGCAGCCTGGATTGGAATCTTGAACTGGTGTCTTGGAATCTCTTCCTGCAGTCTCTCACATGCCTGTCTGCCACGGAAAGCGGCATTGTCTCTGAAAACCAGCATGCTCAGTGCATCACAAGGCTCACCGTTGACAAGGATATCCATGCGGACAAGATCAGTCTTCTTGTAGTCGATAAGCTCATAGTCAAAGGAGGCATAACCTCTGGAGATGGACTTGAGTCTGTCATAGAACTCAAACAGGACTTCTGAAAGAGGCATCTCGTAGACAAGCTCAACACGCTTTTCATCAATGTAGTTCATTGCCGTCTGGGTTCCGCGCTTTTCCATGCAAAGGGTGATGATCGGACCGACATAAGCAGTTGGCGTGATGACACTTGCGCGGATGTAAGGCTCCTCGGCATAGTCGATTCTGACCTGCTCCGGATAATCCAGTGGGTTATCGACCTCAAGGGTATCACCGTTTTTCATGTGAATCACATAGCGTACCGATGGGCTTGTGAGAACAATGGAAAGGCCGAACTCACGCTCGATTCGCTCCTGGACGACTTCCAGATGTAGCATTCCCAAGAATCCACAGCGGAACCCCTGGCCAAGAGCAATGGAGCTGTCCTTCTCATAGACAAGAGAAGCGTCATTGAGCTTGAGGCGCTCGATGGCATCCAGAAGCTCCTCGTAATCGTTGGTATCAACAGGATAGATGGAGCTGAATACGACAGGTTTGACATCCTTGAACCCGTCACAAGGCTCGGCGGCAGGGTTGCTTGCCAAGGTCACAGTATCACCGACGCGAATATCGCTGATGTTCTTGATTCCGGCGATGAAGTATCCTACGTCACCAGAGGAAAGGGTCTTTGTTCGAATAAGGTCCAACTGGAAAATGCCGACCTCTTCGACCTTGTAGACGGCCTGGCTGTTCATGAACATGATCTCCTGACCTTCTGCGATGCTGCCCTCGAAGATTCTGAAGTGAACGATGACGCCTCGGTATGGATCGTAGTGGCTGTCGAAGATCAGAGCCTTCAGTGGCTTTGCGGACTCATCTTTTGGAGCTGGGATGTAATCGACGATTGCCTCGTAAAGGGCATCGACACCCTCACCGGTCTTTGCGGAGACCTTCTGAGCCATATCCACATCAAGTCCAAGGTCATGGTCAATCTGGTGCATGCAGGAATCGATATCAGCACTGGCAAGGTCAATCTTGTTGATGACAGGAATGACCTCCAGGTTGTGCTCCATTGCCATGTAGAGGTTGGCAAGGGTCTGAGCCTCAACGCCCTGGGTGGCATCGATGAGAAGCAGTGCACCCTCACAGGAACTGATGGCTCGGGAAACTTCGTAGGAGAAGTCGACGTGACCCGGAGTATCGACCAGGTTCAGTTCATAGAGCTCTCCGTTGGAAGCGGTGTAAGGCACTGTGACAGCCTGGCTTTTGATGGTGATTCCACGCTCGCGCTCGATATCCATGTTGTCAAGGATCTGAGCCTGTGCAGGACCTCTGGAGGTCACAAGGCGGGCCTTCTCGATGAACCTGTCGGCCAGTGTTGACTTGCCGTGGTCAATGTGTGCAATGATACAGAAATTTCTCTTGTGGGCGGAATCTACCATATTATCCCCTTATCAAAAACGCTGGCCTATGCAGCCAGCGTAAATGATAACCTATTTTTTAAATAAATAATATTACTTAATGTCTGAGTTTTTCGGACCGTAGGCCTCAAAACCGAGAAGTTCTCTGACTTCGTTGTCGTCCAGAGTCTCCTTGGCTACGAGTTCACGGGCAAGAAGATCCAGCTGGTCACGATGCTCGGTCAGGATTCTTGTTGCGTCATCCATACATTCCTTGAGAATGCCCTGGACCTCGGCATCGATCTTTCTTGCAGTCTCATCACTGAAGTCCTTGTGCTGTGCAATCTCACGACCAAGGAACAGAGGTTCACCTTCTGAACCGAGGCTGATGAATCCAAGGTTGCTCATACCCCACTCAGTGACCATTCTTCTTGCGATATCTGTTGCCTGCTTGATATCGGAGCTTGGACCAGTTGAAGTCTGACCGTTGAGAAGTTTCTCAGCGATGTAGCCACCCATTGCCATCTTGATGTGGCTCATGAGGGAACTTCTCTTCATGTAAGACTGATCCTTCTCTGGAAGACCCATTGTGACACCGCCGGCGTTTCCATGAGGGATGATTGTGACCTTGTAAAGAGGGTCGATATCAGAAAGATAGTAGAACAGCAATGCATGACCACCCTCATGATAAGCTGTCAGAAGTTTGTCTTCTGGAGTCATCACGTGGCTCTTCTTTGCAACGCCGAGAACCATCTTGTCTCTTGCCTGCTCAAAGTCCTTGAGGCAGACGACCTTTCGGTTCTGTCTTGTGGCAAACAGTGCAGCCTCGTTGACGAGGTTTGCAAGGTCGGCACCGGAAGCACCAGGTGTTGCACGAGCGATTTTCTTGAGATCGACATCCTCGCCAGTCTTGACCTTGGCAGCATGGATCTTGAGGATATCCTCACGTTCCTGGATGTCTGGAAGGCTGATTGCAACCTGTCTGTCAAAGCGGCCAGGTCTGAGAAGAGCCGGATCCAGAACATCAGCTCTGTTTGTTGCGGCAATGACAATGACACCTGTTGAAGTATCGAAACCGTCCATTTCAACAAGAATCTGGTTCAGTGTCTGCTCACGCTCATCGTGTCCACCACCAAGTCCGCTTCCTCTGGCACGACCGACAGCATCAATCTCATCAATGAAAAGGATACATGGAGAGTGCTTTCGGCCCTGATCAAAGAGGTCTCTGACACGGGCAGCACCCATACCGACGAACATCTCGACGAAGTCAGAACCGCTGGTATGGAAGAAGGAAACGCCTGCCTCACCGGCAACAGCCTTGGCAATCAAGGTCTTACCAGTTCCTGGAGGACCTACCAGAAGGACTCCCTTTGGAATCTTTGCACCGATTTCGCTGTATTTCTTCGGGTTCTTGAGGAAGTCAACAACCTCTTCCAACTCGTACTTTGCCTCTTTCTGGCCTGCGACATCCTTGAATTTGACCTTGATCTCCTTCTCGGAGAACTGCTTTGCATGGCTTTTGCCGAACTGCATCATCTGACCGTTTCCGGAGGTCTGTCTCAGCAGCATAATTGTGAAACCGATGAAGATGACCCATGGCAGAAGCTCAAAAATGATTGCCAGGATGGAGATATCCTGATCGGATCCGGAGATCTCCACGTTGTGGCTTTCCAAGAGATCCAAGAGCTTTGCATCGCTGTAAGGGATTCTTGTTCGATATTCGCTTCCACTCATAGTGCTGAAGTAGATGTAGGTATTGTTCTTGATGTTGACCTTAGAGACCTTACCTGTCTCAACGGCACCCTTGAAGGATGTGTATGTGACTTCAGACACTCCATTGTTGCTGGTGAAGATTGTGATGGCAAACAGAATGATCAGACCAATGAAGATGTACAGTCCGATTCTGTTCTTTCTGGAATGCAGAGGTCCGTTTCCATTGGAACCGTTACCAGGATTGTGCTCAGGTCCTCTGTAGTAGTTATTGGAATTGCCGGAAGACTTTCCATCACCTTTGTTCTGTGAAGCTGAGCGAGGTCTCCAATAGGCATCGGAATCCTGCTTTCTGTTGTCGCTTTTTCTACCATCGGAGGAGCCGTTGTTGGAGGAATTGTTAGGAGTGCCACCCTCCAAACCTGCAAAGCTGTCTGGTTTCACATGCTGCATCTCATCGAAAGGGGTCTCCTTCCAGAATGCCTTGGCACTATCCTGATTGGATGCAGAGTCCTGAGGGGCTTCCTGAGAAGATCCCTGTTCTGGAGTCTGCTGGTTCTCTGTCTTCTGCTCGTCAACTGGGTTGTTGAGCTCGTTGTCTTTGTTTTCAGTGTCCATAATTAACCTTTAGAGACAATATATTGTGTAAATCGGTTTGGGGCAAGTGAAGTGCGGAACTTCACACAAATTCTATCATTCTGTCCATAGAAACAGCCGAAAACGGCGCATACACCGTCGCTATCCACCAAAACCGGTACGCGTTTTCGAAGGCATGACGGAATCTTCATATCCTGAAGAAGGCGCATCACCATCTTCATTCCGTCCTTGAGCCGAATCTGGTCCCCAACCCTTGCAAATCGCACAACGCATGGGCCCTGAAACTTTTCGCTGTCCATGCATAGGACCTTTGAAGCATCCAGTGAGCAGTCAGAACGCTCCAAAATCTGCTGTGCAAAGATTCCACTTCGTAGGACAACGCCCCCTGGAAGTGGGACTTCAAGGTCCGTCTTCACATCAATGCACTGCTCAAAATTCTGGAACACAGCGTCCTGGGAAGGGTCCACTAGATAAAGGCTCTGGTGATAGATGCAAAAGATGGCGCCATTGGAGCCTACTTTGCAATCGGTTTTCTTTCGAATGGCAGACAGCACACGGCAAAGCAGACTCTGTGGGAAATCAATGCCAGGAAAAATGCCATCCCACATCGAAAACAGAACCTCAGAAGCCTCAAGTGGGCCAAGATTGTCGAATGCGGAAAGTGGCATTTGAGCCGTAATATCTTCCGGCAGTCTCTTTGCAACATCCCGTGCCTGATTGCCCAGATCCAAAAGAAGATCCTCATAGTCTTCCAAAATATCGGGAAGCTGCGGAACAACATCGTTTCGCACGTGGTTTCGAAGATAGGAGGAATCCAAGTTGGTGGAGTCTGTACTCCATTTCATGTCCAAATCACGGACATACTTTTCCAGCTCTTTTCTCGAAAAATCAAGCAATGGGCGCACAAGACTGCGTTTTTCGTCGATTTCCGAAATGCCTCTCAGTGAGGAGAACGGCACAGAGCGTCCCAGTCGCATGATGATGGTCTCCACCTGATCCTGTCTGTGATGCGCAGTAAGGATGTAGTCGCACTGATGCGCTTTTCGAGCTGTTTCAAGAGCCTCATAGCGTAAAGCTCTTGCGGCATCTTCGATACCGCCCTTTCGCTCTGAGGCAACGCCTTTCACACGGCCTGGCTCGAGAGTGACGATTTCAAGATCCACACCAAAATGCTTGCAGTTTGCCTGATTGAGCGCCATCTCTGCCGCAAGTTCCTCTTCACTACGGATATTATGGTTCACATAGACGGGAAAGGTTCGGCCAGGGCCCAGAGTTTTCACACATAGAGCAAGAAGGCACAGCGAATCGCACCCTCCCGAGAAGGCGACGATGACAGAGCTGTCCCGTTTCAGAATAGAGTCAAGTTTTTCAGAGAAGGCCCTTTCTGTTGAATTCAAGCTGCAGATCCCCAACCGTGGCGCCGTTGATATATTTGACAATCGCGGCAGCCGCATCCTCAATGGCCTTGTCCATGGCCTGCTTCTTCGGACCCTCAGGTTCATCTCCAATGACGTGGTCTACTACCGACACACCTTCTGCAGGACGGCCGATTCCGATGTAGATGCGAAGGAAATCACCTGTTCCGAGATTCTCCACGATGCTGTTCAGACCACGCTGGCCAGAGGCACCTCCACCCTGACGGATTCTTAGTCCGCCTGGAGCCAGATCCATATTGTCACACACAACGACAAAACGATCGTCCTTATTGAAGCTGCCCATGATCTCACCGCTTTTGTTCATATAGGTGAGAGGCTGAACCAGAAGAGCCTGGCTTCCGTCTTGGGCTGTGATTTTTGCCTGCCTGTATAGACGGAAACAGCGTTTTCTCAGTTTGACCTGAAAAAACGCTGCAGCCTTGCTGACGGCCTCAAAACCGACATTGTGTCTGTTGTGTTCGTATTTGGATCCAGGGTTACCTAATCCAAGAACTACAATCATACAATCTGGAAATCAGCATGAACGAGTGTATCGTACATGATATTTTCCTGAAGAGCCTTGAAGATGCACTTGTATGTCTTGCCATCAAGAACAACTTCACATTCCTTACCAACAGCGAGCTTTCTGAGTGTGAACTCGAAATCGTGTGCGTTGAGAACGATGTGGAAGTTACCCTCTTTGCCGTACATCTCTGCTGGGAGCATACCTGCGCGGACGAGTCTTCTTGAGCCGGCTGAGCCGAAATCTTCAGTTCTGAGTGTTGCGTTGATTGTGACCATAATTGTCTCCTACTCTCATTGGCATTATATTTAAGCCAATTACCATTGTGATTTTTGCCGTTAGGCGAACACAAATATAACAGACACAAGGATTATTGTCCACACCCAGTGTGACGCAAATCCAAAATGTGGTAGGATATAGCCATGAAAAACAGTTCAAAAGCATTAAGAGCACTGCTGCTTTTACTGATCATTGCAGTGATTGCAGTCCTCGCGCTGGATTCCACAGGAATCATCGACATCGATTCCATGATGGCAATGTCATCCAAGAAGAACTATGTGCCATACACAGAATTCAACGCCATCGTCGCATCTGGTGACGTGACCAAAGTCACAATCGAATCAGACAGAATCACCTTCACCACTCACGGTGGCACCTTTATCACGGACAACCCGGAAGCCCCAAATCTGAAAGCAGAGCTTCTGTCTCAGGGCATCGAGGTGGCCAAAAAGGAAGGAGCTTCCGTCACAGCCATTTTGGATGTGATCTTTGATGTCATCTTCTTTGGCGCTGTGGCCTTTGGCGTGCTCAAACTCATCGAATATAGCCGAAAGACCTTCAAGGTCGTGCACAACACAGGCGTCCACTTCTCCGATATCGCAGGCATGGACAATGTCAAATCGGACATGAAATACCTGACCGACATCCTTCGCAATCCGAAGGCCTATGAAGGAAAAGGTGTCAGACCTGTCAAAGGCGTGATTCTGGAAGGCCCTCCTGGAAACGGAAAGACTCTGTTTGCAAAGGCACTTGCCCAGGAGACGAACGTGAACTTCATCGCCACCAAGGGTGCTGATTTTCAGAGCGCCATGATGAGCATGGGTGCGCGCAAGATCAAGATGCTCTTTGCCAAGGCGGCTCGCCGCAAGCCTTGCATCATCTTCATCGATGAGTTTGACAGCATTGGTGAACGACGAAACTATGCAGGAACCGGCATCGACAAGGAAAACAACCGCATCATCACGACTATGCTCAATGAGATGGACGGTTTTACCGCCAACAATGGCATTCTCGTCATTGCCGCCACAAACTCCTACGCCTCACTGGACCCTGCCCTTGTGCGTCCTGGCCGATTTGACCTGAAGTACACCATCACAAACCCAGATGCACCGACAAGATCCAAGCTCGTCGAGATCTACACAAGGGACAAGATTCTCGCTCCAGAGCTTACCAACGAGGTTCTTACCGTAACATTTGACGGTCTCAGTTGTTCCGCTATTGAAGCGGTTTTGAACCAGGCACAGGCACTTTGCCAGATGTCAGGCTCAAAGGAGATCACAATCGCACACATTGTGGCAGCCGCACAGAAGACGGGTTCAAAACTGAACATTCGAATCAAAGGCAAATGATCTAAGGAGAACGTAAAGTGAAGAGATCCACAATTCTTATCACAACAATCGCAGCACTGCTAGCAGTCGCAATGCTTTCCTCGTGCAGCACACTTTCAAAGCTCGAGAGCAGCACTACCGTTTCCGTTTCAGGTTCTGGAACGGTATACCTGGATGCCGACATGGTCACATTCAGCATCAACATTGATGAAACCAGAGACACAACCGCCCTTGCCCAGCAGGCAACCAACAAGAAGATGTCTGAGGTTCTTGCCATTCTGAGACAGTTCAACATCGCGGACAAGGACATTTCCACAACCGCACTGAACTTCGGATCCAGAACCGAGTGGCAGAACGGCGCTTATGTGAAAATCGGAGAATCCGTCAGCCAGACCGTCTATGTCACCATGCGTGAGATCGATAAGTTCTCTGCATTGGCCGATGCCATCGGATCCCAGGTTTCCGGCATTGATTTCTATAACGTCAACTTCAATGCAAGCAACCGAGCAGACGCAACCGAGAAGGCTCGTGAACTTGCCTATCAGGATGCTCTTGCCAAGGCCAAGCTCTATGCAAGTTGTGCAGGTCTGGACGTAGAATCCCCAATCAGTATCAACGAAGGCTATTCCAACTATGGTGCCTACACCTACGCCAACACATCGGCAAAGTATCTGGTGGCCGAGGCTGCAATGGCCTACGACACAGAGGTTCCAACCGGACTTCTTTCCGTCACCGTCAATGTGGATGTGACATTCCGATTGGAAGATTAAATCCATTTATTTATCAAGAAGCACGGGGGCTATTGCAAAATGGTCCCCGTTTTGTTTTATAAGCACATTCAAAAATAATGGCTCTTCACGCTTTCCTCGGGGATTGGATTTGCCTATGCTTGCCTGTTCTCCGATTCTTCCCTGGGAAATGCGGGGAATCAGCGATTGTGTGCAGGCGGTGTGATGCTTGTGCATTCCAGCCTGCCAGGGCCTGCGGGGCAGGATAGCCAAAGCGAGGCCGGCATGGCGTCCTGGAAGGGGCATGCATCAAGCCTTACACGGTCTGTACACATGAGCGATGTTCGACGAACTTGCTATGTGCTGAACAAAACTGTTCGCTTCATGACAATGCATACCATAAAAACTGATGAAACCATTCAGAATTATCCCTTGTGAGGGAAAATTTCCTTCATCTTCAGACAAATTTTTCCCTTGCGCTCATGTGTATGGGCCATGCAAGGCCTGCTGCATACTCCCCAAAGGGTCGCAGTCAGGTGCCCGAAGCTGGGCTATCCTGCCCGCTTGGCACCTACGACCGCTAGTCTGCACAGGCATCGCAAAAGCCAATCCACAATCGCAGATTCCCCGAACTTTCCGTGAAGAACCAAAATAATAAAGTCATCTTGGATGGACAAAAACCAGTCTTCCAAAATTACAAAGTCATCTTGAAGAAACAAAAACCGGCATTCCAAGATGACATACACTTCAGTCGTAGGAAAAACAAAGAAAAGGAGTGCCACAGAAAATTCTGCAGCA
>JAKSPE010000021.1 GCA_024405015.1 Sphaerochaetaceae bacterium
TTCTGGGCAATGGCGCTTTGCAGGTCGTCCTGTCCACTCATTTTGCAAAGCCCTCCAAACGGGATGGCTCCGATAATGTACTGCGTCTCGCCGCGTCCCCATTTGAAGATGGCAGGACCAAAGCCGAAACGAAGGACCTCAACGTTGATGCCACAAGCGCGTGCAGCAATCATATGGCCAAGCTCGTGCACCAGAATCATGATGCCGATACCAAGCATGCCGATTCCTACCGAGAGTATCCATGACCATGTGATGTGAAGTCCGAAAATGTACATAGCATTATCCCATGAGGGCAAAGACCTTGTCCTGAACGGCAAGGATCTCTTCAAGGCTCTGTGGACGGAAGGTCCAGTCCTTGTCCAGCATGGCTTTGACCATGTCGTGGATCTGGGTGTAGCGAATCTGGTGGTTCATGAATGCGGCTACAGCCACCTCATTGGCGGTGTTGTAGACAATTGGGTAGGAACCTTCCAGACGTACACATTCAAAGGCATCCGGGACAAACGGAAAGCGAACAGGATCGAGCTTTCGGAATGTCAGATCCAGATTGGTGAAGTCCAGAGCCTTGCCGACCTGTCTGTCCATGTGTGGCCACATCAGGGCTCTCATGATTGGAAAGACCATGTCCGGTGGTGACATCTGGGCATAGACCTGGCCACTGAGCGTTCTGACCATGGAATGGACCACGCTCTGTGGGTGTACCACAACTTCGATGTGGTTGGCGTCGAAACCGAACAGGTAGTGAGCCTCAATGACCTCAAGGCCCTTGTTTGCCAGGGTGGAGGAGTCGATGGAGATCTTTGGTCCCATTCTCCAAGTCGGGTGGTTTGCTGCAACTTCTGGTGTGATGAGCTCAAGCTCTTCCAGTGGTCTGTCGCGGAAAGGTCCGCCGCTTGCGGTGATGACAAGCTTGTCCACATTCTCCTTTCCACAGTCTAGCACAAGCTCATCGAGGGCGCTGTGCTCGCTGTCGACCGGAATGATCTTGACGCCGCATTTTTGTGCATGCTCAAACAGGATGTTCATGCCCATGACGACAGATTCCTTGTTGGCAAGGGCGAGGTCGCTGTGGGCCTCCATGATGTCAAAGGATGCCTTAAGGCCTGGAGAGCCTGCAATCCCGTTCAGAACCATGTCTGCCTTGAGGGCAAACAGCATTTCGCGAAGGTTGAACCAGATGCGAACGCCTTCCAGTTCGGTTGTCTTTGGGTCCACGCCGCTCTTTTCGGATGTGATGCAGAGATTCTGGATGCCATTTGCCTTGCACTGAGCAAGAGCTTCCTGAACGCGGCTGTTGCATGAGGCTCCAATGACACTGAGCCTGTCACGATAGACCTCCACTCCACGAAGGGCCGTGTGGCCGATACTTCCTGTGATACCGAGGATGATTACGCTTCTCACATGGCCTCCATAACCATATTGAAGATGATGAAGAAAATCGGTGCGCTGGCAAGAGGGGAGTCCAGACAGTCCAAAGCTCCTCCTCGACCCGGAATGATGTTACCGGAGTCCTTGACACCGGCAGAGCGCTTGAACACGCTTTCCAGAAGGTCTCCGATGTTTGCAGTCAGGCTGATTCCCACGCCAAGGATGATCTTCTGCAGTGCTGTGAAAGCCGGAAGGCTGCTTTTGAAGATGGCACAGCAGGCAAAGCTGATTCCCACAGCTGTGAAAAGGCTTCCCACATAACCTGCGACGCTCTTTTTCGGACTGACCTTGAAAACTCCCTTGTTGTTCTTTCCAAACAGTCTTCCAAAGATGTAGGCAGACATGTCATTTCCAAACACCAGAAGAAGATACATTATAATGGCCTGTGATGTGATGCCGGAAATGGCAAGGAACTTCAGGACAAAGGAGATCAGATAGCTTGGATAAATGACAAGAAGTCCATGACGACTTGCCCTGTCAATGGAGGACTTGAAATCGTCAGGCTCGCCGGTCTTGATTTCAAGGGCGAATGCGCCAAGAAGAATCAGCACGAAGGCCAGATCCGGCAGCTGGGCATACAGGCCAAACACACCCTGAAGGTACTGGACAATTGGGATGATAGGTGCGATGTAGGCGAGGGGGACCGTCTTGGAAAAGAGGATTTTGCTCATCTCAAGGCTTCCGATGAAACCCATGACGATCACGAAAAGACTGAAGACGATGTAGTTGTACTGTGGTACGAGAAAGATCATTGAAAGTACCAGAGGTACACCGACAACACAGGTGATTGTTCTGAGCAGAAGGTTCTTTTCCTTCACTTTACGAGTCCTCCGAATTTCCTGACTCTCTTGGACAGGGCGTCAAGACACATCTGAAGCTGCTTCTCTCCCCAGTCCGGCCATAGGTCGTCAAGTGGGAGGAATTCTGCATAGGCACTGTCCCACAGCATGAAGTTGCTGAGTCTGAGTTCTCCTGCGCTTCTGGCGATCATGTCAGGGGCAGGGACGTCAGGCTGGTCCATGTTTGCCTGAATATCTGAAATGGAAATTGGTTTTCCTGGATTGTTCTTGATGAATCGTGTACAGGCTCGGGCAATCTCATCCTGTCCACCATAGTTGATTGCAAGGACCACGGTGATTGCCTTCTGGTCCTTTGTGCCCTCGACGGTCTTGAGGACACCTTCCCTTGATTCCTGTGGAAGGGCATCGAGGTCTCCTCGGAAGAGGATGCGGATGCCGTTTTCTACGAAGAAAGGAATTTCACCCGGAAGCTTCTTGGCCAAAAGACTCATGAGGTAATTCACCTCCTGGCTTGGGCGCTTCCAGTTCTCGGTTGAGAACACATAAAGGGTGAGGTAGTTGATGTTCAGCTTTATGGCTGAAAGTACGACACGCTTGGCAGCCTTGAGACCCTCAAGGTGTCCGGCAGCACGAGGAAGTGACCGCTGGGTTGCCCAACGGCCATTTCCATCCATGATAAGACCTAGATGCATCAGATCTCCATGATCTCTTTCTCCTTGCCTGCTGCAAGATCGTTGATCTTTGCAATGAAGGAGTCTGTCATCTTCTGGAGCTTTGTCTCTCCATCTTTCTGCTCATCTTCTGAGATTGTAGCTGCCTTCTGGAGCTTCTTGATCTCATCCATGCCATCACGTCTGATGTTTCTGATAGCAACTCTGCTTGCCTCTGCAAGGTTCTTTGCCTGCTTTGCAAGTTCCTTTCTTCTATCCTGTGTGAGAGGAGGGAAGTTGACTCTGAGAAGCTTACCGTCATTTGATGGGTTGAGTCCGAGATCGGCTTTCTGGATTGCCTTCTCGATGTTGCTGAGAAGACTCTTGTCCCATGGCTGAATGACAACAAGTCTTGCCTCTGGAACGGAGACGGAAGCGACCTGGTTCAGAGGTGTCTCTGCTCCGTAGTAGTCTACGCGTACCTTGTCGAAGATTGCTGCTGAAGCTCTGCCTGTTCTAAGTGCGAGGTAGTCTGTCTCAAGAGCTGCGACGCTCTTTCCCATCTTCTCCTCACAGTTTGCCAATACCTGCTGCATTGTTTTCTCCTGTTTTTAAAGAAAAGCCGCCCTAGGTGATAGAGCGGCCTTTGGATCGTGCCAATTAAGCACCAGCGAGGAATCTCTCGTAACCGACGATCTGGATGTCGGAACCGTTGTCCTTGTTGAACTTTGCAACGAGCTGGGAAACGGAAAGACCGTCGTCGTTGCTGATCTGGAAGACCTGGTCGAGGAGACAGATCTCTGCGTAATGCTTCTTGAGCTTACCTCTGACGATACCCTCGAGAACCTTTGCTGGCTTGTCCATGTTAGCGACCTGAGCCTGGAAGATCTCGAGCTGCTTTGCCTCATAGTCCTTAGGGACATCAGCGTCCTTGAGGTACATTGGGGAAGCTGCACAAACGTGCATTGCTGTGTTGAAAGCGAATGTCTTGAAAGCCTCTGTCTCGAAAGCTGCTGCGTTGGAAGCTGCGAACTTGACGAGAACACCGACCTTACCGTCACCGTGGTTGTAACCCATGACGAACTCGTTAGCTGCGATGTCAACGACGACCATCTTCTTGATCTTCATGTTCTCGTTGATTGTAGCGATGAGTCCCTTGACCATCTCTTCCATCTCAGCGTTTGGCTCTGTGTAACCCTTAGCGATAGCGAGCTTGCAAAGGTCGTTTCCGAGTGTCTTGAACTGGTCGTTCTTGGCAACGAAGTCTGTCTCACAGGAAACATCCATCATGACAGCCTTAGCACCGTCGATGACGAAGGAGATTCTTCCGTTGTCAGTTGCTCTGTCAACTCTCTTCTCAACAGCTGCGAGACCAACCTTCTTGAGGTACTCCTCAGCCTTCTCGAAATCTCCGTCAGAATTCTGGAGAGCCTTCTTGCAGTCCATGATACCAGCGTGTGTCTGTTCACGGAGAGCCTTGATCATTTCCATTGTGATTTCCATAGATTACTCCTTGTCCTCTGACTCGTCCTTGTTGACAACTGCCTGACCCTCGAGAGCTGCCTCTTCCTCTGTTGCTGGGAGGGACTCGATGATCTGGATGCCTGTCTCTGTGTCTGCATCGCAAACTGCGTTAGCGATGATCTCGACGAAGAGGCTGATTGCTCTGATAGCATCGTCGTTACCTGGGATTGGGTATGTGATGTCTGTTGGGTCACAGTTTGTATCGACAACTGCGACTACTGGGATACCGAGCTTCTTTGCTTCTGTTACAGCAAGAGACTCCTTTCTTGTATCAATGATGAAGATGATGCCAGGAAGCTCTGTCATGTCCTTGATACCACCAAGGTTCTTCTCAAGCTTTGTTCTCTGCTTTGTGAGAAGAGCGACTTCCTTCTTTGTCAGTGACTCGAATGTTCCATCAACTGACATCTTCTCAATCTTCTTGAGTGTTGCGATTGACTTCTTGATTGTTGTGAAGTTTGTAAGCATACCACCAAGCCAGCGGTTGTTTACATAAGGCATGCCACAGCGCTTAGCTTCTGTTTCGACAGCCTGCTGTGCCTGCTTCTTTGTTCCTACGAAAAGAACTGTCTTGCCCTGCTTGACCTGTGCACGTACTGCTTCATAAGCCTCGACGATGCAAGCTGTGGTCTTCTGAAGGTCAATGATATGAATTCCATTTCTCTCTGAGAAAATGAAACTGGCCATCTTTGGATTCCATCTCTTTGTCTGATGACCAAAATGAACGCCTGCCTCGAGCAGACTCTTCATTGTTACTACTGCCATTTCTGACTCCTATTCGTGACGGAAAATTATCCGTCCCCTTCTACTATTTCTCACTGCAAAGACCCGAAAGTCTTCCAGAGGATATTCTGTGCATACACACAGTACTTAGCATTATGGCGAAATGGCGCGTCTTTGGCAAGAGATTCGACCTCTCTTGGGCGCTTCCTTGAAGATTTTCCCGTTCCTATGGTACAGTATGGGGCATGGGAATACTACAGATCCAGAACATAGACCTCTCATTCGGTGACAGAACGCTCCTCAGCGGAGTGTCCCTGACTTTGGGAGAGCATGCAAGAGCGGCTTTGGCCGGAGGAAACGGAGAGGGCAAATCCACTCTCATGAAAATCATCGCAGGCATCATGCAGTGCGATGGTGGCCTTGTGACCAAGACCCGTGGCATGCGAATCTCCTACCTCCCGCAGAGTGACATCGTGTTCAAGGACAGCACGGTATTCCAGGAAATCGAAAAGGGCTTTTCCCGCTTTGAGGAGAACATCGCACGTCAGCGCGACATCGAAAGCCAGCTTCAGACCAACCACAGCGACTCGCTTCTGCTTCAGCTGAACGAACTTCAGGAAGAGCTTTTGGATTCCAGCTACTATGACCGCGAGGCCATCATCTATTCCGTGGCAAAGGGTCTTGGATTCACCAAGAACGACATGGCTCGCCCTTGTGCTGAGTTCTCCGGCGGTTACCAGATGCGCATCGCCTTGGCAAAGGTCCTCTGCGAAAGCCCAGATCTCATGATGCTCGACGAGCCGACCAACTATCTGGACATCGAGGCCCGCACATGGCTTCAGAGCTATCTACGTTCCTACAAGGGCTCTCTGTTTCTGGTCTGCCACGATAAGGGCTTTATGGATGACACCGTCAACGAGGTCTATGAGCTTTTCAATGCAAAGCTTACCCGTTACAGCGGAAACTACAGCTTCTACGAGAAGCAGCGAAAGCTCGAGATCGAGCAGCTGGAGGCTGCTTACAAAAAGCAACAGGCCGAAATCGAGAAGACCGAGCAGTTCATCGAGCGCTTTCGTTACAAGGCAACCAAGAGCAAGCAGGTCCAGAGCCGCATCAAGCAGCTGGACAAGATTGAACCGGTTGTGGTGCCATCGCACTTAAGAACCTTGAATTTCTCCTTCCCGGAGCCACCACACAGTCCGAACGACATGGTGGTCATTGAAAAGCTCAACAAGAACTATGGATCTCAGTGTGTCTTCAAGGATTTTGACATGATTGTGACAAAGGGCCAGCGTCTTGCCGTCACAGGTCATAACGGAATCGGAAAAAGTACGCTGCTTCGCATCATCGCCCAGCAGGATAAGGACATTCGTGGAGTCGCCAGACTGGGGACCGGTGTCAAGATCGGCTACTTTGCACAGGACACCGCAGACTCTCTGGATATGGAGGGCACGGTTCTGTCCCAGGTGCAGGCCTACGGAACTGAAGGGGAGATGCGAAACGCTTTGGGCTCCTTCCTGTTCTCCGGTGATGACATTTTCAAAAAGGCAAGCGTCCTCTCTGGTGGAGAGCGCTCAAGACTGGCGCTTCTGAAGATTCTGCTACAGCCGGCAAGCCTTCTGATTCTGGACGAGCCGACCAACCATCTGGACATCAACTCCAAGGACATGCTTCTTCGTGCCTTGAAGAACTACAAGGGTACCATCATCTTCGTCAGCCACGATGCCTATTTCATTCGGGAAATCGCTGACCGCATCCTGTACCTTTCCGACTCCGAGCCTGAGTTCTTCAATGGCGACTACGACTATTTCCAGTGGAAACTCGATGAGCGCCTTGGCATTGAGGACCAGAGCCAGAAGGTCTCCAAGGGTGTGCAGCCTCTGGTAGCCCCAAAGAGTCAGGCTCAGCGAGACAGTGAGTTCAAGGCAAGTTTTGGCTTTGACAACAAGCCTGCTGTCATGGACCGTGCCGAGGCGAACAGACTTCGCAACCGCAGAAACAAACTCAAAGGTGAAATCCAGCGTCTCATGGAAAGCGTCGATGAACTTGAGATGCAGATCTCTGAGGTGAATGCCCTGATGAACCTTGCCGAGAACTACAGCGATGCCAAGAAGATCGGCGATCTTGTCAGCCGAAAGCAGGACCTTGAGGACAAAAAGAACGAACTCGAGCTTCAGTGGATCGAAAAGTCCGATGCCTACGAGCAGGAGTTCGGCTCAGAAGAGTAAGTTTTCCAAAAATTTGATTATTTTCTCACCACCGAGATCTTGAAGATGGAGGATACCGGTATGCTTTTCTCAATGCTGTCCGGAAGTACCTTGACCTTGAGGATGCTGTTTCGGCCTTCGCCTTTGAGAATCTCAAACGGTTTTGTCACAAGAACCTCCTCTGCAAGTTCTAAGACCACAATGGCGTTTTTTGCCCGAATCACATCGCGAAGCAGTGTCATTTTGGCATTGTAGTCAAAGCCGCTTGCCGAAAGCAGGCTGTTGTAGTTGAAGCTGCTGTCCAGTTGACTTTTGGAATAGATGATTCTGGCATGGATCAGAGCCTCGACCTCGGAATTCAGACAACCTTTGCTCTTGGCATCTTCCAAAAGCTCTGTGGCAATGCTCTGCCAACTGTCGTTTGCTATTCTATTTGCAGGCTTTGTGATGTTGGCAAAGTCAAATGCAGGGTAGGAGCCCTGTGGCTCTTCAAATGGATCGGCGTCTTCGTCTGGGTCGCTTGGTTCCATAATTTGGATGTGCTGCAGATCCAAAGCTCGGGCAAGAGGGCCTTCCCACTGGTATGTCGTGCTGCGGTTCATCAGGAACATGCCGTTTCCCAAATCCATGATGATGTGGCTCTTGATCTCCGGATGCATGCTGACAATCTGGGATGCCTGCTCGTCCTGACAGCGGACAAGGATTCCGCTGTAGGCCTGAACTCTTCTGTAGGCGGTTTCCCACTTGCCAAAGACAAGGTCCAGGCTGCTGTCGCCAAGATAGTCCAGAATCTCTTTCTTGGTCAGTCCGCTATCAAGACCTCGAATGTAGCTTTCCCGTGTGATCTGGTAGGAAATGACCTTGTCGCAGACCATGACATCGGCAAAGCGGTAGAGAATGTCCGTCACATGGGCATGACCGTAGTAGGAGACAGTGAGGTTGGAGTCTGTGCGAAGAACGGACCGCGGCTCCTCCTGCTGCCAAAGCATGCTGTTTGCAAAAAAGAAACCATCGTGGCAAATGACGAGGTTGAAGCTGCGAAGAAGGTTCAGAGCTTCTTTGGCTGCCGCTTCGCTTGCGCCGCTACAGATGGTAAGAATCGAAAGGGCCTGGTCCTCGGTCAGGCTATGGAATCGGAGAATCTCCATGGCCTTGCAAAGGGCACTCTCCATTGATATCTTTCTGCCATTCACATGGTTTGCGATAGCATGGATGGCAAAGCTTGCGCTGTCCATGCAAAGCACGTCTTTGAGGTTCTTCTGGCTGTCAGAAACGTCGGTATCCCTAAGGATGCTGGCTCCGATTCTTCCCATGATGAAAGCTGAAATGGTTCTGAGAACCTCCAGGATGCGAGCCTTCTCAAACTGCGGAAAAAGGGTCTGAAGCTTGTCTGACTTCACAAAATGGTGGAAGTTGGCCTCGCGGGCAGGAATGGCGCCGGACAGGTACAGATTCAGCACAGCGAAGATGACGTTTCGATCCACAATCGGAGCTGTTTCATCGCAAGTCTTGTCTTCGCCAAGGGCTGCTTTCAGATCCAGAACGCCATTTGCCATGTCGTTTCGGAGAATCGGGTTGATCTCATAGCGGTCCTGACATCGGATCACGACCAGTCTGTCGCAAAGGTTCTCCATCTTGGTCACGATGACCGGGTATTTGTCGTCACAGAAGAAGGTGCTCAGGTCCTTGTCTGAGGCTCCTCCCAGAAGATGCACTAAAGTGAGGTAGCGGATCTCCATGTCATCCAATGAGGCAAAGAGGTTTTTTCGGTTGTCCTCATTGCTGAGAAACGACACAATCTTCTGGCTGAGCTGAGGCTTGTGGAACGGTGTCTGGACCTTGCCCAAAAGGTTTCCGGCAATGAAGAAATAATACTGGTTATCCAGGGCATTCAGATAATTGGTGAATGTTTCTCTACTGTTCATCAAAGCTCCTCCACAATGTATTTGTATCCCTGTTCAACAAGGAATTTCTGTCTGTTTGCTGAGAACTCCTCCTCCACGGTGAACTTGGAGACCACCGAGTAGAAGTAGCAGGAGTTCTTCTTCGGTCGCAGGATTCTTCCCAGTCTCTGGGCCTCTTCCTGTCGGGAGCCGAAGGTTCCCGAAATCTGGATGGCAACCGATGCATCCGGAAGGTCAATGGCGAAGTTCGCCACCTTGGACACGATGATGACCTTGTCCAGGCCTTCCTTGAAGCGGGCATAAAGCTCATCACGCTTGCTGTTGGAGGTGCTGCCTGTGATCATCGGAAAGCCAAAGGTCTTCTGCACCTGCTTGAGCTGGTCCAGATACTGTCCAATGATGAGAATGCTCTCCCCATGATGCTTTTGCAAAAGGGCTTCAATGACGCGGTCCTTTGCTGCGTTTGTGCTGGCGATCTTGTATTTGTCCCGTCTGGTGGCAATGGCATAAGGCAGGGCAAGGTCATCGACCAGTGGCACGCGAACCTCTACACAGTAGGCACTGGCGATCCAGCCTTTCTGGGACAGGTCTGTCCATGGGACATCGTAGCGCTTCGGACCTACTAGGCTAAAGACATCGTCTTCCTTGCCGTCCTCGCGAATGAGGGTGGCTGTCAGTCCTGCGCGATACACAGACTGCAGCTCGGCTGTGATCTTGAACACAGGAGCCGGCAGCATATGGACCTCGTCATAGATCACAAGACCCCAGTTGCTCTCCTGGATAACTTTCATGTGCGGGTAGTCGTCATCCTTGGTGTTTCGATAGGTGAGAACCTGATAGGTGCAGACGGTAATCGGCTTGATCTCTTTCTTTTCGCCGGAGTACTCGCCGATCTGGTCTCTTGGAATGTCGGTCTTGGCCACAATCTCGTTGATCCACTGATGCACCGCAACGACGTTTGGGCACAGGATGAGGGTGCGTGTCTGAAGCTTTTCCATGATGGAAAGTCCCACGACCGTCTTTCCGCTGCCACAAGGCATGACAATGGTACCAAATCCAGTTCCAGGTCCCATGTCACCCAAAAGGGACTGACGTGCCATGCTCTGGTAGTCTCGAAGCTCCACCCTGAGCTTCATCGGTACATGATCTGCCTTCACCAGAGGAATTTTGTCATCCACCGGGTAGCCGAGCTTGATCAGTGCAAGTTTGGCACTTCCTCGGTCGAACTTCATGATCTCAAATTCATTGGCGTTTGCCGTCTTATGGAGAAGGCCATGAAGTTTTGTGTTGGCCTCCAATGCCTTGGCAATGAAACTGTCGTGGACCTTCAATCGATAGGATTTATCGCTGTAAGGGACAATCTCAAGCTTTCCGAAACGGGTGGAGATGTCTGAAATGTAGCCTGTCACATTCTGAGGGACGTCAAACTTGGACCATCGCTCAAGACGCTTGAGAATCTCAGAAGTCTCAAGGCCTGCGCTTGTGGCGTTCCAAAGGGAGATGGCGCTGATGTAATAGGTGTGGATATGCTCCGGAGCCTTCACAAGTTCGCTGAATGCGACGATCTGGTTTCTGCAGTCGTTTGCACTTGGTGAATGCACATCCAAAAGCAGAGTTCTGTCACTCTGGATGATCAGTGGCCTATCCTGTATTGTCTGTCCGTTTTCCATCTCTTTCCCCCAAAACGATTCCAAATAGTATATCAAAAAGCTGGGGAAAGAAGAATAGAGTTTCTATGGATTGTTCTGCAGTTTGAAAAGGAAATCAGTCCTTTTCGAATGTGAAGGCGCTCTTGTGTACTTTGACGGTAGGTACCGGGCCTTCTCGGTAAAGGTCTCCCTTGGTGTTTTCCTTGGCAAGCTCAATGGCCTGGACAGGGGAGATGCGCTTTGCCTTTGTGGCGCGAGGATCTTTGTTGCGGAAGTAAGCGGCAGGGGCTGTCCTTTTTTTCACATACTCGGCTTCATTGAAGGTCTTCTGGTCCTGATAACTGGCGCGATAGCGGCCTGTTGCCGTTCCCAGTGCAATGATGTTGATGATCCACAGCACGGAAAGGCCGAAGATGAACAGGGAGACATAGCCTGCGACCATGGTCAATGTGGCACCTGCAATGTCCGATGCGGTTGCCAAGAGGCACACAAACGATCCACCCAGCATGGCGATGCTCATGAACATCGGAAGAATCCAGACAATTCCATGTTTTGAGGTCAAGAATCTGATGCACAGCAAAAGGCATACGAAATTGATGACAAATGCTGCAAGCGGGTAGATAAAGTCTGCCATAATCATCCACACTTATAGAAGAATCGTTGATATCATGATACCATACAGAGGTAATTGAGGAAATAGCTATGCCATTCAAAAATGAACTGCCAGACAGCGTGCTTCTCTCCAGAGTCAAATCCAGATCCGGTGACGATGTGCGTTCACCATATTACCGTGATACCACCGCCATCCTCCACAGCTCTCCATTTCGCCGACTCAAGCACAAGACGCAGGTGTTCTTTGCGCCAAGCAACGACCATATCTGCACCAGAATGGAGCATGTTCTGCATGTCGCCTCCATTGCAACGGCAATCTGCAGAGCCATGGGACTCAACGATGAGCTTGCCTGGGCAATCGGTGTCGGCCATGACCTGGGTCATACCCCATTTGGCCATAGCGGCGAGCGCATTCTCTCTGACATGATGGTCAAAAAGGGCTACCCGCCTTTCCAGCACGAGGTTAACAGTCTTCGTGTCGTTGATTTCCTCTCCCATCTGAATCTGACCTATGCCGTTCGTGACGGAATCATCAGCCACTGCGGTGAGCATTTCATCCGAACCCTTTCTCCAGAGTTCAAGGTCAAGGACCTGGACAGCATCACAACCAAGAACGGAATCCGTCCGGCAACCTGGGAAGGCTGTGTCGTGCGCTTTTCTGACCAGATCGCTTACCTTGGCCGAGACTTCGAGGATGCTGCACGTCTTGGCATCATCAACAAGTCCGATGTCCCTGAAATCTGCCGACGCACCCTTGGTGACACAAACGGTGAGATCATCAACACCTTGGTGGAGGACATCATCACAACATCTGAGAAAGAGGGCTGCATCGCATTCTCCCAGGATGTCTATGAAGCCATCAACATCATGAAGGACTTCAACTACCAACACATCTACCGCTCCCCGATGCTGCAGGGCTATGAGACCTATTTCAGAAGACTCATGGAGCTTGTGTTCGAGTATCTGACCGACCTGTTTGCCAAAAACGGCTACGACGGATCTCTGTACATGAAGGAAGGAAACATGCTCAGTGCAGGATTCTACAACTACATCACAGAGAAGAAAGATGCCTACATGCAGCATGACGGCAATATGGATAGGGTAGTATTTGATTACATCGCCGGTATGAGCGATAACTTCTGTCTGGACTGCGGTAACGAGATTCTGAGACCGGATCACCTGAACGAGTCCATTGACAGATCCCTTACCGGAAAATGGTTTGACGCAGGAAGAAGCTGAGCTTATTCGACCTCAGCCTTGGCAGCAAGGCTTTCGATTTCCTTGACGAACTGCTCCACATTATCAAAGGCTCTATAGACGGAAGCGAATCGGATGTAGGAGACTTTGTCGACCTTGTAGATCTGCTTGAGAGTCTCTTCTCCAATGGCTTCACTTGTGATCTCGTGCTTAGGACCTGCCTGGATCTTGATGGCCTCTTCGGTGTTTGCAATCAGCGTATCGATCGTCTCTGGACTGAGGTTTCGCTTGTCTGTGCAGATGCGAATTCCTCGCTCGATCTTGGAGATGTCAAAGTTCTGGAGGTCTCCGTTCTTCTTGATGACGGTAATCGGCTTGTCCTCGACTCGTTCATAGCTTGTGAATCGGTAACCGCACTTGAGGCAGACTCGTCGGCGTCTCATGGCGCTTCCGTTGTTTGTTGTTCTGGTTTCAAGTACCTTATCTTCTGTATCTCCACAGGCTGGACATCTCATAGTGTTGCTAATGCTCCTTTTGTAGCAGAGAATACACTATTTGTTTTTCTAGTGTCAACGCCTTTTGTAAGTTCTTATAAAATCTTCTTTTGGACACTATTTTATGCCGGCCAGATGCCGTTCATGACGTTTCATTGACATCATGGTCGTCATGGGAATCATGGCTTTCATCAACCAATTGTTATAAATTATACCATGTACATGAAAATTGTTGAAATCCAAGTCATATTGTTATTATAATAACTATGGATTGGAGGAATACCCACATGGCAGAGACCGTAAGCAGAAAAGTCAGGGAAATCGTGGATCGAACCCCATTTTTGAGAGATGTTCTTCGAAAAGGGTTTCTGAATTACTCGAATTTTGCCGATGACATCATCGGTGAAGTCTCCCAGTCCTGCGGCAAGCAGGTCAAGGAATCTGCCATCATCATGGCACTTCGACGCTATTCGTTGGAGCTGGATCGCCTAGATGGTGCAAAAGCCTCGGAGTCCATCCAGTACACCATTGTCATGCATACCAACATCGTCTATCTGGATTATGCCAAGACACCGGAACTGGTTCAGCAGATCGGAAACATCTACCGACTGGCTGCCGTTGGTGGAAATGATTTTCTGAATGTCATCGTCGGTTCCAATACCGTCACCATCGGTATTGCAGACAAGCTTGTCCCTCATCTGGAGAAGATTGTGGGTTCCAGCACCTTGCTCTTCAAGGCAACGGACATGGTGGCACTGTCTATGGTATGGGGCTCCCAGCAGATCCAGAATCCTGGAATCGTCTATGAGTCAGCAAGAAGACTTGCCTGGAACAGCATCAACGTCCTTGGCATCTTTTCTACCGTCACAGAACTTTCCTTTGTCATCAAGCGAACCGACAGCTTTGAAGCCTATCGCGTCCTTCAGGATCTGCAGGGTTCTAAAGGCTGATTCTTGTAAATTGTCTGTTTGAAAGGACTTGAATTGTTTATTGGGTTGCAACGCAAAGGTTGCAGCCTTTTTTTATGCTGGTTTGTCTGTTGTGCAGTAGGGCAGGAGTTTTTTCTAATTTTTACCAAAAACTTTGCACAAAGCAGGAGTTTCTTTCAAATTTTTCTCAATACTTCGCTTGTACCCGGAAAACCTAGAAATCCAAAGTGGGGCATTTCACTGCCACTGCGTTTCTTCTTGCGTTGGTGCTGGGACAAAAGAAAAGGCTGCAACGTCCAGTCTTCTGATGCAGATCTGTGTCACAGCCTCTAAGTGGCGGTCGGAACTTGCCTTTACTTGAGCTTTTCCATATTGACTTTGAAGTTCTCCTTCATGTACTTCACACAGCCCTCGTTTCCGACAAGAAGTGGAAGGCGAATCATTTTTCGCTCAAGAAGAAGTCTGTCGTCATACACGACATCGCTTCCGTCGTAGTATTTCACGACCATGCCGGCCTTCAGAACCAGTGCGTGTGCCGCTGCAATGTCCCAAGCATAGCAAAGTGGGTCAAAACAGGCATCGATGTTGGAGAAGGCAAGAGGTGCGACAATGTGGGTGATGCTGCTTCCAAAACTTCGGATCTTGCCACCGAAGGCGCTGATATCTGTGTAGCGCAGAACGTTGGATCCCAGAGTGACCTGCTTAGGAGCATCATAGTGCTGTGGTGGGGTGAAGAGTTCGCCGTTGAGGAAAATGCGGTCATCACCTGGCATGGAGCAGAAGAAAAGCTCCTCGGTGCCGACGCCAAATCTTGGAGCGAATACGATGCCACCGCAAGGGACTCTGTTCTCGTCCAGAATTCCCAGTGCGACACACCATGTGGCGATTCCCTGGCTGTAGGAGTCTGTGCCGTCAATTGGGTCCAGCACGAAGGTGTAGCGTGCGCCATCCTTGAAATCATGCAGGTCAATCTCTTCGGTAATGATGTTGCAATCCGGATAGTACTTCTTTAGTGTGGCAAGAATTGCATCAGATACGGCAAGGTCTGTCTCGGTCAGAATGGTGCCGTCGGCCTTAAATGATCTGTGAATCTGGCTCTGGTTCTTTCTTGCGGCAACTCCACACTGGTGTACGGCGCTGCAAAGGTTGAAAAAAGCTTTCTGGTCGTCGGTTTCAACATTGAATCCATAGCTGTCGGAATAAGGCTCGCTCTGGATATCGATTCTGGTGATTCTTGTATCGTCCTTAGAGAGATTTGTCTCCTGCATTCTTGAACTCCTTGTCTGCATTATGATAACTTTTGCTCGTGATGCAGACGCTACAATCGTACATCAAAAAAAGCGAGGCCTTCAAGGCATTCGCTTCCAACAGAAAAGGCAATATTCTAGTGGAGGGTCTTGACGGTTTTCCACTGTTTCAGTGTGCCCATATGATGGCTTCCCAGGTCATGGGAGTGACCTGGATGATCTGTCCGACCGAGGAGATTGCAAGACAGCTTTTCACCAATTGCAGCATGGTCGATTGTCGCGCAGAGTCGGGTAGTGGTGTACCTGTCATGATGCTTCCAGCCTCCGGTCGTGTTCTTTATTCCCCATGGGAAGGAACCACCAAGGACTATGAGCAGCTTCGCTGTCTTGGCTCCATTGCCACCGCATCCAGAGTCCTGGTCATCACCTCCATTCGTGCCATCTGTTCACCGATTCCAAGAAAGAACGCCATTGATGCCTCCAGCATCGTCTTCAAGGTCGGCCAGAGCCTGGATACCATGGGAATTGCCACAAAGCTTGCTGCCGGAAACTATTTCAGAAGCGCAAATACCACAATGCCTGGTGAGTTCACCATCCGTGGAGAGGTCGTGGACATTTTCCCGTATGGTGCGGACCTTCCGATTCGCATTTACCTGGATTGGGACCAGATCGAGAAGATCTGCCGCTATGAGCCGCTGACCCAGCAGGTCACCAAGCAGCTAGGCCATGTGGCACTGCAGATTCTGCCATCCCAGGATGGAACCGATGTGATTCCTGCAGGCATCAAGGACTATTTCACAGACGACGACTATTTCATCTTCCTCGGTGACAAACGCCTTGAAAGCAGCTTCAAAAGCATGCAGATGGAGGCCAAGAGCCTTTTTAGAAGGGCTTTCCAGGAGAACCGTGACGCCACAAAGCCGTCTGACATCCTGTTTGACTACCTGGATTTCTATGAAAAGCGCAAATCCAGCATGACGGTTCTGGACATCAGTGGCCAGACCTCTGGTGCCTATCGCTTTGACATAGACGGACCGCGTTCCTATTTCGGCAATTTCACTTTCTTCAAGGAAGACCTCACCGGTCTGACCGATGATGGATGGGATGTGAATATCTGTGTCACGACCGAGGTTCAAAAGCAGCGCCTTTGCACCATGCTAAGTGATTTCCCTTCCATAAATTACATGGTCTGTAACATCTCTGGCGGCTTTGCGCTTCGAACCAGTCGGTTCATCGTCTTCTGCGAAAATGAGATCTTCGGAAGAAAGAAGCAGGTCATCAAGACGCTGCAGCATACCCAGACCTCCGCCTTGGACAGTTTCGTTGAGCTTCATGAAGGCGATTATGTTGTCCATGTGAACTACGGAATCGGAATCTTTCTGAAGATTGACCGCGTCCGTGAGCGTGACTATATCAAGATCCAGTTCGCCGACAAGGAGAACCTCTATGTTCCGATTGAGCAGGCGAACCTGATTCAGCGCTACATCGGCTCTGCTGGTGAGGCTCCAAGAATCGATAAACTTGGCTCCCAGGGTTGGGAGAACAAGAAGTCCAAGGCCCGAAAGAGTGCCGAGGACCTTGCAAGCCATCTGATTCAGCTCTATGCCAGAAGACGTAACAGCCAGGGTTTTGCCTTTGAGAAAGACAACGACTGGCAACTCAAATTCGAGGCAGAGTTCGAATACGATGAGACCGAGGACCAGCTGACTTGTATCCAGGACATCAAGGATGACATGGAAAGCCCATCGGTCATGGACCGTCTGGTCTGTGGTGATGTCGGTTATGGTAAGACTGAGATTGCTTTCCGTGCAGCATTCAAGGCTGTCATGAGCGGAAAGCAGGTTGCCTTTTTGGCACCGACGACCATTTTGGCTGAGCAGCATTACAACAACTTCAAGAACCGACTCAATGAGTTCCCGCTCAAGGTCGGCCTTCTGAGCCGTATGGTCGGAACCAAGGAGCAGAAGAAGACGCTCAAACTCTTGGAAAGCGGTCAGCTCGACGTGCTGTTCGGCACCCAGAAGATCATCCAGAAGAACGTTGTGTTCAAGGACCTAGGACTTCTGATTGTTGATGAAGAGCAGCGCTTTGGCGTTAAGGACAAGGAGCGAATCAAGGACCTCAAGGCCAACATCGATTGTCTTGCCTTGTCTGCAACTCCAATTCCTAGAACACTTTACATGTCACTTCTCAAGATTCGCGACATGAGTCTTCTCACAACGCCACCGATTTCCAGAAAGCCGATTCAGACGGTCATCCAGCGTTACGACCTCGACGAGGTGGAGCGTGCCATCCGTTTTGAGGTGAACCGCCATGGCCAGGTTTTCTATCTGCATAATCGCATCGAGAGCCTGGAGGAAGTTGCCTCCATTCTACGTTCCCGCATGCCGGATATCATCATTGACACGGCAAACGGTCAGATGCGACCGGAGGCCCTTGAAGATACCATGCGGCGTTTCGTCTACGAGGGTGTCCAGGTTCTGGTGTCCACCACCATCATTGAAAATGGTATCGACATTCCAAACGTCAACACCATCATCATTGACCGTGCGGACCTCTATGGTGTGTCCCAGCTCTATCAGCTGCGAGGAAGAGTCGGACGATCGGACAAAGAGGCCTATGCCTACCTGCTGTATCCATCGGACCGCACCTTGTCCGAGATTGCCATCAAGCGTCTTCAGACCATCAGCGAGCATACCGAGCTCGGTGGAGGCTTTAAGGTTGCCATGAAGGATATGGAGCTTCGAGGTGCCGGAAACCTGCTTGGTCGTGAGCAGAGCGGCTTCATGTCCGCTGTCGGTCTTGATATGTATATTCGCCTTCTGGATGAGGAGATCGCAAAGCTTCAGAACGACGGCCAGAAGCCAGAGACTGAGGTCTTCTTGGAACTGGATTACAGCGGCTTCATCCCGGATTCCTACATCTCCGATCCTACCATCAAGCTGGAGATCTACAAGAAGATTGCAGGAACCAAGAACTCCGGTCAGCTGGAGCGCCTGAGCGCCGAGCTCAAAGACCGATTCGGCTCTATTCCAGAGGAGGTTGCAAACCTTCTATACATCTGTGAACTTCGTATCGTGTGTCGTGCCCTTGATATCTACCATATGAAGGAGCGACAGGGTAACGTCACAGTGGAGTTCTCCAAACTGTCGTCCGTAGACCCGGGCAAGGCCATTGACCTGATTAGAACGTCAAGAGGAGCGGTGACAATCGATCCTCGAAGACCGAATATGATGAATATGAAAACCAATGCCATTTCCTTGAAGGATAAGGCATTGTTTATACTTGAGAAACTTCAGAGAATTCTTCCGTGAGGTGTTTATGAGTGAAGAGATGAAAGAAGATATTTTGGATGTCTCCGGTGAGGAACTCTCATCTGAGGAGCAGGGAATCCTTGATCTGATTCCTGAACTCAAAACGGTCGAACGCCGCCAGGAGAACGGCTGGAGAGAGATCAAGAGCTTTGTGCTTCGAGGCCAGCGCCTGAAGGATTTCCAGATCCAGGCCCTCAAGGACCATTTCTACGATTACAGCGTCATCTATGACGGCCAGGTCATGGACTTTCACAAGATCTTCGGCAACGACAACCCTGTTGTCATTGAAATCGGCTTTGGCATGGGGGAGAGTACTCTGAAAATCGCCAAGGCAAACCCGAACATCAACTACCTTGGCATTGAAGTGTTCCTTTACGGATTCTCCAAACTTCTGGCCAACATCGTCAAAGAGGATGTCAAGAACCTCAAGATCATGCGCTTTGATGCTGTACAGGTGCTGCGTGATATGGTCAGCGACGGTTCTGTGGATGGCTTTCATGTGTTCTTCCCAGATCCATGGCCAAAGAAGCGACACCACAAGAAGCGCCTGATTCAGGTTCCGTTTGCAACTCTTTTGGCTTCCAAACTGAAGCAGGGCGGCTACATCTACTGCGTCTCAGACTGGGAGGAATATGCCCAGCAGATGCTGGATGTCATGAGCCAGATCCCTTGCCTTGAGAATCCGTACAACGGTTTTGCCACACCAAGGGAGTGGAGACCGGAAACCGGATTCGAGAGAAAGGGTCTTCAGAAGGACTACAAGATCAACGAGGTCTGGGTTGAGAAGAAGTAAGTCAAAGCGAATCGAAAACCGGAAAACGACATCACAAGACAAAAGAAAAGGCTCTGATTTCTCAGAGCCTTTTTCATTGTAAGGGAAACAATTACTTGTTTGCTTCCTCTTCTGCGGCAGCCTTTGCTTCCTTGATGACCTTGTCAGCGAACTGACCTGCGAGTGTCTCGTAGTGGTCGAACTCAAGTTCGAAGGAACCTGTACCGGAAGTCATGGACTTGAGGTCAATAGCGTAGTTGAGCATTTCTGCCTGTGGAACTTCAGCGTTGACCTGAACCATGTTACCACCGAGGTCATCCTGACCAAGAACTCTACCGCGCTTGGAGGAGAGGTCAGAAAGGATGTCACCGAGGTAGGTGTTGTCGATGAAGACAGCGAGCTTTGCGAATGGCTCGAGAATGACAGGACCGGCCTTCTCGATAGCAAGCTTCATTGCGCCCTTAGCAGCAAGTCTGAATGCCATTTCTGAAGAGTCAACTGGGTGTTCCTTACCATCAACGAGTGTTACACCGATGTCAACCATTGGATATCCTGCAAGGAATCCTTCTTCCATCTGGTCGTGAAGTCCCTTTTCGATTCCTGGGACATAACCCTTGGAAACGGAACCACCCTTGACGATGTTTTCGAATGTGTAGTACTGGCCTCTCTCTGTAGGAGCGATCTCAATGAGAACCTTACCATACTGACCGTGACCACCAGACTGCTTCTTGTGTGCGAACTCAACGATTCCACTCTTCTTTGTGATTGTCTCACGATATGGAACACGTGGAAGCTTTGTGTTGATGGAGATCTTCTGCTTCTCCATGATCTTCTCAAGAATCATTGTGATGTGGAGCTCACCCATGCCAGAGACAGTTGTCTGCTTTGTCTCTTCGTTGTAGCCAACCTGGAAAGTGAGGTCTTCTTCTGTGACCTTGTGCAGGGAGTCGTTCATCTTGTCTTCAGACTTCTTGTCTGCAGCGGAGATTGCGAGAGAGTAGATTGGGCTTGGCAGTCTGAGAGGCTTGAAGGTGAACTTCTGCTCAGCATTGGAGACGAGTGTGCAGTTTGTTGTTGCAACGTTGCTCTTTGTGATGACACCGATGTCACCAGCGACGAGAGCATCTGTCTCGATGAGCTTCTTACCGATTGCTCTGTAAACCTTACCTGGTCTTTCCTTCTTTCCGACAGCTGCGTTGTAAAGGTCTGTCTCACCTGTGACGGTACCGTTGATGACCTTGAGGAAGGAGAGCTTACCGGAGAACTGGTCGATGGAAGTCTTGAAGCAGAGGACTGCGAGAGGGCCGTCACCAACTGTGATGTCAGCTTCAGAGCCATCTTCCTTGACGATGATGTCCTGTGCGCCTTCTGGACTTGGAGCGTTCTCAGCGATGAAGTTGAGAAGACATGTAAGACCAGCGCTCTTTGCTGTAGATCCGCAGAAGACTGGGATGAGCAGGTTGTTCTTGAGACCTTCCTTGACACCGCGGATGATCTCATCTGCATCAAGGGTCATTTCTTCAAGATACTTCTCCATGAGGTCGTCAGCACCTTCTGCTGCGGACTCGATGAGTGCCTCTCTATATTCTTCTACTGTGTCAGCATACTCAGCTGGGATGTCGCCGACTGTTTCCTTGTTACCGTCCTGGAGGAAGTAAGCCTTGTTCTCGAGCAGGTCAATGACACCCTTGAACTCTGGACCGTTGCCCATTGGGATTGCAACTGGAACGAATGTGAGCTTGAACTCTTCCTTGAGGTGGGCAAATGTCTTGCCGTAGTCAACACGGTCTCTTTCCATCTTGTTGAGGAAGACCATTCTTGGCTTGTTTCTCTGGTTGAGGTTTCTGAAGAGCTTGATTGTCTCGATCTGAGCACCATCACGAGCATCGACCATCATGAGAGCGGATTCACATGTTCTGAAAGCACCTGTGACCTCACCAATGAAGTCTGCTGTACCAGGAGCATCGATGAAGTTGAGAGATTTGCCCTGCCATGAGACATTTGCGAGTGCTGCATGAATTGAGATCTTTCTTGCGATCTCCTCTTCTGTGTAGTCACTGGTTGTCTTACCAGATTCGACTGTTTCTGGTCTTGAGATCACATTGCTGTAGTAGAGGATGTTCTCGAAAAGAGAAGTCTTACCTGTACCGTTATGTCCGGCAATTGCGACGTTTCTGATATCTTTTGTAGCTAGAGCCATATATTCCCTCCTAGAAAAACTGGCAGTATTTGTAAACAAGTTTAAAAGGCCACCTTTGCTACTTTATAACAGAACGCGAAAGGTAACCTTTTAAATTGTAAAATACAATTGAGGAAAACGCAAAGAAAAAATGTTTTTTCTTATATATAAAATAAATCTAGTATCTAAATGAGGTTAATCTCAAATGAGACCTACCGTCATGCCTTTGGTGCGTAGTGGCTGAACTCCATGGAGAATGTTCCGCGACCCTGGGTTGAAGAGCGGAGGGCAGTGGAGTATCCAAAGAGCTTTGCCAGTGGTGCCTGGGCAATGATGTGGTCTGCATTTGGCTTGGACTCCATGCTGGAGACGATTCCACCACGGGCTGTGAGGCTTGAGATGGTGTCTCCCACATACTGGGAAGGGACAATCAGTGTCACATCCATGATCGGCTCCATCATTACAGGACCTGCTGCCTGGGCTGCTGCATCAAAGCACATTGCGGCACATGCCTCATAGGCGAACTCTGTAGCTGTAAGCTCGTTGTACTTCACATCCACCAGCTCAACTTTCATGTCACAGACCTCATAGCCGAACTTGATTCCGCTGCGGAAGGAGTTCTCTACGCCACGCTTGATGGCCTCGAAGAACTCAGGCGGCATAACCTTTGAGGAAACAAGGTTGTCGTAGCTGTTTCCACTCTTGGCTTCCTGTGGGGTGAGTCTGAGAGTGACAGTTGCAGCATTTTCTTTTCCTGCAAGGACTTTACTGAATTCGTATGTGTACTCTGAAGCACTTGTGATGCTTTCGCGGTAAGTAACCTGTGGCTTTCCGACACGGCAGTCAACCTTAAGCTCCTTGGTCAGTCTTGTGACAAGAACATCCAGGTGAAGCTCTCCCATTCCGCTGATGACAAGCTGTCCGGTCTCCTCGTTGTCCTTCCATGTGAAGGTCGGATCCTCACTGGACAGGATCTCAAGAGATTTCTTGAGCTTGTCCTGGTCACTTGCCGTGCTTGGCTCGATGGCGATGGAAATGACAGGAACAGGGAAGGTCATCTTCTCAAGCAGAACCTGAGCACCTTCTGTTCCGATGGTATCACCAGTCTGTGCACCCTTGAATCCGACGATGACACCAATGTCTCCGCACTGGAGATCGGACATCTCCTCCGGTCTGTTGGCATGCATTCTGAGGATTCGGTTGATGCGCTCTCTCTTCTTCTTTGTGATGTTGAGAATGGCTGTGCTCTTGTGGAAGGTTCCCTGGTAGACTCTGACAAAGCAAAGTGGTCCTGCTTCTCGGTCATACTGGATCTTGAAGATCAGTCCCAGAGGTGGAAGCTTCGGATCATTGACGACATCGACCTCTTCCTCTTTTTTCACATGCATTCCCTTTGCAGGTGGAATGTCAGATGGGGAAGGGAGAAGGGCTACAACACCATCGAGAAGGCACTGGACACCGATGTTCTTCAACGAAGATCCACAGAAGACCGGCAGAAGCTTTCTTTCCAGTGTGCACTGTCTGAGAACGGAAAGGATCATGTCGCTTGGAATCTCCTCTCCCGCAAAGTAGAGCTCAGTGATCTCGTCAGAGAAATTGGAGACGCTGTCAAGCAGTTTCTCACGCCACATCTGAGCCTCATCCTGCATATCTTCAGGAATGTCCTCGTAACTGTACTCATAGCCGTCTGTTGCAGCATCAAAGACCACTTTCTGCATTTTGAGCAGGTCTATGATACCTTCAAACTTGCTTTCTTTCCCAATTGGGATGAATAGTGGAACCGGCTCCTCATTCAGTTTTGCCTTGATGTCATCTACGACGTTGTAGAAATCGGCACCCATTCTGTCCATTTTGTTGACGAATGCGATACGCGGAACGTTGTAGGTATTTGCCTGTCTCCAGACTGTCTCACTCTGTGGTTCTACACCTCCGACAGCACAGAAGACTCCGACTGCACCATCCAGGACTCTAAGGGATCTTTCGACCTCAGCTGTGAAGTCAACGTGACCCGGAGTGTCGATGATGTTGATCTGAGTGTCCTTCCAATAGACGGTTGTGGCAGCACTGGTGATTGTGATTCCACGATCCTGCTCCTGCTCCATCCAGTCCATTGTGGCTTCGCCGTTATCGACCTCTCCAATCCTGTGGTTCTCACCGGTATAGAAGAGAATTCTCTCTGTGGTTGTTGTCTTGCCCGCATCGATGTGGGCCATGATTCCAATGTTTCTTGTTTTCTCTGACGTCATGGCCACAATCTACCACAAAAGGGTTTGTTTTGTTAATTACCATGATCTGTGCGAAGGACAATAAAAATGGCCGCATCGTTGCAGCCACGTAAGTTGTCATCTGTGATGTCTTGTGTTAGGACCACTTGGCAATCAGCTCAAGCAGCTCTGCATATTTCTTGTCATCGCCAGCTGTGTGGTAGGAAGCCTTGTCGTAGACTGCCTTTGCATACTTTAGAATGACCAGAGCCTCCTGTCTGTCGCTCATTGCACTAAGCTTTGTGTTTGTCCAAAGTGGGGTGGCATCAGCACCCTTTGCTCCCTCGTAATATGCATACTTGGCATAGTTGCTCTTGGTTTCCTTGTTCCAGTTCTTCTGCATCTTTGCAATCTCAGAAGATCTCTTCTTGGCATCCCAGTTGCGGTTGTAGAGCATCTCAGCAAGATCCATGTAAGTTCCTGCGTAGATTTGATTTGCTGGAATTGTGTCGCAAGCGACTCTGCCGTAGCTGATTGCTGCGTTGGAGTCTCCACCGAACATGCCTGGAAGGGAGTCAAAGAGGATGGCAAGAACATACCAAGCCTCAGAGGACTCTACACACTTGAAATCATCGGTGATCACCTTGAGGTCTGCCATCATCGGCTTTGCCTTGGCAAGTGAGTTGAGAACTCCCTTTGTCTGTCCCCAACGTCCGATGTTGGAGCACTTCCAGAGATAGGCTTCCCATGTTGGGTAGGCTTCGATGGACTGGATGGCATAGTTTTCGCCTTCTTCGTAGATGGCGAACTTGGCATCCTTCTGGTTGTCGTCCAGGTTGTCTCCCAGGTCGACACAGACTCTTGAAAGTCTCCATAGAACCTCAGCCTTGTCCTTCTTGTCGGTTGCCTTTGAAAGCATGTCCTTAAGTGTCTCATAGACCTTCTGGTCATCGAGATCCTTGTCGTATGTTGTATCAACATCTGTAAAATCAATAGCTGCGAAAGCCAGTGCACAGACAAGCAGCATGGCAAGCAATGCGAAAAGTTTCTTCATGTTTTACTCTCCATAGGATAGATATCCAAGAGAATGATAGCATGTTTGCAGTGGTTGATACAGTACGGATAAAAGAAAAGGCTTCCATTTCTGGAAGCCTCTACATCGCCCACGAGGATCGAACTCGTGTTGACGGGATGAAAACCCGTTGTCCTAACCACTAGACGAGGGCGACATAAGTTGTAAAAGCATGAGCCACATTGGGTTTGAACCAATGACCCACGCCTTAAAAGGGCGTTGCTCTACCTACTGAGCTAGTGGCCCATTTCACAACAAATCGAGATTAGCAAATGAAGGGCTAACATGTCAACTGGTAGAATGCAATGTTTTGTTGCTTAATTCTATGAATTTCAGCTGACATGTTCAAGAGTTTGTCTGATTGGCTTAATATCAGACGATTGTTCGCCAATAATAATCGCCAAGACCATAGCGTCGAAGCTCCTCTGCTTTTGCAAAATGCTCCTCGGTCACTGTAGCGCAATCCTCATAATCCGCGATGGTTCGAGCCAGGGAAACCAGGGAGATCTGGCTTCTGGAACTGAGATTCTCATGCCCTGGAAGACGTGATAGAAACTCCATTTCAGGACGTAGCAGAAAGAGCGCAGAATTTGAGAAATGGACGTGTCCGTTATTATTTACTATTTCTATATATTTATAGCGGGCGCGCTGTCGCTGTGTAGAATTTCTCACTTTCTCAAGATAGTAGGCATCACTTTTTCGCTCTTTTGCGGCCATCTCGACTAAGTTTCCAATGGGTCTTAGAGGAAGGCGAACATCAAAGCGTTCAATTAACTGTCTGCCGACCTTTCTCCAATGGCTGTCGATCTTCTGGGCTGTGCAGGTACATATGCTATCTGGATCTCCCAAGGCTCCGCAACTACACGGGTTCATATTGGCCACCATGAGAAATCTGGCAGGGTAGGAAAGAAGTTCTCCACTTCTGCTGCTTTGCGTCATGCCTGCGTCGTAAGTATCCTTTACTGTCTGTAGAAGCTTTGGAGTGAATCGCTCAATCTCATCCAGGACAAGAGTGCTGCAGTGGGCAAGTGCTCCTTCTCCTGGAAGTCTTGCAGAAGGGCCTGATAGAAACTGGGTTTGGGTACAGTCGTGTCCAAGCAGTCTCATGCGCTCTCCAGTCAGGGCTCCAGGTTCTGCACAGCCTTGGATTCGTAGCATCTCCTTTGTCTGAATCTCATCCGGTTCTGATAGCAGTAGGTGTAGACGTTGGCTGAGCATTGTCTTTCCCACACCCGGAGGTCCGAAGAGTAGGGTGCTGTGAAAACCGCTTACTGCCATGGCCAGGATCTCTTTCTCTTCATCAAGTCCTATCACATCTTCAAAGATTGTCCTTTTTGCCTTTTCCTCGGGCTTTATATCCGATAGGGAGGTTTTTCCATCCAGAATATCCTCGAGAATAGTAAATGCCTCTTTAAGATGTCTTACGGGAATCACGGAAATTCCTGCGTCGTCCATGTGGCTTTCCAACGGCAAAAGGCACAGCTTACAGCCCAGGGCTTTTGCCACGTCAATGGCACCTATGGTCTGTGGAGCCTTTTGAAGTTCACCTTCCAAATCAAGTTCCCCAGCAACCATGACCTTGAAGTTGTCGATATCCTCTTCATCAAAGAAGTCGAGAGTCGGATCAGAAGTAGTTCTTTGTGCAACGAGAATGGAACAGGCAAGTGCCAAATCCAAAAGAGTGCCGTCTTTTGGTTGGCTTGCAGGACTTAGATTGATCAGTACCCTGGACTGGGGAAATTTGAAGCGACAAGATCGAAGGGCACAACGGATACGTTCACGAGCCTCTTTGATACAAGATCCAGGAAGACCTGTGATGTCAAAACCTGGAAAACCGTTTCTGATGCTGCATTGAATCTGTACACCTTGGCCTGTATAACCCTTGCTGATGTACCCATAGATTGTGATGTTTCTAACCATATGAAACTCCAAAAGTAGAGGATAGTGCGCCCATAACGGGCCTAATAACCTATACTAAAGAACTGTCAAAAATATTTTTTGAACTTTTATTTCGTTGAGACATAACAAGATAAGTGCAAAAAAAGAAAAAAGGTGAAAAAATTTTAGAAAAGTGTGTTGACAATTTTGGTCCAAAACGAGTATGTTACATGAGCGCACCGACGAGGTGAGCAAAACAAAGTTCTTTACATGATAAGCGAAGGAAAGAGGATAAATTGGAAGCTATGAGGGCTTCTAGTCAATTCAAACGAACAAATTGAAGATAACGATCAGTTGTTTGTAGCAGTCGAAAGGCTGCAAGAGTTGCAGGAAAAAAGATTTGAAATTATTCCGGTCTTCGGACCGGGTTCTAATAATGGAGAGTTCGATCCTGGCTCAGAACGAACGCTGGCGGCGCGTTTTAAGCATGCAAGTCGAGCGGTAGTAGCAATACGAGAGCGGCGGACGGGTGAGTAACACGTGGATAATCTGCCTTCCAGTCGGGAATAGCCTGTGGAAACACAGGATAATACCGGATGCGAAGCCTTGGACACAAGTCCGGGGTTGGAAAGGGGCTAAGGCCCCGCTGGAAGATGAGTCCGCGGCCCATTAGCTAGTTGGTGAGGTAAAGGCCCACCAAGGCGATGATGGGTAGCCGGCCTAAGAGGGTGAACGGCCACATTGGGACTGAGACACGGCCCAGACTCCTACGGGAGGCAGCAGCTAAGAATCTTCCACAATGGACGAAA
>JAKSPE010000022.1 GCA_024405015.1 Sphaerochaetaceae bacterium
AGGTTCATCCAAAGCTGTTTTCACCATCTTGACCAACAGATTTTCGGAAGAACCATATTTTCTGCAGTTCCGTGGTATAGAGCTTATGTAAACATCAAAATCATCATGGAATTGAAGACTGCCATTGAGAATCGACTCATTGCAAGTGAGAAGTGCGACTTATCTATGGAAATATAAGGTGTAAAAAGACAACACTTACAAAAGAAATGCATAATTATTTCTTCATTATCCCTTGAGGGGAATAATAGCTTCATTTTTCGGCTTATTTATCCCTCATGCTCATGTGCATATGCCGTGTAAGGCCTGATCATACCCCTTTCAGGACGCCATGCCGGCCTCGCTTGGGCTATCCTGCCCCACAGGCCCTGGCAGGCTGGTCTGAACAGGCATCACACAGCATCTGACACAATCGCCTGAAGGACGTGTCATCTTGGAGTGCCGTATTTCGCTTCTTCAAGATGACTTTGTAATCTTGGAAGGTCGTTTTTTGCTCCTCCAAGATGATATTGTATTCTTGAATACTCTTGTATGAAAAAAGGGACCAATTGAATTGGCCCCTGTGTACTTCTAGTCGAATATCAGCTGCGGTTTCAATCTACTGGGAAACCCTCTGGAAGGTCTCCGGCTGTGACGTTGCTGAACTTACTTCCTGCGAGACTGAAGCTTGTTCCTTCCACATCTTTTCCGTTTGTGTACTTGTAATCAGCCTTGATTGTGCAGCCATACTCCTTATCAACGCAGAACTTGATGTATGCGCTTTCCTGATCGACTTTCATGTTGAATCTGTATGTTGCGCAAGCTCTGCCGTCTACAGTCTCATCACTGCCTGCGACAAGGAAATCCTTGAAGGCTGGAGTATAGGTCTGGTAGAGAAGTGCATCAACAATGGTGAAGAGGCAATCCTTGAGTCCCTGTATTGGTGCATCCATCCAAACGCCCATACCTACATAGAGCTTTGTTTTATTTCCATCTTCGTAGAAGAACTGAACGTCATATTTCGATTCCTCTTCGTCATAGGCGCCTACCCAGTAGATTCCATCCTTTCCTCCGAGCCAGATTTTTGTCTCTTCCTCTCCATCAACTGCTGTGAGCTTGATGCTGAATCCTGTGTGGTCAACGGCTCTTGCCTTGCTTCCCTGCTCAATGAGTCGGTCCTGTCCTGCGGACTTCTCAACAGGCATCTTTGAACCATTTCCCTTATCTGCCGGTTCCTGTTTGCAAGCGACCGCAAATACCAACATGACTGCAAGAATGATGAGAGCTATTTTCTTCATTTTCCTGTATTCTCCTATATTTTTTAGTAAATGCATTTTATCACAATGATTTCGAGCGCTCAAGAATTGGAATGGGAAATCGTAGAAGTGAAAAAAGCCCCCAGGCAATGAAGCCTGAGGGCAAGTCTTTTCAAATGGTGTTTCTTACTCTGCTGCAAACATCATAATCAGGTTGGCAAGCTGTGCTCTTGTCATTGGACCCATTGGGTCAAGCATGCCGTCGATAGGATCGATTAGAGCATACTCAAGTCCGAATCCCATGAGAGCCTCGTAACCTTCTGGAATCTGGTCCATGTCAGGGTAGGATTCCTGGATGTCAAACAGCTGGACATCGATCTGAGCTGCCTGGCAGAAGTAGTAGGTGTAGAGCAGAGCTTCGAGTCTGCAGATTTCTGTGTCGGCTGGATCTGCTGGAACAACACCATACTGGGAAAGCATGGCGATTGCACCTTCTGCATCTCTAGGACCGCCAATCATCATGTAGAAGAATGCGGCAAGGTCGCCAAGGGTTGCACACTCATCGGCGCCGAAGACATCGTCAGAGAGAGCACCCATGAGGCCATTTTCGAAAGCAAAGCGAACGGCTTCAAAGTACATATCCTCTTCTGTGATGTCTGTGAAGACGACTTCTGAGCTGTCTACAACACCGAATGGGTTGACGATCTCATCATAGTAGTACTCGTACTGGGCAATGGCACCAGCTCCGCCGGCTGTACCGTAGTAACCACCGTTGACCAGTGCGTCATAGGCCAGAGCATAGTCAGCAACGCTTTCGGCTGTGATGCTCTTGAGCTGCTGCATGTACTCGATCTTCTTTTCCTGTTCGAGTCCTGAAATGTGGTTCAGGATTGCGCTCAGTGCTCCAGAGAGCTCTCCGCTTGGCATGGCGTAAGCAGAGTAGGAGGAAAGGATGTAACCATCCAGAGTCTCCTGATCCAGATCCACAAGGCTAGCCATGAAAGCAGGAAGCATGGAGTAGACTTCAAATGTCTCAGCAATGTTCGGGTCGCGGTAGGTGTACAGATAGATTCCATCATCAGATGCTGCTGTGTAGGCACCGTAGGCACCATACTGGTCACGAAGCATTGGAAGAAGGAAGTTGTCATTGATCAGGGCTGTAACAGCATCAAGGTCTGCGGTGTAGTCCTCAAGACCCATATCTTCATAGGAGGCGAACATGATGTTGTAGTTGACGTTGCTGTCAACGACAAGTGCCTTGGATGTTGGCATTGTCTCAAATTCATACTGCTGGGAAGGGACTTCGAAGTAGTCGAGGCTGGAAATGAAGGCGTCTGCAACGGCACTGTGGTTTGCATTGCTCTCTTCGCTTCCTGCGAAGGCTGAGATGGCCTTGTAGGAGTTGCAGAGGTTCTGCTGGATGTACTGAAGTCCGCTGATCACAATTTCCGGATTTGCCTCAAGTGCCTGCTCTACAGCATCCAGGAAGTAGTAGTACTCCAGGAAATTGATGTAGGAGTAGTAGGCCATGCTTGGATCTGCTGTAGCGAACATGTCATAGATCATGACGCTGTAGCTGGATGTGTTGATGGTCTGCTTGAGGGACTGCTTGAGGGATGAGACGGTGTCTGAGACACGCTGCACATCGAACTGGCTGTCAAAGAGAATCTCTCCAACAAGGTCATAGGCGGCCTTCATGTCCTCGTCCAGGGCGATGAAACTGATTCTTGTGAATGGATAGTAGTCATCGTTCTCCTCGTTGGTGATGAGGGAGGACTTGAGAGTGAGTTTATAGAGATAGCGGTTGATCATGCTGGCAAGCTGAGCTCTTGTGTGCTCGGTTGTATCAAGATCGCCAAGAAGGTCCATGTAAAGCTTGTAGAAGTGGAGCATGTTCTGGTCAATCCAATCAGCGTTGAGCATGAGTGTGGCATAGCCGATACCATCGGTGTCGCACTGTGCGAAGATTCTTCGGATTCCATCTGCGCCCACCTCGTCTGTGATGTCGTAGATTCTGGTCTCTTCTGGGAGACTGTCGACGGTGACGGCCTGCAGAGCTCTGATGTACTCGGTTGTGTCATCAGCAGGTTCCTGGACTCTTGTGGCGATTGCCATAAGCTGTTCGTCGCTCATAGCTGCCTTGATCTGCTGAAGTCTCTGAGCCAGCTCGGCATCCTTGATTTCCTTGAGTCCTGCAACAGCCTGTGTTGTGGCAAGAGCTGTTCTGTCATTGCTTACGACGTACTTCTTTAAAGCCTCAAGGAAGGTTCCGTCCTGTGCGTAGTCGTCAAACAGGTCAATGGAATCGATGTAGTCCATGAAACCGAAGAGGTTTCCGGTACCTGCCCAGTAGTAGACGATGTTCGGAATCATGTTGACGCCGATTTCGCTGTCTTCTGTGGTGAGCATGATATCGAGCTTGAAAGCGGCGATGATGGCATCAACAGCATCCTGGTCAAAGCCTTCCTCTGCAATCTGCTTTACGCTGGCATCAACGACCTGCTTGAAAAGCTGAGCATCTTCTGCATTCACGTTATCTGCACGGAAGTAGATGCAAGGCTCTGGACCTGCGAAATCCATGTAGCAGCCGAAGGAGCCATATGGGATGGCTGTCTTGAGGTTCTCCATGAGAACAGAGCTAGAGTCGCCCAGAAGGGTGGTCATCAGATCGATGACGGTAAGCTCCTCTTCTGTGAGGTTTCCGCATGCGAAGCCGTAATAGACGGTTGCGGCCTTGTCGGTGTTGCTGGAAGCTTCAACAGCGAAGTCGTAGGTTGCTTCCACTGGACCTGTGATTGGAGTGTAGGCGCTGTCGACGAAGGTGAACTCTGTCTTTTCGAAAGCGGAGAAGTAGCCATCCAGAAGCTCCAGGAAGGAATCGATGTCATCGATCTTTCCATAGATGCATGTCACGGAGTTGGATGGTGTGTAGTATCTCTGGTGATAGGAGACGAGGTCTTCCCATGTCATCTTAGGGATGTGCTCCGGGTTTCCGCCACTTGCGTTACCGGCAATACTGCCAGGGAAGATGGTGCTGTTGAAGTTGTGAGTTGCTGCTGCCTGTCTTGTGGTAGCTCCCAGCATTTCACTGTAGACGGTACCTTCAATGGTCAGGTCTCCATTCTCGTTGATGGCATAGCGCCAAGCCTCTTCGTCGAAGATGGTTGGATCGCTATAGATCATTGGATTCAGACAGCTGTCGGTGTAGTAGTCTGCGTACTTGAGAAGCTGAGCCTCGGAAAGGGAAGCAATCGGATAGGTTGTCATGAAGCTGTAGGTTCCAGCATTCATGTAGGTGTTGTAGGTCTGGAAACTGAGGTTGAAGAACAGTGCTTTGGAAGGATACTTCTGAGAACCATCCAGGGTGGAGTGCTCAAAGACGTGTGGAACGCCGGTATCCACCTCGGCTGGTGTGCGGAAGGTGATCTCAAAGACTCTGTTGGTGTCTTCGTTTGCAAGATAAAGGACCTGTGCGCCTGTCTTGATGTGCTCATAGAGGATGGTGTCACATCCGATCAGGTCAAAGCGGCCGATATCCTTGATTTCAAAGCCATTTACGACGTCTGTGACGGATGGCTGCTGTGGTTCTTCTGGTTTGAGCTCGACGATTGACTGCGCAAAGAGCGAAGTCAGGGCAAGCATGCAAAGGAGAACTGTGAGGATTCGTTTCATCTTAAACTCCTTAAAGCTTTCTTTTAAAATGATGATATTGCTACCAATCAATGGGATTCAACTATGGCGGAATGGTTTTCGCTTCATTTTTTTCTCGGATTGATAGTTTAGTAAACCAAATCTTATTAATATAATAAAATAGGTATGAATTTCAATACATTTTTTATTGATGAATCCTTGTCGGAAATGATAGATTGTCACCAGTCTAAAAAGGGAGGGGAAGATTATGCAGTCAAACAAAGGTAAAAAGACAAGTTTTGCTATGGTTGTCTTTCTTACTTGCATGATGCTTATCCTCGCATCCTGTTCAAAAAAGGGCGCTTCCAATGCAGAGGCCTCATTCTGGAAAATCGGAGACAATGTGACAGCCTCTTTCGTCGATGACGGAAACTTCGGTTTTGAACTCAGAATCACAGGAACAGGTTCCATGACATCCTATGCGTCTGAAAAGGATTATCCTTGGTATTCAAAATCCGGAAGAATCTCTGCTGTTGCCATTGAAGACGGTGTGACATCTATTGGTGATGCTGCCTTTGCCGCATGCTCACATGTCGGGGAGGTTCTGCTTCCAAAGAGTGTGACCAAGGTCGGTGAGGGTGCTTTCCCATCTTCCATGAAGGTCTATGCCTATGGTTCTTTCAAAGGCGACAACATCTATCAGTATTCTGAGACTTTTCCAGTAAGTCCTGGAAAGTTCTGGCACATGGAAAACGGCAAGGCCCAGGTATGGAGAAACCTGTATGTTCTGTTTGTCGGAAACAGCTTCACCTATTACTGGGATATTGAGAAGATCTTTGAGAAGGTCGCTTTGGGTGCTGGTGTGAATGTCAGTGCACAGCGCATCGCCATCGGTTCCCACACCCTTACCAAGTATGCTGATCCTGCCGACCAGGGCGGTTCCCAGGTCGAGGCGGCTCTGACATCTGGCATCGATTATGACTACATTGTGCTCCAGGAGCAGAGTACAAGGCCAATCAACAACCCTGATTTCTTCAAAGCTGCTGCAACGACCCTTAAGGCTCGCATCGACAGCACACAGAAGCAGGCAAAGGTCTTTTTGTATGCAACATGGGGTTTCCCGAAATCTGCAAACGGCATGACCATTCCTGAGATGGAGGGAAAAATCAGAGCCTCCTACGAGAAGGTCGCATCCGAGATCGGAGCTGGCGTTTCCGAGGTCGGAAAGGCTTTCACCACCGTTTATGAGAAATATCCTGAGATCAATCTGATCCATACCGATCAGCAGCACCCATCCTATGCAGGATCCTTCCTGTCAGCCTGTGTGCATGCTGCAACGCTTTTGGGTATCGACCCAAGAACCTCAAGTTACAATGGTGAGACCGCTCCAGATGGTACGGTCTTCACTGCTGAGATTGCAACGATTCTCAAGCAGGTCGCATATGAAACGGTTTTCAACAAGCAGTAAATAGAAAAGGAGAAAAAATCTGTGAAGAAAAGTGTTGGTCTTATTGCTGTTATCAGCATTGTCTGCCTGATTCTTCTCTCAAGCTGTCCATTCGTGTCATCGCTTGAAAGAGATGTCCAGGTAGTCATCAGAGACGGTTCAGACGTCAAAATCTACACCGTCAACCAGTTCAACAACGCAATCATTCCTGAGGCTAAGGCCCCAGAGGGAAAAATCTTCCTTGGATGGACAGGCGTTAGCAATTGGGAGTCAATGGCTCAGGAGGAGATCCCTCTTACAAAGAGCGCTGGCCTTGTCCGTTATGATGACGTGAAGGGTTATGTCGAAGGAGACTCAAGAAGTGTTGAGATCTTCCCTGTATTCGCAGACAAGCCAAAGAGAGATCTCGTTGTCGGTTGGTACAACAAGACCTCCACATCCGGTCTTGACCAGGCTGCTATGGATGTCTTCGAGGAAAAGCTCGTCGCATTCCTCAAGGCAAACGGATACAGCAATCCTGATATCGCAGTCCGCGGTTACGAAGGAAACGTCGCAGATTCTCTTGCAACCGTCAATAAGGATGGAGACGTTGACCTCCTCGTAGGTTGGGCTGCAAGCAGCAACCTCACATCCACAGGTGGATGGACAGAAGGTGTCGACTTTGTTGAAAACGTCGGAAACATCACAATCGGTACCAAGGCACGTTACAGTGCAAGAATCACATCAACAGACATCACAATGCTTGTCTATGCTTGGATCCAGAACGAATTCGGAACTCCAGTAGAGACTCCAGCCGCAGCTCCAGCTGCACCAGCTGCTGAGGCTCCAAAGGCAGAAGCTCCAGCTGCAGAAGCAGCTCCTGCTGTTGCACAGGCAAACTCACTTGTTGTCGGTTGGTATGCCAAGACTGGTACATCCGGTCTTGATGAGGCAATCGTTGCAAAGGTCGAGAAGGCTATGAAGGCTTTCCTGGCAGGTAAGGGCATCAATGCAGAAGTCACATTCAAGGCTTATGATGGTGTTGTCGCTGATGTTGAAGCTGCAGTCGTCGCTGATGCAAACGTTGACATCATGCTTGGTATGAAGGCTTTCGCACCTGCAGGTTACGAGATGGAAGTTCTCCAGGATCTCGCTATGGGCGACAAGACAGGTAGAAGAATCCACCTCCTCACAAAGACAAACGTTTCTACAGCCGTCTTCGAGTGGCTCGGAACTGAGGCAGCTCTTGCCAAGTTCCTCCCAGGTGACGATGTCCAGACACTTGTCATCGGTTGGTATGCAAAGACCGGTACATCTGGTCTTGATGATATGATCATGGCACAGGTTCAGAAGTCCGTTCTCGCATTCCTCTCCCAGAGTGGAATTGATGCAGATGTCACATTCAAGCCATATGACGGTGTTGTCGCTGATGTCGAAGCTGCCGTTGTTGCTGATGCAAATGTCAACCTCATGCTTGGTATGAAGGCTTTCGCACCAGCAGGTTATGAGATGCAGGTCATCCAGGATCTTGCAATGGGCGAAAAGACTGGTAGAAGAATCCATCTTCTTCAGGCCAATGATGCCGCATCCGCTCTGTTTGACTGGTTCAACACAGCAGAGGCTCAGGCTTGCCTGGTTCCAGGTGCTGCAGAGCCACTTGTCATCGGATGGTATGCAAAGACTGGAACATCCGGCGTTGATGAGGAGATCATCGCAAAGCTCGATGGCGCTCTCAAGGCTTTCCTGGCAGGCAAGGGCATCAATGCAGAAGTCACATTCAAGCCATATGATGGTGTTGTCGCAGATGTAGAAGCTGCTGTCGTAGCAGATGCAAACGTTGACCTCATGGTTGGTATGAAGGCTTTCGCACCAGCTGGTTATGAGATGGAGGTCATCCAGGATCTGGCTATGGGAGATAAGACAGGTAGAAGAATCCACCGTCTCTCCAAGACAGAGCTTTCCGGTATCGTATTCGAATGGCTTGGCACCGCTGAGGCCCAGGCTAACCTTGTTAAGTAAGAGGGGGATGGGATATGAATTGTAAAAGAAAACTCATGAAGGCTTCTTCTGTCGTATCATACGTCGTCGCCTTCTTCTGGTTCCTTGCTGCAGCTGTATCATTTGCACTGTCAAAGAACACCTATTGGCTTTATGCTTGCTGTGGTCTGCTTAGCCTCTACAACGGCTTTCTGACATCATCCATCCGAACAACCGGAAAGGGAAATGAGATTGTCGCTCTTGTTCTGAGCATTGTCTCCCTCCCATCTTTTGTTCTGAATCTCATTGCTCTTCCAAAGAAGCTCGAGGCTGAAGAGCCTTGCTGCTGCTGTGCAGAGCAGACAGCTGAGAAGCCTCTGGTCAAGAAGCCACTTCTCAAGAGCAAGTCCTTCATCACAATGGTCGTCGCTCTTGCACTGATCTTCGTCTTCAGCTTCAGCGCTCACATGTTCGAGACTGTTGGCGGAAAGGTTAAGGTCTCTGATTTCAGACTCACACAGGCTATGACACAGTCCTACAACGGTGGTGAGATCAACGGAAAGAAGTTCGTCCTGCCAAATGACACTTCCTATTCCGCAACCATGTATGTTCCAAAGACAGCAACAGAGGCAAATCCTGCTCCTGTCGTATTCGTTCTTCCTGGTTTCACAAGAACAAAGGCAACCATGGCACAGTACGCAATTGAGCTTGCTCGCCGCGGATTCGTCGTTTTCACAAATGACCCAGGTGGACAGGGTGGAACAACAGAGACATCCACAACTGGTGCAAACGGTGTTGAGTATCTTGTCCAGTACGTCTACAACAACACAGACGACTTCAAGTTCATCGACCGCTCACGCATTGGTGCTGTCGGACACTCCGCTGGTGGTGGAAACGTCTGTACTCTTGCTGCTGACATGGCTGGTAACAGCTATGCGGAAAGCATCATCAAGGCTGTCTACATCTCCGGTTACATCAAGGTCTCTTCTGCTAACAAGTACAAGAACCTCAACAGCAACGCAGCTCTCAGCTATGCTTACTACGATGAGGGTGCATTCCGCTATCAGACAGACCTTTCATCCTTCGAGGTCATTTCTCGCCGCTTCATCAACGAAGTCAAGGGTGATGCTCACAACTATGATGACGTAGCTTACGACTTTGCTTATGGTGACAAGGATGCTGGTACTTACCGTATCGTCCACAGAGAGGCAATCAACCACTGCTTCGAAATGTACGATCCGATTTCCATTGCAAACACCGTCAAGTTCTTCGACGAGATGCTTGAGGCAAACAGCAGCATCCCAGCTGACAACCAGATCTGGTTCGGCAAGGAGCTCTCAAACGGTCTTGCACTCGCTTCTGCATTCACATTCGTGATTGCTCTTTGTGGTGTCCTTATGCAGACTCCAGTCTTCGCTTCCCTCAAGCAGTCTGAGAAGCCTCTGAAGGTCACAGCAGAGAAGTCCATCTCCCACAGAGTCATCTTCTGGTTCTGCATGATTGCAACAGCAATTCTTGCATGTCTTGACTACATTCCACTGGCAAACCTCTCCATCGAAATCTTCCCTGTTGGAAACTCCTCAAGCACATACACATTCGTGTTCCCAGCAAGAATGATCAACTCAATCCTCCTTTGGGCATCCATCAACGGTGCTATCGGACTTGTCATCTTCTTCGGTACAACAAGCATCGAGTATCTCATTGACAAGGCTCGTGGCAAGGATGTCTCAAATTACGATTGGGGCAAGTTCAAGGCTTGTGGAATCTATGGAAACGGTGCTAAGGGTGTTTGTCTTAACATCCTCAAGACAATCCTTCTTCCTCTGATTCTCTTCGGAGCATTCTATGGTCTCGTAAGCCTCAGCTACCTGATCTTCCATCAGGACTTCAGATTCACTCTCGTTTCAGCTTCACCACTGAACGCAAGAATGCTTCTGACCGCTCTCGAGTACATGCCGATCATCTTCATCTTCTACATTTCCAACTCCATCCGTGTTAACTGCAGCATCGGAAGAGAGGGCTGGAAGGAATGGAAGGTCCTGCTTGTCGGAGCTCTGGCAAACAGCATCGGACTTATGTTCATCCTGGTCATCAACTACGTCTGCTACTTCAGCACAGGTACACCATTCTATGGTTACTGGGGCAACGGTACAGAGATCTGGCTCTACGTGAACATGGTCTTCGGCCTTACTGTTATGATGTTCATTCTCCCAATCTTCAACAGAATCTTCTACAAGAAGACTGGTAACGTCTGGGTTGGAGCTATCGCATGCTGCATGATCTTCGTCATGATGACCATTTCAGCATCCGTCTCCTATATTCCTCTCTATTGAGATTGAGAATCTGGCGCTTGCAAGGGTGTGGCTTCGGCTGCACCCTTTCTTTTTTGTATTGATCGTATACACCACACAGCGAAAATAGAGTTGCAACGCCTGTGCTTTTCCATCACAATTGAATCTGTCAGATCAGAGAAGAGGTGTTGTATGGTCATTCTTGTTGGTGGAAGTTCACATGTGGGAAAGACTCTGGTTGCGCAGAGACTGCTTGAGAAATACCAGTATCAGTGTCTGTCCTTGGACCATCTCAAGATGGCTTTCATCCGAAGTGGTCGCACACAGCTTACCGTCAATGACGACTATGAGATGCGCTATTGGCTTTGGCCGTTTGTGGCAGAGCTCATCAAGACGGCAATCGAGAACCATCAGAATCTGATCATTGAAGGTTGCTACATTCCAGGAGAATGGGCACAGAGCTTTACGGAGGATTATCTGAAGGAAATCCGCTGTGCCTTCATTGTCATGAGCGAGCGCTACATGAGGGCAAAGCCTGAGACGCTTGGCCAGTATGCGAATGTCATCGAGCATAGGATTGCCGACCATATTGACCTGGAGCGCCTTATCATGTGCAGCAAATACTTCAAGGAAGATTGCCTCAAAAGCAATACCAGATATATAGAAATCGATACACAGTTCAGCGAAAAGGCACTGGTGGATGCCATGGACCAGATCATCAGCAGTCCATGTACATTCGGTGACGGAATCATGATCTGAGATAGGGGAGACGGATATGAGAATCTGCGTTTTAGGTGGAACAGGCGTTATCAGCAGGGCTGTTGTCCAGGCTGGAATTTATCGCGGTCATGACATGACGATTGTGAACAGAGGAAAGAGAAACGTCTCTTTCAAGGGCTCTGTTCGCACCATCATCGCGGACAAGACCGATCGGGATGCTTTTGCGAAAACCATGGCAGGAGAGTGCTTTGACGCTGTCATTGACATGATCTGCTACGATGAAAACGATGCAAAACATACTGTGGATGTGTTCAAGGACAAGGCAAAGAGACTTCTTTTCACTTCAAGCTCCGCTGCATATGAAAAGCCATTTCGCTCCATGCCGGTCAGAGAGCAATATGAAACGCTGACAACCTCTCCGGATTTCCTCTATGGCTTCAAGAAAGCCAATATGGAGCGCTATCTGAACACTGTCATGCAGAACGGCCCGATTGCTGTGACAATCATTCGACCATCTTTGACCTTCGGTGAAGGTTGTGCAAACCTGGGTGTTTTGCGACAGAATGCGAATATTGTCCGAAGAATCCTGGAAGGGAAGCGCCTTGTGGTTCCTGGCGACGGTACTGCGCCATGGGCTTTCACCTTTGCTCCAGATATGGGAAGAGCCTACATCATGGCACTTGAGACCTCAGCTACCCTGAACAAGACCTATCATGTGTGCAACACAGAGAACACCATGTTCAAGGATCTGTATCTGACTGCTGGAAAGGTTCTTGGAAAGGAAGTGAGACTTGCCTATCTGCCAACAGAGGTCCTTTATGCAAAAGACCCTGAGACATTTGGCCACTTCTATCATGAGAAGCAGTATGCAACACTCTTCAGCACAGAGAAGTTCCAGAGCGATGTCCCTGAGTTTAAGGTGGAAATCAACCTGGAGAAGGGCCTTGCTCACATGATCCAGTGGTGGAAGGAGACAAACTACCCATTCGATGAGGCAAAGGATAAGGCTGAGGATGAGCTTGTGGCTCTGTATGAGTCCATGCTTGGCTGAGAGCCTGCCCGTTATTCGATTCTGAAAATTCCTTCCTCAGAGGTGCTGGTGACCTTGAAGAACGACAGGTTGTCCGAATCAAGGCCCAGTACCTGAAGTTCATCAAATCTTCCAAGTGTTGCGTCGGTTTTGAGCAGCATCGCTGAATTTGAGCGTGCAACAATGGTTGCCTCAAAGCGTTTTCCTATGACCTGTTTTGCCGCAACACGTCTGAAAAGCACTGGAAGTGGCTGATCCAGCACTTCCATCTTCTCCTCTGGCTGGCGGCAGGAGCGGGCTCCGATGCCGGATACTCTATGGATGGTGATTCCCTGTGTGCGTCCTTTCGGGGTGATTTCAATGCACTCCTCAATGGCCAACGGCTCTTTGATTTTGTCTTTCGTTGTCGGAGAGATATAGATCTGGCCTGCTGTTGTGTAGCCTTCAATTCTTCCACAAAGGTTCACATTGCTTCCGATGACGCCATACTTTGCATGGCGCTCGGAGCCGATGTTGCCGACAATCATGTCTCCTGTTGCGATTCCGATTCCCATGCCGAGGGTTGTGAAGCCGTGCTGCGCATTCCATCGGTTGATGTCTTTCATGGCATTCTGCATGTCCACAGCGGCCTTGACGGCATCGGCTGCGTGGTCAGGGTCATCCACCGGATCTCCAAAGATGGCCATGATGCCGTCTCCGATGAACTCGATGACGGTTCCCTTGTGGCTGTTGATGATAGCTGTCATCTCATCCAGGTAGTGGTTGAGCATTTCAAGAAGGTCGTTTGCCTTCATGCGTTCACTGATTGCGGTGAAGGATCGGATGTCACTCATAAGCACGGTGAGGGTCTTTTTCTTACCTCCCATGGACAGTCCGTCTGGGCTTTCCATAATGTGACGCGCAATTGCTTTGGAAAGGTAGCGTTCGATGGCATCTTCCAGTCGGCGATTTTCCTCCTCAAGGCGCTCGTTGAGTTCGCCCAAGAAGGAGTCTTGGGAACTCAGTTTCTCCCATTTGACTGCATCAACCGGTGCATTTGGCCGTGCGGCACCCAGGAAATAGCCATGCTGCGTCAGAAAATCGACGGACTGCTTGACCTGATCAAGTCCATTGACCTCTATGGTGACAGGAATGTCCTTGTCCAGTTTGCGAAATAGGGCATCGGCAAGCTCCCAATTGACGCTTCCGCTTCCCAGGGTCTTGTGGCGGTCAAAGAAGCCGGCATTGTCTGACAGGTGGATATAGCCGATGCGGTCTTTCAAGGCATTGAACCAGTGGTCAAGGTCTACACGGGAGTAGTTGGCATGGCCGAGGTCCAGACAGACGTTGACTTTCGGGTTTTGGCAATGCTCCATCAGTGCCCTAAGTGGATCTGGGTCAACATCCATGCTGTTTTCGATGAAGATGTTCAGTTTCGTTCTTCGCTGTAGGTCATCAAAGTATTTGGCGCTTTGTGCGGCCCAGATTTCCATATAGCTGTCGCGGAGAAATGGAAAACAGCTGCTATGAAGGACGATGTTCTGGGCACCGAGGATCTTGGCCAGCTCGCAGCTTTCCTGAATCTGCTTGCGGGAGGCTGCCTTGATGACAGGGTTGTTGCTGACAGGATTGATGTCAATGAACACACCATGAAAGGATTTCACAAGGCCTGTCTTGGCAAGGGCCTGGACCTGTGTGAAATCGATTTCCCTGTTCATGGAGAGCTCCAGGACCTCAAAGTCCATATCGTGCTCTTTTGCAAAGGCCACATAGTCGTCAAGCTGGTCATATTTTGGCTGAATCTGGAAAATGGCGCCCATGAAGTCTCCTACTTGCTCTTGCGTCTGACGGCAGAGAATCGTCGAAGCCGCTCCATGAGAGAAGGGCTCTTCGGAAGCTTTGCCTCTTCACACCTGCGGTATTCATCGATGACCTTGCAAGCGGCAAGATAGTCGTTGCTCAGCCTTCTAAGTCTGTCGCCCATGTGCTGCATGATGGTGACGACCTTTGCAGGGTTCTCGTTCATGTAGGTGCTGAAATCATCCATGGTGATCTTCTTGGCACTTGTTGCCTCAAGGGCAATGGCTGTTGCACTTCTTGGGCAGGAGTCAATCAGACCCATCTCGCCAAAGAAATCGCCCTCGTAGAGCGTGGCAAGCGCCTTTTGGGTATCTTCGCCGTAATCTGCATAGATGCCGACTGAACCGGTTTGGATGTCATACATGCAACTAGGGTAGTCGCCTTCCTTGAAAATGATCTCGTTCTTCTTGAATTTTACGATGTCCATGGCTTTTCCTCAGCGTCCGAGCATGCGAAGACACATGTCTGGGTAGTTGGAGATGGTACTGCTGACATCCCAGTCGATGAGCTTTTGCATACGTTCTTGGGTATTGATGGTCCAGACATTCAGGCCGATTCCGTTTTCCTTGCACTGGGATACAACCTCATCGTCCAATAGCTTGAAATCCGGATGCATGTACTGGATTCCGGCTTCTTTGGTCTGCAGAGCAAGGTTGTTGTGTCTGCAGTCCTCATAGAGGAAACCGCACTCGATTTCCGGGGCAAGAGCCTTTGCACGCATGACGCTGATCCAGTTGAATGAGGAGAAGATGATTCTGTCCTCAAGATGGAAGGCACGAATCATCTCAATGGCCTTTTTCTCGATGTCTGGGTACCAGGTGATGCCTGTCTTGATTTCGACATTGGTGATGAAATTGCCTTTTGCGGCAAAATCGAGGTACTCCTCAAAGGAAGGAATCGGGCTGTCAAAGGCATCGTCCTTGGTCTTGGATGCATTGATATGGGTGATCTGCTCCAATGTCAGGTTGTTTACCAAGGCATCGACACCTGTTGTTCGCACAAGGTTCTCATCGTGGATGATCACCAGTTTTCCGTCACGGCTTTCATGGATGTCCAGCTCAATGCCGTCGGCTCCTGCCTCGATTGCCTTGCGAAATGCAAGCATTGTGTTCTCTGGGTAAAGGCCTGAGAAGCCTCTATGTGCGAATACTTTCATTTACGAACCTCTGCTATGTTTCGTATATTATAATGCAATTTGACAGACAATTGCGAGAAAAGGTGTTAGAATTGATAGAACGCAAGGAGAGCAAGAAATGCTGAATGACATTTTGAAGATCAAGAAAAGCCTCTTCGCAGATGGTGTTCAGACAGTCCTCAGAGGACAGGAGAACAGAAACCGAAGAGTCGTTTTCGTTAATGGAAACCTCGTGGCTAACGTCAGAAGTGAATCAAGAGGTGTGAACGCACGTGTATGCAAGAATGGTGTATACGGTTTCTCCTCTATGGCTGAGTATTCACAGGATGCAGCCGATGCAGTTCTCAAGGCTGCTACCGAGAATGCACTGTTTCTGAACGAGCATGCACCAAAGGGACTTCCAGCACAGGCTTCATATGGTAGGGGAATCGTTCCGTTCCACAAGGCAATCGTGGATTTTGAGCAGAAGAGAATCATCGACACCTGCAAGATCATTGATGAGTACGTCGCAAAGACCTATCCGGATCTGGTCAGCCGAAACATCGTGTATACCGAGGACTCCCAGGATAAGATCATCTACACTTCCGATGCCTATGACGGACATGTCACAAATCCAAGATGCTACATCTATGTCATCATGAGCATCCTGTCAAAGGATAATCAGCCTCTGGAACTGTACGAGGTCTTTGGCGGCTCCGGTAGCTTTGAAGACCATTTCAAGGATACTGCATGGATGTGCCCAAGAATTGATAATCTTCACAAGAAACTTGTGGAGAAGGCCGATGGCGTCTATGCCCAGGCCGGTTACAAGACCGTTATCCTTGGCGGCTCTCTTTCCGGTATGCTTGCCCACGAGGCAGTTGGTCACACCGTAGAGGCAGACCTTGTACTTGGCGGCTCCGTCGCAGGACCATATCTGAACAAGCGTGTCGGCTCCGACCTGGTGAACATGGTGGATTTCGCCCATACCGCACTGGGCCAGGAAGCTCCACTTCCTGTGTTCCTGGACGATGAGGGCCAGCTTGCAAAGGATGCTGTTCTGATTGAGAACGGAATCCTGAAGGGCTATATGCATAATCGCGAGTCCGCAGAGAAGTTCAATGTCGAGCCTACCGGAAACGCAAGGGCATGGTCCTTCTCCGATGAGCCTCTGATTCGTATGAGAAACACCGCAGTCCTTCCAGGCAAGGATAAGCTTGAGGATATGATCGCATCCATCGATGACGGTTATTACCTGGTAGACACCAACAACGGACAGGCTGACCTGACCGGTGAGTTCATGTTCGGTGTTGTCATGGGTTATGAGATCAAGAACGGAAAGCTCGGAAAGGCCATTTTGGATACCACCGTTACAGGAATCGCATTTGACATGCTCAAGACTGTTGATATGGTTTCGGATACCGTTTCATGGAACTCCAGCGGATTCTGCGGCAAGAAGCAGAGAATCCCTGTCGGTCTTGGCGGACCTGCACTGCGCTGCAAGATCATGATTGGTGGAAGATAAGGAGGGCGCTATGAAGAATATCAGAGACATATCCCAGAGAATCGAAAACGGATTCGCCTCCAAAGGCATCTCCAAATTCTCTTACACATTGGTAGAGAAGGAGACTCGAGAGCTCAATGCCGAAAATGGTGAGTTCTCCCTGCTCAGAACCCTCTTTGACAACAATGCCGTTCTTACTGCCTACAAGGACGGAAAGAATGGAACCGTAACGGGTAATGACTTCTCCGAATCCGGTATCGATGACCTTGTTGCTTCCTCTGTCGCTTCTGCGGAAGCTGCCATTGCGGACCCTGCTCACGACTTTGCACCAAAGCAGGATGCTGAGACATTCCAGCAGGGTGTCTGTACGCCTGATTTCGGAAAGTTCTTTGACAAGGTCAAGGATCTGATCCAAGACATCAAGGTCGAGTATCCGAAGATCCAGATCATGAACATCATCGGCGAGTTCGTAAGCCGCCACGTGCTGTACAGAAACTCAAACGGCACAGACTTCGAAGGTACCAGCGGTGCCTATGGAGTCACTCTTGAGTTCTCTGGCCACGACGGAGACAAGACCACAAACCTGGACTACTGTGGCTTTGAGACCATTGACCTTGATACAAGGCTCATTGACCAGGCAAGTGTGCGCTATCACTTGGACAACGCCCAGAAGCAGCTTGAGCAGATTTCTGTGACTGGTAAGTTCGATGGTAACGTCATTTTCACACCAGAGTGCTTTGCTGAGTTCATGATGTTCACTGCAGCAAACTATCTCTCCGATGGAACCATTTTGGAGGGAACCAGCCTCTGGAAGGACAAGGTCGGTCAGCAGGTTGCCTCAGAAAGCCTTACGGTCTGCCTCAAGTCTTCGGATTCCCGCATTGTCTGTGGCGAGCGCTTCACCGGTGACGGCTTTAGAACAGAAGACCTTCCAATCATCGAGAACGGAATTCTCAAGAACTTCATGATCAGCCTTTACACCGCAAACAAGACTGGAAAGCCGGTTTCCAAGAACAGCTCCAGAGACCTCATTGTCGAGTCTGGCAGCTCAAGCCTGGACTCCCTGGTCAAGGCAACGGAGAAGGGCCTTATCGTTGGTGGCTTCTCTGGTGGACAGCCATCCAGCAATGGCGATTTCTCTGGTGTGGCAAAGAACAGCTATTACATCGAAAACGGTGAGATCAAGGGTGCTGTCAGCGAAGTCATGATCAACGGAAATCTCGGTGCCATGCTCATTGACATCAAGGGAATCACCGCAGAGACCGTCCAGGACGGTGGTATGGTTGTTCCATATGTCTGCGTCGGTGGAATCGTCGTATCCGGCAAGTGACGGCAAAATGTCTTCACTGTGAAGAAATGTGAAATAGTTGAATAACTTGATATCATGTCGTTCATCTGGTGTTATATTAGCATCAAGGGGTGAACGACATGAATTTTTTTAGAAAGACATTTATCATCACATTGTTGGTTCTGCTGACTGTAAGTGCAGGCCTTTTCGCACAGTCCGTCGTTGAGAAGAACGGTGCCGTCCCTGAGTTCAGTTCTCTGGATTTTGAAAAGGATCCGTTTAAGACTATCATGAAGTCCTATGAGGCAGAACTTGTAGCTTACAATGCAAACTATGAGACCATTTACGGCAAGATGAGCGAGGCCTATCGCGCCGGTAATGCTGTTGCCTATTACGAGGCAAAGGGTCTTTTGGGCAATCTCAAGGCTCCTGTGTTCTCCAAGGATGCCACACAGGTTCTGGTCGCAAGAATCGTGGAGGAGAAGGATGAGCAGGTCAAGTCTGAATTCGCTGCATGGCTTTATGCCAACAGCCGCTATTACAGACCAACTGTCTCAATCTCTGCCAAGTATTCCAACAACGACAAGTTCTCAACTTACATGAGCTACCAGTATTCCAAGTCCGCTGCACCAGGAACAACCGTCAAGCTTCCTTATGCACCATCTTTCCGCTTGGGAGACGGTACCTTCGCTGGTTGGGGTGTGACTGCTGATGAGGTTCTTTATGAGGCTGGCGCAGAGATTGTCATGCCATATGCAGACCTGGCTTTGCAGCCTGTCTTTACAACAAGTGAGAACTGATTTCGGTTGAACGTGCAACGAAAGCACCTTTGTCTTAGACAAGGGTGCTTTTTTTGAGCTTCTCGTCAGAGAAGTTTCTGAAGTAGGCGATGGAAAGGATGATGCTGCAAAGCACCCATCCGGCAGGATAGCCCAAGACGATTGGGAGAACGGTGTTGCTGATGAAGTTTGCCATGACAAACAGGTAGATCTGTCGGAAGATGACGAAGCAGAAAATCATGATCAGCATTGGAGACGTGGACTTTCCAGCACCTCTGAGGGCTCCTGCATAGATCTGGTTGAAGGTTGTTACGATGTAGAACGGGGTGATGTAGTGAAGCATCATGGTGCCGTAGTAGATGACACCGGACTCGTTGGAGTCGATGAAGACCTTCACGATGTCTGTAGCAAAGAGTTCAACGAAGAGAATCAGGACGGCGACGCTGGTCAGTGCCATGAGAATGGAGGTTCTGACACCCTTGCGAGCACGTTCGGTCTGTCGCATTCCGAGGTTCTGTCCGACAAAGGTCTGGGCACCAAGGGTGATGGACTGGGACGGCATGAACAGGAACTGGTCGACCTTGGAGTATGCGGTGTAGCCGCCCATGACATCGGCACCAAAGTAGTTGATGTAGGACTGTGCGAACACGTTGGCAAACGCTGTGATGGACAACTGAAGGCCGGAAGGGATGCCGATGCGGAAGATGTTCTTCAGAATGTAGGAGTGGATGTGGATCTTTCTGATGCTGACTCTGACGCAGGTCTTGGTGCGAAGCAGGGTAATGATCACCAGAATGGCTGACACTCCCTGGGAAATGACGGTTGCCAGTGCAACTCCTGCGGTGCCCATGTGGAAGGCAATGACGAAGACCAGATCCAAAATGATGTTCAGTACAGCGGAAACGACAAGGAAGATGAACGGGTCGGTGGAGTTTCCGATGGCGCGGAGAATGGCAGCTCCCATGTTGTAGATGAGAAGTCCCGTGATTCCTGCAAAATAGATGAATAGGTAGGTTCTCTGCTCGGCTGCAACCTCAGCTGGAGATTTGAGGATGTTCAGAAGAAGGGGAATCAGCAGAATACCCACAATCGTGGAAAGGATGCACATGATGATGGTGACGCCGACGAAGGTATGTGTGGTTCGGCTGACGTTCTCATCGTCCTTTGCACCAAAGTACTGTGCAATCAGAACGGCGGCACCGGTGGAGAATCCCATGAAGAATCCGATCATCAGGTTTGTGACAGGCGAAAGTGTGCCTACGGCCGAAAAGGAGTTTTTCCCGACGTAGTTGCCCACGACCCATGTATCTACTGTGTTGTAAAGTTGCTGAAACAGGTTCCCGATCAGAAGTGGAAACGCGAAACTGATAAGCATCGGGAGGATGGCTCCCTGTGTCATATCTACCTGCGTCTTCTTTTTGAGACTTAATGCCGCCATAAATGTGTACTCTTCCTACTTGTAATAAAAGTATAAAATTAATGTATAATGTAGTAAATAGAAGGGATGAAATGCGAAATATTGCGCAAAACGAAAATATTTTATTATTTTGTTGCAATATGTTGCAAGGTGGTTTAAATTAAATTTGTGAATACCGCAAAAATGCAATAAAGTATTCTTCGGAGGAATCTATGAAATACGATCGTACATTCAACTTTTCAGCTGGTCCAGCAATGATGCCGGAGCCTGTTCTTGAGGAAATCCGTGATGAGATGATGAACTACCGTGGAAGCGGAATGTGTGTCATGGAGATGAGCCACAGATCAAAGGTCTATCAGCAGATCATTGACGATGCAGAGAAGGATCTCAGAGATCTCATGGGAATCCCAGACAACTACAAGGTTCTCTTCATCCAGGGTGGTGCAACTCTCCAGTTCTCAATGATTCCAATGAACCTCATGAAAAACGGCAAGGCTGTCTACATTGAGACAGGTGCCTGGTCCAAGAAGGCCATTGCAGAAGCCAAGAAGGTTGGCGAAGTCGTTGTTGCCGCTTCCTCCAAGGACAAGAACTACACATACATCCCAGATTGTTCCGATCTCGATATCCCAGAGGATACCGACTACGTCTACATCTGTGAGAACGAGACCATCCATGGTGTGACATGGTCAAAGCTTCCTAACACAAAGGGCCACATCCTTGTTTCTGACCAGAGCTCCATGTTCCTTTCCAGACCTTGCAACGTTTCTGACTACGGCATGATCTATGCAGGAGTTCAGAAGAACGTCGGTCCTGCCGGAATGGTTGTCGTCATCATTCGTGAGGATCTGATCCGCGACGATTTGACAGACCTTCCAATCTACCTCCAGTACAAGACACATGCCGATGCAGGTAGCATGTACAACACACCAAACTGCTGGGCAATCTACTGCTGCGGCAAGGTCTTCAAGTATCTGAAGAACCTCGGTGGACTTGAGGTCATGCAGAAGATGAACGAAGACAAGGCAAAGGTCTTCTATGACTTCCTTGATTCTTCCAAGATGTTCAAGGGAACAGTTGTTCCTTCCGATCGTTCACTGATGAACATTCCATTTGTCACAGACAGCGCAGAGAAGGATGCCGCTGTTGTCGCAGCAACAAAGGCTGCCGGATACGACAACCTCAAGGGCCACAAGTCTGTTGGTGGACTCAGAGCTTCCATCTACAACGCAATGCCAAAAGAGGGTGTTGAGGCATTGGTTGAGTTCCTGAAGAAGTACGAAGCAGAGAACAGCTGAAGCTGATAGAAAAAAATGAAAGGTCGGAATTTCGGTTCCGACCTTTTTTTTGTGTCTACACGGGAAGCTCTAGGAATTTTCAAGACGCTTCACCAAAATCGAGGTTTTTTTGCTTCGATTGTTGAAAAAGTCGACAAAAACGCCGATTTTTTAAGAAAATTGGTGAAAGCCTCAGGTGTTGAAAACAAAGTGAAAGGAGCCTTGGCTTACTGTCGTTTCATCTGTCTCAAAAATACGTAGACGGCAATTGCGGCAAACACAACGGCGTAGCCGACGACCCACCAGATGTGGCTCATCGCCTGAGCCATGTCACCGATGACCATGGCTCGTTCCAGCTCCACCGCATGGATGAACGGAAGAGCGTTTGCAATCTTCTTGAAGGCACTTCCGAGCATGTCGACATCGAACCAGATGCCGGAAAGCCATGCGCTGACGTTGGTCAGAAGGGCTCCGCAGATTCCTCCGACCTGCTTGCTGTTCAGGGCACTTCCACACAGAAGTCCCAACGCAACATAGAAGAGGGACGGCACGAGAATCATCAGAATCGCCCAGATCATGTTCATGTTAAACTGCATGCCCAAGACCAATGCCAAAACATAGCAGATGACAGCCTGTGCGAGGCAGATCGGGAGAATCGGCAGCAGATATCCCAGGATGAAGTCCGATGCCCTCAACGGGGTGGTGTACAGTCTTGTGAGAAGGGAGCTTTCCCTGTCCTTGGAGATCAGCTGTGCCGAGAACAGTGTCATGAAGGAAAGGCCAAAGACCGTCACACCTGGAGTGAGGTGAGTGATTTCAAACATCTCCACTGGAATGTTTGCCTGAATCAGAGAAAGAAGCAAAAGCAAAATGATCGGAAAACCGAGTCCGAAGCCCAGAGTGAGAGGGTCTCGAAGAATCTCCTTCATGGTTCTGTTGGCAAAAGCGAGCATTCGTTTCATCTTGCGCCTCCTTTGATGATGCTGATGAAGGCATTCTCGAATTTCTCCTCTCCTGTGGCAGCTTTGATTTCACGGGCTGTGGCGCAGATGAGAAGATGTCCATCCTTCATGATAGCGATGCGGTCGGAAAGCTCCTCGGCCTCTTCCATGTAATGTGTGGTCAGAATCACAGTGATTTTGCCCTTGAGGCTTCGGATGGTGTCCCAAAGTTCGCTTCGTGCGATGACGTCAAGTCCCAAAGTAGGCTCGTCGAGAAAAAGGATCTTCGGCTCGCTGATGAGGGCCATGGCGATGCTGAGTCTTCTCTGCCAACCTCCTGAAAGCTTACAGGCCTTCTTGGCTCTGATTTTCTCAAGGTTGAACTGTTTGATCATGAGCTCTGTTTGCTCTGTGGTCTTTTGCTTGTCAAAACCATGCACGCCGCACATCAGATGCAGGTTCTCCTCCACTGAGAGGTTCGGTGCCACTGCCGTTTCCTGTGGGGAGACGGCAATGATCTGCTTCACCTGGGCTTCTTGACTGATGATGCTGTATCCGTTGAGAAGGGCGTCGCCAGAAGTTGGTTTTGTGATGCCGCAGAGCATCTTGATGGTGGTGGTTTTGCCGGCTCCGTTGACGCCAAGCAAGGAGAACAGTTCTCCTTCTCGGATCTCAAGATCCAGGTTATCCACGGCACGGATATCCTTGTAATCCTTTGTCAGTTTTCTGATTTCAATTGTGTTTGCCATTGTTTTCTCCGATGATGGTGTTTCTGATTCCGACGAATGCATCGCTGATCATCTGGCTGGCCATTTCAAGGTTCCAGGCATAGTAGGAGGTTGCGATCATGGATGCGATTCCATGGACGACAACCCACATGCTCAGATGAAACTTTGTTGCCATCTCCTCTGTGGTATTCAGTGCCTTCATGATGTGGGGAAGGACTTCCACGAAGGTGCTGTCTTCCACATGAGTCTTCTGTTCAGTGGTTCGGTCTCTCATGAAAAGCAGTTTGAAGAGGTTCTTCTCGTTCATTGCGAACTTGATGTAACCCATTCCGACGGCCTTGTAAGGGGAAGGGTAGTTGGGGTCAGCCATCTCGTTTGCCACTGTTTTGTTGTAGGCTTCGAGGCTTCGTTTCAGTACACAGTCCATGAGCTCCTGCATGTTGTGGAAATTACTGAAAATCGGCTGGGTGGAACAGCCAAGTTGTGCAGCAACAGCGCGGGCATTGAGGGCTTCGTGTCCGTTTTTCCGTACGAATTCAAAAGCAGCATCCTCGATGTCTTTCTTTTTGTAGGAAATCTTTCTAGGCATATTTGTCCTTGGAAAATGGATTTAATAAAATAACATATGTTATATAATGAAAAACTTTTGTTCAGTCAATGTTTTTTTTGTGTATCCAGTACACGTTTGTCAAAAAAATGGCTAATCTTTTTTATAGAGAGGGGCCAAATGCTTCAGGTTAGCAATTTAGTTAAGAGATACACGGTAGGAGACAACGTCCAGACAGCTTTGGATGGTGTTTCTTTGAACCTTAGAGATAATGAGTTTGTTGCAATTCTGGGTCCGTCCGGATCCGGAAAGACAACACTTCTGAATATGATTGGTGGACTTGACCGCTATGACGATGGCGATATCATCATCAATGGGATTTCCACCAAGAAATACAACGACAGAGACTGGGACTCCTATCGAAACCACACCATTGGCTTCGTGTTCCAGAGTTACAATCTGATTCCTCACCAGAGCGTCCTTGCCAATGTTGAGCTTGCACTTACCATTTCCGGAATCTCCAAGGCCGAGAGAAGAAAGCGTGCAAAGCAGGCTCTGATTGAAGTTGGTCTTGAACAGCATATGACCAAACGACCGAATCAGCTTTCCGGTGGTCAGATGCAGCGTGTTGCCATTGCTCGTGCACTGGTGAACAACCCGGACATCCTGCTTGCAGATGAGCCAACCGGTGCTCTGGACTCCGAGACTTCCGTTCAGGTCATGAATCTTCTCAAAGAAGTTGCCCAGAACAGACTTGTCGTCATGGTCACCCACAACCCAGAGCTTGCTCAGCAATATGCTACAAGAATCGTTCTTCTGAAGGACGGAAAGATCATCGATGACTCCGATCCTTTCGAAGCTCAGGTTGCAGAGGATGCCTCAAAGGGCAAGAAGGTCACAATGGGCAAGTCCTCCATGTCCTTCCGAACTGCTCTGTCCTTGTCGTTCAACAACCTCAAGACAAAAAAGGGTAGAACCCTGCTGACCGCATTTGCCGGTTCCATCGGTATCATCGGTATTGCCTTGATCTTGTCTCTCTCTACAGGTGTCAACCGTTACATCGATGACATCCAGAGAAGCACAATGTCTTCCTATCCGATCACCATCGATGCCGAGACCTATGACTTGTCTGCCATGGTCGGGGCTCATGAGAACATGACGGAGAGAGGTCATGAGCTTGATGGAGTCTATTCCAATACCAGAGTTCTGGAAATGGCCTCCACTATGGTCACCAGCACCAAGGAGAACAACCTTTCCAAGTTCAAGGCTTATCTGGATGATCCGGAAAGCGACATTCGCCAGTATCTTGGCGAAAACGGCGTCGTCTATACCTATAACGTCAGCTACAACGTCTATACCTATGATCCAACAGGGGCCTTTGTCACAGCAAAGGGAGGCCGATCAGGCTCTGCCGGCAGAACCATGATGAGCTCCAATCCATTCTCGGAAATGCTCGCTGGAAAGGACGATAACATAATCAGTTCTGTCGTGAAGGACAACTATGACTTGGTCTATGGATCTTGGCCAACATCCTATGATGAGATTGTGGCAGTTGTTGACCATAACAACGAGATTTCAGCCCTTACCATGTACCAGTGCGGTCTTCTTCCATATGCGGAGTACCGAACCATCATGCTGAACCTCCAGATGGGACAGAGCGTTGAGGTTGAGACCTCTCGATTGAGTTTCGAGGACATTTGTAATCACACCATGTATCTGATGACGGTCGGTGACATGTATGCACTTGGCGAAGATGGCCTTTACAAGAACGTATCCAGCCAGTCCAGCGAGATTGAGAAGATTCTCTCCAATGCTCTTGAGCTCAAGGTCGTTGGTGTCATTCGAGCCAATGAGGATGCCACATACACAGGAATCAATGGTGCATTCGCCTACACCAAGGCTCTTAAGGACTACATGATCCGCCACAATGCGGAGTCTGCTGTCATGAAGGCTCAGGTCGCAAGCCCAGAGACTAGCGTCATCACAGGTGCTGCCTTTGAATTCGGCGAGTACGAGGAGACCATCAACACTCTCGGTCACATTGATGTCAACTCACCAAGTTCCATCAGTATCTACACCGACAGCTTCGAGGCAAAAGAGTCTGTTTCTGACTGCATCAAGCAGTACAACAGAAGCGTGGAGAAGGCTGATAGAATCACATACACCGATTACGTTGCACTTCTCATGTCCAGTGTCACCACAATCGTCAATGTCATCTCTTATGTTCTGATTGCCTTTGTTTCCGTATCGCTGGTGGTTTCCTCCATCATGATCGGAATCATCACTTATATCTCCGTTCTTGAGAGAACAAAGGAAATCGGTATTCTGCGTGCCATTGGTGCTTCCAAGCACAACATCTCTCAGGTCTTCAATGCGGAAACCTTCATCATTGGCCTGTTCTCTGGTGCTATCGGTATTGGTATTACAGAGGCCCTGTTGGTTCCGATTAACGCAATCATCCATGTGGTAGCAGAGTCCAAGGGTGTCAATGCGGTTCTTCCAATCAAATCCGCCATCATTCTGGTGGTCTTGAGTGTCCTGCTGACACTCATTGGTGGTCTTATCCCATCCAGAAAGGCTGCAAAGAAGGATCCTGTGACTGCACTGAGAACAGAGTAGTTTTTGCTTTGGAAAACGCAAGGAGAGGGCTGAGTCTGACGTGTGCCCTTGAAGTTGGACTTTAAATAATTCTATGCGGCTTGTTTTCTGA
>JAKSPE010000023.1 GCA_024405015.1 Sphaerochaetaceae bacterium
TCAAAAAATTGACCTCCTAATTGGATTTTTGGTCCAACTAGAAGGTCACAGGTCAATGGGTTGTAGCCTTTTTCATGATAAGGAATTAAATGTAAAAACTCTTATGCCTGGGCAAAGGTGTCTTCAATGAACTGGAGACTTCTTGCCAGGGTCTCTGGGTTGAAGTTCTCAAGTGTCATCGGAACATCTGTGACGTTGTACTTCTTGTAAATGCCGAAGATGGTTTTCCATGGCATGAGACCTTCTCCAATTGGGATCATGCCTTTCTTGACCGGACCCTTTGCATATGGGTAGTTTGGCATGGAGTCGGCCCAGACGAAATCCTTGAGATGCATCATGCGGATGTATGGGGCAAGCATGGAGACTGCCTCGTCGTAATAGGACTCATAATTGTCAACGCCATGGATCGGCATAATATTGACGGCATCGAACAAACAGCGAAGGTTAGGGGATTTGAAGGTTTCCATGACCTTGAACATTCTCTCTGGATTGTCGATGGTATTCTTGTCCGCAACAGCTTCCAGCAGCATGGTGACACCATTCTTTTCCGCTCTTGTCAGAAGACGTTCCACAATCTTGAGGAATCTTGTCCAGTTAGCATCGGTCCAGGTTTCTTCGCAGCGGATGTTTCTGGCATCCAAAGAACCTGTCTCTGTTCCGACAAAAGGATTTCCGAGAGCCTTTGCGACATCAAGTCCGTTTTCGAACTTGGCAAGTTCTGCCTCGAGTTTGTCTGGATCTGGGTGGACAGGGTTGATGTAACAACCAAGGATGGCAACTCTGACGCCATGTTTAGCTAGAGCGTCCCTTGTAGCGGCAGCCCATTCCTGTGTCATTGGCTTTGGTGTGTCATCGAGAACCTTGTAAGGTGCAAAATGCAGGCAGGCATTTTCTCTGAATGATTTTGCAGTGAGAGCGATTTCCTCTGCACTTGCAAACTTCCTTCCGAAATCGTGTGTTCTGAATCCTAGGTCTAACATATGTTTAGAATAGTACATTTGACGGTATCATGCAAATGAAATACTTTAATCTGCAAACATTATTATGCTATCATTGGAGTAAAGATAGGAGCACGAATATGGATATCAGATATTCCACAGGAAAGGAACCTTTCAAGAGAATGACAACAGAAGAGCTCAGAGATGAGTTTCTTATCACCAATATGTTCAAGGCTGATGATGTCAGCGCTGTCTACTCCCATGTCGACAGAATCGTCACAATGGGTGCCATGCCTGTTCATGAGAGAGTCAATCTCGAGAAGAACATTGACCCATGGAAGAACTTCGGTGTCACATATGTCCTTGAGAGAAGAGAACTTGGATCCATCAACATCGGTGGTGCCGGTAAGATCATCGCAGATGGTGTCGAGTATCCGATGAACCACTGGGATGGCATTTACCTTCCAATGGGAACCAAGAAGGTCGAGTTTGAGTCTGTCAACCCAGCAGAGCCAGCCAAGTTCTTCATCGTCACAACTCCAGCTCATACAGCAAAGCCTGCAACACATGTCCCATACGAGAAGGCTATCCACAAGCACCTTGGTGCACAGGCAACCAGCAACGAGAGAACCATCAACCAGTACCTGCATCCAGATGTCCTGGATACCTGCCAGCTTTCCATGGGTCTCACACACCTTGAGGAAGGTTCTGTCTGGAACACAATGCCAATGCACACACACGAGAGAAGAATGGAAGTCTACTTCTATTTCGATATCCCACAGGATAATGTCGTGTTCCACTTCATGGGGGAGCCAAACCAGACTCGTCACCTTGTCATGCATAACGACGAGGCTGTCATCAACCCATCCTGGTCCGTCCATTCCGGTTGCGGTACTTCCAACTACACTTTCATCTGGGCTATGTGCGGTGAGAACCGTGCCTACGATGATCAGGACTGGATCAAGACTCCAGACATTCTGTAAGTCTGTTGCATAGCAGTAGGGTGGCTCTCATGGGCCACCTTTTTTTCATGGTGGCGTTTTTGCTGCTGCCGTATGTTTCGACGAAGAGGAGTTTCTCATGGCAAAGTATTATGCGAAGGAAACCGATGATCTGAATGTGGTGTTGAACCAGAGTTCCGATGACCTTCTTACCGTTGTACTTCCTCCAGATGTGACCTATGTCCAGAAGGTTCTAATTGAACGTGATCACGTTGAAATTTTGGGCAATAATAGCAAAATTTCATGGAATGACCATAATGGAATGCGTCCGGGTTTTGGAACTGGTGCAAGTGCAACTTTAACTGTAGCAGGAAGTTACATTACAATTTCTGACCTTGTTGTGGAAAACTCCTTTGACTATCTGGCAAATCTTCCAAAACCAGGTGAAGGCTATAAGGCAATGGGGCGTCAGGCGGTTGCTGTCTTCACAAGACCCGAAACGACAGGAACATTTTTTGAGCGATGCACCTTCTTGAGTTGGCAGGATACGTTGTTTGCCGATGGAGTGGAGGAGACCTATAAGGACTGCACCATCAAGGGAAACATTGATTTCATCTTCGGCCGTAGCCATGCCATTTTTGAGAACTGCACCATCGTCTCGTTGGGTGAGGGCTTTGTGACAGCTCCTTCTACACCAGAAGGAAGGGAGAAAGGACTTTGCTTCTTCCATTGCCATATCACATGCACCGATGCTGTTCCAGATCAGAGTGTCTATTTGGGGCGTCCATGGCATCCAAGTGAACGACCTGACACCAAATCCTATGTGTCATTTACCGATTGCACACTGGATCGTCACATCAACAGGGAAATCTGGACAAGAATGATGGAGCGCCTGAAGGGCATTTACCATTATCCAGAGGACAGCCGATTCTTCATTGATGACAAGACTTTGGAGACGCTGAAATGATCTGTCGTGAAGTAGAGATTCTTGGAGCAAAGGCCCGCACTTATGTGCTTTCCAACTATGAAGCCATTGATCTGAATCGCAGACGTGCGATGGTCATCATTTGCCCAGGCGGTGCCTACAAACATTGCTCGGAGCGAGAAGCAGAAGCGGTTGCCATTCGATTCAATTCCTTTGGTTATAATGCATTAGTGTTGTACTATAAGACTTCAGAACAGTATTGGGACCCGTCTATGACAGAATTCTCTGGCATTTGGCCAAAGCCACAGATGCAGCTTGCCCAGACCATCCGTTGGGTAAGGGAGAATGCCGACGAGCTGAATACCGACCCTGATAAGATTGCTGTCATGGGCTTTTCGGCGGGTGGCCATCTTGCCGCATGCCTTGGTGTGATGTGGCAGAAGTTTGGTGACCAGGAGATCCGACCGAATGCAATGGTCCTTTGCTATCCTGTCATTTCTTCTGGTCCCAAGGCCCACATGAGGTCCATCCGGGATCTGATTGGCTTGGATGATTCGCTTCTGGATGAGGTTTCGCTGGAGAAGCAGGTATCAGAGCATTCGGTTCCGGCCTTTATTTGGACGACAAGAACTGACCAGAGTGTTCCTTATGAGAACTCCACAATGCTGAGGGATGCTTTAGATCGCTGTGGAATCCAGAATGAGCTTGTCGTTTATGAAAGTGGACCGCACGGACTGTCGTTGGGCTCAAAAGAGGTCATGCCGCCGACAAGAGAGGAGAACTTTGAAGTTCAAGATTGGCCGCAAAGGGCAGATGCGTTTCTGGTGAAGGTGTTTGGCTCAAGGTTCTGAGGCAAATTGGCAAAAAAAGGGCAAAATCACTGAATTTTTGCCACACAATTGGCACAAAAAGTTGGTTTTCTTTGCTTTTTTGCCATACGATTCTAGAAAGGTAAAAGGCTGCACACGTCAAGTCGTTGTGCAGCCTTTTCATTTGTATCTGATAAAAGGATTTAATAGCGAATTTCAGATGCTTCAAGCATTCTGTTAAACAGAACTCTCGCGGTTCTTCGGCTGAGGTTCATCAGAGGATCTTCCAGGAAAGCCTCGAACAGAAGCTCGTCATCGTTGTTCAAAACGGCATCCAGTGTCTTTGCCTGGACCGATGCGACAATCTGCTCCAGCTTTTCAACCTCCAGAGGAAGTCTTGTGGCTGTGACAGGCTTGATGCTGTCGCAGGAGATGTCTGACATGCTTTCTACGACATGGCCGATTGGAAGGTAAGGGACCTGGCCCTTGTTGATGACATTGACGTTGGTATGAAGGGTACGTTCTCCCAAGAGGGACAGCATGATATCAATACCTTCCTCATCGTTTGGCTTTGCAATCAGCTCCTCGTCGGTAAAGGTTTTGGAGTGCTTGTATCGGTCCTGCTTGAGTCTCCACCAATATGGGGTGCGTGTGATGCCGTACTTCAGAACATCCTTTTCACTGGTCAGGAAGAACGGAACGAACTCTGCAAGGTGTCTGTCACCGGCAGCACCAAGAATGCCATAGTCGCGAAGGAAGGAGAGGGCAATAACACGCTGGCAATCGAACCAAAGTTCGTTGTCTCGGTAATGCTTGGCGATGTCAGTCTTGTCTGCAAAGACGGTATCTGCTTCTTCTGCAATGAATTGCTTTGTGCGTTCTATGAGGTCGTGTCCATTCCAGCTAGCCTTTGGCATGAAGGTGAAGTGGTTAACGCCGGAGACGTCGATCTCAATGTCTCTTCTATTGAGGGTTACACCATACCAATCCTTGCATTTTTCGGCCAGGAACGTCTGGATATGGAAAACCTCATGACAACATCCCATAGCCTTGATGCCAGGGAAACCCTTGAAGAGGGCAGCTGTGCAAAGTGTCATTGGATTTGTGTAGTTGATGACCCATGCATTCGGGCAGAAACGCTCAATGTTCTTAGCGAATTCTACAAAAAGAGGAATGGCTCTTCGGGCTCTGAGGATTCCGCCAGGACCTGTGGTGTCTCCAACGGTCTGCAGAATGCCATAGTAGTCAGGAAGTTCGAGGTCGCCTTGACGGCATTCGATGATGCCAGGCTCTACCGAAATGATGACAAAGTCTGCACCTGTAAGCGCGGCTTCCAAAGTTCCTTCTTCGGAGATGCCAAAACCTTCTGCCTTGTTGAGGGCATAGATTCGCTTTGCGATCTCTACGTTGTCTTTTGCCGCCTGTCTGTTGATGTCATACAGGCACACGTGAGGTATGAACTTATCCTGTCTGGTAAGATCCTTGAGCATACCGATGGCCCATTGTCTGGAACCACCACCGATGATTGTGATTTTTACGTCTCTCATACGAGAAGTATAGCTTACTTGAAATACTGTGGATAGGATTTATGGTAGCCAGAAGTCTCTGTTTCAATCTTTGAGATGTGTTTTCTCTCCAATTCGACGACTTTTTCCATGGAATTCTCCTTCAGGGCGTTGAGAATCTCCCTGTGCTGGGAGAGGGCGCTCTGAAGAATGTCATCAAAGAGGTAGCTGACCATTCGGATTCGATGGTAGTTTCCGCTGTTGGCTTTCATGGAGTCGAAAACGCTTTCGTGGTTACATGCCTGAAACAGAAGACGATGCATGTCATCATCGAGATTAATGAAGCTGATGGTGTCTCTGCAGTCAAAGGCCTGCTGCTGCTTCTCAAGAATCTCTTCCCATTCATCCAGCATGGACTGCTTGATGCCTGTGTCGAAAGCTTTCTCGATAGCACCTAGCTCAAGATAAAGTCTGCGGAAACGCTCGTCGCTGACCTTGGCGAAATCGATGAGTGCGACAGATGTTCCGCTCTGAGGCTTGATCTCGATGAGACCTTCGGTTTCCAGTCTCTTGAGAGCGTCGCGGATAGGGGAGATGCTTACATTATAGGTTGGTTTGAGGTTTGTGAAGCTCAAAGGTGTACCTGGCTTCAATGTTAGGCTGAGAATCTTTTCCCTGAGGTCTGAATATACCATATCTGTCAACATGGCTTCTATTATAACTAAGAAATCCGATACTTTCTACATTCGATTGCAAGGAATTTGGCAACTTGACTAATATTTTAGTTGAAGGAATGCAAATTCGCTTTTAGTATGGTTATAGAGAGTAGCGAATATATCCAAATATAAAATTAGCATTTTTTTCCTTGTGGGGGATAAGAATTTTATATTGCAACTGATATATTAGTTGTGCTACGATTGATTTTGTAAATTGGTAAAAAGACATCAGGAGGTTTTTGTGCAGCTTAACATCAATAGCATTGTGAATGCTGATACAAGAAAGCAGTGGCTGTCCAAGGGTTATTCCCTTCCTCAGTATGACATCTGCAAGGTCAAAGAGAATACAGAAAAGAACTGCAAGTGGGTTCATTTTGGTGGAGGAAACATCTTCAGAGTTTTCCTTGGTTCCAGAATGCAGGCTCTTCTCAATGCTGGTCTTGCAGATTCCGGAATCATTGTTGGTGAAGGCTTTGATGAGGAAGTCGTTGAAAAGGGTTATGCACCTTTTGACAACCTGAGCATCAACGTCACACTCAAGAGCGAAGGTTCTGTCGACAAGGAAGTTTGTGCTTCTGTCGCAGAGGCAATGGTCTGCAGCACACAGAGACCTGCAGAATGGGCAAGATTTGTTGAGATCTTCACAAATCCAGCTCTTCAGATGGTCAGCTTCACCATTACAGAGAAGGGTTATGCTACAACACCAGGTTATGTCCAGGCTGATATCCAGAGAGGACCACAGAACTGCACAACAATCTGCTGCATGGTCGTATCTCTTCTGAACGAGAGATTCAAGGCTGGTAAGTATCCTATCGCAGTTGTCTCCATGGATAACTGCTCCCAGAACGGTGCTAAGCTCTTTGCCGGAATCTCCACAATCGCAAAGACTTGGGCAGAGATGGGTCTTGTCTCCAAGGAATTCATCGATTACCTTTGCGATCCTTCACAGGTCAGCTTCCCATGGTCAATGATCGATAAGATCACTCCGAGACCAGATGCAACAGTCGCTGATATGCTCAAGGCCGATGGCGTTGAGAACATCGATCCGGTTATCACAGCAAAGAGATCCTATGTCGCTCCATTCGTCAACGCAGAGGAGTGTGAGTACCTTGTCGTTGAGGACCTTTTCCCAAACGGCAGACCTTGCCTTGAGAAGGCTGGTGTCTACTTCACAGACCGTGATACCGTCACAAAGGTTGAGCGCATGAAGGTTTGCACATGCCTGAACCCACTTCATACAGCAATGTCTCTTATGGGATGTCTTCTCGGTTACACAAAGATCAGTGACGAGATGAAGGATCAGGATATCGTCAAGTACATCGAAAGACTCGGTTATGTCGAGGGCCTTCCAGTTGTCACAGACCCAGGCATCCTTTCTCCAAAGTCGTTCATTGACGACGTCGTTTACAAGAGACTTCCAAATCCATTCATGCCAGATGCTCCACAGAGAATCGCAACTGATACAAGCCAGAAACTTGCCATCCGTTTCGGTGAGACTGTCAAGGCTTATCAGGAGAATGGTCTTGACCTTGCAAACCTCAAGGTCATCCCAGTCGTTCTTGCCTCATGGGTAAGATATATCCTCGGAATCGATGACAACGGTCAGCCTTTCGAAATCTCCGCAGATCCACTTCTCGAGTCTGCCCAGGCAGATGTCGCTGATGTCAAGTTCGGTCAGGCCCTCAAGGGTGGTGAGCTGGACAAGATTCTCAGCAGAGAGGAAATCTGGGGTTACAATGTTCTGACATCTCCACTCAAGGATGCAGTCATCTCTGCATTTGAGAGCCTCAACGCCGGTCCTGGCGCTGTTAGAAAAACACTTCATAAAGTTGTAGAGGGTTAATTATGCTGAAGCTTAGAGAAAACAGTAAGTACGATCTTGTCTGCCCAACCAGTATGGGCGTAAGAATCACACCAGCCAACAGACTGCCAGTTCACACAAGCCACATGTTTGAACTTCAGGCAACCAGTGCAGAGAGTAACGTTCTCAACGTTTCCGCTTCACTTGGTCTTAAGACAAAGGTTCTTACAACTTTCGTCCAGGACAGCCCAATTGCACAGTTCATCAAGGCTGAACTCAGATTCAGAAACATCGAATATGAAGGACCAGAAGTCCCACAGGGTGGTGCATGGGGTTACAGACACCAGTTCAACATCGCTGACAGCGGTTTCGGTAGCCGTGGTCCAAGAGTCTGGAACGACAGATCCGGTGAGGTTGGAAGAACTCTCAAGGCTGAGGACTTCGATCTTCACAGAATCTTCGAGGTTGAGGGTGTCAAGATTCTCCACCTTTCCGGTCTCATCGCTGCTCTTTCCCACGAGACAACACAGTTCTGTCTTGATGTCGCAAGAGCTGCAAAGAAGAGTGGTACACTCATTTCCTTCGACCTGAATTACAGAGCTTCCTTCTGGAAGGGCAGAGAGGCTGAGCTCAGTGCTGCATTCAGTGAGATCGCTTCCGTCGCAGACGTCCTGATCGGTAACGAAGAGGACTTCCAGCTTTGTCTCGGCATGAAGGGACCTGAGGCTGGTGGAAAGGACCTTTCCAAGAAGATGGAGCAGTTCAAGCAGATGATCGGCGAAGTCAAGAAGGCTTATCCAAACGCACAGGTCTATGCTACAACACTCAGAGAAGTCATCTCCGCCAACGAGCACAACTGGGGCGCACTGGTTCGTGTTGGTGATGAATGGTACGAAGAGCTTCCAAGACCAATTCAGGTCATGGACAGAATCGGTGGTGGTGACGGATTCGTCGCTGGTCTTCTGTATTCCATTCTCACAGAGAAGCCACAGGAAGACTGGATCAAGTTCGGTTGGGCAACTGGTGTTCTTGCAACAACAGTCACAACAGACTACAGCACACCTGCAGACGAGGATCAGATCTGGTCTGTCTACAAGGGTAACGCAAGAGTCAAGAGATAAGAATCAAGGGCGGACCTCCACAGGTTCGCCTTTGGTCTATGAATATTAGGAGTAATTAACTATGCAGAAAGCAAATATCGGTCTTATCGGTCTCGCTGTCATGGGTGAGAACATTGTCATCAACATGGAATCCAAGGGATTCTCCGTTGCTGTCTACAACAGAACAACAAGCAAGGTTGACGACTTCATCAACGGTAGAGCCAAGGGCAAGAACATCATCGGTTGCCACAGCATCCAGGAACTCGCAGACAGCCTCGAGAGACCAAGAAAGGTCATTCTTCTCGTCAAGGCTGGTGCAGCAGTTGATGCTTTCATCGATCAGCTTCTCGAGGTTCTCGAGCCAGGTGATGTCATCATCGATAGCGGTAACAGCCACTTCCCAGATACCATCAGAAGAACAAAGTATGTTGAGAGCAAGGGTCTTCTCTTCATTGGTACAGGTGTTTCCGGTGGAGAAGAGGGAGCTCTCAAGGGTCCTTCCATGATGCCAGGCGGATCTGAGGCAGCATGGCCACTTGTCAAGCCCATCTTCCAGGCTATCTGTGCTAAGGTCGAAGACGGCAGCCCATGTTGTGACTGGGTCGGTTCTGACGGTGCTGGTCACTATGTCAAGATGGTCCACAATGGAATCGAATATGGTGACATGCAGCTCATCTGTGAAGCTTATCACCTGATGAAGGATCTCCTTGGAATGACTCCAGACGAGATGGCAGAGGTCTTTGCCCAGTGGAACAAGACAGAGCTCGACAGCTACCTCATTGAGATCACAAGCACAATCCTTGCCAAGAAGGACGACGATGGTCAGCCACTTGTTGACAAGATCCTTGATACAGCAGGTCAGAAGGGAACCGGTAAGTGGACAGGAATCGCTGCTCTTGATGAAGGCGTACCTCTTACACTCATTGGTGAGTCCGTCTTCGCTCGCTGCCTTTCCGCAATGAAGGCTGAGAGAGTTGAGGCTGCAGCTGCATACAACATCCAGAGAGGAAAGTACACAGGCGACAAGGCTGAGATGATCGAGAACATCAGAAAGGCTCTTCTTGCTTCCAAGATCATTTCCTACGCTCAGGGTTATGTCCTTCTCCAGAGTGCTGCAAAGAACTATGGTTGGAAACTCAACTACGGTGCAATCGCTCTCATGTGGAGAGGTGGATGTATCATCAGATCCACATTCCTCGGCAAGATCAAGGAAGCTTATGATAACAACCCAGAGCTCAGCAACCTTCTTCTTGACCCATACTTCAAGCAGACAATTGAGAGCCTGATCCCAGCTTGGAGAAGCGTCGTTGCCAATGCAGCACTGCTTGGAATTCCAGCTCCTGCATTCTCCAGCGCACTGAGCTACTTCGATGGTTACACATCATCAAGACTTCCAGCAAACCTTCTCCAGGGTCAGAGAGACTACTTCGGTGCTCATACTTATGAGAGAGTTGATGCACCACGTGGTGAGTTCTTCCATACAAACTGGACAGGAGAGGGTCACTCAACTCACGCTACAACTTACAACGCTTAATCGTTGCATAAGACATGCTTTGCGGAAGGGGCTTTTTGGCCTTCTTCCGCTTTGCTGTTAGAAAGGGAGAGAAAATGATAGCCAAGAATTCTACCGGATTCACAAAGCAGGAGATGCAGGATATTGCTATTTCCTTCATTAAGGAAAGGGAAGCCGAGAAGCCTCTCAAGAAGGTTCTCCTTGTTGGTCCTGACTTTACAAGATTTAACTCAAATGCAGGTATTCTCTGCAATTATGTATACAATTACCTTGCTGCCAAGGGCTGTGATGTCAAGGTCCTCGAGGCTCTTGGAACACACGTTCCTATGACCGAGGAGCAGTGCAAGGAGATGTATGGTGACATTCCAATGTCTGCTTTCATCACCCATGACTGGAGAAACGATGTCGTCAAGATCGGCGAGGTCAGCGGCGAGTATATCTCATCCATCACAGAAGGTCTGTGGTCCAACAAGATCGATGTTGAGGTCAACCGCCTTATCATGGATCCTTCCTATGACCTGATCCTTTCTGTCGGACAGGTTGTCCCTCACGAGGTCATTGGTATGGCCAACCACGCAAAGAACCTCTTTGTTGGTGTCGGCGGATATTCCATGATCAACCAGAGCCACATGATCGGTGCTGTCTATGGTATGGAAAGAATGATGGGTAAGGATTTCACACCTGTCAGAAAGATCTTCGACTATGCTCTTGAGCACTATCTGTCAGAAAGACCAATCTACTTCATGCTTACTGTCTGTACCGCACCTGGTGGACAGACTCAGACACACGGCATTTTCACCGGTAACACAAGAAAGGTTCTCGAGGATGCCATTGCTCTGTCACAGGAAAAGAACATCGACTTCGTTGAGACAGGCATCAAGAAGTGCATCGTTTACCTCGATCCTAAGGAGTTCAAGACAACATGGCTCGGTAACAAGTCCGTCTACAGAACAAGAATGGCCATTGCTGATGGTGGTGATCTCATTGTTCTTGCTCCAGGTGTTGAGCGATTCGGTGAGGATATGGGAATTGATACTCTGATCAGAAAGTATGGATACAAGGGCAGAATCGAGACTCTGAAGCAGTATAAGGCAAATGACGACCTTCAGAAGAACGCCGGTTGTGCAGCACACCTGATCCATGGTTCTTCCGATGGAAGATTCAACATCACTTACTGTGTCAAGAACATCTCCAAGGAAGAGATTGAAGGTGTCGGATTCCAGGCTGCAGACTATGATGAAATGGTTGCAAAGTACAATCCTGATAAGTTACAGTATGGTTATAACACAGTTGATGGTGAGGAAGTCTATTTCATTCCAAACCCAGCACTTGGACTGTGGATCAATCGAGAAAAGTTCAATTCTTGACGGGAGAATAGTTTATGAAGAATTTTATGGATGAGAATTTCCTTCTCAACAACGCTTGTGCTGAGAAGCTCTATCACGAATATGCTGCTCAGATGCCTATTTTCGACTACCATTGTCACCTGATTCCAAAGGAGATCGCTGACAACAAGAGAGAGCCAAGCATTACTCAGGCATGGCTTTATGGTGACCACTACAAGTGGAGACAGATGAGAACAAACGGTATGGATGAGAAGGCTGGTGACGACTACCAGAAGTTCCTCAACTATGCAGATACACTTTCACATGCAATGGGAAACCCTCTTTATCACTGGTCACACCTTGAGCTGCAGAGATACTTCGGTATCAACACTCCACTGAGCCCAAAGACAGCTAAGGAGATCTATGAAGAGGCCAACGCAAAGCTTGCAACAGATCCAAGCCTTGATGCCTATGGAATCTTCAAGAAGTTCAACGTCTATGCTGTTGGTACAACAGACGATCCTGCTGATAGCCTTGAGTATCACAAGCAGATCAGAGACAGCAAGGCTACAGCCACAAAGGTCATTCCTTCCTACAGACCAGATAAGGCTATGAACATTGAGAAGGCTGGTTTCAACGAGTATATCGACAGACTTGCAAGTGTCAGCGGCGTCAAGATCGATACTCCAGCAGATGTCATGCAGGCTCTCACACAGCGCCTTGACTTCTTCAAGGAGAACGGTTGTGTCGCAACAGACCACGGTATTGTCATTCCACCATATTCTCCAGCTACAGATGCTCAGGTTACAGCAATCTTCCAGAAGGCTAGAAAGGGTGAGGCTGTCACAGCTCTCGAGGCAGAGCAGTACAGAACTTACATCCTCATGAACCTCGCAGAGCAGATTGCAAAGCGCAACATGGCTATGCAGCTTCATATGCAATGCATCAGAGATAACAACACACGTCAGTTCAATCTCCTTGGACCAGACACCGGTTATGATGCTGTTGCAGACGAGAAGATCGCAAGCAACCTTTCCAAATTCATGGATACACTGGATCAGCGCAATGCTCTTCCAAAGACAATCCTGTACTCCCTCAATCCAAATGACTACTATTCCATCGGAACACTTCTCGGATGTTTCCAGAGAGACATTCCTGGCAAGATCCAGATGGGTAGTGCATGGTGGTTCTGCGATCACATTGACGGCATGACACAGCAGATGAAGGCTCTTGGTAACCTTGGTCTTCTGTCACGCTTCGTTGGTATGCTGACAGACAGCAGATCCTTCCTGTCTTATCCAAGACATGAGTACTTCAGAAGAATTCTCTGCAACATCTTCGGCACATGGATGGAGAACGGTGAGATTCCAGCAGACTTCGACCTCGTCGGTCAGATGGTCCAGGACATCTCCTTCAACAATGCTCAGAGATATTTTGAGAACAAGTAATTATTCCTTTAGTGAGAATAAGATATGGGACAGCTTTGTGGCTGTCCCATTTTTATTCTTTAGTGGATAAAGACTTTTGAACTGTCGTACTGGTCTCTGGCTTGTGGGTTTTCTGCCGGATGGCCAACATGGATGATATTCAATGGAATCTGTTTATCTGAAAGTCCGAGAATGGTGGAAACATTCTGGATTTCCTGCTCCTGTGGATAGACACCACACCAGACGGTGCCAAGACCAAGATCGGTTGCCTTCAGCAAAATGTTCTCTGTGGCTGCACTGCAGTCCTGGATCCAGTATGGGGCAAGAACTCTTGGAAGGCCTGTGATGTTTCCGACAACGACAATTGCCAGTGGGGCAGTGATGTTGCTGTAGCGTGTGGCGCTTCTGAGCTGTGTAAGCTTTTCGGCATCCTTGATGACGTGGAATTCCCAAGGTCTGATGTTGCAGGCACTTGGACCGCTCATGGCGGCATGCATCAGCTGAGCTATCATGTCATCGGATACGATTTCCTCTGTATATTTTCGGACACTTCTACGTGCAAGAAGGACTTCATTCAATTCCATGTTTTACCTCCACCCCAATTGGTGATACATCAAGTATAGCCAAACGGTGCATGGTTGCAAATCACCAATATTAAAATGTTTTCTGTTAAAAGAAAAAGGTCCAAACCCTGAAGTCTGGACCTCTATAATTTTCTTTATCGCAAACAATTACTTGTTTGCCTTTTCGGATTCTTCCTTTTCAAGGACCGTGTAGGCGATCTTTCCGACAAGCGTCTTTGGAAGCTGCTCTCGGAACTCAATGTCGTATGGCATTGCATACTTGGCGATTCTTTCCTTGCAATGGGCAAGTATTTTTGCCTTGATCTCGTCGCTTGGAACAATGCCTGGCTTGAGCTGCACAAAGGCCTTTACCTTATGCATCTTGTAGGTATCTGGAACACCGATGACACAGCTCATCTGAACCTCGTCCACAGCATCGATGATGTTCTCGATCTGGGAAGGGTAGACGTTGTAGCCACTTGTGATGATCATGCGCTTGATTCTCTGCTTGAAGTAGATGAAGCCTTCATCATCCATGTAACCCAAGTCTCCTGTATGAAGCCAGGTATGGCCGTCTGGATGGACTTTCAAGGTATTTCGGTTCTCTTCCTCATGATTGATGTAACCCAGCATGACAGAAGGTCCGCGAAGGCAGATCTCACCATCTTCGCCATAAGGAACCTCATCGCAAGTACCTGGCTTACAGATCATGTAATAGGTGTCTGGATATGGAAGACCGATGGAGCCTTCCTTCTCCTTGTTGTAAGGGGTAAGGCAACTGGCAGTGACACATTCGGTGGTTCCATAGCCTTCACGGACTCGGATGGTGGCTCCATGGTCGGCAAGGAACTTATCCAGCTTTTTCTTCATCTCGATGGAAAGGCTGTCTCCACCGGAGAAGACGCCCATCAGGCAGGAGAGGTCTACGCCATCCATGTCCTGGTTTCTGGTGATTCCTTCAAAAAGAGTCGGAACTCCAGCGATGTAGTTTGGCTGCTCTGTCTTCAGAAGTTTTGAGTAACCCTTTATGCTGACTTGAGGTACGAGGACGCTTCGTGCTCCGATAAACAGGATGGTATGCACACAGACACCAAGTCCGAAGCCATGGAACATAGGCATTGCAGCAAGCATGGTCTTGCCTTCAATCACATCATGGTTCATTTCACATGTCTGCATGGCAAGGGCGTTGAAGTTGAGGTTTGTCAGCCGGATGCCTTTGGTGACACCTGTTGTTCCACCAGAGAACAGAATGACTGCGAGATCCGATCCCGTCATCTTGACCGATGGGTCTACGTCGCAGGATTTTGCCATGGCAATGAAATGGTTCCATGTGACAAGTCTGTCATCTTCCTGGAACTTCTCGAACTTCCTTTCCTTGATGATCTTGTAGGCTGTGGATTTGACGAAGGAGAGGGCATCGGAGATTCTTGCGATGATGATGTGATCCAGTGTTACAAGGTCTCGGACCTTTTTGATCTTTGCGTAGAACTGGTCAATGGTGATGATGGTCTTGCTGCCGGCTTCCTTGAGATAAAAGGCAATCTCATGGACAGCAGAAAGAGGGTGGATCATGCTGGCGACCGCACCGATTGCGTTGATGGCATAGAGGCTGATGACCGTCTGTGGGGTATTTGGCATACAAACGGTAACGACATCTCCTTTGCGGATGCCAAGGGCACTGAATGCCTTTTCGGCTGTGACAATCTGCTCTGCGAGCTTTGCATAGGTAGTATTCTTGCCCTCAAATGTCAGAGCAACTCTGCTTGGTGCACGCTTTGCCGTTTGGAACACGGCGTCACTGATTGAGAAATCAGGATAATCCAAGTGGAAGTTGACCTCACCATAGCTTTTGAGCCATGGAGCAATCTTAAGTTCTTCATCTGTATATGTCATAATGAGTTGTTTTCCTAATTACAGTCCAAGCTCTGCTTCAATTGCCTTGATGTCGATGCTCTGGTTTGCAGGAAGCTCAAGAAGCTCCGGCTTCAGCATGTAGGCCTTGAATACCTTGATGGTATTGGCAAAGTAAACACCATCACCGATTCTCTCATCGATGGTCAGTGAGAATGGAAGGACCTTCTTCATGACATAGGAGCCGTCCTCCTGGAAGAATGGCTTGATGTCCTTTCTGCCGATGATGGCGAAGAAGGAGTTGGATCCGAAGTTGGAGAGGTGATGATAGTCTGCATCCATCTTGATGGAACCGAGGTTCGAAATGAAGCAGGTCTTGGAATATGGGTTGATGTCGACAATGTCCTTTGGCAGGTTTCCCTTGCGGTCCAATGCCTTGATGAGCTTGACGACAAGCTTGTACAGCGGTGTAGGGAGGTTGACAATGGTCTTCATGAAGTTTGTGGTGTCATCGTGGGAGTCTTCGCTCTTTCTGATGTTGTAGACCTGCTTGCAGATGGAATTGTGCATCTGGTCAATCGGACTTTCCTTGCTGTCCTTGTTATATTTCATGATGATGAGACCTTCCTCTGCGCCATCGAGCTTCTGCTTCTTTGCAACGGCTGTGAAGGAAATCTCCTTTCTTTCATAGAAGTGGTTGTTTCGGATGAAATAGTTCATTCTTGGACGTTCTGCGATGGTTCTGCCCAAAGCTGCACAGACCACGTGGAAGAATGTATAGCGATATTCAGGATTTTCGCTGTTCTTCTTTTCCAGATAGGCTTCCAGAGCATCCAGCTCAATGTCGAAACGGCAGACGGCTTCATTATCAGTTCTGTCTCCGATGACACTGGTCATAAGAGCCTGCATCGGCTCAACGTCTCTTACAAGATATGCATCATACTTTTCGCCTTTGAGCTTCTTTCTTTTCTTAGACATGGTTTGCTCCTCTGCTATGTTCTTGTAGTATTATAAGTATAAATTTATGTTATTGGTAGTCTATTTAACCAATTGGACTCTATTCGAAAATACATGGTTTTATGGTATTATTTGCGCATATGGAGGAATACGGTATGCGACTTATCTCCTGGAATGTGAATGGCCTTCGTGCTGTTCTGGGAAAGGGCTTTATGGACTACTTCAAAGCACAGGATGCCGATGTGTTCTGTCTTCAGGAAATCAAGCTTTCCGAAGGTCAGTTGGATCTGGATCTGCCAGGGTATCACTGCTACTACAATTATGCAGAGAAGAAGGGCTATTCCGGAACTGCCGTATTCTCTAAAGTGGAGCCGCTTTCGGTGACATTCGGAAAGGACAATGAGGGGCGCATCTGTGCATTGGAGTTTGCGGACTACTATGTGGTTTGCGTCTATACGCCAAATTCCCAGGATGAACTTGCCAGACTGGATTTTCGCATGGAGTGGGATGCCTATTTCCGCGATTTTGTGAAGGTATTGAATGAGAAGAAGACCGTTCTGATTTGTGGTGATATGAATGTCGCCCATAAGGAGATCGACATCAAGAATCCTAAGGCAAACGTTAGAAATGCAGGTTTCACCATTGAGGAGCGTGATAGTTTCACAAAGCTTCTGGAAAGCGGTTTTTGTGACACCTTCCGCATGTTCTATCCCGATCTCAAGGATGCTTACAGCTGGTGGTCCTATCGATTCAAGGCTCGCGAAAGGAATGCCGGTTGGAGAATTGACTATTGGCTCGTCTCGGAAAGGTCAAAGGATCGGGTGAAGGCTGCCGGAATCCATTCAGAGATCCTTGGCTCTGACCACTGTCCTGTGTATGTGGATTTTGTATGATTTTCACATTTGTTGTTGTCATTGTAGGAATAAGTTTGTAGAGTTGGATTATGGTTGGATTTCTTATCAAAAAGGTATTTTTTGACATTTGGGACAATCTCCTGAGTGTTATCGGACTCAGCATCGGCTACATTGTCATGCTGTTGGGTCTTTTCCTTGCCGGTATGGTGGGCGAGTATTCTTCTGTACTTGCTCTTGTCGTTGTTGTTCTTGATATTCTGCTTTACAGCTTCTATTCGCTTGGTGTAAATGCAATTACTTATGGTTACAGCAAATATCAGAAAGAAGGTTTCAAGGCTTTCAAAGAGGCTTTCCGCTATCATTGGGCTCATGCACTTCTTCATGCAGGTCTTTGCATGGCGCTTCTTCTGATTCTTCTTTACATTATCCCATTCTATATCGCAGCTGGTAACATGGTGACCATGTTCCTTGGTATGCTCATGTTCTGGCTTGCTGTCATGCTGTTTCTGGTCATGCAGTATTTCTTTCCGCTGTGTTTCCATATGCAGGGCGACGGTGCCATGAAGACCTTAAAGAAATCCTTCATCGTCGTTTCTGACAACGTTGGTGTTTCTCTGTTCCTGCTTCTGAGAAGTCTTTTGGGATTCGCCTTGACCGTTGTGACCGCAGGTCTGATTCCAGGTCTTGCAGGAATTTCACTTTCCAGAATGGATACCCTCAGACTTCTGATGAAGAAGTATGATTTCCTGGAGGAGAATCCGGATTGCACAAAGAAGGATATCAACTGGGATGACCTGCTTTATGAAGAGCGTGAACTTGTTGGACCTAGAAGTTTGAAGGGTATGATCTTCCCGTGGAAGGATTGATGGGAAACTAATGAAGGGAGAAGGGACTGATGGCATTCGAGATTGAACTTAAGGCACATGTCAAGGATTGCGACGTAGAGACAATCAGAGAAGCACTGATGAGAATTCCTACTATGGAGTTTCATGGTGAGAACGATAAGTACGATGTCTATTGGGCCAAGTCTCCAGATGCTGAACCGATTTTCAGAACCCGCAAGGAAGTGACGGAGAACGGTCCTGAGATCCTTTTCACCGCAAAGCCGAATAAGATCAAGACGGAAAACGGTACCGAGAAGAACGTCGAGCTTGAGTTTGCCGCTTCTGCAGACCAGTGGGATCGCATTCAGGAGTTCTATACTGGCTTGGGTCTTACCGTTTGTCGGGTCAAATGGAAGAAGGGCTACAGTTACTACGTTACCTACCAGGGCTTTGAAGTCCATGTTGAGCTTCTTTATGTCAAATACCTTGGTTGGTTCCTGGAAATGGAGATTTGCCCAGAGTCTCTGGAAGGCTTTGACTCTGATGCTGCAGATCGGGCTCTTCGCGCAATTCTTGTGGAAGTAGGGCTGTCTGATGCGGATGTGGAGTCTCGCGGCTACAACAGAATGCTCAAAGCCATCGGCCACGACAAGGGCTGATTACATCACAATGACATTTCGACCGTTATACTCAATGATCTGAACGTCGATTCCGTAGACTTCTCTGATGTTCTGCGCTGTCATGATGTCCTTGGTCTTTCCATAGGCGAAGACCTTTCCATCTTTGAGAAGCACAACGTTGGTGCAGTTTCTCATAATGGCATTCAGATCATGCAGAACACACAAAATGGTTTTTCCACTATCAGAAAGCTCTGTCAGCATGTCCAAAAGCATCAGCTGGTGTTGCGGGTCAAGATTATTGATCGGCTCGTCCAAGGCTAGGATTTTGGTGTCCTGGCAGATTGTTCTGGCAAGCATGGTAAGCTGGAACTCTCCACCTGAGATGTGGGTGATTGCTTTGTCTGCCAAATGCAGGATTCCAGCCTTTTCCATCGCCTTGTTGATGCGTTCTGCATCGGAAGCTGTTCCGTCATAGGCAAATCTTCCCATAGCAACAACTTCGCGTACGGTGAAGTCCTCGGTTCTTTGGCCGAACTGTCCCTGAAAACTGATGAGCTTTGCAATTTCCTTCTGTTTGAGGGTGTTGATGTCTATTCCAATGATCCGAATGACATCATCCGCTGTCTCGAGCTCTTTGAATAGATATTTGAGTAGGGTGCTTTTTCCGGCACCATTTGGGCCTGCAATGGCTGTGAAACCACCTTTTGCAACCATGAGGGTGATGTCTTTCAGGATGTTGACTTCGTTATAGCCTCCACAAAGGCCATGGATGGAGATCACATTATTTTCCACGATTCCTCCTTCGCAGAAGAACCAGGAAAACTGGTGCTCCAAGCACAGATGTGACGATGCCAATCGGAAGTTCTGAAGGGGCGATGATGAAGCGAGAGACGATGTCTGAAAACAGCATGATGGCAGCTCCCATAAGCATGGAAAGCGGTAACAGTCTCTTGTGCTTCGGACCAACAATGATTCGGACGAAATGAGGGCTCATCAGTCCTACAAAACCGATGATACCGCAGAAGCAGACAACAGTTGCAGTGACAACCGAGGAGATTGCCAGAAGCAGAATTCTTGTGCTTTTGACATTAAGGCCACTGGAGATTGCCGTACTGTCATCCATGAGAAGAAGATCCATGGCATCACAGTATCTGTATGTGACCAAAGAGGATACAAGAAGAACAGAGGCTATGATTCCAACCTTTGACCAACTTGTGTTGCCAAGACTTCCCATGGTCCAGAACAGAATGGATTCGGCTTGTCTGTTTGAGATATAGATGGTAAGTGTTGTCAGGGCACTTAACAGATAGTTCAACGCAATTCCGGAAAGGAGCATGGAACTTGCGTTTCTTCTGCTGATGATGAAAAGTAGGGTGGTTGTGCCAATGGCACCTAAGAATGCTACCAATGGTAGAGAGAATTCCGCAAAGCTGATTCCTGTGACAAAGGCAAGGCCGACAAAGAAGGAAGCTCCCGAGGAGACTCCCAGAATGTAGGAGTCTGCCATCGGATTGCGAAAGACACTCTGGAACACCAATCCACACAAGGCAAGAGCTGCACCTGAAAGGATGGCTGCTAGGACTCTTGGTAGTCTAAGATTCCTGATGATGTAGACGGTGTTCTTGCTGATTGTCCTGGTTGCCTCAGTTCTGAACAGGGACTGCAGAATGGCGGAAACACTGATTCTGACAGATCCGATGCAGATTCCGAGAATCGCCATGGTGACGATTGCTGCAATCAGGACAATTGCTACGACTTGAGGTCGTCTTTTCATGATTTAGAAGAGTTCTGGGTAGAGAAGCTTTGCAAGCTCTTCAATGGTATCAGCTGTTCTGACACCCTGGCGCTCTGCAGCGTCTCCATCGATGGTGTAGACGTTTCCAGTCTTGGATGCTGTGAGCTGGCTATATGGCTCTGTAGCAATGAAAGCTGCAATGTCTGCTGCTGGATCGGAGTAGGAGTATGCGGAAAGGATGATGGTTGATGGATCCTGAGCAAAGAGAAGCTCTCTGCTAATGGACCAGTAGGCTCCAGACTCAGCACCATTGACAGCACCTGCTGCCTTGATGACGCCGTCGAGATAGGTGTCGCCAGTTGCTGCGAAATCGCCCCAGTCACCGTAGCTGATCATGTAGATGACGCTCTTTCTTGCATCCTGTGCGATCTTGGAAGTCTTTTCGACAACGTTATTGATGCGTGCCTTCATGTCCGCGATGACAGCCTGTGCCTCAGCCTGCTTGCCAATGACATCAGCGACTTTCTCGATGAGTGAATAGGTACCCTCAAGGCTCTCTTCCTCATAGAACTGGTATGCTGTAATGCCAGCCTTGTTGAGGCTCTCAATAAAAGATGGGTCTACAATGGAAGATGCGATGGCGATATCTGCATCAAGTGCAAGGATGGCTTCGAGGTTTGGCTCCCAAAGGGTACCAATGCTTGCAACACTGTAAACCTGCTCTGGATAGTTGCAGTAGTCGGTTCTTCCGACAAGCTGGTCACCAGCACCGAGTGCATAGATGATCTCTGTGACGTTTGGTCCGAGAGAAACGATTTTGACATCAGTCTTCTCTGATGTTTCAACAACAGCCTGTGCGAAGACACATGTCATGCAGCACAGTGCAATGAGGAGAATTGTAAGGGTCTTTTTCATGGAAATACCCCTCCAAAATAGTAGTGTAGGGGTAATTTTCTGCACCCCAGTCCATACATCGTGGACTAGCCCAACGGGCCACAGGTTCACTTCCAAGAGGTATCCTGACTTGAAGGACTTCAGACATGCCTTCCCAGACTTGCGCCCAGTGACGTTTCTATGTCTGCACACCTTGATACAGTGGCGGGACCGTACCGGATTCTGACCGGTTTCCCTGATTTGGAATATGTGAAAATCTTAGTTAGAACACATTCTTGATGTCAATGTAATATTTCACTATTATTTGAAATATGCAGACAGTAGAGATTTTCACAGATGGAGGTTGCTCCGGCAATCCTGGTCCTGGAGGTTGGGCTTATGTGACCCTTGCCGACGGAAAGATGCTTTCCTATTCCAGCGGGGGAGACCCTCAGACCACTAACAACAAGATGGAGCTGACCGCAGTCATCCATGCCATTGAGGACGCATCCCTTTTGGGTGTGGATTCCATTGTTCTCTCCACTGACAGCCAGTATGTGAAAAATGGAATCACAGCTTGGATCCATTCCTGGAAGCGTAATGGCTGGAAAACTGCATCCAAGGATCCTGTCAAGAACCGCGAACTGTGGGAAGTCCTTGATAAACTCAATTCAGAGAACAACATACGTTGGAACTGGGTGAAAGGACATGCGGGAATCAAATACAATGAAATGTGTGATTCTTTGGTTCGAAAGGAAATGGAGAAATTTCTGAAATGAGTGATTCCAAGAAAGAGTCTTTGTGGACCTTGTTTCTGACCTTTGCAAAAGTCGGTGTCATGACTTTCGGTGGCGGTTATGCCATGCTTCCGATTCTTGAACGAGAGGTTGTCAACAACCATGATTGGGCAACTTCCGATGAGCTGATGGACTACTATGCAGTAGGGCAGTGTACACCGGGTGTCATTGCCGTCAATGTTTCCACATTCATTGGTTACAAGACACGTGGTATTCTTGGTGGAATTGTGGCAACTCTTGGTGTTGTGTTCCCATCTGTCGTTATCATTACACTTTTGGCATCGGTTCTGAAGGCTTTCCAGAGCAATCCCTATGTGGCCAAGGCCTTTGCTGGAATCCGAATTGCCGTTTGTGCATTGCTTCTGACTGCCGTCATCAAACTCATCAAAAAAGCTGTTACAAATGTGACAACAGCGGTCATTGCGGTTGTGTCTCTTTTGCTTGAGATTCTGTTAGGTCTTTCTCCTGTCATCATTGTCGCTTCCTGTATCATCATTGGTGTTTGCGCCTACTTCTTCGCAAAGAAGAATGAGAACAAGGAGGTCAAGGAATGATTCTTCTTCAGTTATTCTTTGAGTTCTTCAAAACAGGTCTTTTTGCACTAGGTGGAGGTATGGCAACAGTCCCATTCCTCTTTGACATCAGTGCCAGAACACAGTGGTTCACAGCGAACGAACTGGCGAACATGATCGCAGTAGGTGAGTCCACACCGGGTCCTATCGGCGTCAATATGGCAACTTACGTTGGTTTCCATACCGCTGGTGTTCTTGGCTCCGTGATTGCTACTCTGGGGCTTATCACACCATCTATCATCATTATTCTGATCATTGCAAAGCTTCTTTCCAAGTTTGCTGAAAACCCAATTGTCAAGACGGTCTTCAAGTATCTCAGACCAGCTGTCATGGGTCTTCTGCTGTTTGCTTTGTATCAGGTTGCAAGTGTTGTCTTTGTTGTGAATTCTAGTATCCAGGTTCTTTCCATTCTCGCATTTGCAGTTCTTCTGTTCTGCATGCTCAAATGGAAGAAGGTTCATCCGATTGTTTGGATTGCAGTCGGTGCCGTCTTTGGTTTGATTGCTCTGTAATTCATTTCACTATCTGGTGATAGATATTAGACCACAATTGAGGTTCTATTTCGTAAAGGATCTCGATTGTGGTTTTTTCTTGATATCCCTGATTCCAAAGAATAAGGGCCTGCTCATAGGCATTCTCTGTTTCGCTTTGGCTTTCATATTGTGCAATGAGTGCAAGGCGTGCTTCCTTGTCATAAGGGTCAAGTGCAAGAATCTCGAGATAGATCTGATTGGAATCTGCAAGATTGCCATCCATTGCAAGATAGATAGCCTGAGCCTTTTTGAAGGCGATGATGTGAGGGTAGTGTGTAAAGGCATTGGCACAGACTTCAGCTGCCTGACGATACTGGCCCGTTTCGGAAAGGGCTAGGGCATAGTTATAGCTTAGCCGAAAGTCATCCGCTTGATCCAATGCCTTTTCGTACACGGCAATTGCCTTATCATAATCCTGAGAGGATACATAGGTTTGGGCAAGGTCAATTGCCGATTTCACGATTTGGTCATGGTCGGTCCCTGCGGTGCTTTTGCAGCTGCAAAGGCATACGACCATAACCAGAAGTAGGGTTTCAACCCAGTACAGTCTCTTCAATTTTCTTGACCTGAGCTCTGTAGAGGTTTGTGATGGTTGCACCATAGTCAGCAATGAGCTGAATCATGTTTCTTGGGTTTCCAGGAAGGTCCTCACCGTTGAGTCTGTCACCAGCATCTCCAAGTCCTGGAAGGATATAAGCCTGGTCGTTAAGGACTGGGTCCATCCACAGTGTGTAAACTTCACACTCTGGGATTGCTCGAACGATTCTGAGGGCTCCCTTGAGAGCGGAGATGACATTGATGAACTTGATGCTCTTTGGCTTGACGCCGTTGTCCTTGAGGTACTTGACGATTGTGACAAGGGAACCACCTGTTGCGTTCATTGGGTCAGCGAAAATGAGATCCTTGCCATCCAGTTCCTTGAAATCGAAGAAAGATCTGTCCAGATCAAGAACATAGGCCATGTTGTTCTCTTTCTTGGATTCGTCTCTCTTGATCTTGAAGAGTGCAAACGGTGTGACAGAGTTGTCTGAGCTGTAGTCCTGGATCTCCTTGCTGATGATCATGCTTGGCAGAAGGGCTCCACGGAGCATGACACACATGACGGCATCCTTTGTCAGGCTGTCAACATCAGGAATCTTGTGCACTGCATAGTTTCTGCATGGGTTTGTGACAGGTGTCTTTGTGATGATGGATCTCTTCTTTGGAAGAACAGTATCAGAGAAGACATGGGAGAACATAAGTTCATATGCTCTCTGGATATAGTAAAGGAACTCCTCATGACCTGTCTTTGGGTCTCTGAGCTTTGCGATCAGGCGGCTTGCCTCACCGTGAAGTTCCTGTGGTGTGTCAAAACAATAGACATGGACTTTTGGTTCCTTTTCGATGACCTCTTCCAGATAATGTCCAACGGCTGCAGATGTCTCAATCAGCTGCTCTTCTGCGGCTTTGATTGTTCTGAAGTCTGAGCTGTCCTCAATCTTTGCACAAGCATCAAGGCTCTTGTCACAGAGCTTTTTGACTTCGTCAATCTTGCACTTGTCCTCATCCTTGAGAAAACCATCAAGGTCTGTTGCGTGGATAATAACCTTTCTTCCTTCAATGTCCATTATTGGCCTCCATTGTGATGGTGTATCACTAACCTTAAATGATAATGCACACGAAAGATTTGCACAATAGAGTTTTTGTATGGTACTATAGAACAAGGGTATTAGCCCTCTACAAACAGAGTCGGAGGTTTTCGCATGAAGATGGTTTTTTTGGGCCCTCCTGGAGCAGGAAAGGGTACAATTGCAGCTCTTGCCAAAGATTATTATGGCATTCCACACATTTCCACAGGAGATCTTTTCAGAAGCAACATCAAGAATGAGACAGCTCTTGGTCTTCAGGTAAAGTCAATTCTTGCATCCGGTGGACTTGTTCCGGATTCCGTTACAATTGAGATGGTCAGAAACCGCATTGCTGAGCCTGATTGCGAAAAGGGTTTCATCCTCGATGGTTTCCCAAGAACCATCCCACAGGCAGATGCTCTTGCTGAGATGACTGGCCTTGATGCCGTTGTGGATTTCCAGATTTCCACAGAGGCTGTTGTTGCTCGTCTTTCTGGTAGAAGAATGTGCCCATCTACAGGCAGAATCTACCACATCCTTTTCAACCCACCTAAAGTTGAGGGTAAGGACGATGAGACTGGTGAGGATCTGATTCAGCGTGATGACGATAAGGAAGAGGCAATCAAGCACAGACTTGAGGTCTATACTGCTCAGACAGAGCCATTGATCAAGTATTACACCGATAAGGGTCTGATCAAGGGTGTTGACGCTTCCGTCGCACCGGACAAGGTCTTTGAGAATCTGAAGAAGGCTTTGGCTTAAGTTTCAAATGCAAGAAATCGAGGATGCTTTAAGGCGTCCTCTTTTTTTTGTAATTGTTTGCAGAGAAAAGAAAAACAGATTTTATAGAAAAAGAAGAGGCTCCCGATTGGG
>JAKSPE010000024.1 GCA_024405015.1 Sphaerochaetaceae bacterium
TCGCATGCAACAGTCCCTGAATTCACCCGATTACGGCTTTTCTCAGAATGGCATTTATTCTTGTCTGATACCCTTTCCCTTCCGCCTTCAATGCGCAAAGGACATCAGAATCGATTTTGATGCAGATTGTCTGCTTCTTTGGAGTAATTCGGAAATACTCAGGATTGACAGGACGGAACTCCGCCAGTTGCTCCTCTGTGAATTCCGGGATATCAGAATCAAACACAACTTCTCTTTTCTTGAGATTCTCGAATCTTTCATCTGATGATTTCTGAGAGCCATCCATAATACAGATCCTCCAATTTGCGCTCTGCTTTTCGGGCAGAGATGATGCATGCCATTCAAGAGAAATATATACTTAGAAATGTATATTGTAAAGTATATATCATGAGATTGGTCATTCATTCACCTAGGCATTGATGTTGTAGGTTTTGAGCATGGTTCGAACCAGATCAATAACATTGTACAGACCGAAGACACAGATGATGATTCCCGTCACAACAGGACCCGCACCCAAGGCATCTCCAATGGCAGCCACGGATGTGGTAAGGGCGAAATCCGCCTTTGGAATGGAAAGCATCTCCTTGAACCAGGATTCAAAGTCCTGGCCGTCGGCGGTTCCGAAGCGGAAGTACTCATAGAGCGACATGATGGAAATTGCCACAAGGCCTGCTCCTACAGAAATGGCACATGCCGCACTGACCTTACCCCAGAACACAAGGTTCGGAAGACAAGCGTAGACGACTCCAGCGGTTAGCAGAACCAAGGCTCGGGTGACAAGAAGCTTGAGGTCCTTGTAGAAAGCCGCCTGCTGGTTGGCAGGAATTCCCCTTGCCAGTTCCTCACCTTGGATCATGATGGCACGCTCTACCTCATCGGCACGCTGGCAAAGCTTCCCATACTCCTCTGCGGACAGAATGCTTTTTGCTGTATCCATAACAGCGGTCGGGTCCCCACTTGTCTGAGACCAGTCCATGGCATAGCAGAAGTCCAGGTAGTCCCGTCCTCCGTTTTCTGCCAAGGTCAGCTCAACGATATCCGATCCAGTCAAGGCTGTTCCTGCACGGGAACCGACGCCTTCCTCAATGCATTTCTGAAGATCCTCATCCAGATACTCCTTCACATTCTGAAGCTGGGAATCAATCACATGAGAGACTCTGGATTTACGAGCAGCGTCTGTGATGGACTCTTTGAACGATGGCTTGTAATTTGCATTACATGAAACAAAGACAAATGACACCAGAATGATGAGACATAGAATCTCCTGTCCCAGATAACCGAAATCATCCTTTTGAAAGAACTGTTTTCCCTTCATAATCACCTCCAGAAAAACCATCCGACGACAAGCCTTCCCCGAAACGATGTGTAACAGGGAAAGGTTCCCTTAAGACTTGAATACTCATCTGAAAAGGTTCCAGATGGATCTCTTACCACCAGACTTGGCTCCACGAAAATCCCAGGCCCGAATGTGAAGGTCCATCCGATGGAGACCTCGTTCAGATTCACAATGTTGTCCAGGTTCTCACACTGGGACGAAAAGCCCAACTGAAACAGCGAAAGGCTCATGAACGGTCCCTTGAACCATGGGTAGTAGACAATCTGCATCCCGGCCTCAAACAGCATGGAGCCATCACACATGGACAGTGCCAGAGGAACACGGATCTGAAACTCATCGGAGACTGTTGCCCGCAAGTCACCTGCAAGTTGCACACTGCCCTGCCCGAATGCGGCATCCTGGGCACTTGCCGCATCCAGGCCGAACCCGATGCTTGAAACGCTGTAGACACATGGAACCAGCACCATGGACAGCACAATCAGAAGTACGGCTTTTCTTGCTGTCATTGGATTACCTCAAACAGGGCAATTGTGTTCACCGCAGTCATGACAGCCAGATACCTACCACTAAGACAGATTGAGCGGATTGGATTGGAGATGGTGGTAGATCCCAGCTGGGAGATCTCATGACCATAGACCTCAAAACTCACGATTCTGTTGCTGTTATCGGCGACGTAGAAGTAGTTCTGTCCATCGGCTGCCATATCAACCAAGGAGATTCCGACAGTCTTGTACTTTGTGTACTGTCCACCGGAGACAACCTTGAAGCTGGTAAGCTCATAGGAGTTTGCAGCAACAACTGTCTGGTCATTGACATAACGGATATGGGAGATTGCGCTTGCCGCAGGCTGTGAGACGGTTGCATTCACATAGGTTCCGCTGTCAGAGACCGTAGCAGAGACAAAGCTCGAAGAGGACAAGGAGGAGTAGACCACAGCGTTGCCCATTGGGTTGATATCCATGTCGGAAACGTTGTAATAGACGCTGCTCTTCTTCCTTGACGTTCCTCCCGTTGTCACAGTGCTTTCGGTTGCCCTCAGTACATAATCAAATCCAAGTGTTCCAGAATCTGAGAGGATCACCGTGCCGGTCTCTCCGCTGAAAGCAGCGGCACTGAAGTTTGTGAACGGAATGCTGTAGGTCGGATTACTTCCCTCAAAGCGCATACCGCTTGCAGGAGAAAGTGTCTTTGCCGTTGGATTGAACATCAGGGCGGTGAAGTTCTCGGTTCCGCCAAAATTGTCGGTTGCGACAATCACGTTCATCTCGCAGTCGGAGAAGACATGCTTTGTGTTGGCAAGCCATGGGAAATTGGTTCCGTCATAGGTCTTCAGAACCTGGAGAGTTCCAGAAGAGACGCTACAGACATACATCTTTGCGGCGTTCGGTGTTGTGACAAGGAACAGGTCTCCTGGCAAAGCGGAAATGATGGAACTGGAATCGAGTGTGGCAATCGCACCTGCCGCGTTCTCGTTTACCAAAGTCATTTCTCCGACTTCTCCATCCGGAACAACGGTAAAGGTGTAGGATGCGGAGCCTGTACTTCCAAGAAGCTTGTTGTAGACCACGGCATCGACACGGTGCACCCCGTTCTCACCCTCTACGGTGATGGAGCTTCCGACACTTGTGAGGGAGGAGCCGCTGCTGTAGAGATTGCCATCGTAATACCAGTCAATAGTCAGGCCATCGGTGTTGACCTTGTCAGGCTCGGAGAATGTAAACACATAGGTGTAGTCGTTTCCACTGAGGAAGGTCTCCGGATTACCGGATACGGCAAGTTGACCACGGATAGGAGTCCCCGTAGCATCCCTGAAATAGGTAAGCGTACTTGGACCCAGTTCACTAAAATGGAAGGTGTGGGTTCCTGAGGTCCTTGTTCCATTTGAGATTCTCACAGCCTCCACAAGGCCTGCAACCTGCGTGCTTCCATCCTTGAGGATCACACGAATCTTGTAGGAACCTGCAGACAGAGTCTCTGAAACGGTAGCCGTCTTTGTGTCACTGTTCATGGTGAACACAAGAGGCACCTCATCGCTGGTCATCTCAGGGCCTGTGAGATAGATGTCCAAGGCAGGATTTGCAACATCACAAAGGGACCAGTCCAGCACAAAGCTGAAGGTTCCGGTACCCACAAGGGTATCCAGCACAACCGTCTGCGGAACAGCGGTTGCGGTCAGGGTGAACGTATGGGAGCCGCTGACAAGTTCAGTGCCCTCTCGGTTCAGGCCCTTTGCCGTTACCGTCCACTCGCCAATGGTCAGCCCCTCAATCTCAACGGAGGAGTTGTCGGTACTTCTGGTGAACGTCTTGCCGTTCGGTCCGACACCGGTAATGGTGTAGCGAGACACATCCAAAAGCGTACTGTCACTTGGCAGCAATGTTCGGCTTCCCTCTTCCGATGCGGTTGAGAGAATGAGCTTCATGGTTGTGGTACCCGGATTTTCAGAGCAGGACACAACCAGCACGATCAAAATCAAAGCGAATAAGCATAAAGGAAGTTTTCTCATTCTTTTGCCTCCACCCTTCTTCTACCAGCGAACTGCAGAAACCATTTTGCAAATCCGTGCGAAATTGTGTGGTTTTTTCAGAAAATGGGAAAAACTTCAAAAAAAGGTCTGCAACCCTCAGCCGAAAACCGACTTAGTTGCAGACCTGCAAAAAAGCAATTACAAGTTTATCTTCGAATCAGAAGAACGGAGAAGTCATTGACGTTTGTACCGGTAGGACCTGTGATCACAAGACCTCCACACTTCTGCAGTGCATGATAGGCATCGTTGTCCTTCAGAACCTCGGCGATATCCACACCCTGGGCTGCGAGGTTTGCTGCGGTCTTGTCATCGACATAGCCACCTGCGGCATCGGTAGGACCATCGGTACCGTCAGAGCCGACAGAGAACACAGCACTGTCCTTGACGCCTGCCAGAATCGGAGCGGCTGCCAATGCAAGTTCCTGGTTGCGACCACCCTTTCCATGACCTGTGAGCTTTACGACAGTCTCACCACCACAGATGAAAGCAAGACTCTCGCGGCTTTCGGCGTAGTGCTGGGCCATGTTGGCAAGGAACACGCCTGCATCCCTTGCGGTACAGGACAGATAGGAAGTCAGTGTCATTGGCTTGTAGCCAAGTTCTCTAGCAGCGTCCTCAGCGGCAAGACAAAGCTGTTTGACGGAACCCGTGACATAGGTTGTCACATTGTCCAGAGCCTTTGGGGTCTCCACATCAAGTAGCCCCTTCATAGTATCTGTGAGCGTGATATTGTACTGTCTGCAGATTGCCTTGGCCTCATCCGCTGTTGAAGAATCTGGGTAAGCAGGACCGGAGGCAATCATATCAAGTGGGTCCCCGATGATGTCGGAAAGGACGATGGAGAACACCTTGGCAGGTGCACAGAGCTTGGCGAACTTTCCACCCTTGACGGCAGACATTCTTTTTCGGATGGTGTTCATCTCAGTGATGGAGGCACCGGAAGCAAGAAGCTCGGAAGTCAGGCGCTGCATATCCTCGGAAGGAATCAGAGGCTTCTCAAACAGGGCAGAGCCACCGCCAGAGATCAGAAACACAACACAGTCATCTGCACAAAGTCCAGTCACAGCATCGATGGCAGCCTGGGTACCCTTGTAGGAATTCTCATCTGGAACCGGATGTCCTGCCTCGAAAATCTGCAGGTTTCCGATATCGCCCTTGCTGTGGTCATACTTTGTCACAACGACACCGCCAGAGATGCGGCTTCCAAGCTCGCCATAGGCTGCGGATGCCATCTGCCAGGCGGCCTTGCCGGTAGCAATGAGAACGACCTTTCCCTTGACTGCGGGAAATTCCTTAAGGGCTTTCTTTACTGCGGTATCTGGAAGCGCAGCAGCAATAGCCGCTTTTGTAATGAAATCAGCATCTGAACGTAGATCTGCCATATGAACCTCTCTTCAACTGGTACCCTATCACTGATAGAGTACCGATCAAAGACTGGATTGCCCCGAAAGGCAATCCAGATTTTTCAACTTAGACAAAAATTGAAACGATGAGAACGTTGATCAGAGCGGCAAGACCGATGACCAGAGTTCCGAGAGTCTGTGTCTTGTAACCATCCTGTGGCTCCATCTCTCCAAAGTTTGTGACAACCCAGAAGTAAGAGTCGTTTGCGTGGGAGACTGTCATTGCACCAGCACCGATTGCAACAACAAGAAGTGCTGCTGAAATTGGGCTTGTGAATCCGAGTGTTGTCATAAGTGGGGCAACGATACCGGCAGTTGTTGTGATGGCAACTGTGGAGCTACCCTGAGATGACTTGAGGATTGCAGAAAGGAGGAATGGGAACAGAAGACCCAGTGAAGAGAGAACTGTTGCATTGTCCTTGATGAAGTTGATGAGGTTGGAAGATGAGATGACCTTTCCGAGGACTCCACCAGCAGCTGTGACGAAAAGGATAGGTCCAACTGTCTTGAGGGTGTCGTTTGTCATGTCATAGAACTCCTTCAGCTTGCCCTGTGTTGCAAGAAGAACAACAGAGACGATAAGACCGACAGCAAGTGCAATGATTGGAGTTCCGAGGAACTTGATGATTGCTGGGTTGTTGCCTGCCATATCCAAAGCAGAGGAAAGACCCATGAGGATGATTGGGATGATGATCGGAGCAAATGCCAACCATGCGGAAGGAAGCTTGCCATAGGAAGCCTTGAGTTCCTCATAGGTTGAGACGGTTGCAGAATCCATGTTCTCTGCCTCATCAGCAGCCTTGACCTTCTTTCCGATATAAAGGGCATAGAAGTAACCGGCAACCATAGGAAGGATGGAACACAGAGCTCCAATTCCCATGACCTGAATCAGGTTGACCTCAACATTGATTCCCTGATACAGGAGGTTTGCTGCAGCAATTGGACCTGGTGTTGGTGGAATGAAGCAGTGAGCAATGTAAAGACCCATGGAAAGGGCAACGCTCATGGCAACGGAGGACTTTCTGGTCTTGAGGACAAGAGCCTTTCTGATTGGGTTGAGAATGACAAATCCGCTATCACAGAAGACTGGGATTGAGACGATCCAACCCATGATGATCATGGCTGCTTCAGGATGCTTCTCGCCGACAAGACGGACAACGCAGTCTGCCATCTTGAGTGCAGCACCGGTCTTCTCGAGAATGGTTCCGATCAGAGCACCGAGAATGATGACGATACCGATGGATGTGAAGGTTCCTGAGAATCCGGCTCCGATGACGGATGGGATATCGGTAAGTTTGATTCCTGCAACAAGTGCGAGGATGATGGATACACCCATGATTGAGATGAATGGATGGATCTTCCACTTGGAAATTGCGACAATCATGAGTGCAATTGCCAAGACAAATACGATCAGAAGAGGAATTCCTGACATATGTTTCTCCTTTTTTCTGTCCAAATTCTACATATGCAATCCCAGCTTTCGCAACAAAAAAAAGAATAATCTTTTAGTAAACAACACAATCGGCAACAAACGGTGGAAAACAAACGCACAAACGGTTATCATGGAGGGCATGAAAACCATCGCACGCATTCTTATTCTTCTGGATTTTGCCGCCATCGTGTTTATCCCTAGCGTCTACATGAACAGACTCACCATGATTCCGATGTTTCTTGTCATGATTGCCCTCGTAGGATTCTACTGGGCTGCCATGTTCTGGGTGGGGAAAAAGGACGTGCGCAAGGTTCTTGAAACCACACCAGGTCTCGATGTCTTTGTCGGCAAGATTCCAGCAGACCCAAATGCAGACCTCCTTCGCGGAAGACTCTGCGTCATTGACGGCCGCCTGGCACTCATGCAGAGAACCGAGGACAAGATCCACCACAAAACACCTTGCAAGGAAGCCTGGTCGCTGGACATTGACCAGATTACATCTGTGGGCTTCGGAAAGGTACTGCCAGCACGAAAAGGCTTTATTCTGTACATGGGCGATGATGAGGTCAAGTTTACAAGCGCAAGCATTGCCAAGGACCACAACATCCTTTACAAGGCTCTTGGATGGAATGTTGAGAACAAGCAAAACTGATTAGAGCTGATTGATGGACAATGCTCCAGATTGGGAGTTACGCTCAAGAAATTCGACAGAGAAACTGATATCAGAGCATGTTGAACCAATTTCAAATCGTAATGTGATTCTCTTGTGATGCTTGTCGATCTTGACGATATTTCCATCAAGACCTAGAAGAGGACCTTCACAGATATGCACCTTCTGACCTTCTCGGTACACAACTTTTGACTGCTTGATATAGCCGTTGTGCATGTGAATCCATTTGGCAAAACTCAAGTCCTTTCCCTTCAGGGCATGAGAGCCGTCATCATAGCCCAAAAATCGGATGACGGTAGGAATCCGATGAATCTCATGAAATGGAAAATCCAGTTCACGTTCACCGTTCCAGTAGATGAAGATGTAACTTGGGAACATCGGTTTTTCCACCTGTCGGAACTGTCCCTGGGACTTCTCACTGATCTCCCTTTTCGGGAACCAGACAAGAAAATCATCCTCAACCATATGGCCAAGAATCCGGTTCACGGCACGCAGAGTCTCTTCCTCTTTCAATGTCAGGCAATTCAGACAAAAATACATTCACATCCCCAAAGAAGTCGCTGACCAGTATGGAACAAAGCACCCCGTTTTTCAATAAAAATTTCCAGGCAGATGCTATTTAATTTTACTGTTATATGTAATACTAGTGGAAGAAATGGAGTGTGCCATGAATTGTTATCTGCCTTGGAATCTTAAGGATATGACAAACATCTCAGCTGAGAAGCTTCAGAAGAACATCAGCCGTCAGACATCCTATATTGAGCTTTACCGAACCGAACTCATGAAGGAGACATTACGATTCAATGTCGCAAGCCTTCTCCGACACGTCTGCATGAACAGATCTGTCTTCGGATCTGATGACCTTTCCAAAAAGGCCACAGACTGTCTGGTTGTGTTCCTTCACGCGACAGCCTTCCTCAAGGCAGCCTACTTCACTCCAACCGATGTCGAGAACCCTGCGGTCCCGAAATGTTGCAGGAACCTGCACAGACTCATGCTCGAGAATGTCAAGGCAACCATGCGCTACATCGATTACACCGTTTTGCTTCGCTATGCTATGGGCGATGTCACCATGAACGGCATGTACACACTTCGAGAGCAGCTTCACACCGATGTCTTCCCTGACGACGACCTTTTCGATGTCTGCAGCAAGGAGTCCATCAATGATGATTTCTACCGATTGGTCGATCAGGAGACAAGCAAGGCAGGCAGTTTCATTGACTTTGATGTACAGCGAAACACAGGTTTTGACACCGCTTTCTGCATGATGTTCTCCAAGATGCCACGCCAGGAAGAGGAACTTCCAGAATCGGAATTCGGCATCATCGGAGCAAGCAAACAGGCTTTGGACAAACCATTCATCCGCTATGGAAACAGTTTCTACAGCTTCGTCACCGCCTACAGTTTCAAAAACATCAGCAAGACTCTTGAAACCATTCTTGTCCCAAGTGATGAGACAAAACCAGAAGTTATCGAAACTCCTGTGACAGAGGCCCCTGTCGCCACCCCAGTCGAAGAAGAGGAAGTCGTAAACGTCGAGGACGAGGAGATCATTACAGCAGAAGAGCTCTATGAAGATGAAGAGTCCCCTATCCAGGAGCCAGAAGAGACCTCTGTCGAAGAGGAGCCTCTTGAAGAGCCAATGAGCTTCCCTCCACAGGAGGAATCTGCAGAGACACCTGTCGAAGAGGAGCCTCTCGAGGCAGAGCCTTCTGCCGAAGAGCCAATTGACGAAGAGCCTGTCTCTGAGCAGGAAGAGGTAGTGGAAAGCCCTATCGCTGACGAGGAACCTGTCGTGGAAGAGGTCTTTGAAACAGAACCTGAAGCCGAGCAAGAACCAGAGATCGAAGAATCTTTGGATGCTGAAGCAGAACCGGCAAGCGAGCCTCAGCCAGAAGCCGAGCCTATCGAGGAACCAGAACCTATCGTGGAAGAAGTTTCCGTACAAGAGTCCCCAGGACCTATGACAGAACCAGAAACAACAACGTCCGTAGAGGTCGAAGAAGTGATGAAAAACGACGAGATTTATGAATCCGATGCAGAGGTGGAGGATTCTGTGGATGCCGAGCAGAAGCCTGCTCCAATGACAGAGCATCGACAGACAGAGGATTCCATCTACAAGGAACACGAAATTGATGACGATGAGTATGAGATTCCAGAGACGGAAGAAGAACCTGAGGAATCTACAGTTTCATCATTCCCAGAAGAGGAAGTGGAAGTCGAAGAGGAGCCAGCAATGGAGGCAGTCGAAGAGACTGTCGCACCTGCTCCTACCGAGAATGCTCCAGTTTCCGAAAACATCAAGGAGTTCATCGAACGACATGATCCTCAGCAGATCATCCTTCCAAACCAGCTCAAGCGCACGGATCGAATGGATGACATTTTTGATGATGACGACTTTGAAGAGATCTTCACCGAAGAGCAGGAAAATCGGGACAACGACTCTGCATACATAGAAACCGACGAATACGAATATCCTGACGAGTTCGAAGAGGACGACTCCAACTCTCAGGAAGAGTTGGAAAGAATCGCCCATGACGTCTATGAGCTTGCCGAAGAGGACCAACTGGACGAAGAGCCAAACGAAGAGCCTGCCACAGAAGAACAGGCACAGCCGTCTGAAGCAGAAGCCGAAAAGGAAGAGAACTACTCAGCACTCGTAAGCGACGACACCTACCGCTACCTCGACGAAGCAGATCCTAGTGAATTCGAAAAGGATGAAATGCTCGAAGAGCAGGAAATCCTTGAAGACCTGGATGAATATGAAGACGAAGAGCCAGAGGAAAAGCCTCAGGAAGAGGAAGACCCTTACAGTGGAGAATCCCTTTTCTCCCTTGCTGACGATGATGTCGAGGATGATGCATCCGATTCTCCTTCAAAACCTGCTGTTGCACCAGAGCCTGCATCTGAGCCGGAGCCTGTCGCAGAAGAAGCCCCAGCGGAATCTGAACCAGAGACAGAGAACGAACCTATCGAGGAAGAACCTGTCGTAGAGGAGCCTGCCGAAGAGGCGATGAGTTTCCCTCCGCAGGAAGAACCTGAAGAGACACCTGTCGAAGAAAAGAAGGAAGCGGTTGTAGAAGCCCCAGTCGAGAAAGCTCAGCCAGTTGTCGAAGAAGAACCAGAAGAAGAATCTCAGCCAGTCACAGAAGAACCTGCACCTGAGCCAGAAAACGAGCCAGTGACCGACGAAACTCCAGAGCCAGCTGTTGCACCAGAGCCTGATCCTGTTGCCGAACCGGAACCTCAGCCTGAACCAGAACCTGAGCCTGTCGTAGAAGAGCCAAAGCCAGCAGAGCCGGATGTGCTTCCACTTCTGGATCACATTCTCAAGTTCTCCCCTTCCAGAAACAACCCAATCACCATCTATCTGATGGGTTGCCAGTTCCAGCAGCAGAAGGACCTTGTCAGCTTTATTGAGCGTGCAAGAAAGTCATGGCTCATCGATGGAAAGGACAAGATGTTCACCATCCCAGACACCGAAATCTCCATTGCCATCTTCTCCGAGACACAGGACCCAATGGTCAACATCCAGAGAAGAGAGAACATCGGTGCCGTCATGTATGCCATGCACAAGGACAGCTGGAATTCTCTGGAGCTCTCATTCGACACATCCGGTCAGATGGTCAAGGCCAACTACAACAGAGTCTCCAGAATGAGCTTCTCGGATTGGGAGTGGAGAATCGTCGAAAAGCTTGGTAACCGCATTCTCGAGAGAAAAGGCAAATGAGATACAAAGCCGTATTCTTTGACCTGGACGGGACCCTCATGGACACCTCCGAGGGCATCTTTGCCACAGCGGTCCATGCCATGCAGACCGTCGGGCTTGCCATCCCAGAAGGTACCGACCTCAGAAAGTTTGTAGGACCACCGCTAAGGGAGTGTTTTCGCATCACCTTCGGTGTTCAGGATGACGAGCATCTGGACAAGCTTTATGCCGCCTACAGACAGCAGTACGACATCATCGGGCGCTACAAGGCACGCTTCTACCCAGGCATCATCGACCTTCTCAAAGAGCTGAAAAGCCGAGGCTACAAAACAGCCATCACCTCCATGAAGGGCGAGACCCTCGTCCAGGAGATGGCCCAGCACTTTGAAGTCACAGAACTTTTTGATCAGCTACTTGGATTTGACACCTCAAAGGACAAAACATCCAAGAAAGCCATCATCCTTGATGGATGTAAGCGTCTTGGACTGAAGCCGAGTGAGTGTGTACTTGTGGGAGATACATCCATTGACGCAGACGGAGCCAAAGAAGCTGGCATGCCTTGCATTCGCGTCAATTGGGGATTCGGCTTTGTGCCTGGCGAACCAGGCACTGTTAGCGAGCCGATGGAAATACTTGAAATCGTCTGATCTTATCTTGCGTTGAAAGCCTTAAGACCTTCTCTAAGGCAAATGCATGCCTTCTCAAGATCCTCTGGCTTCAGCACGTAAGCGATTCTGACCTGGTCACGACCAAGGTCCTTACTCTCATAGAAGCCCTCTGCCGGAGCGACCATGACAGTCTCACCGTTGTAGGAGAAATCCTTGAGCATGAAGATGGCAAACTCCTCTGCATTCTCAACAGGAAGCTGAGCGATCAGATAGAAGGCTCCATCTGGAACAGAACACTTCACACCAGGAATGCTGTTGAGAGCCTTGACGATGTAGTTACGTCTGTTCTCATATTCCCGTTTGACATCCGCGATGTAGGAAGCTGGAGCACTGAGAGCGGCAAGTGCTGCATACTGCTCAACAGCTGGAGGACACAGACGAGCCTGGGAAAGCTTGAGTGTCTCACGGATGACGTTTCTGTTCTTGGAGATGAGAGCACCAACTCTGGCACCACACATGGAGAATCTCTTGGAGAAACTGTCTACACAGATGACTCTGTCTGCATACTCAGAATACTTGAGAATGCTTGTAAAGGTCTTTCCGTCATAGCAGAACTCACGATAGACCTCGTCGACAATAAGGAAGATGTCATGCTTGACGCACATCTTCAGAATGGTCTCGAGCTCCTTTGGTGTGTAGATATGACCGGTTGGGTTGTTTGGACTATTGAGAAGAATGGCGCGTGTTCGACTGGTGATCTTCTCCTCGATCATGCTCAGGGAAGGAAGCGCGAAGTTGCTTTCCAGGACACTTGTGACCGACACAATGCTCACGTTAGCCATTCTTGCGAAGGAGTGGACGTTTGTGTAGTAAGGCTCTGGAACAATCAGTTCATCGCCTGGATCACAGAGAGTCATGAAGGAGAACAGCAAGGCTTCAGAGCCACCTGTTGTAATCAGAACATCCTCAGGGGAAAGCTCGACACCGATGCCCTTGTAATACTCGACAATTGCCTTTCTGAGCTCGATATCACCATCGCTGTCTCCATAAGCCACGATGTCATGTGGATAGGAATGGATGGCATCAATGGCCTCCTTTGGGGTCTTGATGTCCGGCTGGCCGATGTTGAGATGATAGACCTTTACGCCACGCTGTTTTGCAGCTCTGGCGTAAGGGGAAAGTCTTCTGATTGGGGAAGCCTGAAAGCCTCTGATTCTATTGGATATCTCCATTGTTATATACCTCTTGATTTGTATCCGGATTTGACTGCTTTTCTGCAGCAGCTGCGTTCTGGACATCATCGACGAGGCGCTGGACAATCTTTCTGTTGTCAAGAAGAGGACTGATTGCTCTTCCGTGGTGCAGACGGCTGATGACTCTTGCAAAGAGCTCACTGGCATCTGTCTGGATGAACCACTTCTTTGAGAGAAGATCGTCGCTATGATAGACAGCGTTCGTTCCGATGATGTAGTCGAATACACCCTCCTCGTGGGCCTTATCAAATGTCTCGATTGCATTTCCATTGAAGAATGGGAGGCTGACGATGACAATGATCTGCTTTGCACCCTTCTCGCGGAGGGTTCTCATCGCAATCAGCATAGTACCACCTGAGGCAAGCATATCGTCAGCAATGATGACAGACTTTCCGCGAACGTCACCAAGAAGCTTGATGCTCTTGATGTTTGTGCTCTTGGCGCCTGTTGTGACGATAGAATAGTCTCTCTCCTTGTACAGCATAGCAAGAGGTCTGTGGAGGACCTGTGCATAGAACTTGTTTCTGGAGACTGCACCGATGTCCGGTGAAACGACTGTGATATCAGGATCGGAAATGTCCATGACCTTCTTGAGCTCAACAAGGAACTGGTAGGAGGCGTGCAGGTTCTCAAGGTGAACCTTTCTGAAGCAGTTCTCGATTTCTTTGCTGTGAATATCAAGTGTGATGATTCTCTCGATTCCGAGTGTCTCACACATCTGTCCGAACAGGGCAGCTGTCAGAGCCTCTCTGGAACCCTTCTTGTGCTGTCTGGCATACGGATAGGTAGGCAGAACAAGTGTAACGCTCTCTGCACCAGCAAGGTTCAGTGCGTTGACGATGGTAAAGAGCATCATGATATGGTCATTGATGGAGAAGCTGACTGGATTCTCACATCCGTTGATCTTCATTGGTGCATCATTTGTGACGTCATAGATGACGAAGATTCTCAGACCTCTTACCGGCTCGAGGATTTCAGCCTTCTCTTCACCGTTAAGGAATCTGGTATATTTGACAGGAATGTCGAACTTTGGACAGATGTACTCCTTTGGGCACTTTCCGGAAGGGATCTTCTTGTTGCCCAGGTCATCGATGAAGGTGACCTCTTTGAGGATCTCGTCCTCTGTCATTCCATATCTGTAAGCAAGATTCTTGGAAAGCTTGTTGTAACGCTCGATGTAAAGACCTCTCAGGTGCTTTACAACCTTTCCCGCAAGATACTCTGAACCAGGTCCTGTGATGATACCCAGCTTATGCGGCTTGACTATGCTCATAAGGCTCTCCTTGAACAACAGACTGTTACCCCAACAGGCCCGTTGCTCTAAGTTTTTTAGGCGGGCTTTTCCTTTTCCTGAAGGTTGCCGCCAGTACACCTTATCATATAGGAAAAGCATGGCCTATTCAACTGAGTTTTTCAGTATGCTTCCGAGGTATTCGCAAGACCGAATGTCGAGCCTCCCGTTACGGTGATATACCAGTCATCCGCACCGTTGGTATCCCCTGAGCCCAGAATCCTGGACATGGACCTTGTGGCAGTTGAACTCGTGCTCTCAATAGCATCCCCTTTCCAAAGGCCTGCATCCAGCACCCACTGGGCTCTTTCACGGGCCTGCCGGGTGCCATAGCCTTCGTTGGATGTCGTGTAGTTCGAGTACACCACAGCATCCAGAACGACAGCACCAATCGAGGGAGATCCGCAAAGCACAAGGGTCCCGTTGTTGGAGGCAAGACCCTCGCCATCCCCAGCGCAAATATGATAGACACCACCTTCAAAACCCTCTGTCACAGAAGTTGGAAGCGCAGTTGTCCACCACACCACAAGAAGATCATCCTTTTTGACATCAACATCTCCAAATGTGATGATGGTGTCATAATCATCGGGGATACCACCATACAGAGACATTCCATTGATGTTTCCGTCTTCAAGAACCAGAAGTTCTGTGCGGTCAGGACTTTTCTCGGTTCCCTTGGTTGTGAACTCGTTGATCAGAACCCTTGGCATCAGCGGATTGTACCCATAGACCTTGATGGAAAAGCCCGTCGTGTTTCCGCTGTAGTCGCGTACCCTACCGCTTACGATGCTCATGGCTCCCGGCGGCAGAGATCTGTTTAGCGAGACATAGATGAACTTACCATCGGCTCTGGCGGCAAACGGCTCGAAGGAATTCTCAAACACCCTGACAGGTTCGCTGAATTCAATGCGGATGATGTTGCTCGACTGGGATGTAACCTCCACCAGAACAGGACAGGTATCATCCTTTGCGGTAAACACGTTCACAAGCATTGCAGCCTCAACATCGTTTGAGCAGGCGATGAGCAAAACCAAAGCGGCAATTGCAACCACAAGAAATACGCAGATGGCAATTATGAATCTCCTATGCATAGGGGCCTCCTACACCCCTATACCAGAAAACTGTCGAAACCATTTTGTGAAATGGACATAATGCCAGAGGTTTTCACTTTTTTTCATGCTTTCCCTGGCTTTGCGAGTGAAACTTTCAATAGAAACTGCATATTTTCGAGGGGAAAAAGTGAAATCAGGAGAACCAATACGCAAACAAAAAAAATTGGGGCTGAGCCCCAAGAGAAAAAAGAGAGTATTTGTTGGAGAAATTATGCGAATCGAAGCTTTGAGTACTCATAGGACTGGCGGACCCAGGCCTTGAGCTCGGTGTCGATATCCATGACAGAACGGATTCCTATGTGATAGACATAGGCAGGTGTTCCCGGTATCGGCTGAACAGCCCTAAGAATGCGGGCACTTGTGATCTTCTTTCTTGTGGTGAAAGCAAGATTGAACAGGTAGGAGGATTCTCCTTCAGCAGGCAGAGACACATAGGCAAAGCCAGCACTGCTTTTGAAAGCAAGCAGAGAATCCTGGATGGTGATGTGAATATCCGAACAGACTTCGTCAAGAAAGCTCTTAAGTTTGTTGAAGGCGTCGATGCATGTTTGGTCCGATCCAAAGAAAGCCACTGCCCTGTCTTCTCCTGACATTCTGTCCTCCTAAAAAATATTTCACGACAAAATCCATTCATTGCCACCTGGCAATCCTAGAAATCCCATCGGATGACTTAATTATAGAAAAGTTGAAACAATTTTGTCAATTCCTTATTTTACAAAGAATTACATATTTTTTGGCTTATATCATAACTATATAACTTCTAAGGCATAGCAGTAATAAAACCATGAAAAAATATTTTAATTTCAATACGCTTTCTAAACGACTGGATTCCGACCTTCGCGCCTTTTCTTTTTTCAAGGTCCTAGTTATATTTGACATGGAAACCTAAAAGGCTTCCAAACCCAGGAGGGCAAGAAAATGAGTGAGACAATCCTTAATCGAGAGAATTTTGAGACAGAAGTGCTGGATAGCAAGATTCCTGTCTTTGTTGATTTCTTCGCAACATGGTGTGGACCATGCAGAATGGTAGCCCCACTTGTTGCCCAGATTGCAACCAAATACGAAGGCAAGGTGAAAGTCTGCAAGCTTGACGTCGATGAGGCACCAGAGATTGCTGAGACTCTCAACGTCAGCAGCATCCCAACCATGATCATGTTCAAGGACGGAAAACCAGTGGCACAGCGCGTCGGTGGCGCAAGCATGGGAGTGCTTGAGGCATTCATCAACGACAGCATCTGAAAAAAAACAAAAAAATTTTGAAAAGTGTCGGAATCCACAAAATGGTTTCGACACTTTTTTTGTATATGGGCTGTGAAAGGGGAATAATGCCCAACGGAACAGGTGCCTGAGTCCAGGTGCCCCGACGCTTCCCCTCTTCAGGGAGGTTGTCCATGAACAACCTGAACACAGTCCTCATCGAAGGAACACTCACAAGAGATCCGGAAAGCAAATCACTTTCTGCCGGAGTCAACTACTGTCGCCTGGCGATTGCAAACAACCGATACTACTGCGACGCCCATGGAGAATGGAAACAGGAAACCTCATACTTCTACATCTACGTGTATGGTGTTGTAGCCGAGGCCTGCATCAAGCGCCTTCGCAAAGGTCGTGGCATTCGGGTGACAGGACGTCTGAAGCAGAACACTTGGACAGATGCCGGAGTCAGAAGAGAGGTGGTTTTCATCATCGCAGAGCATATTGAATTCCAGCCGGAAAGACGATCGGTTATGCGAGAAGAAGTCCCTGAACCAGGAAGGATTCCAGGAGAACTCAACACAACCGCAAACATGGCCGACCTTGAACCACCGAAGGAGGAAGGCCTTGATGCAGATGTAGATGTGGTTGTCGATACCGCAGACGTAGACGATTCCCAACAGGAAATGGAGAATTCTCCAGAATTCTGATGACAGACAAACACAATGGGATGCTTCTTTCCATAACAGATATCCCACTCGACAAGGCCCCTGCATTCGCCTGTGCCATGCAGGGGCACTTCCCTATGCTTGGGCAATGGTGTAACATGTGAACCATGTCCAAGAACTGTCCCTATGTAAAGAAAATACTGGTTACAGGTGCCTCCAGCGGAATCGGAGAGGTTACAGCAAAGCTTTTTGCCGACAACGGATTTGTCGTTTACGCAGCAGCAAGACACCCAAAGGAAATTGCTGCAGATCCAGCATCCGGCGGCAAGGTGATTCCGATTTGCATGGATGTCACAGATCCACAATCCGTAAAGATGGCAGCTCAGCAAATACCAGAACTTGGAATCATCATCCACTGTGCAGGCTTTGGCATCAGCGGCTCAGCCGAGATGACACCGCTTGACCGCGCAAAGGCCCAGATGGACACCAATTACTTTGGTGTTCTGAACGTCAACACAGCATTTCTGCCGCTTCTCAGAAAGAACAAAAGGTCCCTCGTTCTGATTACAAGCTCCGTTGCAGGACTTGTATCCATCCCATACCAGAGCCATTACAGCTCCACCAAGTATGCACTTGAGGCCTACTCCAGAGCACTCAGACTTGAGGCCCAGAGATTCGGTGTGACATCATGCCTTGTGGAGCCAGGTGACACCAAGACAGGCTTCACCACCGCAAGAACCAGCGATGAGCCTTCCGACTCCCCATATCTTGAGCAGTGCACAAAAGCGGTCCAGCACATGGCAAATGACGAGCGAAACGGGAAACCTGCAGACTCCGTGGCAAAGGTCTTTCTCAAGATGGCCTACCGTAAGAACCCTCCAATCCGCTGTGCAGTCGGACTTGATTACAAGGCCTTGGCCTTACTTGCCAAGATACTCCCTTCCAGACTGGTGAATTGGTTGGTGAAACTCATCTACCTGAGCTAGAGACCTTGCAAGGCCCTTACCATACATTATAGAATCAACAGGATAATTAAGGAGACATTCCATGAGACTTTCAGTTCTTTCAGTCGGTGGTTCCATCATCGCACCAGATAAGGTGAACAGTGAATTCCTTGCAGACTTCCTCGCAAAAATGAAGCAGTATCTTGCCGAGAATCCTGAAGACAAACTCATTTTCGTATGTGGCGGCGGAGCACCTGCCAGAGTATACCAGCAGGCATACCGTGCAGTTGTCACCAACGAACAGGAGCAGGATGCAAACGCACAGGATTGGATCGGAATCAAGGCAACCCATATCAATGCAGAACTCGTCAAGGCCATCTTCGGAGACCTCTGCAAAGACAGTGTCGTCACAAATCCTACCGATGAAAGTATCAAGTTCGCAGGCCGCGTCCTCGTAGCCGGCGGTTGGAAGCCAGGTTTCTCAACCGACACCGATGCCGTGTACCTTGCAAAGCGCTTTGGTGCCCAGAAGGTCATCAACCTCTCAAACATCGCAAAGGTCTACACCGATGACCCAAGAAAGAATCCGGATGCCAAGCCGATTGACAACATCTCATGGGCAGACTTCCGCAAGATGGTCGGTGATGAATGGGTTCCAGGAAAGAACGCCCCATTTGATCCGATCGCATCACGCCTTGCCCAGGAAGCAGGCATCATCGCCATCTGTGCAGATGGAAGAAACACAGAGAACACACTCGCAATCCTCAACGACGGCAAATTTGAGGGTACGGTAATCGGTGGCTGAGGCCACAACATAAGGATGGGGAGAATATGGAAGTAATCACTATTTCGGCATCTGCAATTGTGCCGCTTCTGCTTTTCATGGCACTTGGATATTTCTTCAAGAAGAAGAACTATCTCAATGCCGCATCTGCAAAACAGTTGAACATCATCTGTTTCCGTTACTTTCTCTCCGTCTACTCCGGAGTGACGATCTACAAGGCAAACCTCAGACAGGGTGTTGATCTCGTACCAGTCATTTTCGTAGCAGTCAGCCTTACCTTGGTGTTCGCCATCTCCTGGCTCATCGTTCCAAGATTTGAGAAGGACAAAACCAGAATCCCTGTCATCATCCAGGGCCTTTACAAGTCAAACTTCGCCATTTTGGGAATTCCAATTGCCGAGGCAATCTGTGGTGGAGACATCAGCGTCATCTCCATGATCATGATTGTTCTGGTACCACTGAACAACAGCCTCTCCGCCTGGATTTTCGAGCGCTACACAGGCAAAGCAACTTCCAAGCTGGACCTTGTCCTCAAGATCCTCAAGAACCCACTGGTTCTCGGAAGCCTTGTCGGTCTTGTCCTGAACCTAATCAAATTCCCAATTCCTGCATGGTTGCTGAACGGATTCATCTCAAAACTTGGCAGCCTCACAACTCCACTTTCTCTGATTGCCCTTGGTGCAACCTTTGAGTTCGGTTTTGTCAAGAAGTACAGAAAGACACTCACCACAGTATGTCTGGTGAAGCTCATCTTCACTCCTATTGTGGTGATCTCCGCTGCTATCGCATGCGGTCTCAGAGGACCTGGTCTTGTTGGTGTTATGATTTTCGCCACAGCTCCAAACGCCGTGAACTCCTACAGTACTGCTGTAGCCATGGGTGGAGATGCAGACCTGGCGAACGAGATCGTTGTGCTGACTTCCATTTTCAGCATGATCACCATGTTCGCCTGGTTCTGTCTCGTAGGTTTTGTGGTAGGATTCTGATCCTATCAGCCGTTCATCTTCTCTTTGAGAATCTCAAAGGCTGTCTGCCACTTGTCGCACATCTCTTCTGGCTTGAAGTAGATTGCGATCTCTCTTGTTGCACTCTCTGGACCATCGGATCCATGAATGACGTTGAAGCTCATCTCTGGTGAGAAATCGCCTCTGATGGTGCCGACCTCTGCGTTTGCAGGGTTTGTCTTACCCATGATCTGTCTCATACCGAGAATTGCGTTGTCTCCCTCAACAACCATTGCGACGATTGGTGCGCTGGTGATGAACTTGACCAGATTTGGGTAGAATGGCTTTCCGACATGCTCTGCATAGTGTGCAGCTGCCTGCTCATCAGAAACCTGGATCATCTTAAGAGCAACAAGCTTGTAGCCTTTCTCTTCGATTCTGCTGATGATCTTACCGATGAGTCCTCTCTGAACTGCATCTGGTTTGATTGCAATGAAGGTTCTTTCAATCATTGTTCTTCTCCTATTTCTCCCTAGAATTTACAATACTTGAACGTCCTCAAGCAAGGTGTTGGAGACAAATTCGGACGACCTGTTCACTTGCTCTTCCAGTAATTTGTCCAAGTCACTATAATCGGTGCTGTTATGGGCATGCACATCATAGGACACTTTCGAACCATCACAAGACATAGAAACATCGTTCTCCTCCACTGCATCAAGGCAGGTATCCCTTGGCGTGGCCTCATGCATGACCTATCCAAATACAGCCCGACCGAGTTCCTTCCAGGAGCCAGATTCTACAGCGGAACCCACAGCCCTACCGAGGAGGAACGCCGCGAATACGGATGCTCCTACGCCTGGATGCACCACAAAGGCAGAAACAAACATCATTTTGAGTACTGGACCGACTACTCCATGGCCATACATGGACTGGCACCTGTGAAGATGCCTTTGGTCTATGTCATAGAAATGTTCTGTGACAGGGTTGCGGCAAGCAAGGTCTACCTTGGAAGCCGCTATGTGGACCGCTGTCCTTTGGACTATTTTCTCAGAGGCCATGACCATCTGAAGATGCATCCGGAAACGAAGGAGCTTTTGGGGACCCTTCTTTCCATGCTGGCCGAAAAGGGCGAGAAGGAGACCTTCCGCTACATCCGAAAAGAGCTGAGACCTCAGAAGACCTACTAAAAAAAGAAAAAGGAACCTAAACCGTATGGTATCAGTTCCCTTTCCGACTCCATCCACCTGACAGGCTTTTGAAGCCACTCTTTTTCTCTTTTTGTATAACGAGCGACCTCAGTATATCACAACTATTGTCCAAGTGAACACAAATTTGATTCACAGTGCACATAAAAATATTGATAAAACATACCCGAAAACATAAAATCTGCGATTGGAAAAACTTCATATCGTCATATTGGGGACACAAGCATAATGCTTCTCATAGACAAAATCAAAAACAAAGGAAGTTACCAGTACATTGGCATCTTCTTTGTTGCAGTACTGGGTGCTCTTAACTACGAGCTTTTCGTATTCCCGAACAATTTCGCACCAGCAGGACTGAACGGTATTCTCACAATCATTCAGCACGTATTTGACTTCAGAGTAGGTTACCTCTCCCTCATGGTGAACATCCCAATCATTGCATTCACCTACATGGTGTTGGACAAGGACTATGCCCTGAAGAATCTGTTCTATGTTGTTGTGTTCTCCGTGGCGAACCTCATCTTCAAGGAAATCAACTTCTCCAAATTCGTCTTCTACGCCACAGACGGAGGAGAGAAAGTCATGGCAGCCATTGCAGCAGGCGTCTTCAACGGACTTCTGTACAGTGTAGCCATCCGCCTTGGTGGAAGCACTGCTGGAATGGATGTTGTAGCAACCTTCATCAACCGAAAGAAACCGGAGTTCAGTTTCGTCTGGATTGTCTTTACCATCAATGTCGTAGTCGCAGCCCTTTCCTTCTTCGCCTTCGGTCATGACTATGCGCCAGTCATCCTCTGTATGATCTACTCCTTTGTCACCAGTAAACTCAATGACAACATCCTCAAAGGTGCTCGTGCCGCTGCAAAGTTCGAGATCATCACAGACGATCCTGAGACACTTGCACAGGATCTCATGTCCAAGCTTCGTCATGGATGTACGGTTGTTCCAGCCAAGGGAATGTACTCCGGAGAGGAGAAGCAGATGCTCATTTGTGTCGTCAACAAACTGCAGATTGCTGACTTCGAGAAGATTCTGAAGAACCACAAGGAAAGCTTCGTCATCGTCTCATCGGTCAACAACACCTACGGAAACTTCAAACACATAAAGTAACCTGGAATTATTCATCGCTACCCATTTCTCTCTGTGTCGCTCCAATTTCAGAGCATTGTACGCCTGCACAAAATGGTTTCTGCAGTTCTGTGGTATAGGTATGTGTGCAGGCAGATATCACTCTTCAAATCATACGTACAGCCAAAAGCCGCTTCGGCATCGCAGCCCTCAAGCCCTATCAGATTCTTGTCATGCAAAGAATCATGGAGCAGGAGGAAATGTCCTATGTCCGCCATCAGATTGTCGTACTTCCAACGGGCACGGGAAAATCGATTTGCTTCCTTCTTCCTGCCATTCTCTGCAAAGGAATCACCGTAGTCGTATACCCTCTTTTGGCCCTCATGAACGACCAGATGGCAAGGCTTGCAAAGGCCGATATCCCATGCATCTGCATCCGTGGCGGACAGTCGAAAGAGGTGCGTGAAGATCTCTTTAAAAAGCTCGGCAAGAATGTCAGAATACTTGTGATAACGGCAGAGAGCCTACAGAATCCCTATGTCCTTCAAAAGCTCAGAAATCTTTCCATCAGCCTTTTTGTCGTCGACGAAGCCCATGTGATCTCCCAATGGGGAAAGGATTTCCGGCCAGCCTACATAGGTCTTTCCTCCGTTGTCAGAGAGCTACGACCTCACCAGATTCTCGCCTTCACCGCCACAGCATCCGATAGGACACTAAAGGACATCCGCAACGTTCTCTTTCCAACAAAGCCGCTGATTGTCAGTGCAGACCCAGACAGACCCAACATCCTATACGGCTCATACCCAACGCTTAACAGGGTCAAAGGCGTCATTGACCTAGTGACCGTCTGCACACGACCAGCGTTGGTCTTTTGCAGAACCAGGCAGGACACCAAGACGATTGCGACCTATCTTTGCATGGAACGACCTGAAATTCCTGTACGCTATTACCACGCAGGCCTTTCTCCGCAAGAGCGAGAGACTCTCGAGAACTGGTTCATGGACTCCCACGATGGCGTGCTTGTAGCGACCTCTGCCTATGGACTTGGCATGGACAAAGGCAATGTCAGAACCGTGATCCATCACAGTCTTCCCCAAACCGTGGAGGAATACCTACAGGAATCAGGCCGCGCAGGACGAGACGGAGACATTGCCTGGGCATGGGTGATTGTCACATCCGATGACAGACTTGCCAACGTGCCATACTCGCCACTTGTTGAAGTGTTCCTAAACAATAGTTGCCGACGAATGACACTTCTCAAGCTCATCGGTTACGAGAAGCAGGAGTGCTACGGCTGTGACGTATGCTTTCGCACACAAGTCAAAGACATGGATGGAGACTATGCCATAAGAACACTAGCAAGGCTGTGGCCGTTCCGATTCGACGCACAGAAAGCCGCCAGCATTCTCTGCTCCAGCAGAAGCATCAAGACGACAGGGCTGGAGGCCAGAGCAAATCCGCTTTATGGCAGTCTTCCAGGCTGGAACACCAGAATGCTCTCCAAGACGATCAAGCATCTTGCAGGAGAAAACAACCCCTACCCGATTCTTCGTGTACGGTTTCTTGGCTTTGGTGAATTGCTATATCCATCGAACACGATATATAATCGTTTAGCAAAGTTTCTCAGGAGAATTGACCATGGATATCGCTGGATTGTACGGAAGACTCGCAGACTCAAAAAGAGCATCAGAAAGATTCGACGCCCTTGAAAAGGGACATGTGGAGCTTTTTGGAGCAAAACCGCAGGCAACATTCTCCACTTCAGGAAGAACAGAGCTTGGCGGCAACCATACAGACCACAATCTCGGAAAAGTCCTTGCCGGTTCCATTAACCTTGATACCATTGCAGCGGTCCATGCCACACAGGGCAATGCAGTTACCTTCATCAGCGAAGGTTATCCAAAGCTTACCGTAAACCTCTCCGATTTGGCTATCAAAGAATCCGAATTCGGCACTACAGATTCACTGATCAGGGGAGTTGCAGCTTCAATTGCTAAAAGAGGCGGTCAGGTTGGCGGTTTCTGCGCCAATGTCAGTTCCTCTGTTTTCAAGGGTTCCGGCCTCAGCAGTTCCGCTGCAATCGAGGTTCTTGTCGGTACCATCTTCAACTCCCTTTACAACGAAGACAGATTCTCAACCACAGAACTTGCCATCATGGGACAGGAAGCCGAAAACCTCTACTTTGGTAAACCAAGTGGCCTCATGGATCAGCTTGCCTGTGCCAACGGAGGTATCATCGGAATCGATTTCAAAGATCCGAAAGCCCCTGCAATCACCCCAATCAACGTTGACTTTGCAGACTATGGCTACAACCTTGTCATCACAACCACCGGCGGCAACCATGCAGACCTGACAGCAGATTATGCCTGTATCCCTTGTGAGATGAAGGCCATTGCCAAGTACTTCGGAAAGCAGACCCTCCGAGAGGTTGATTACGACCTTTTCAAAGACAACATCATGCAGCTTCGAAAGGATATCGCCAACGACCGAGCAATCCTCAGAGCCTTTCACTACTTTGAAGAGAACAACAGAGTCGATAACATGGTAAATAGTCTTGCAAACAAAGACTTTGACTCTTATCTATCTTTGATCACAGAAAGCGGAAGCTCCTCTTTCCGCTATCTTCAGAACATCTATAGCCCAAATGCCCCAATGGAGCAGGGAATCGCCATGGCCTATGCCATGACCGAAAGTTTCCTGAAGGGCACAGGTGCTTTCCGTGTCCAGGGTGGCGGTTTTGCAGGAACACTTGAAGCCTATGTCCCTTGCGACATGACACAGGCCTATTTCCACCACATGGAAAAGACCTTCGG
>JAKSPE010000025.1 GCA_024405015.1 Sphaerochaetaceae bacterium
CAGGTTCATCCAAAGCTGTTTTCACCATCTTGACCAACAGATTTTCGGAAGAACCAAATTTGAGGCAGTTACGTGGAAACATGCAACGAAAACAGCTGAGAGAGAAAGCAACAAAAAAAGCTGCAGTTTCCATCAAACCGACTTCTGCTGCAGCCTTATCATTTATATTACTTGGATTTGCCTTACTTTCCGTTCTCACTCAGCGAACATTGGGCTTGAGAGATAGCGCTCACCAGTGTCGACCAGGAATGCAACAATGAGCTTTCCCTTGTTCTCTGGTCTCTTGGCAAGTTCTGTAGCGGCATACAGTGTTGCACCAGATGAGATTCCGACAAGAACGCCATCCTCTCTTGCGATAGCCTTTCCTGTTGCGAAAGCATTCTCGTTGGAGACTGTGATGATCTCATCGTAGACCTTTGTGTTCAGTGTATCAGGGATGAAACCTGCACCGATTCCCTGGATCTTGTGTGGTCCTGCAACACCCTTGGAAAGAACTGGAGAAGACTCTGGTTCTACAGCGACGACCTTCACATTCGGGTTCTTGGACTTCAGATATTCACCGACTCCAGTGATAGTACCGCCTGTACCGACACCAGCGACAAAGATATCAACCTTTCCATCGGTATCGTTCCAGATTTCAGGACCTGTTGTTGCTCTGTGGATTGCTGGGTTTGCCGGATTTGTGAACTGACCTGGAATGAAACTGTTTGGAGTCTGTGCGGCAAGTTCCTCAGCCTTTGCGATGGCACCGGCCATTCCCTTGGCACCTTCGGTGAGGACAAGCTGTGCACCATAAGCCTTCAGAAGGTTTCTTCGTTCAATGCTCATTGTCTCCGGCATTGTGAGGATGACCTTGTAGCCGCGAGCTGCAGCAACGCAGGCAAGGCCGATACCTGTATTTCCACTAGTAGGCTCGATGATGACAGAACCTTCCTTGAGAAGACCCTTGGCCTCAGCATCGTCAATCATAGCCTTTCCGATCCTGTCCTTTGCGCTTCCCGCAGGGTTGAAAGATTCAATCTTGGCGACAATAGGATCCACGCCACGGGCCTTGGAATAGTTTTTGAGCTTAACCAGAGGTGTTGATCCAATCAGGTCTGTAATCTGTTCATAAATCTTCATAGTTTCATTCTCCTATTGCATTTATTGTAAGCTCACGTAGATTATCCATCAAACCTACTGGTTTACTTGACTCAATTATAACCATATTAATTCCTACTAATCAACTATGTTTTAAAATCTTTTTTCCATTTTCCCATTTTGGCTTGAAAGCATATTTCCAAACTGGTAGAATCACCATGGGTTTTCACCTATTAATATTTCATATGAGGAGGACTTGTCATGGAAGCTGGTAAAAGTATTTATTCCGCAGACCCTGACCCTGTGCCTATAGAGTTCTCCTATAAGGAAACCCTGTAATCCCACACAAGGACCATTCTGCACTGATATACTTGTTCCAACTCTGATTCATAAGTTCAGGGAGATTTTGTTATGGCACAGCATAACGTTAGTGTTGAAGACACATTGAAAGTATTGGTTGACAACAAGAAGTATTCAACCGTAAAAGACGTTCTCGTCACCATGAACCCATCCGATATTGCTGCAATCTTTGACCAGTTGGCCGAAGATCAGATTCCTATCATGTTCCGCCTGCTTCCAAAGGCATTGGCAGCAGACACATTCGTCGAGATGGATTCCGATAACCAGGAGCTGCTCATCAAGGGCTTCTCCGATACAGAGCTCAAGCAGGTTCTTGACGAGCTGTACATCGATGATGCTGCAGATATCGTTGAGGAGATGCCGGCCAACGTCGTCAGCAGAATCCTCATGCATGTCACACCAGACAAGCGTAGAGAGATCAACGAGATCCTCCGATTCCCGGAGAACTCTGCAGGTTCCATCATGACCACTGAGTACATCTCACTCAGCCCGGACATGACCGTTCGCGATGCCTTTGAGAAAATCAGAACCACCGGCGTAGACAAAGAGACCATCTATACCTGCTACGTCCTTTCCAGATTCAACAGAATCCTTGGTCTGGTCTCCGCAAAGGACCTCATGCTGGCAAAGGACCAGGACAGCCAGGTCGAGAGTCTGATGACAACCAACGTCATCACCGTAAATACCATGATGGACCAGGAAGAGGTTGCCAAGCAGCTTTCCAAATACAACTTCCTTGCCCTGCCGGTTGTTGACAGCGACAACAGAATGGTCGGTATCGTAACCTTCGACGACGCCATGGACGTCATGGTCGAAGAGGCAACCGAGGATATGACCATCATGTCTGCTCAGACACCGTACGACAAGTCCTACCTCAGAACATCCCCTTTTGAGTTGTTCAAGCACAGAATTCCATGGCTGATGCTTCTCATGATCTCCGCAACATTCACAGGCCTGATCATCACAAGCTTCGAGTCAGCTTTGGCAGCTCAGGTCATCCTGACAGCATTCATCCCAATGCTCATGGACACCGGCGGAAACTCAGGTTCCCAGTCATCTGTCACCATCATCCGAGCCATCTCACTTGGTGAAATTGAATTCAAGGATATCGGAAAGGTACTTCTGAAGGAATTCGCAACAGCACTCATGTGTGGCATCACCCTTGGAGCCGTCTGTTTCGGAAAGGTCATGCTGGTCGATGGACTTCTGTTCCACAACCCACAGGTCACAGTGCTCGTAGCAATGGTTGTCTGTTTCACAATGGCTACCACCGTCATGGTTGCAAAGCTCATCGGTTGTGCCTTGCCACTTCTCGCAAAGAAGCTCGGTTTCGACCCAGCTGTTATGGCAAGCCCATTCATCACAACCATCGTCGACGCCATTTCCCTTATGGTATATCTGAAAATCGCAACAGCAGTGCTGTTCTGACAAAACTCACAGCATAAAAGAACGAGGACCATCGCAAGATGGTCCTCGCTGTTTATCGGCTCATTTGTACGGTAGAAAATCTCATTCGAAAATCTTCTTGAACTTCGGAAACACATCCTGGAAATCAAAGACCTTGTCGTAGATTCTGGAGAAAAGACCCACAACCGCTCCATTGACCAGGGCACATAGGACGGTTCCAAGCTTCACCCCACGGAACACACCAAAGCCAAAGAATAGGAATGACATGACAATGGAGATCAAACAGCTTGAGATATCGTAGGTGGTCTTGACCTTGTTGATGTTCCACTTGAACTTGGCGGAAAGTTCCTTGACCAGAAGCTCATAGACCTCAGGGGCTATGTAGGAATGGAAGAAGAACGAGATACCGGCAGAACAGACCAGGATTCCACCAACATAGAGGACTGCTCTGACGATGAAAGTGTCGTTTGGAATGCAGTTTGTGAGCTTCATCCACAAATCCAGCACCACCCCGTAGAACACAGCGGTAACAAACGAAAACAGATAGTAAGGCTTGAATCTGCGAAGCAGAATCACCATGAGAATCAGCATAAAAGCCTGCAGGGTGTACTCTGCCATTCCGAATGAGAAGAAACTGTACGTCGGAGAGATCTTCAGGTGAAGCAGATAAGCTGGAGCAACAACCATGGAAACTCCAAAGTCTGCACGCTCCATCATGGCGTTTCCAAGTGTGAGAATCAGAAGTCCCATCACATAGGCAAGTTCGGTTGAAAAGCGGATTTTCTTCATTTGTACCCCAAATTTCAGGTCATGGACCCACATTGGGGATTCTAGCAGAAAGAAAAACTGCAAGTAAACAGCACAGCATCTTTTCAATTGCATCATGGCAAACCATTCTCAAAGCCCTACATTTCAAATAGAATCAGGGTGAAAAGGGAGAAAAGCATGACAGACTACAACGAAATGAACATGAAGATGGATGCGCTTTTGGAAGGTGTGGGATACACAATGGCCAACCTCGCAAACGCAAGCGCCCTTCTGAACGAGGAGCTTGAGGACCTCAACTGGGTAGGATTCTACACCATCAAGGACGGAAAGCTCGTTCTCGGCCCATTCCAGGGAAAGGTAGCCTGTACCATCATCCAGATCGGCAAGGGAGTCTGCGGAGTCGCCGTCCAGGAGGACAAGACACAGCTGGTTCCAGATGTCCACAAGTTCCCAGGACACATCGCATGCGACAGCGCAAGCAACTCAGAAATCGTCGTCCCTCTTCACCGAAACGGCAAGGTCTGGGGCGTCCTGGATATCGACAGTCCGAAGTTCGCACGCTTTGACGAGCAGGACAAAACCGGCCTTGAGATGATTGCAAAAACCATCGAGAAATATATCTGAGTTGAATTTGAGCTTCAGTGAGCCTTTTTGGTGCTGGTGTTGATGACAATGATACCCAGCACAATTAGAACAATTGCCACAACATAACGTGTCTGCAGCACATTCTCGCCAAGCAGAATTGATGACAGGACAGCTCCTGTGATCGGATTCACACACTGGCATACGCTGATTCGGTTGATTGGATTGGACTTGACCAAGGCATTCCATACCAGAAAGCACATCGAGGAGATCATGGCCAGAGCCGCAAGAATGGACCAGCCTCTCAGTCCACCGGCGCCAAGCTTTCCTCCACAGACAAATCCGAGAATCAGAAGCTCAATACCACCAAGAAGGATGCTGAAGCAGGTGTAGACGATAGGATTTGTCTTTCTGATGAACTTTCTCACAAGACTTGAGCACAGGGCGAAGGTCGTACAGGAAAGGAAGAACACACCCTCACCTTTGAGGGAGAAGGAACCGAGCTGTCCGCCATAGAGGAAGCAGAAAAGGACACCGACAAAGGCAATGACACAACCGATTCCCTTTTTGAGATTGATGTGGTCATCCTTGAAAAACAGATGTGCAAACAACGTTGTGGTGATGATCTGAGAACCATTGAGAATGGAGCAATGGACCGATGAGGTATTGATCATACCAGAGAACTGCAGCGCATAGACAACTCCAATCTGAAGGGTTCCGATGGCAAACACCGTACCGATCTCCGTTTTGTCAGGAGATGGGATCTTGTGTCCGGAAACCACGGCGATGACAAACAGGATCAGGCCGGCAACGAACATGCGAAGACCGACAAACAGAAAGGTGTCTCCCACTGTCGTGATTGAGAAATCACTATATGCCAGTTTGATCAGTGCAAAGGCAGATCCCCAGATCATCTGGCTCAGCAGTGCCAGGACAACAGATCCAACCGGATGACTCAAAAGATTTCCCACTTTTCTTTCCATAACCAATCTCCACGCAGATTATATGCGAACGGGCTTTCTCAGTACATACGAAAACCACATAAATCAAATGCATTAGGAAGGCTATGAAAACTCAAAGGTTTCACATGGTTTTACAATGGCAACTTACTCATACTTATACAATTCCTATATAAACGAAAATTTGCGTAAATTGTTGTAATATAAGGAGTTGACAAAATTTAAAATCAGCCGATATAATCAAATCATCAGCTAGGGATGAAGGGCCTTCACCACCCTCGTCCAAGTTGTAAAGGCATTCTATATGGAGGAAGCGATGTCAGGAGAGGATAAGGCTTTGGCATTCTTCGGAGACAGCAGCGTCTCGTTGTCGGTCTTCGAAACCTTAAAAAGATATATTGGAGAGTTCTGCCCACAGGCAAGGATCATGATTCAGGATTCCCTGCTTGCCTTCCGAACAAATGCTGGTTTTGCCTACGTCTCAAAAACAGCAGAGGAAGGAACCCTTTTTGACCTTGCGCTGACATCCAGAAAGAAAATCAACAGCGACAAGATCTCCAAGACCGTCCAGCCTATCCCTGGAACCCCTTCCTACATCTACCACATCGCCATCCGCGATGAAAACGATCTGGATTCTGAAGTCCGCGGTTGGATCAGACAGTCCTATGAATACTCCAAGCTAGGATTAGCTTGATTTCATACATTACCCTTTTTTCTCTTACTCCAGGAACCGCTGCTTATGTGGCGGTTCCTTTTTTGGTTCTGTTTGGAACTTCTCGTTCTGCTGGTTCTACTCGTTCTATTGGTTCTACTGGAGCTTCTCGTTTTCCAGAAAATGGGCACAAAAAAAGCGGAACCACTTGGATTCCGCTCTTGTTTTAAGGTGCCGACCGGATTTGAACCGGTGAACAACGGTTTTGCAGACCGCCCCCTTAGACCGCTTGGGTACAGCACCAATGTGTTATTAAGATACCAAAATTCAAAATCAGATGCAAGTACTATTCTTGTTCAGTATTGCCTTTCACTTCAAATTAAAGGAAAATATGAACCAGTACCCACAAAATACGCTAGGAGAACGATTATGGCAGGTCTGAATGGAATCATAAGACTGGACAGCAAAAACACAACCTATCTCATCAGAATCAATGAGTTCGGCCATCTTGAGAATCTCTACTACGGAAAACGTCTCAGGGCAGAGGCCTCCCTGGAGCCGCTTTATCCGAAGCGCGCTGTGAGCGTGGGTACCGGAACATCCTACAGCGAAGCAAGTCCGCTCTATTACCTTGAAACCACCTGTCTTGAGACCAGTACTCCAGGCAAGGGCGATTACAGAACCCCTGCAATCATCGCCGAATATGAAAACGGCATGAATACACTGGATTTTATCTATAAGGCACACCGTGTCACACAGGGAAAACCGCTGTTCCCAAACTGCCCTGCCCAGTCCTACGCCAACAAGGATGAGGCAACCACCGTCGAGATCCAGCTTGTCGAGAAAAAGCTTCCGATTGTCCTTCAGCTGAACTACACAGTCTTTTATGACTGCGACACCATCGTCCGCTCTGCCATCATCACAAACGGCACAAAGGGCAAACTCATTCTTCGCGATATGGCAAGCCTGCAGCTGGATCTGCCAGACTCCAACTGGGATGTCGTCACATTTGATGGTGCATGGGCCAGAGAAAGAATCGTCACAAGAAGACACCTCGAGTCCGGAATCCTTCAGAACAGCTCCAACACAGGCGTCTCCAGTGCCTTCCACAATCCAGCCATTTTCCTGGAAAGACCGGATTGCAGCCTCAATCGTGGCGACTGCTATGCCTTCAACCTCATCTATTCCGGAAACCACAGAGAGATTGTTGAAAAGTCCCCATTCGGACTTACCCGCGTTCTGACGGGAATCAACCCTCAGACATTCACATGGACACTGGAAAGCGGCCAGGCATTCACCACTCCAGAAGCCGTCCAGACCTTCTCTGCATTCGGAAGCAACGGTGCAAGCGTGAACATGCACAGCTTCATCAACCGACACATCGTCCGTGGCGCTTGGAAGTTCCGTGAGCGACCAGTTCTGTGCAACAACTGGGAAGCCACCTATTTCAATTTCACAGAAAGCAAGATCCTGGAACTCGCAAAGGCCTCCAAGGAACTTGGCGTTGAGCTCTTTGTCCTCGATGACGGTTGGTTCGGCAACAGAAACAACGACTCCACCAGCCTTGGCGACTGGTTTGTGAACACCAAGAAACTTCCTGGCGGAATCACTAAGCTTTCTGACAAGATCCATGCCCTCGGCATGATGTTCGGCATCTGGGTTGAGCCTGAGATGATCAGCCGACGAAGCCTGATGTTTGACATGCATCCGGATTGGGCCATCATGATTCCAGGCCGTGAACCATCGGTCGGAAGAAACCAATTCATTCTGGACTACACCAGAAAGGATGTCCGCGATCACATCGTCGGTGCCATCAGTGAGATTCTGACAATCTCCAGAGCCGACTACGTGAAGTGGGACATGAACCGAACCTTCAGTGACCTCTACAGCGCAACATCCATCAACATGGGTGAGTTCAACCACCGCTATGTCTTGGGTCTCTACGAGGTGTTCGCAAGACTGACAAAGGAATTCCCTAGAGTTCTCTTTGAAGGCTGTGCATCGGGCGGAAACCGCTTTGACCTTGGCATTCTGTGCTTCATGCCACAGATCTGGACAAGCGACGACTCCGATGCCTACTGCAGAACACAGATCCAGGGCGGAACCTCCTATGCCTATCCGACAAGTACAATGGGCGCACATGTCTCCGACTCCCCGAACCACCAGACACTCCGAAAGACCGATATCGAGTCCCGTTTCAACGTCGCCGCATTCGGCCAGCTCGGCTATGAGATGGATCTGAGCGTACTGCATCCACAACTCAAGCAGATCGTCAAAACGCAGATTGAGTTCTACAAGGACCACAGATCCCTTTTCCAGTATGGACGCTTCTACCGACTTTCCGAAGGCCAGCAGTCCAAAGATCCAAGTCTCAGAAACAATGTGCGCTGGGTGGTAGCAAACACCGATTTCAGCGAGATGATCCTTCTGGATTTCCAGATCCTCAACCAGCCGAACGTCGGACCTGAAGTGCTTCGCATCCCATTTGCAAGACCAGAATTCGATTATGAGGTGATTCCAAGACAGCAGAAGGTGTCCATTGGACAGTTCGGAAGTCTGATCAATATGATCGCACCGGTTCACATCAACAGCGAAGGCAAGGCCAGCAAGGTGCTGGATGAGAATTTCATGCTCAAGAGCGAAGTCGAGCATTATCGAGTCTCTGGTGATGTCTTGGCTTACAGCGGAATCCGCATCAATCCGCAGTTCAGCGGAACAGGCTTCACCCCTGAAGTGAGGGTTCTGGGCGATTTCGGCTCCAGAATGTATCACATCATCAGAGTCAGCAAGAAAGAGGCCTGATCAGCTTTTGTTTCGCAATGCCATCTCTCTTTGGAAGAAGTAGCCGCCAAGCACGGCGATGGCGTTGTCGTATTCTCCCGTTCCCAATTTCTCAAGGACGGTATCCACCGGAACCGAAATGACATCAATCTGCTCAAAGGCATCGAGTTGTCGGTCCTCCAGGCCAACCTCTTGGGTGAGGGTCTCGGCAAGAAAATAATAGATGGTGTTGTTGATATATGCAGCGTTCTGGCTTATGGCGCCAAGCTGCTTGAGAGAGGCCGCGCGTATGCCCGTCTCTTCCAGAAGTTCTCTGGCTGCCGCCCTGACAGGGGCCTCGCCACGTTCAATGAGCCCCGCTGGGAATTCCAGCGTGATGGACTCGGAACCATGGCGGAACTGGCGCTCCATGACAAAACGTGCAACGCCGTCCGTTCCGATGAAATATGGGATGATGTTCACACCATCGCGGGTATCGATTTCGACGAAATCACCTTCTCTGCCGTCCCTGCTTTTGCGATGCACGGTATTGAGACCGAAGATGACAGTATCAAAGGACCTGGTTCTGCTGGTGGTATCCCAAAGAAGACGCTCCGAATCCGGAGCGTTTTCCACTGAGAAAAAGGTGTTCTCGTCGACAGCTTTCATCTTAGCCTTTCCTTGAGGAGCAGTCTGCATGGCAGGATGCACAGGAAGATGGTGAGCAAGAGGAGAAGCTTGGGACAAATGGTGAGTGCTTGAACTCAACCGTCTGGTGCAGGTGGTCTGCAATCTGAAGGAAGGCCTTTGCGCTTTCGCTCTCAGGGTTCTCCTCAATCCAGTTGCATCCGACGTCTTCACCCTGCTGGAGACCAAGCTCCATTGGGATAGCGCCAAGGAATGGAAGACCGTTCTCTTCACAGAGGTTCTTTCCACCATCGGTTCCGAAGATTGGGATGTGCTTGTTGCAATCCGGGCAGATGAGATAACTCATGTTCTCAATGACACCAAGGACCTTGACGGAAAGCTGGTCTGCAAAGGTGATGCTTCTGCGGACATCCTGGATGGCGACCTGCTGTGGTGTTGTCACGATGACGGCACCGGAGAGGTCCGGCATGGACTGGCAGACGGCAAGCTGCTCATCACCGGTTCCTGGAGGGGAATCGATGAGAAGATAATCCAGTGTGCCCCACTCGACATCGGCCAAGAACTGCTTGATGACGCCGATTTTCATCGGTCCGCGGAAGATGATTGCCTGATCCGGGTCGTTGAGTGCGAAGCTCATGCTCACGACCTTAAGTCCTTCGCGAGGACAGACTGGAAGAATATGGGAACCATCCTCTGTGGAGCAGAGAATCTCTCCCTCGCAACCGAACATCTTGGCGATGTTTGGTCCATGGATATCTGTATCAAGGACTCCAACGGTATGGCCCTGAGCCAGAAGTGCGTTGGCAAGGTTTACGGTGACGGTGCTCTTTCCAACACCACCCTTTCCGCTCATGATCAGAATCTTGCGGTCGATCTTGCTCATGGTCTCGTGGATCTTGATTTCCTGAAGTTCATTTTCATTTGGCATGTTTTGCCTCCACCAAGAAGATAGCCGTTTCCAAGCCTAAAGGCAATAGTTGCCATAGAAAGGTGTTTCTATTTACAAAGACAATTGTTGTCACTAAAATCCAATTACATCGAGGATAAGCACAATGAGTATGGAAGGCGCACAGAATACACAGAAAAAGCCAATGGGAACCCATATCGGATTCGCAGGACTCAAAGAACGTGTGGAGACACTCATCGGATACCTCAGAGGCATCATGTACCCTGAGATCTATGAAAACAGCAACTGTACCGCAGCAACAATTCTCGGACGCAGAATCGATGCCAAGGAGCTTCTGGATGAGATCATCCCCTGGGTCCTTCCGCAGGCAGATTACAAAGAGCTTTCCAAAACCATCGTAAGGAGCCTCGATGACATCAAAGCCGTCCTTGAGACCGATGTCCAAGCCGCTTATGACGGAGACCCTGCCGCCTACAGCAAAACTGAGATCATGCTTGCCTATCCGGGTTTTGAGGCAATCAGCATCTTCCGAATCGCCCACCTGCTGTATGAACTCCAGATCCCTTACATTCCAAGAATGATGACCGAATATGCTCACCACACCACTGGAATCGACATCCATCCAGGTGCCACCATCGGCGACCATTTCTTCATCGACCATGGAACAGGCGTCGTCATTGGCGAGACCTCAGTCATCGGCAACCATGTGAAGATCTATCAGGGTGTTACCCTAGGTGCAAAGAGCTTCCCGCTGGGACCAGACGGAAAACCGGTCAAGGGCATTAACCGACATCCGAAAATCGGAAACAACGTCGTCATCTACGCAGGTGCCACCATCCTTGGCGGAGACACTCACATCGGTGATAACAGCACCATCGGCGGTAATGTCTGGCTCACCCACAGCGTTCCGGAAAACTCCACAATTTTGGCAAAATAATCCTTTTTAATTCCTTATATATTGGCCCTTTCCAAAAAAAGGGCCATTTTTTTCAAAAAAAATCAAAACGCACACGTTTACATTTTTTTCACATGCTTGAATCGGTTTTCACAAACAAAGTAAAATGGTAGAAGCAATAATTTGGCGGTTTGGGCCGCCTATGCAATAAACGACAAAGGAAGTGACTATGTACATGTTAGCACAGTTACCGACAGAGCAATTGTCAGCCCAGCTCAAGAGTGGTCTCATTCTTCTGGTTCTTGGTATGGCAATCGTCTTTGTCTTCCTTACAATCCTGGTCTTCACCACTTTAGGTGTCTCAAAGGTTGTCAGGAAATTTGAGAAACAGAAGCCTGCTGCCCCAGCAGCACAGGTTGCAACACCTGCAGCGGCACCTGCAGTTGCAGTGAGCAATGATGCCGAAATCGCAGTGGCTATCGCAGCCGCAATGGCAAAAGCCAAAAACTAAGGGAGAGCAGAAATGAAGAAAGTCAATTTCATGTGTACAGCTTTCAGAGATGGTTTCCAGTCCGTCTATGGAGCAAGAGTTTTCACAAAGGATTTCATGCCAGCTGTTGAAGCAGCAAGAAAGGCTGGAATCACACACTTCGAGGCAGGTGGCGGCGCTCGTTTCCAGGCTCTCTACTTCTACAGCAATGAAGACGCATTCGAGATGATGGATGAGTTCAGAAGAGTCGCAGGACCAGATGCAAACCTCCAGACACTCTCAAGAGGTGTCAACGTTGTCGGTCTTGATTCCCAGCCAAAGGACATCATCAAGCTCCATGCTCAGATGTTCAAGAAGCACGGAATGACAACCATCCGAAACTTCGACGCCCTGAACGATGTCAACAACCTCATCGACAGCGGTAAGGCAATCCACGACGCAGGTCTCAAGCACGAGGTCACAGTCACCATGATGAGCCTTCCACCACAGACAAAGGGTGCTCACGACCCAGACTTCTACGAGAACGTCCTTCGCGGAATCCTCGATGCAGGAATCCCATTCGACAGTCTCTGCTTCAAGGATGCTTCCGGTACATCAACACCTAAGGTCGTCTACGAGACCATCAAGAGAGCACGAAAGCTCGTCGGTAAGGATGTCACCATCGTCATGCACAGCCACGACACAGCAGGTTGCTGTATCCAGCAGTACATGAGCGCTCTCGAGGCCGGTGCAGATCAGATTGACCTTTCCATGCAGCCAGTATCCGGCGGAACATGCCAGCCAGACATCATCTCCATGTGGCACGCACTTCGCGGCACAGAGTATGACCTCGGCGTCGACATCCAGGCCATCCAGAAGGCTGAGTCTGTCTTCCAGGAGTGCATGAAGGATTACTTCCTGCCACCAGAGGCAACAGCCGTCAATCCTAACATCCCATTCTTCCCTCTTCCAGGTGGAGCTCTCACAGCAAACACACAGATGCTCAGAGACAACGGACTCATGGACAGATATCCAGAGATCGTCGAAGCCATGGGCGAGACCGTTGCCAAGGGTGGTTTCGGAACATCCGTCACACCAGTTTCACAGTTCTACTTCCAGCAGGCATTCAACAACGTCATCTATGGCCCATGGAAGAAGATTGCTGAAGGTTACGGAAAGATGGTTCTCGGTTACTTCGGAAAGACTCCTGTCGCTCCAGATCCAGAAGTTGTGAAGATCGCAGCTGAGCAGCTCAAGAAAGAGCCAACCACTCAGAAGGTTGTCGACATCAACGATGCAGACCCAAAGAAGGGTCGCGCAGCAGCCATCCAGATGCTCAAGGACAACAACATCGAAGAGACCGAAGAGAACATCTTCATTGCAGCATCCTGTAAGGAAAAGGGAATCCTCTACCTCACAGGAAAGTCAAAGGTCAATGGTGTCCGTAAGGCAGATCCAAAAGAGGAAGCAGCAAAGAAGGCTGGCGAGTACACAGTCACAGTCAACGGCAAGGCTTACGGCGTCAAGCTTGGCGCAAACAGCGCTACCGTCAACGGTGTCTCCTACCCACTTTCTGTTGCTATGGGAATTGACCAGAGCAAGATCGCTGCAAGCGCAGCAGCTCCAGCAGCTGCTTCAGTTGCAGTCACAGGTTCCCAGGACGTCACAGCTCCAATGCCAGGTCTGGTTCTCAGACTCGAGTGCAAGCCAGGTCAGGCAGTCAAGAAGGACCAGCTGATTATGGTCATGGAAGCTATGAAGATGGAGAACGAGATCTACGCTCCATGCGACGGCGTCATCGGAAACATCGCTGTCACACAGGGCCAACAGGTCAACGCAGGTGACAAGCTTGTCACAATCGGCACATCTGCAGCAGCTCCTGCTCCAACAGCAGCACCAGCTCCAGCAGCCGCTCCAGTTGCAGCCCCTGCAGCAGGCGGAGAGCAGATTTCCGCTCCAATGCCAGGACTTGTTCTCAGAATCGAGGTCAAGGAAGGCCAGGCTGTCAAGAAGAACCAGGTCGTCATGGTCATGGAAGCCATGAAGATGGAAAATGAGATCTATGCTCCATGCGATGGAACAGTCACAAAGATCTCTGTCACACAGGGTCAGCAGCTTTCATCCGGCGACCCACTCATGACAATCGCCTAAGGGGTAAATGATGGGACAGTATTTTCTTGAATTATGGCATACAACAGGTATCTACGGATTCCTAGGCCTTGGTGGAGCAGACTTCGGCTGGGGAAATTTCGTCATGATCCTGGTTGGATTCCTGCTTCTCTTCCTTGCCGTGAAGAAAGGCTTTGAGCCACTTCTTCTCATCCCAATCGGATTCGGCTGTATTCTCAGCAACATCCCATTCGCCTACATCGCATCAGCCGACCCATCCTTGGAGGCTGGTGCACAGGGTGCAACAGGATTCATTAAGATTCTCTTCGATTCCGGTATCCAGAGCGGCCTTTTCCCGATTCTCATCTTCATGGGCGTCGGTGCAATGACAGACTTCGGACCACTGATTGCTAACCCAAAGACACTTCTTCTGGGTGCGGCAGCTCAGTTCGGAATCTTCGCAGCTCTGATTGGTGCACTTCTGCTTTCTTTCATTCCAGGAATCAACTTCGACCTCCACGCAGCAGCTTCCATCGGTATCATCGGTGGTGCTGACGGTCCTACAGCAATCTACGTCACCACACGTCTTGCTCAGGACCTGCTCGGACCTATCGCCGTTGCAGCCTACTCCTATATGGCTCTCGTTCCTGTCATCCAGCCACCTATCATGAAGGCTCTGACAACTCAGGAAGAGAGAAAGATCAAGATGCAGCAGCTCAGACCAGTTTCAAAGACTGAGAAGATCATCTTCCCAATCTCCGTTCTCATGGTTTGTGCATTCCTGCTTCCAAGTGCAACACCACTGATTGGTGCTCTCATGTTCGGTAACCTGCTCAAGGAAAGCGGTGTCACAGGAAGACTTGCCGACACAGCATCCAACGCAATGATGAACATCGTCACCATCTGTCTTGGTCTTTCCGTCGGATCCAAGATGGAGGCATCCCACTTCCTGCAGCTCAATACTCTGGGAATTCTGCTCCTCGGAGCTGTCGCATTCTCACTGGGAACTGCAATGGGTGTCATTATCGCAAAACTCATGAACAAGCTCGATCCAAAGCATCCGGTCAACCCACTCATTGGTGCCGCTGGTGTTTCAGCCGTTCCTATGGCAGCCCGTGTTGCCAGCAAGGTCGGTCAGCAGGAAGACCCACAGAACTTCCTTCTCATGCACGCTATGGGACCAAACGTCTCTGGTGTCATCGGATCTGCTGTTGCAGCTGGTGTCCTGATGGCTTGCGTACCGGTTATGGAACCACTTGTCAATGGTCTCAGACCAGTTCTTGCAATCCTCGGTGCATAATCGACAGACACAGAAAAGCAGAGGCCGTAACCTTCAAGGTTATGGCCTCTTTCTTTATCCAAATCATTCAATGGAAAACTATCGTCTGGAAAGCTCTGCTATGGCATCCAGCCTTGCCTTCTCAAACACATCCTTGTAGCGCATCTTCTCCGGTAGCAGAATACCTTCCCAGGTTCCACGCTTTGCCATAGCCACAATCAGCTGCTTGGCAAGGATGTTGGTGGCAGGGACATTCGCCTTTCTGGCAAGACCGTCACGAGTCATAAAGAAATGTTTGATGTACACCTTCTCCTTGGCATTCAGAAGCTTGAAGTTGCAGATCTTCTCCCACCCCGGACGTTCTGGATTCTTCTGCAGGGCACAACTTCTCATCTCATAGGCAATCTGTTTCTGCTTTCCGATAGGAAGCTTCTGCTTCATCTCCTCCTGGAGGGACTGTCGCAGTTCAAACAGATACTGGACATCTCCAAGAGCATACTCAATCTGCTCCTTTGGAATCGGGCGATGCATCCAGTTTGCCGTCTGGTACTTCTTCTTAAGAGATGGGTTTTCTGCCTGGATGCCGAGGTTCCTCTCAATGAGACCTGTGAGGTTTCCGGTGAACTCAAGCGCAAGAGCAACCAGTCGAACATCATAGATGTTGGCAAGTTGAATTCCCAATGCCTTTCTGGCAAGGGAGGCATCGCTTTGGCATGCGAACATGATCTTCTCAATCGGACCTTCCAAAAATGCTTTGAGTGCCTCAATGCCCTTAGGGTCTTCCTTCATGGCAAGCACATCAATGATGTAGTAATCAGACTTGTCAAAGACCTGGATGATGCACACGTGCTCGCCATAGCAATGGAGGTTAGATTCCTCCTCAAAGTCCATGGCAACGCATGTGACACCCTGCTCCTGCCATTTTGCGCAAAGAGCCTGAAGCTGTTGTGGTCTTGAAAGGAAAGAATATTGCATGAAGACGCTCAGATTCGGATTTCAAGCGTCTTGTCCAGAACAAGCTGTCTGAACTTCACACCAGCCTGCTCAAGCATCATTGTGGAAGCCTTGACGCTGTCGGAATCCGGATACTTGTTGTCTCGGTAGATGACCTCTTTGATGCCGCTCTGGATGATGGCCTTGGCACACTCGTTGCATGGGAACATGACAACGTACAATGTGCATCCTCGAAGGTCTCTGGAGATGCTGTTCAGAATGGCATTGAGCTCTGCGTGACAGACGAACGGATACTTGGTCTCAAGTGGAGCACCCACCCTAGCCCATGGGAGAGATTCGTCACTACAACCTGTAGGAAATCCGTTGTAACCGGTTCCGACGATTTTCTTTTCAGCATTGACGATGCAGGCACCGACCTGTGTATTAGGGTCTTTGCTTCTGTAAGATGAGAGCATTGCGACGCTCATGAAGTACTCGTCCCAGGAGATGTAATCTGTTCTTTTTCCCATAATCCGTTCCTTAAGTGAATGTTCTGTAATTATAACATAAAAAACAATCTGCTTGTCGATTGTTTTTGAGTGTGTTACTTTATTAAAAGATATCGGAGGGCCCTCATGAAGATCCAGAAAGCAGCAGAAGACTACTTGGAAGCAATGCTCATGCTCAAGGAAAAGAAAGGCTACATCCGATCCATCGATATCGCCCAGATGCTCAATGTAACAAAGCCAAGTGTCACCTACTCCACCAAAAGGCTTCGTGAGAACGGCTACATCACCATGGACAGGGATGGCGCCATCACCCTCACCGAATCCGGCATGGAAATTGCGCTGAACATCTACAACAGACACAAGACACTCATCGAGTTCTTCATGAAGTTGGGAGTCCCTGAGGACATTGCCCGTGAGGACGCCTGCAAGGTCGAGCACGACATCAGCGAAGAGACCTTTGAAGCGATCTGCAGACATGCAGAGTCCAGAAACTAGAAGTTCACAAGCACAATAGCCACAGCACCCAGAACAATTCCCAAAATGGAGATGGCAGAAATCTTCTCCTTGAATACAAGGCTATTGACCAGTGTCAGCATCACAATCGAAGAGACGCCTTCCACAGGGTAATAGACCAGGCTACTCATTCGGGACAGAGCGAACATCACAAGCAGATTAAATCCACCCACGCATAAGCCACAAACCAAAGCCGACCCCATGAAGGCTTTGTCAGCATACAGCTCGCATTTTTCCTTTTTCAGGATCAAGTGCACAATCAGGCAGAAAATGCCGCCAAACAGATAAGCAAAGGCCACAAACACGTTCTTATAGCCTGTCAGTTCAGCGTTTCGCGCCAGAATGTTCATTAAGGAGTTGTTGAAACCCGATGCCAGAAAAGCCAAGGCTGTGAACAACAGCCAACGACGGTCCTTGGCGACATCCTTTCCTTGTGGAATCATGACAAAGGCAAAGGAAATCAATACAAGTCCAATGGTGGAGCTCAATGTCAGCCGGTCACCGAGAAACAGCACCCCGACAAGCATCGGGATTGCCATACTGAAACTGTTGATGACACTGATTTTGGAGACAGGACCATATTTGAAGGCAAGTGTGTATGTAAGCTGGAATGCCGTAACCAACAATGCAGACAGAAAGGAGAACAGCACAACAGATTTCGGTGGCATGCTTCGGACAAAAGCGATGATCGACAAAACGCCTGAGACGAAGAAAATGTAGGAATTGAACAGCAGCACATCAGAAATCCCATGGATTTTCTCCTTCGAGGTCTTTCCATGCATCACACATTTCAGAGTTGCCAGCATCGGCATCACAATAATCAGTAACAGAAGCATAATTCGCCCTAAAAAACGTTTCAGTAGATTACAGTCGATGATACACCACAATCAAAACATGTTATACTGTTTTCAATGGCAGTCCCAAAAATCGAAAGAATCGCAATAAACACCAATAATCTCCAAAGCGCAATCCAGGCCTTCCAGGCTGGAGCTGTCGCGCTGTACCCTACAACGGGCCTTTCCTTTGAAGACCTTCGAAAAATAAAGGGTCTTGGCATGGAGATTCTGAAAAGCCCATACCTTGAGACACTACGGGAAAAGGAGCTTTCGTACCTTGCCCCAAGTGACAGAATTTCGGATTACCAGATTCTCGATTGCACAGACTGCAACTTCACCAATGTCTATTGGACCGTCCGCTACCATGCGCTTCTAAATCAGGGCGAAAACGAATCAGACAGCACCGTCCTTTGGGCTAAGGATGCCATGCATGTCACATCCCAAAGCGGTCTTCTGGTTGGAACCGTTGAGCGAATCCTGGCAGAGAAAGCCGTCATCAAGTTCTCAAAACCAGTGGCGCTACGTGATGGCCTTGTCATTGCAGATCACCGATTTTCCATCACACAAATCGATGGCGGCAAGTCATTCATTTCGCAGGACAGCGTTGCCACCATCAACTTCCCTGCTTTGGGAACAGCTCGTAAGCCTGTATTCGGAACACCGGTTTTCTGCAACTACCGCTGCAACCTGGGACCAGAAGCCATAGATGAGAACCTAAAGCCATACAAGAAACCAATCGATATCCGATTTTGCATAAAGGATAACGCCATCTCCATCAACGGAGTTGAGACAACCTTACCGATGCAGGAATCCAAGAGCATGACCGAGATGGGGCAATCGGTCAAAAGCGTCTTTTCCTCATCCGACAGAAGCTACTTCATACTGGGGAGACTTGAAGTTGAGAACCTGTCATCCATGGAACATCCGTTCCTGCCAATGTCAGCGCTAAAACAACTTAGAAGAGCCTTCTACCAGGAAATGGACCAGGCTTTTCTGAAGGATTGAAGGGAAAATATGAACATACTAGTCATCAATGGAAGTCCATCCGGACAATACAGCATCACGCTTCAGACCGTCAGATATCTGGAAAAGCTCAACAGCCAGCACAGTTTCACCGTCCTGAATGCCGCACAGACGATCCACGCCATCGAAAAGAACTTTGAACCGTCCAAACAGAAGCTGCTTGAGGCAGATCTGATTCTGTTCTGCTATCCGGTCTACACATTCATCGCACCAAGTCAGATCCACAGTTTTATCCGACTCATGAAAGAGTGCGGCGCTGACTTTACCGGAAAAACGGTCAGCCAAATCACAACCTCAAAGCATTTCTATGACATCACAGCACACAACTATGTCATGGAAAACTGCATGGACATGGGCATGAACTTCGTTCAGGGCCTTTCCGCCGATATGGATGACATTCTCAAGCCAAAGGGACAGAAGCAGGCCCAAGACTATTTCAAACATCTTCTGTGGTGCATGGAAAACGGCATTTTCGAAAAACCAAGAGCCCATGTCGAGCGAACCTTGGTACACAGTGTCAGCGTTCCGACAAAGGCTGTTCCGCATAAAGCCGGAAAACCTGTTGTCATCGTGCAGGACAGCACCAACACAAACGAAACCCTTTTGGCCATGATAAAACGCTTTCAGGCAAAACTTCCGTACGAGACCAAAGTCGTCGATATCGGAACCTTCCCGATGAAAGGCGGATGCCTTGGCTGCTTCCATTGTGCAGCCGATGGAAAGTGCATCTACAAGGACGGTTACGAGGACCTTCTCAGAAACGAGATCCAAAGTGGAGCCTCCATCGTCTATGCCTTCAACATCCTGGACCACAGCATGGGTCCTCGCTACAAGATGTACGATGACAGACAGTTCTGCAACGGTCACAGAACCGTGACATCCGGCATGCCGATGGGCTACCTGATCACAGGAGATCTAGACAGCGAGCCGAACCTCAAGATGATCATCGACGGACGTGGCCAGGTCGGCGGCAACCACATTGCGGCAATTGCCACAAACCAGAGCAATCCGGAGCAAGAAGTCGACCAGCTGGCAGCATGCCTTTCCTATGAACTTGAAAACGGCTTTGCCATGAGCCCGAACTTCCTTGGTGTCGGCGGAATGAAAATCTTCCGAGACCTCATCTACCTCATGGGTGGCATGATGCGTGCAGACTACAAGTTCTACAAAAAGACAGGCATTTTCGATGACTTCCCGCAGAAGCAGAAAGGCACCAGATTCAAGATGAAACTGGTGGGAATGCTCATGAACAACCCAAAACTCATGGCAAAAGCGGGAAATGCAATGAATGAAGGCATGGTTGGGCCTTACAGAAAAGTCATAGATAACGTAAAATCAGAATAAAGGCACACGTATACAACTAGGAGAAACCAAAATGGATGAACAGAAGCAGCTCAAGAGAAATCTGATCATGTATCCGCTGGGAACAGTCGGAAGGGACATGATCTATGCGCTTTTCACAAACTACATACTCACCTTCGTCCTCTTCACCAGAGTCCTTAGTGCATCACAGCTTGCAGCCATCACCGCTATCATGGTTGCCGCAAGAATCTTTGATGGTCTGAATGACCCGATTATGGGAAACATCATTGAAAGGACACGTACCAAGTGGGGAAAGTTCAAGCCATGGCTTCTCATTGGTGTTATCACCTCAAGCATCGTGGTGACCCTTGCCTTCAATTGCAAGTTCCAGGGTTGGAGTTTTGTGGTGTTCTTCGGCATCATCTACTTCCTCTACAGCATCACCTACACCATGAACGACATCTCCTACTGGGGCATGGTCCCAGCCCTTTCCTCTGACGGAAACACCAGAAACCAGTTCACCTCCAGAGCAACTCTGTTTGCTGGAATCGGAAGCACACTGGCATCGGTTCTCATTCCGATGTTCACAACCGGTGAAATGGCTCTTGGTGGCAATACCGCCACAGCCTATGGAATCATTGCCATCGTCATCTGCATCTTGTCTCCTCTGTTCATTCTGTTCACCCTCTTTGGTGTCAAGGAAAACCGCTCAGACATGGCAGAGCCTGCACCAAAAATCAGTTTCAAGATGATCGTCAAGACAATCGCAGGAAACGACCAGCTTCTTTGGATCTCTCTGATCTTCCTACTTCAGCAGATTGGTAACGGAATCGTCATCGGCGGTATCGGAAGCACCTACATCTACTTCGAGTTCGGCTACAACGGTGGTCTTTACTCCCTGTTCACCACCGTCGGCATGTCCGTCACTGCCCTTCTGATGATCTTCTACCCAACCATCTCCAGAAAGACAAACCGAAAGCCACTGATGACCATCATGCAGATCATCGCTCTGGTCGGTTACGCAGTCATGCTGGTTGCAGGTCTTCTGCTTCCGGCAACCATGATCAAGTTCTACATCATCACAATCGGTTACATGGCAGCCAACTTCGGACAGTACTGCTTCTACCTCATCATGATGATCTCCATCATCAACACTGTTGAGTACAACGAATACAAGCATGGAAACAGAGCTGAGGCAATCATCTCATCCCTCAGACCATTTCTCACAAAGCTTGCCAGCGCTCTTTGTGTAGCCATCACAAGCGGCACCTACCTGATTTTCGGTGTCACAAAGATCACAAACCAGATTTCCACATTCGAGAACCAGGCTTCCATGAACGCCATCACAGAGTCCCAGAAGCTTTCCAGCATCGGAGACCTTCTCAAGACCATCCATGCCAGCCAGTCCAAGGGACTTCTGTTCGCCATGACCCTTGTCCCACTTGCATTCATGCTTGCTTCCTACTTCATCTACAAGGCAAAGTACAACCTCGACGAAGCAGAATACGATAGAATCTGCAAAGAACTCGAAGCAAGAAAGGCAGTCAAATGAGCATTCTGAAACTGATCCTCAAGGCAGCTGCCCCACTTCCAAAACTCGAAGGCTTTTCACGATACCTCTTCATTGGTCCGCATCCAGATGACATTGAAATCGGCTGCGGTGCCACTGTATCCAAACTGGCAAGCCTTGGAAAGGAAGTGAGTTTTCTGATCTGCATGGACGGACGCTACGGCTTTGACAATGCCCCAAAGGACATGACGCCAGAAGAGCTCATCCAGATCAGAAAGAACGAGGCTTTGGAAAGTGCCAAGCGCCTTGGTGTGGATGATGTCCATTTCCTGGAGCTGTGTGACGGCGGTTTCTACGACAGGATGCAGTTGCGTGAAGGCATTGCCAAACGAGTGGGCATCTTCCGCCCAGATGTAATCTTCTCTGTAGATCCAGATGTCACAAGTGAGTGCCACATCGACCATCTGAATGTCGGTCAGGAGTCCAAGATCGTCGCGAACTTCGCTTCAAACTCCCCAATCATGAACCGGCTTGGCGCAGAAAGCTGCAACGTAAAGGCCATTGCTCTCTACATGACGGCAAAGCCAAACCGATTCGTCGGCACCAGAAACCATGTGGAAAAGCAGCTGGACAGCATTTTTTCAGTTCACCTGTCCCAGTTCCCAGAAGGCTGTCCACAAGCCAACTCCATTTCACTGTACCTCAAGCTCAGAGCCATCTTCTTCGGCATCCGCAGTTTCAAAGGCCAGGCAGAAGGCTTCCGCGTACTGGATAGTACCCACATGCACTGCATGCCTGAAGGTGGAAACTGACAACTTGTCATTGTTGCTCTGCCAGCTCTTGAGAAATACGCTTTTATTCAATGAAAATTTTCAAAAAAAGCGTATTTTACGCTTTTTTTCTTTGAAATTCCCGATTGAAAGCGTATTTCCAATTCAAGAACAAACACCCACGTAAAAACAGAGGGCTGAATCCAAGACTGACCTGTGACCTTCTAGTTGGACCAAAAATCCAATTAGGAGGTCAATTTTTTGA
>JAKSPE010000026.1 GCA_024405015.1 Sphaerochaetaceae bacterium
TAAACTCCTTCACTTTTATTGCAAGTGAAGTGTCTCATATTTCTGGGGTAGATCAAACAGCTTAAACAACACGAACAGAGGCCACAAAGCAACACAGATTCACTTCATTTTCGAAGGAAGAATGCATCCGACTCCTCCTTCGTCCATGTATTTGCAACCATTGCACAATAGTCTGATACTTCCTGTTTTGTATGATGTTCATAGAATTCAGAAAGTGCTTTCGATGTCATGCCAAACAGCTTGGAATAGAGGCTCTCATCATAGCCCACAGATGGGAGCCGACTGTTATTGATAATCCAAAAACATGAATATGGCACACTCCTGTTCTGCTCCAACAGATAGGTCGGATTGTCATGGATGTATTTGCCCACATAGATCAGAGAAGCAATGTCTTTGATGGCGACATAAAGAGTATGGGGATCAAAAACTTTCATACCTTTCAGATACTTCTTCTTTGCGTTTGTTCGAATGAAATGTCCAAGTTGCGTATTGAGAATCCGAATAACTGTTGACAGATCTTCCCAACGTTCTGTCATGAAGACATCATGAGTATGGTTAGGCATGGTGACAGAAAATATCAATGTGATACCGTATGATTCACACAATCGGCAAAGGAGCCGGTTCCGATACAGTCCCGTATCAGAATAGAAGATTGCCTCACCGCCCCATGAGCGAGTCATGACATGATAAAATCTTGCACTCTTATCAATTTTACCATTGCGTGATGTACCTCGAATGATACTGGAATCATTTCGGTTTTTCTTCAATTGTTCAAAAGTGACTTTTTCCATATATGGCCTCCTATCTGCCATATACCAGAAAAGTGTCGAAAGTATTTTTTGAAAATCTGTTTTGTTCTGTTCATTCTGTCCTTTCTGTTCGCTCTGTTCGCTCTGTTTATCTTATGACCAACATTTCATACGACAGAAGAGACTTCACCCTCATGTGTATAGACCGTGCAAGGCCTGCTGTATGCTCCCTGCGGGACGCGACAGGCCACAACAAAGGCCCTGGCTATTCTGCCGGCCCTGTGGCCTCTGCCGCTAGGACACACAGGCATCGCACCGCCGATTCACAATCGGTGAAAAATAATGTAGCCCTGCACAGGCAGGGCTACAAGGCATGGTTATATACTAATTACTAATGAATTAGTTTGCAGATGTGATAGTGGCAGCAACAGCACCTTCAGAGGCAGTCTCCATGACCTTGACCTCAGAGGCCTTGAAGATGACAGTTCCGTCAGAAGCGACGATCTGTCCCTTGTCATCAAGCTTGACGCCTGTTGCTACGATTGTACCCTCAGCATCCTTGGCAAGGCCGTCAGATGTGATGGTGATGTTCTTCTCAATGACCTTTGCAATGACTTTGACTTCGGCTGCTGAGCTACTCAGAGAAAGTGGCTGGATGCTCTTGAGGCGGATGTCAACGTCATAACCACGAGCGTCGAGATTCTTGAGAATGTCATCCAGGGAATAGGTCTCAAGACTCTTGGATGTGGTTGCGTTGTCACTAGATCTTGTCTGGGTAATGTTGTTCAGATCGATGGAAGTGTTGACCTCTGGAAGAGGGATTGCATTGTCCTTGTTTCCGTTATGGCCAAACAGGGACCAGGAACCAACGAACACAACAACAAAGGCTGCTGCAACACCGATCATCTGAGGGGCAGATACCTTGAACTGTCTGTGCAGGAAGGATCTCTTACCCTTCTTGGACAGGTAGTTCTTTTCGATCATGGAGAGGACTCTGTCCTGATGAGGCTCGATCTCCTCAGCAGTCAGTGCACTGGCCTTGACGGAATTGCTCAGAGCGATAAGGTTCTGATAGCGGGTTCTGCAGCTGGAACAGTAGCTGAGGTGCTCCTCAACCTGGCTTTTCCAAGGCTCTGCAAGTTCACCATCAAGATAGGTGTTAAGAATCTGATCATCAAGGCACATTCACTTCCTCCCGATCCAACTTTGCCTCGAGTTCCTTTCGGGCTCGATGCACGCGGACCTTAACATTGCTCTCGGAGATTTTCAGAACCTTGGCGATTTCCTTATAGTCAAGGTCTGCATATTCCCGAAGGACAATCACAGTTTTGTAAATCTCAGGAAGCTCACTTACCGCCTTACGTACAGCCGCCGTCGATTCTTTCAGAAGCAGTTCTGTCGATCCGTCCTTGAAAGGATTAACCTGCGGTCCTCTCATAACCTTTTCCAGGGATGCAGTCTCTCTCATCTTGCGCTTGACGTGGTTGATGGAGAGGTTCTTCACCACTCGGATCAGCCAGAACTTGGCGTCATTCATGGAAGGAAACACCATGTCCTTGTCAAAGAATCGGATGAATGCATCCTGGCAAATGTCTTCAGCAACATCCTGATTGTAGGTCACATGATAGGCAACCCTCATCAAAACAGGAAACACTTCGCCGTAGACCTGTCGAAATGTAAGCTCATCTCCACTTCTGATTTCCATAATCTTTAACAACCGTCCTTAACAAAAGTTACATCTTTTTTTGCAAAGATGGTCCGGTAGGAGTATCTTTCAGCAGATAGCCCATGTCATCGATCTGTTTTCGGTACAGATCAGCAGCTGCCCAATCCTTGTCCTTCTTGGCCTGAGCACGCTTTGCAACCAGTTCCATGACCTCTGCAGGAACATCGGAATTGTCATCTTTCTTGGCCTTGATAGCCTTGAGTCCGAGTCCGAGAACCTCATCCATGTAGTTGGCGACATAGCGCTTTTCAGCATTTGTGAGGCTGTCGTCCTTGAGCATGCCCCAAAGGACGGAAAGACCACGTGCGGTAGCAAGGTCGTTGCAGACAAAGCCGTCGAACTGATCCATGTATTCATGAGCCTTTGCAGAGACCTCCGCTGGCTTTGCGACACTGTCGCCCAAGGAGGCGATTCTGTCGACAAGACCGAGTCTGGATGTGCGAGCTCCGTCCATACCCTGGTAGGAGAACTGAAGCTGTGTGCGATATGTGGCACCAAGGCAGAAATAACGATAGTCAAGAGGATCGTAGCCGTGCTGCTTAAGTACACTCACTGTAAGGAATTCGCCGGAGCTCTTGGACATCTTGCCCTTGTCAGAGAGCAGGAACTCACCGTGCATCCAGTAGTTGACCCACTTCTTGCCGGTTGCTGCTTCGCTCTGTGCGATTTCGTTTGTGTGGTGCACAGGAATGGCATCGATTCCACCGCAGTGGATATCAAACTGCTCGCCCAGGTAGTGCATGCTCATGGCAGAGCACTCGATGTGCCAACCTGGATAGCCGCGTCCCCATGGAGAATCCCACATCATTGCCTGCTCACCGAACTTGCTGTTGGTGAACCACAGGACAAAGTCCTTAGGATTCTTCTTGTTGGAGTCAATGTCGATTCTTGCACCGCTTTTGAGATCGTCAAGGTTGAGTCTTGCAAGTCTTCCATACTCTGGGAAGGTATCGATGGAAAAGTAGACATTTCCGCCTGCGATGTAGGTGTGGCCACCATCCTCAAGGCGCTTGATCAGAGCAATCATCTGGTCAATGTGCTTTGTGGCAGGACAGACGACTTCCGGTCGGATGATGTTCAGGGAATCGTAATCGGCAAAGAATGCATCGGTGTAGAACTTTGCGATATCCCAAACGGTCTTTCCTGTCTCACGTGCGGACTTGGACATCTTGTCCTCGCCGTCATCGCCATCGCCAGTCAGGTGTCCGACGTCGGTGATGTTCATGACATGCTTGACCTTGTAGCCGGCATGTCGAAGCATTCTCTTGAGGACATCCTCGAAGATGAATGTTCGGAGGTTTCCGATATGTGCATAGTTGTAGACGGTAGGACCGCAGCTATACATTCCGACAAAACCCTCTTTGATCGGATTGAACTCTTCAACGGTTCTGGACATGGTATTGTACAAATAAACCTTCATATGTGACTCCATATAACATATTATAGGATACTCAAATACAACTAAAAAATCAATGAATGAAGAGAAAACGGCTTTTTTGAAGCATTTCCTTTCACAGAAGGACGATAACTCCAACAACCGAAATGATGGTACCGACGAATGACAGAACGGAGACCTTTCGCTTGTGGATGAAGATGTCGATCGGAAGCATCAGGATCGGACTTGTCTGCACCAGACTTCGTACAATGGCAGCTGGCGCTCGAGTCATGGCGCCCATCGAAAGGGCAGCACCGACAACAGGACCCAAGGCAACAGCCAAAGCCATCATGGTCATAAGTTTGACATCCTTCACCATATGGGACTGTCGCTGAAAGGAACCCTTCCAGCGGAAGAACCCAAAAATCACCCAAACGAGAAAACCGGAAACGATACGTAGCGCATTGGAGGACACATAAGGGATGTCCGAAAGCGTGAACTTGGCGGTGATGTCGGCAACAGACTGCAAAATGGCAGCGGCAAAGGCACACAGAATTGCCGCATGGACCACCTTGGCCCTACCCTTGTCCTGGCTTGGCACCTTCTCGCCATAGATCATCAGGGCAATGCCCAAGAGCGTCAACGCCATGCCCACCACCTGGACTCCTGTCAGGGTCTCGCCCAGAAGGAAGAACGCCATGAAGGCCGTGATGGCTGGATTGAGCGTCATGATGACAGATGTCTCGCGCGGCCCCAGATCCACAATGGACTTGAACATGAAGATGTCACAGAAGAAGAATCCGATGATCCCCGAAGCTGCAACCGACACATTGGTCTGCCAGCTGGAACCCAGCACAAGTCCATGATCAGCCAGAAGCGCATACAGCAGAACCAGAGGAACTGCAAAGAACATACGCACATAGGCGAGCATGTCACTTGTCATGCGCTCACCGATCTTACTGAAAAGATTTGAACTGATTGCAGACAGCAGAGCCACGCTCAGCGCCATCAGCTGTCCCGAGAGGATTGTCGATTCCATAGCGCACCTACTATAGCATTTACCAAGCCTTCCGATAAAGGCATGGAAGGGCAATTCCGGGAAGAAAAACAGCAGGTAAAAGTCCACTATCGTTTTACTGATATTTTGCTTAAATTCACATATGGTTTTTATATAGTTTTGATTTAAAAACAAACATATCAGATACAAATCCGATACACCATCAAACCAGCGCCATATTTCCCCTTCTTTCTTGAATAAAGAATCCCTTTATTGGTAAAATCCTTATGCTATATAAATAGGCAAATCAATTTTATAAGAGGAAATAATATGGTAATTCTTACCCTGAACTGCGGAAGCTCTTCTGCAAAGTACCAGGTCTATGACTGGGACAACAAGGACGTTCTTGCTGTTGGTGTCGTCGAGAGAATCGGTCTTGAGTATTCAACCATCGAGCACAAGGCTACAGGAAAGGACGAGTACACAGACAAGTTCTCCTGCCCTACCCACAAGGAAGCCATCGAGCTCATCATCAAGCTCATCACAGACAAGCAGTATGGTGTCATCGGAGATGTCTCTGAGATCGGTGCTGTCGGTCATCGCGTACTCCATGGTGGAGAGATCTTCAAGAAGTCAGCTCTTGTCACAGACGAGGTCGTTGAGCAGCTCAAGACCCTCATTCCACTTGGACCACTGCACATGCCAGCCAACATCATGGGTATCGAGGCTGCAAGAAAGGTTATGCCAAATGTTCCACACGCCATTGTCATGGATACCGCTTTCCACCAGACAATGCCAGCTGAGGCTTACATGTATGCTGTCCCATACGAGTGGTATGAGAAGTACAACGTAAGACGCTACGGCTTCCACGGAACAAGCCACCTCTACTGCGCAAAGAGAGCAGCAGTTCTTCTCGGAAAGGAGAACAAGGATACAAACGTCATCATCTGCCACATCGGAAACGGTGCATCTGCATCCGCTGTCAAGAACGGTGTCTGTATCGATACATCCATGGGTCTTACTCCACTTGAGGGACTTGTCATGGGTACCAGAAGTGGTGACCTCGATCCAGCAATCCTTCCTTACATCATGAACAACACAGGCATGACAGCCAAGGAAATGGACACAGCACTTAACAAGAAGAGCGGACTTCAGGGTATCTGCGGAATGCCTGACCGCCGTGATGTCGAGAACGCTGCAGCTGAGGGCAACGAGAGAGCCAAGCTCGGTATGATGATGGAGTGCCACAGAATCAGAAAGTACATTGGTGCATACGCAGCACTTCTCGGAAGAGTCGATGCTATCGTCTTCACAGCCGGTGTCGGTGAGATGGGACCAATCATCAGAAAGCTTTCCACAGAAGGCCTTGAGAACTTCGGTATCAAGATTGACCCTGCAAAGAACGACATCCTCAAGTGCAGAAACGCTGAGTTCGAGATCTCAACAGACGATTCCCCAGTCAAGATCTATGTCATCCCAACCGACGAGGAGCTGGTCATCACAGAAGACGCAGTTGCTCTGATGAACGGAACATACGACATCCATACAAACTTCCACTACAGCTTTGAGAGCGCTGACTACGTCAACAAGGCAAGAGCAAGAGGACTTGTGAAGAACCTTCAGAAGAAGCCTGAGCTCGAAGCTCTCATTGCAAAGCCAAAGAAGAACTAAGTTCTTTTAATGAAAGAACGTACTGGAATATTGCTCTGTCTGCTTGCATCATTTCTGTGGGGCATGGCATTCGTAGCACAGAGCTCTGTAACAGGCGTTATGGGGGCACTGAGCTTCAACGGCATCCGTAGCCTGATCGGATTTGTGGTACTTCTGCCAATGGTCATCAGAATCCTGAAAAGCCATAAGGGAGACAAGAAGTACTACAGATCCCTGGTCATCGCAACACTTGCCTGTGGAGCTCCATTGTTCATTGCCACAAACCTCCAGCAGTGGGGTATCGAATACACCACTGCCGGAAAGGCGGCATTCATCACCGCCCTCTACACGCTGATTGTTCCAATCCTTTCCGTTCTGCTGAAAAAGAGAGTAACACTTCGCAACTGGATCTGTGTCGGAATCGGCCTTGTCGGAGCCTTCCTGCTTTCCATCAATGGAGACAGCGGCATCGGCTATGGCGACATGCTGGTTCTGATCTGCTCGTTCTTCTTTGCCCTTCAGATCGTTCTCATTGACGTTCTGGCAAAGGATCTGGACGGCATTGAGCTCAGCGCTTTCCAATTCCTGCTTTGCGGAGTTCTGGGATGCACTGTGGGCTTTGCCACAGAGCCGATCTCCTGGGAGATTGTGCGCCAGACACTGGTTCCTATCCTGTACGCCGGCATATTCTCCTGCGGTATTGCCTACACACTGCAGACGGTCTGCCTGAAGTATGTGAATGCGACAAAGGCAACACTTGCACTTTCCATGGAAAGCGCCTGGGGCGCCATTGGAGGAGCAGTCCTTTTGGGAGAAATGCTTAGCATCAAGGAACTTTTCGGTTGCTTACTCCTTTTCTCAGCAGTAATTGTTTCACAGTTACCGGAAAAGATGAAAAAAAGTGCCGAAAGCACAAAATAGTTTCGACAGTTTTTTGGTATAAGGCAGGTATGAAGACCCTATTTTTCATATCTGCCTTTTTGTTTGCCGTTTTGGCAACAGTTTTCGGAAGTGAGAGCAACCTTACCCTCACCTATAGCCAGCACAAGACCTCACGCGATTTCAACGTGAAGGTAAACTCCCAGAGCATCTCCTACGAGGTTACCGCAAAACAAGGTCAAGACGGATTGTTCAATCTTGAAGCTCCGCCGTTCTTCTGTGCAAACATCAATGACACGGTGATTTTGGGAGAACTTCGCGACCAGGGAATCCTTGCGTTGATGCTCGAGCCTTTTGGCACAAGCAAAACCCCTTACCACTTTCACAGAAACGCCAATCTCAAAAACATTTCCAATCTCTCGCAAAACCCTACTCTATCAGGAATTGCACTATGCTTTGACCACATAGACATCATTGCGTTAAGTCCAACCATGAACCCACGGTCCCCTCTTGGCATGGGCATTGTGGCAGGATCGGACAACCTGTTTGCCGGAGTGATCTATGCCGGCCAGAACGACAGATACCTACAGGCCGCAAGCTGTCCATTCCAGACAAACTGGAGCACCATGGGACAAGGTCGGGACATGCTCTTCTCCATTGTGGGAGCACACAGCAGCGCAAAGATTATGGACACCAGCATAGAAAGCTCTGCCTTTGTGCAGAATGCCTGGGATCTGCTGCTAGGTGGAGGCACCAGCTGCGGCTGGAACCTAAGGCTCAAATCAGATAAGATCACATCGGCACTGGAACGTCGACTTGGTGGAATTGGAGTGAACCTCAAAAGCGCGGGACCGAAGGAGCGTCCTTGTGAAAGCCTTTCGTTTGGTACAACCATCAATGGTCAGGATAAAATGCAGCTTACCCTAGACTACAAGGTGGATACCTATGGCATTCCCATCTATGGCGGTCAAAGCCAACGAAAAACCATCAACTGGGAAGTGGGAGCCACACTGTATGACATTTCGATGAAAGCCACCAGCAGAACATCCTACGATGCAGACAGAGCCAAGGTGTCTGATACCACATATCTCATTTCCACAAAAAAAGATGGTGTAACCGTCAAAGCCAGTGTGAAGATCAATCGCGACATAGAACGCAGTTGCTATGCAAGCGATGCCACCTTTGAAGTACTGGCCCCGAAAGCGACACTTGAGATCAAAAACGGAAAAGCCAAGCTTGCCATGAACTGGCAAAAGGAAATTGAGGACCTAAAAATTAAGGTATCCGTCGATCAGGACAGATACCTTAGTCTTAGCGTGACAATGAACAGAACGTGATCAGAAGTTTCTCATGTTGTTGGATGGGAACTTCGGCTCACTTGTGACGTTGATGCCGAGCTTTCTGAGACCGGAGGAATCACCAGCACTTGGAATGTGGCTCATATGGGACTCACAACCGCGAAGCTGAGGAAGCATATCCAGTGCACGCTTTGCCTCATCATTGATGGCAGCGCTCATAGCAAGACAGATGAGAGTCTCGTCGAGGTTAAGGCTGATGCCTCTTCCACGAAGGATATCTCGTTTCATAGCAAAGACGTTGTCGATAACCTGATGAGGAATCAGGTTCACAGACTTGTCAATTCCGGCAAGAACCTTGAGAGCATTCAGAACCAGTGCACTGGAAGCGTGCATCAGTGGAGAATTGTGGCCTGTGACAAAGCGACCATCGTTGAGCTGAATGGCTGCGGCACATGCGATGCCGTCCTTGCTCTTACCACGGGCAATGGCATCCTCAAGGGCATCCATAGCCGGCTTGACGGTTGGTCTGTAGTCACAGGAAAGACCTGCCTTTGTCATGATGTCCTGGCTGCGCTGAACAGTTTCCTTGGTACCGATTCCCTGCGCATACTCACAAGCAGAGCGGTAATAGCGACGGACAATCTCCTGCTTACCTGCCTCACGGACAACCTCATCGTCGATGATACCAAAACCAAGGCGGTTGACGCCCATGTCGGTTGGTGAGTTGTAATTGAAGGCGCCACCTGTGATCTTGTCCAAAATGCTCTTAAGAAGAGGATAAGCCTCCATATCACGGTTATAGTTCACAGATATCTTTCCTGTTGCGGAAACATAGAAGTGGTCAATCATGTTGTAATCGCCGATATCAGCGGTTGCTGCCTCATATGCGATATTGACCGGATGATCGATTGGAAGACTCCAGATTGGGAAGGACTCGAACTTGGCGTAACCGGATTTCTTACCGGCACGGAAGTCGTGATAGACCTGGGAAAGACAGGTTGCAAGCTTTCCGCTTCCAGGACCAGGAGCTGTGACGATGACAACCGGTGCATCGGTTGGGATGTATGGGTTGGAACCATAGCCTTCATCGCTGACGACCATGTCGACATTGTCTGGGTAACCCATGATCGGCTTATGGAAGTAAACGTTGATGCCACGGCGTGTGAGCATGTCAGCAAAGGTGTTTGCACTCTTTTCGCCCTGATAGCGAGTGATGACAACCTTGTTTGCCTTGATTCCCCAGGATGCGAAGTCATCGATCATCTTGAAGACGTCTGTGTCATAGGAGATACCGAAGTCTGAGCGCATCTTACGGTGCTCGATGTCACCTGCATGGATACAGATGATGACGTCGATCTTGTCCTTGAATGACTGGAAGACCTTCATCTTGTCATTGGTGTCAAAACCTGGAAGGACTCTCTGTGCATGGTAATCGAAAAGAAGCTTTCCGCCACATTCCAGATAGAGCTTTCCGTCGAACATCTCAACACGCTCGAGGATGAACTTCTTCTGCTCCTCAAGATATTTGTCGTTGTCAAAACCGATTTTTCCCATTACTGTCTCCCCTTCAGCAAATCATGTCATCGTGAATGCGCTGGCTCATCTCACTACCGTACAGAGCCTTTGCAATCTCAAGTCCGAACTCCAGTGCGGCACCAGGTCCCTTACCGGTGATGATGTTGCCATCACGCACGGCACGGTCGGTACCAAAAGCGACGTATGGAGCATTGGCTTCACAGCCTGGATAGCATGTAACTTTTTTCCCTTCAAGGATATGAAGTGGTGCAAGAACAAAAGCAGGAGAAGCGCAGATTGCACAAACAAAGTCGCCTCGACCATAAGTGTCAAGGACGACTTTGCTAACTTCGTTGCTTTCGTGAAGATTCTTTGCTCCTGGCATTCCACCAGGAAGAACAATTGCATCGTATGTGAGGTCTGTTACCTCAGACAGAAGAGCATCACAGCCGACGTACACATCATGTGCACCACGAATCTGCTTTGCTCCGATGCCGGCGACAGTGACCTGTGCCCCACATCTTCTAAGAACATCGATCGGGCCAAGGGCCTCGACTTCCTCAAATCCATCTGCAAGTATCACAAGTACTTTCTTTGTCGTCTGCATCTTTTTCGTCTCCCCTAATCAGAATTCACACTGCTTGGATGCTCTTGGATAAGGGATGACGTCTCTGATGTTCTGCATTCCAGTCACATACTGGACGGCTCTTTCGAAACCGAGACCGAATCCAGAGTGTGGTACGGAACCGAACTTTCTGAGTTCGAGATACCACCAGTAGTCCTGCTCTCTGAGTCCGAGCTCTGCCATTCTGGCCTTCAGGACATCCAGGCGATACTCTCTCTCACTACCTCCGATGATCTCACCGAGTCTTGGAGCCAGAACGTCCATTGCACGGACTGTCTTTCCATCCTCGTTCAGCTTCATGTAGAAGCTCTTGATCTCCTTTGGATAGTCTGTGACGATGACAGGACGCTTACAGACTTCCTCGGTGAGGAATCTCTCGTGCTCTGTCTGGAGGTCACAACCCCAATATGGCTTGAAGTCGAACTTGTCAGCTGACTTCTCAAGTTCTTTCACTGCCTCAGTATAAGTGAGGTGAGCGAATGGGCTTTCCACAACATGGATCAGAGTGTCCTTGACACCTGGCTCGACGAACTTGGAGAAGAAATCCATATCCTCTTCACAGTTCTCAAGAACATACTTGAAGATGTACTTGAGGAAGTCCTCAGCAACCTTCATGTCACCCTCGAGTGTGCAGAAGCTCATCTCAGGCTCAACCATCCAGAATTCAGCGAGGTGTCTCTTTGTGTTGGAGTCCTCAGCACGGAAAGTCGGTCCGAAGGTGTAGATGTTCTTCAGTGCTGTAGCATAGGTCTCACCCTCAAGCTGACCGCTGACGGTAAGGCTTGTCTTCTTGCCGAAGAAGTCCTTGGAATAGTCGATCTTGCCATCCTCTGTCTTTGGGACATTGTTGAGGTCCATGGTTGTAACCTGGAACATCTGACCAGCACCCTCACAGTCACTTGCTGTGAAGATTGGGGTGTTCACATAGTAGAAACCGTTGTTCTGGAAGAAGCTGTGGACAGCGAATGCCATCTTGCTTCGGACTCTCTCAACAGCACCGATTGTGTTTGTTCTTGCTCTGAGATGAGCAATGTCACGAAGGTACTCGAGCGTGTGGCGCTTCTTCTGAAGTGGATAGTCACTTGGACACTCACCAACAATGGTGATCTTGGCGGCTGCAAGCTCTACGGCCTGGTCGCCACCCTGAGAGGCAACAAGTGTTCCCTCACAGACGACGGAGCATCCTGTTGAGATGTTATTCAGGAGATTATTGTCGATGGATGCCTTGTCTGCAACGACCTGAAGGCCCTTGAGGCAACTTCCGTCATTGACTTCGATGAAACAGACAGACTTGCTGTCACGTTTTGTTCTGACCCAACCCTCTACAGTGATAGGCTGTGGTCCCGGCTGCATTGTCTTAAGCTTACTGATTAATTCTGCCATTTGAATAATCTCCTACTAGGGAGAGTATATTATTTATATAATAATTCTTAGTCAAGTTTTCTAATTCAATATCTTGAACGTGCTCTAGAACAAGGAAGGCTGCTCAGTAGGCTCGCAATCTATTCCGTTTTCGGAAATGTAACCATCAAGTTCTCCCAAATAACGGCCTCCACGGGCACAAACGGTTGCATTGAAGCCTTCCATAACCTGTGCCACAAGCTCCACATTATTGTTGTTTGCGGAGATATGGATGAGGTAGACAGGCTTTTGGGACTTGTCAAATCCGCTGTCCAGAAGAAAGCTCTTTGCCTGGTCGTTGGACAGGTGTCCATGTTCGCTTGCTACTCGTTTTTGCAGGCGAATCGGATACGGACCATGGCGCAGCATCTGATCGTCGTAGTTGGACTCGAGAAACAGAACATCGGCTTCTCGTGCCGCATCAAGCATGGCTTTGTCATACACACCGGTATCGGTGACGATCACAAAGGTTCGGCCTTCAACACAAATGCGATAGCCGACACTTCCTGCACTGTCGTGACTTGTGTAAAAGCAAGAGACCGCAAATGGCCCCACGTTGACAACCGTTTCGGCTTCCAGGAACCGCTGGCACTCCAAAGGGATGTTCAGTGCATTGTACTCCATATCGGCATAGGTTCGGCACTTTCGGCTCACATACACAGGCTTTCCGCTTTGGCGGGCAAACACGCCAGCCGCATGGGCATGGTCTGGATGAAGGTGTGTCACAAACAGAGCCAGAACGCTTGAAAAGTCAAAGCCGCCATCCTGCATGCGAAGCTTAAGCTGCTTCATGGAGTATCCGGCATCCACCATGATGGAAGAGCTGCCCGAAGTGAAGATATAGCTGTTTCCGCAACTTCCGGAACCAAGAACACTATATCGAACCATAACACCTCCAAGCAAAAACGGATGACTGGATAAAAAGAAAGGGATGCTCGTTCGAACATCCCTGCTTTAGTGGCGAAGGGCCATGATCCCCTGACCGATCGGATATGAGCCGATTGCTCTACCAACTGAGCTACGCCACCAAGTTGCTTTGTTTTTATAGAACATTTGGGAAAAAAGAACAAGTCCTCTGCCAGACTTTTTTCAAATTTCCTTGCAAATCACTCAAAAGCCCGCATGGCAATGATCTTTGCATCCTTGAGAACAAAAGACATGCAGGACTTGCCGCAGCGAGCATTGATACCTACACTACCGTCAGCATTCCGATGGCCAGTAGACAATAAAACGGTCTTCGCAGAGAGATTTTCAGAAAACCAAAAGTCAAACAATCGAACCAGAATGGAGCGCATGCTCTCTTCAATGTAGGTCTCGACCCACAAAACGCTGTACTCGCTTTTCAGTGCCTGATACAAAATCTCGTGCTCTGGGCTTTCGGTGAAATCCACAACCTGTCCAATGACCGAGTCCACTGGAAGCACGCGACTCACAGCGGATTCCGGCAAAACGGTTCGTATGCTCTCCACCGAATCGGAAGCGAACACACAAAAGCCGGACAGGGCCATGAGCAAAACAGAAGCGAAAGCGAGAATCCTTTTTCCCATGTGTTTGATTCTTACCCAAAAACACAAAATGCTCAACTGTTTTCAAAGCCATGGTTTTGGACTATCATCAAAGCCATGAAGCAGACCATCCCAAGCGAATACGACAGCCAAAAGCTTTCCTACCAGAACATCCTTGACGGCAACATGCAGCCATGGGTCATGCGTTTCATCAAGGCTGTCGGAAAGGGCATCAACGACTTTGACATGATACGCGACGGAGAAAGCATTCTCCTTGGCGTGTCCGGAGGCAAGGACTCCCTTGCACTGGCCCTTGCCCTTTCGCTCAGACGCAAATGGCTTCCGATCAACTACAAGCTCAGCGCTGTGATGATCGACTGGATCGAGCACCCGATTGATCCGGATTTCCGACCACGTTTGGAGAAATACTTCAAGGATCTGGACATTGACTTTGAGATTGTCCAGCGCACCCAGTTCCCGACAAGTGAGGTCAACGACTTCAACTGTTACCTCTGCTCCAGAAACCGCCGCAAGATCCTCTTTGAGATTGCCCACGAGAAAGGCTTTCGCCAGGTAGCCCTCGGCCACCATTTGGATGACCTTGTGGAAACCTCCATGATGAACCTGTTCTTCCGCGGCAAGTTCGCCACCATGAACCCGATTCAGGAGTTCTTTGACGGAGAGCTCTATGTGATTCGCCCGATGATCGAGATCCATGAGCACACGCTTTCAAGACTTTCCGAACTCTATGACCTTCCGGTGATCAAACCAGTGTGCCCTTACGACCAGACGAACATCCGCGCCAACCTCAAACCTGTGGTGAAAGAGCTGGTGCACATGGACCGCTTTGCCCGAGAGCACGTCTTTGAAGCGCACAATCTGGACTGCAAAATCAAGCGCTAACCGTTTACAAAACCAACATTTTCCTCTCCAATTATTGCACTAAGAATTATATTTTATTATATTCAGCAATATAAACTTCTTAGCTCGGGGGCAAACCCGAAGGAGAGAAAATGGAAAGTAATAGAAGAGCATCCATGGCAAGGAAAGCTTTCGCCGTGCTCATGGTACTTGCAATGGCAGTATCCGCCGTGTTCGCATCACCACTTAAGCCAGTTGGAACTGTTGGTGACACAAAGACATATGACAGCAGCTACAAGGCAGCCAATCCAGCAGAGATCACAGAAGGCTGGGTCATTCGCACAGCAGCCGACAGTTTCTGCGTAGCCAACGAGGATTTGAGAGTCGAGTTTGGAGCAAACTCTCTCGCTCAGGTCATTTCCCTGGACAGCGGACTTGAGCTTTACCTGCTTGACGGTTATGTCGTTGCCACATCCAATGCAAGTGACTTCACGGTCAAAACCCCTGCCACCGTCTATACCGCAGACAAGGGAACCATCCTTTTTGTCGTCTCAGACGCCTCAACCGAAACCGGTTATGTCGACCAGGGAAAGGCAGTTGCAGACAACAAAATCACCAAGGAAGAGACCGAAATCCTTTCCGGAAACTACATTGACAACTCCTATGTCGGCTTTGTTCCAGAGAAGCCACAGACCGAGATGCCAGTCTCCACAGCTGTTGTCGGCGGCGTCTCAGAGCCTGAGACCGTAGTCGTCACCGCACAGGAGATTGCCCCAGAGGCTCAGGCAGCATCTGAGACAGAACCAGAGGCAGCGGTTGCTCCAACAGTCGAAGAAACAGCTGAGGCAGTTTACCTTGCAATGGTCAGATCCTTCCGCTTTGAGAACCTGGAGCTCACCATCGAGGCCAACATCGGACAGGCTTTCATCCACTATCCAACCTATGTCACAGACATTGAGGTCATCAACGCAGCATCCTGCGCCTTTGATGTCTACGGCGATCTTCTTACCGGCGTTTACTTCGAGATTCTCGAGCCAGGTCTTGTCAGGGTCACCTACCCAGAGACATTCGGTCCTGCCGAGTTCGAGTTCGCCATGGCAGTCATCGAGAGAGAGCTTCCAACCTACCTCATCATGATGATTGACGACGTTGAGGTCGCAGACTTTGCGGTCGCCGATTTTGAGGCAGAAGACTTTGAGATCGACCCACTGTTCGCCGTCGAAGAGGTACCTGTTGATTACCTTAGCGCTGACTTCAGTTTCTATGGCATTGATGTAAGCATCGTCGCCTTCACAGGTGAGGCTTTCATCTCCTACCCAAGTTTCATCACAGACAATGAAATCGCAACCGCTGCCGCAGCTGCCTATGCAGCATACGGTGACCTTCTGAGAGACATCTACTTCGAGATCACCATGCCAGGTGAAGTTGCTCTGACCTACCCAGAGACCTACGGTGTTGATGAGTTCAACTATGCCGTTTCCCTGCTTAGCTATGAGCTTCCACTTTACCTTGCACAGTTCTTTGAGACTCCTGAGCCTGTACAGGAAGAGCCAGAAGCAGAGACAGTCGTTGCAGTTGCACCACAGCCAGAGATGACAGAGCCTGTTGTCGAGGTTGTCGTAGCCCAGGAACCTGTCGTAGAGGAAGCACCTGCAGTCGTTGAAGAAACATCAGTTGAGCAGCCAGCTGCAGAGCCACTGAAGACAGCCCTTGAGACCGTCTCCAAGGAAGAGGCTGCCGCCCAGGTCAAGAAAGCCAACGCTTTCCGCTTCGGTGCAAAGCTCTCTGTCGCCTACGGTGTTGACAATGGCACACCATACTCAGCCATCGATGCTCTCAGAGAGAAGATCGGAACCTACAAGAAGGGTCTTGTCTTCGGCTTTGATCCATACATCACATCCAAGACCCTTACAGTCGGTCTTCACTTCGAGATCAACCCATTTGACATCCTCTCCAGCTTCCCATTCAATCCAAACGGAATCACAGGCTGGACGAACACTGTCATGAGCTATGTCTCAGAATTCCGTTTCCAGAAGGGAATCTTCGAACTCACAGCAGACAGAACTTCCGAGCTTGACTTCACAAGCCCAATTGCAACAGATCTCAGACGCCAGTTCAACAACGCAGATGAGCTTCTCGGAACCATGAGCCTTACCGCAAAGCACTTCAAGCTCTATGCCTTCATCGATGACATGCAGCTGAATGCAAAGCTCAACGGCAGAGACCAGTACATGGGTCTTCGTGCAGCAGCCAACATCAAGGACTTTGAACTCGGTGCAAGCGCAGTGGCAAACGTCGCAAAGGGTCTGAAGGCAACTATCATTTACCCTGCTGTCGATGCCGTACTTCCAATCAGACTTGGCAGCACAACACTGACCATTTCCGGTGGCGCTGCAGCTCAGGTGAACGTCTTCGCTCAGAACAGAGTGGAAGGCTACATGGCTGAAGCAAAAGCAACTGTCGCAGTCAACGCATTCAGCTTTGGAGCTGGTGCCGCCTACAACGTCGGAAAGTATTTCAACAACGCCATGAACAACGGTCCTTGCAACGTCACAAGCCAGTTCAATGGAAAGGCAATCGATGTCATCCTGAGCGCAGGAATCAACACCAAGGTCTTCAACGTCAATGCTGAAATCACAACTCCATTTGCACTTGGTACAGGAAGCCGCCTCGCCTACAACACCGTCAAGACAAAGGACGGCAGCAGCAAGACTATCAGTGCTGACTCCTTCCTCATCCAGGCAGACCTGAAGCTCGGTGCCTTCACCTTCAGTGCAGGAGCCGCCTACGATGGACTTTGCGGAAGACTTGCAGATGCAGCCAAGGCTCTGATTTCCAAGAGCAACCGCAGAGCAGCAATCATCGGACTCATCGATCCTCAGATTGCAACCTACTACGCAGTAGCAGACCTGTCCTTCAAGGCTGTTGACATCTGGGCAAGAGCTGACTACGCAAGACTCAACGGAAGCCTGACACTGCCAGTTTCTGTTGGACTTTCCGTCAAGTTCTAATAGGACAAAACCCATGGCATCGATCCGAGAACTTGATCCAATCGTAGCCTCAAGAATCGCAGCCGGAGAGGTCGTCGAACGACCGGCCTCTGTGCTGCGAGAGCTTTTGGACAACGCCATCGATGCCAAAGCAACCAAAATCAGCGTCTATCTTGAGCAGGGTGGAATCCGAAACCTCACCGTCATCGACAATGGATGTGGCATGAGTGCCGAGGATCTGGTTCTAGCCTGCAAAAGCCACGCCACCAGCAAGGTCCGCACGCTGGAGGACCTGTTCAATCTCAAGACCTTGGGATTTCGCGGTGAGGCTCTTTCCAGCATTGCAGCCTGCTCCCTTCTGACCATCAATTCCAACGGAAACCGCATCGTCATCGACAACGGTGTGCAGAGCCCTGTCATGCCAGGCAGCGTCACAAGCGGAACCTCGGTGAGTATGGAGTTTCTCTTTGAGAACATCCCTGCCCGCAAGCTGTTTCTCAAGCGTCCGCAGAGCGAAGCCACAGAGTGCAGAAAAACCTTCATAGAAAAGGCTTTGGGCTTTGAGGACATTGAGTTCCTACTGTTTGTGGAAGGCGAGCTCAAGCTCCATTTCGAGCGATCAGACAAAAAGGAACGCGCGGTAAAGGTCATGGCAACCGACAAGGCCTTCATGCCAGCCCAGGTCCTTCAGATGACCTACAAGGGCGAAAACCTTGCTCTGTATGCCATAAGTTCAGACCCGTCCTGCTACCGCAGAGACCGAACCCAGATTCGCCTTTTCGTAAACAACCGCGTCATCGACAGCTACCAACTGGTCCAGGCCATCACAAGCGCCTACTCTGCCGCCATTCCAGGTGGAGCCTTCCCTTACTTTTACCTCTTTATCGAAGACAACCCATCGCTTGTGGATTTCAACATCCATCCAGCCAAAAGGGAGTGCAAGCTTCGCAACCAGAGCCAGATCTACGGAAGCATCACCACCATGATTCGCCAGGCACTTGTGAACAAGACCTACGACACCGATGACCGTCGGGAAGCCGAGCCAATGAGTTCCCTTTTCGAAGAGCCTCAGAAGCAGGAGAAACCTCAGCAGACAAAACCAAGTGCGCTAAGCAGTACTACAATGCCAGAGCCTCATAAGGCTAGCGAAACGGCCGCGGAAAGGCCGCCTGTCGCCTACGGCAGCCAGCACAGCAGCCAAGCTGCAAAGCCAAGTGCAAAACCGTTTGACCCGTCCTGGTTTGAGAACGCAAAAGCCATCATGAAAAAGGAACCGACTCCAAGTGCAAAGCCTGTTTCAACACCGAAGACACCAGAGGTAGAAACCCCGACTGTGGCCAGCGAATACACCTACATCGGACAGGTCTTCAACACCTTCCTCATGGTCCAGACCCCGACAGAACTTCTGTTCATTGACCAGCATGCCCTTCATGAGAGAATTCTCTACGATGAGATTCGCGCCCAGCGCGATGTGCAGCGCCTGATTGTACCTTATGAATTTGAAGTCGAGCGTTCGGTGGATGACTATCTTCAGCAGAACAGCATGCTCTATGCAGACTTTGGCATTGAGCTGACCCGAAAGGAGCCTCTTTTGTGGGAGATGGCAAGCATGCCGGCTACCGTGAGAAAGAACGAAAAGGAAATCGTCTCCTATATCCAGAACATGACAGGTGACATCGAAAGTGCACAGAAAGGTCTGTTTGCCATCATTGCATGCCATGCCGCCATCAAGGCAGGAGACGAACTTGACAGCGTCACCGCAAAGGCACTGGTCAAGAAGGCTTTTGAGCTGGACAGAATGGTGTGCCCACACGGAAGGTCCTTCACCTACATCATCAGTAAAGAGCAATTATATAAAGATGTTGGAAGAATCGTCTGACATCAGTTTCCAAGAACCGTCACATTGGACGCAAGGTCAAACCAGGAACCTGTGAAGGCGTTTTCTGCATAGGCAGAAAGTGCGGCATCTACATCATGATAGGAGACGGCAAAATCGCGGGAGACTGAGCTTCCATCCTTGTACGTGACAACCACATTCCAAGTCCCCTGCTCCAAAGCCATACCGCTTGGCATGGCAATGTCTGCACTACCGAAGTAACTGACATCCTCGAAAGTAGCCTCATAGACGTTTAGCGTCCAAGTCAAAGACGATGGAGACTTGACGATCATACCAACGGACAGCGGGTCTTTGCAGTCAGTCTGAAAGAACAGACTGAGCCCCATATCGCCATTTTGGTGAACATAGACCTGGGATTTGAGTTCATTGACCGACACCCCGTCCCTCTGGCAGGAAACCAGAAGAGCCAAGGTCAATAGCAGAAGCAGTGCAAGGCGCTTAACTCTTTTCATCAGACTCCTCGACAGGATTCTTCTCGGAAAGCATGGAGCGCACAGGGTTGGCATAGCTGTTGTAAACGTATTCCTTCACTTCCGGCTTCAGATGTCTGTAGTGCTTCACAAAACTCTTGGTGTTCATATCCTTGTATTCGGAGGCAAACTCCTTGGCCTTGCTGAGCTTGTCATAAGCAAAATAGTTGGTATCCCAGAGTTTGTAGTTCATGTGGATCTGGCGATCCATCTCCCTTGTGGCGGCACGCACATCGCTGATGACATCGCCATCCAGAGGACTTCCGATCTGGATGTGGACATTACCCTTGTTCATGCGCAGTCCTCGCACCATATCCAGAACATCGGCATACTTCTTCTTGACGTAGACATTGTAGCAGCCTTCGGCCTTGAGCTTACGGATCTGATCCTCGCTCTTGGAGATGTCACATGGGTCATACTGATAGCTGATGGAAACAGGAACAATGGAAGACTTCTTCAAAAAGTCTGCGAAGGAGATGCCATCCTCACGGTAGGCAAGATAAAGCATCTTGAGAATGGCTGGGCTAGTATTATCGATACCATCCTTGCTTCTTCCACTCTTCTGTGCAATCCACACACTGCATTTTCGTGTCTCGATGCAATGGCGGATGTAGCGGCTGAGTCGCAGTGTCTCCTTTCGGAGGTCTGCGGCGCTTTGCAGAGAACGCTTGAATGTGATAGCTCCGTTGACCTTGAAGATATCGGTGGCAAAGCTGTTGACCAGAAGATTGTCTCCGATGACCATCTCACCCTGCATCTTGCCACTGCGGTAAAGGGCCAGATCCAAAAGTGCTGCATCAAGGACGATATCTCGATGGTTACTGATATAGACATGTGGCTCATCACCCTCAATGTTCTCCATACCACCAAATGTAAAATCATCAATGCTGGAGGATTCAATCATCTCAAGAAAGATATCGCAGGTGATGTACTTCTGGAAATCCATGTAGGAATGAACCTGTGTGAGCATATGGGACAGAAGTCCCTTTGCATGAAATGATTTCCACTTGTTGACCAGTCGGCTATGACGTGAGATAATGTCTGTGAAATTGTTCAGCAGCTGAGGATATTGGATCAGACGCTGCATGGCGTCTTCGAAGTCTTGTCCTTCGTATGGGGCTATGTCCCTATAATCGTCTTCCATCTTGAATCTCCCCTAGGGTTCAAATTCCTTGGTTCGATTATAGCAAATCCACCGACGAAATGAAAGCATAAGAGCCAGAATTGGTGGAATAGCACAACTCATATTTCTAAATTTTACTTATTCATCATTTTTTCAATAAAAAATTTGACTTTGACGAAAAATGTGTTAGAATAACTTGTGATACGACCAAATACGGGTCATATTCCTCGCAGAAAACGAGGGAATAACATATAAGGAGAATCACATGCTTATTCTTATCTCTGATGCATTTGACGCATCTCTTGAAACAAAACTTCAGGCATTCGGCGAGGTAACAACCGACAAGTCAAGAGCTCCAGAAGCTGATGTCATCCTTGTAAGAGCAAAGACCATCTGCAACAAGGAATACATTGATGCAGCAAAGAACGTCAAGCTCATCATCCGTGGTGGTGTCGGAATCGACAATATCGATAAGGCCTATGCAGAGTCCAAGGGAATTATCGTCAAGAACACCCCGAAGGCAAGTTCCATCGCAGTCGCAGAGCTTACATTCGCTCTCATGCTCAGTGCTCCAAACCACATCTGTGAGTATGACAACGGTATGAAGAACGGCCAGTGGCTCAAGACCATCAAGAGAACAGAGCTCTATGGAAAGACATTGGGTCTTCTCGGCATCGGAAACATCGCAACAAAGGTTGCTGAGCGCGCAAAGGCATTCGGCATGAGCGTTGTCGCTTACGACAAATACGTTTCAAGTTCACAGGTCGCCACACTGGTCCCATCTGTTGAAGAGGCCGTCAAGGATGCCGATTACATCTCCATCCACATGCCACTGACTGATGAGACAAGAGACATGTTCAACGAGAAGCTCTTCTCCATCATGACCAAGAAGCCAGTGATCATCAACGCAGCTCGTGGCGCCATCGTCAATGCAGAAGACATGGTCAAGGCTCTGGATGAGGGTCAGGTCTCCTGGTACTGTGCAGACGTCTATCCTAACGACCCACCTGCAGAGGATTACCCAATTCTCAAGGCTCAGCATGTCACACTCACACCTCACGTCGGAGCAAACAGCAAGGAGAACCTCCTCAGAATCGGCGATGAGATTGTAGCAACAATCAATGACCTCAAGGCTAACGGAAAGATCTAATGAAACTAGACGAAACCAACAAAGCAATTATCAAAGAGCTCAGCAACGGAAGAAAGGCTTTCTCCACCATCGCTGACAAGATCGGCATCACCGAGAACACGGTAAGATCCAGAGTCAACAAGCTTCTGGAAGACGGAGTGCTTCAGATTTCAGGACTTGTAGACCCTCAGTG
>JAKSPE010000027.1 GCA_024405015.1 Sphaerochaetaceae bacterium
GACGGCGTCTCGTTTGCCGCAGCTTCCCTAGTGTGTATCACGGGTTTTGCCGGCGCTGTGATCGACTCCTATCTGGGTGCTTGCGTGCAGGCCCATTACATCGATCCAGACACCGGAATGCTGACAGAGCATGAGCAGAAGAACGGCAAGGCCCTTGAGCTTTCCAGAGGCATCCGCTGGGTGGACAACGACATGGTGAACCTGCTGTCGAATGTGTTCTCAGCCGTATTCGCTTTGGGCATGAGCGCATTGGTTCTGGAATTTTTTTCATAAACTTGATTTATGGTGGATTCTTTTGTATCTTTTGAATCGTTCGGCGGTATGTCGGACTGAGATGGAATAATTTTTAGGTAAAGAGGATATATTATGGCAAAACAGCTTCAGTTCAGTGAACAGGCCAGAAAGTCTCTGGTTTCTGGTGTTGAGCAGATTGCAAAGGCAGTTATGACAACTTTGGGACCAAAGGGCCGCACAGTTCTTTTGGATAAGAAGTACGGTGCTCCAATGATCACTAAGGACGGTGTCTCCGTCGCACGTGAGGTTGAACTTGAGGATCCGTTTGAGAACATGGGTGCACAGCTTGTCAAAGAAGTCGCTTCCAAGACAAACGACATCGCCGGTGACGGAACAACAACAGCAACAGTTCTTGCTTGGGCAATCACCAAGGAAGGTATGAAGAGTGTCGCAGCAGGCGTCAACCCAATGGGAATCCGCCGCGGTATCGACAAGGCTGTTTCCGATGCCATTTCCGAGATCAAGAGCCAGGCCAAGACAGTCAGCGACAAGGAAGAGATCACACAGGTCGCTTCCATCTCTGCAAACAACGACAGAACAATCGGTGAAGAGATCGCCAATGCTATGGAAAAGGTCGGAATGGATGGAGTCATCACAGTTGAGGAGTCCAAGAACATCGAGACAACAACCGATTTCGTTGAGGGTATGCAGTTCGACCGTGGTTACATCTCCGCTTACTTTGCCAGCAACCGCGAGACCATGACAAGCATCATGGATGATCCTTACATCCTGATCTACGACAAGAAGATCTCTTCCATGAAGGAACTTCTTCCTGTTCTCGAGAAGGTTGTCCAGACAAGCAAGCCACTTCTCATCATTGCAGAAGATGTCGATGGCGAAGCACTGACCACTCTGGTTGTCAACGCTCTCAGAGGAACACTCAATGTCTGTGCCATCAAGGCTCCTGGCTTTGGTGACAGAAGAAAGGCAATGCTCGAGGATATCGCAGTTCTCACAGGCGGACAGGTCATCAGCGAAGAGCTCGGCCTCAAGCTTGAGGGTGCAGACCTTTCACAGCTCGGACGCGCCAAGAGCGTCAAGGTTGAGAAGGAGAACACAACCATCATCAATGGTCTTGGAAAGGCTGAGGACATCAAGGACAGAATCGGTCAGATCAAGAAGCAGATCGGTGAGACAACAAGCGACTACGATCGCGAGAAGCTTCAGGAGAGACTTGCCAAGCTCGCAGGTGGTGTTGCAGTCATCAACGTCGGTGCACCGACTGAGGTTGAGCTCAAGGAGCGTAAGCACAGAGTCGAGGATGCTGTCAACGCAACACGTGCAGCAATCGAGGAAGGTGTCATCCCTGGTGGTGGAGTCGCTCTTGCTCAGGCATCCAAGAAGATGGAAGCATTTGACCTTTCCGTTCTCACAGATGAGGAGCAGATCGGTTACAAGATCGTCCGCAGAGCTCTTGAGGAGCCAATGCGCCAGATCGCTGAGAACGCAGGCGAGGATGGAGCCATCATTGCTGACAAGTGCAAGAACAGCGAGAAGGGTGTTGGTTACGATGCTAACAGCGGCAAGTGGGTCAACATGGTCGAAGCTGGTATCATCGACCCAGTCAAGGTCACAAGAAGCGCACTGCAGAACGCAGCAAGCATTGCAGCTCTCATTCTCACAAGTGAGTGTGCCATCACAGACATTCCTGCTCCAGAGCCAGCAGCTCCAGCAGCAAACCCAGGCATGGGTGGCATGATGTGATTTCGGCCTGAACAAAAAATATCTTTCAGTTTCAGAGGGATCGTTACCAACAGTGACGGTCCCTTTTATTTGACATTCATGTAATATATGTGTATGTTTAATTATTGCGTTTTGCAATAAACACAACAAAGTGAGGATATAACATGTATTCAATGATTCTTGCCCTTGCTACAGCTGAGTCTTCATCAGCATCTGCAGGTGGTTCCATGGTCACAACTCTGATCACCTTCGCAGTGATCATCATGATTTTCTACTTCCTGATCATCAGACCACAGAAGAAGAGAGACAACGAAGTCAAGAACATGCTCGCTGCCATGAAGAAGGGTGACAAGATTGTCACAATCGGTGGTATCAGAGGAACAGTTGCTGTCGTCAAGGAGAGCACAGTCATCGTCAAGGTTGATGACAACACAAGAATCGAGTTCAGCAAGAACGCCATCTCTCAGGTTCTGAACCAGAAGGCTGAGACAGAGAAGGCTGACGACAAGAAGTCCAAGAAGGCTGAGAAGATCGAGAAGGTTGAGAAGCCAGAAGTTGAAGCTCCAAAGGCAGAAGAGAAGTCAGAGAACTGATTTCTGAAGGGAACACATGAAAAAGACGGAACGCATTCTGATTGCAGTCGTTGCGATTGCAATCTGTGTATGGTTCCTTTTCCCTACAATCAGATGGTACGGTTTCGTATCAGCGGAGGATAAGGCTCTTACAACGGCCTCAAGCCTCCAGGTCAAAGAATACTCCCAGGGACAGGCGGAGTCTGCTTTGCAGTACATGCAGAGCAACAGGGATTCTGATGTGCCCAAGGAGTATTCTTTTGTATTGGACCTCGCAAAGGCCCAGGCAAAGGGAAAGGGTGCAAAGATTGAAAAATGTGCAGACGTGTTGTCTGCTTTCTCTGTATCTCAAGACGGTGGTGCCGCTTTGAAAGCGGCTGTGGAGGCCCATTGCCGCACATACATTCAGAGTCTGAAGGATCTGTCGGCTAAGGCACTTCAGCTTGGTCTTGACCTCAAGGGTGGTATGAGCATTCTGCTTGATGTGGATGCCCAGTCCCTGAGCGACAGACTTGGTCGTGAGGCAACTGGAGACGAGATTTCAAAGGCCATCGCAGAGGATATTGAGATTCTCAAGAACAGAATCGACCAGTTCGGTATGGCAGAGCCGGAAATCAGAGCTCAGGGTGATTCCCAGATTCTGATTGAGCTTGCAGGAACGCCAGACCCAGAACGTGTTGACGCATTCCTCAAAGGTAAGGGTGCTTTGGCATTCCACTTGGCTGATAACCTCGCAACCCAGAGAGTCTTGGCTTACTACCAGAGCAATCCACAGGAGTATGAAAAGCTGGTCTACGCTCTTGAGCACGACCTTGCTTTCGAACAGCCTTCCATTGTTCCGGCAGACCGCATGATCGCCGGAAACTTTGTGACCGATGAGTATGGTCTTGAGGTCCTTTCCTCGATTGTGGTCATCTACAGAGAGCCTGCTCTGGATGGCAGCTATCTGCTTTCCGCACAGACCTCCAAAGACAGTACAAGCAACCAGCCTACCGTTGTCGTCAAACTCAGTGATGAGGGTGGAAACATCTTCTACAAGTTCACAAAGGCCCATATCGGAAGCCCACTTTCCATTGTCATGGATGGCCATGTGAAGAGCGTCGCCACCATTCGCGACGCCCTTTCCACAAACGTTCAGATTTCAGGCTTCTCCGAATCTGAGGCTGAGAACCTTGCCATTATCCTCAAGACGGCATCCCTGCCGATCTCCGTTACCGTTTCCAATCAGCAGACGGTTGGTGCTTCACTTGGTGAAGACTCCGTTCGCATTGGTGTGAACGCAATCATGGTCGGTTTCCTGCTTGTTGTTGTGTTTATGATTGTGTTCTACAGTGGATGCGGAATCATTGCCGATGTTTCTCTGATCATGAACCTTGTCATTATGGTTGCAACACTCGGTGGCTTCGGCTCTACACTGACTCTGACGGGAATCGGCGGCCTTATCCTCTCCGTCGGTATGGCAGTTGATGCCAACGTCATCATTTTCGAGAGAATCAAGGACGAGCTCAAAGCGGGAAGCACTCCTAAGGCTGCCGTCAAGACCGGTTATGCCAAGGCTTTGTGGACCATTCTGGATTCCAACATCACAACCATCATCGCAGCACTTGTGCTGATGAACTTCGGTTCCAGCGCAGTCAAGGGCTTTGCGATTACCCTGGCAATTGGAATTGTCAGTTCACTTTTCACATCATTGTTCCTGAGTCATCTTCTGATGGACCTCACCGTCGGTGAGAAGATTGCAATCTCATGGAAGAGGAGGGCAAAATGAAGATCTCATTCACAGTCGTCAAGAAAAGAGCCCTCTTTGTTGGCCTTGCTGCCACGCTCATGCTGGCAAGTGTCCTTCTTCTGCTGTTCAAGGGCTTTAACCTTGGTATCGATTTTGACAGTGGCCTTTCCGTATCTGTGAGAATCCAGGGCACCGTCCAGATTGAGGATGTGAGACGCTCCCTTTCCTCTGTGGAGGGTGTTCGGGTGCAGAACGTCGGATCTTCGGATGACGGACGTTACCAGATCCGAACAAAACTCATCGACGGCCAGGACCAGAGAAGCATGGAGAACCTCATCAACGGACTTCTGAACACATCGTTCGGTTCTGTTGAACTTCTGGAGAGCAACTTCATTGGTGCCAAGTTCTCTTCCAGTCTCATCACCGGTTCCATCAAGGCTGTCGCAATTGCCCTTGTTCTGATTCTGATCTACGTCTGGGTCCGCTTCAAGGTTGCCTATTCCATCGGCGCCATCGTGGCTCTGATTCACGATGTCCTTCTGATGCTGGGTTTCATCAGCCTCATGGGCTTTGAGGTTTCCTCCACCACAATCGCAGCAATCCTGACCATCATCGGATACTCCTTGAACAACACCATCGTCATCTTCGACAGAATCCGAGAGAGCATCCGAGGCGATAACAGCCAGGACCTTTCTTCTGTCATGGACTATGGCGTAAACAGTTCTCTCACGCGTACCACCTACAGTAGCATCACAACCCTTCTTGCTGTGTTGCCACTTGCCATCCTTGCACACGGTGATGTCAGAAGCTTCGCCATCTGCATGATCTTCGGTGTCGTGATTGGAACATACTCCTCCAACTTCCTGGCAACAAACATTCTGTACACACTCGGAAAACTGGAGAGCTTTGACATTCTCAAGGTGGAAGTCGAGGAAGACCTTTCCGATGAGGCAATGGCTCAGAGAGTCCTGGGAGAGGACGAAGGCAGCAAGAAGGTCTTCAAGTTCAAGAAGGCAAAGGCCTCCTCTGAAGACGACCCGGAAAGCCTTGTTTGACGGAGGTCGCTTGTGAAGGTTCTGAGAAGCAAGGTCATCGGTTTCTGTTTTGGTGTCTCCAATACGCTTGAGAATGCCTCAAAGTGCATTGAAATGGCAAAACAGAAGGGCTGTCCTTGCTACAGCATCGGCAACCTGATTCACAACGAGGACGTTGTGAATCATTTCCAGAAGCAAGGCCTTGTCACCATCAATGCCCCGTCGGATGCCCAGCCAGGCATTGCGCTGGTCCGAGCCCATGGGATTCCGGATTCTGACAGAAGAGCTTTCCAGAATGCAGGTTATGAACTGCTGGACTCCACCTGCCCAATTGTGGCAAAAGGGTCCAATCATCTTCGAAATGCAGCCCTGAAAGGGAAGCGGACAATGGTCATCGGTGTCAAAGGACATGCCGAGACCGTAGGGCTTCTTGGCGTTGAGGTGTCAGAGGGCAAGATTGTCCAGTCCTCACTGATCTGTAGCATGGACGATGCGAAAGCCGTTGTCGAAAGCGGGGTTTTCGATGCCAATGAAGAGATTGTTGTCGTAACCCAGACGACCTTCAAGGCTGCGGAATTCCAAAGAATCCGAAAATATCTCAAGGAGAGCTATCACAACATCCGCTTTTCAACCTCCCCATGTGGAGCTTCCACCTCAAGGGTTGCGGCGGTTCTGGAACTTGCCGAAAACACCGATGCCATTGTTGTGGTTGGCGGTAAGGCCAGTGAGAACACCAAAGGCCTTGCCATTGCCGCGGCCAAAGTGGGCAAACCTGTTTTTGAGATTTTGAATGAGACGGAAATCGACGATGCCATGAAAAGCAGACTGTCCGGCTTTGAAACCGTGGGTATCTGCTCTGGATCCTCGACACCAACCTATGTTCTTAAGGCTGTTGAGGATGTCCTTTCCAAACTTTGAAACATCAATGGAGTGAAAAATGACTGAAACACAGCAAAAAGCATATGATTCCTTGCTCGCCATGGATAGAAAGTACACCATGATCGGCCATATTGCCGCAACCGTGGAGTATGACTTTGAAACGGTTATGAGCAAGCAGGGCGGAGAGGAGAAATCCCAGCAACTGGGATACCTGACCGAAGTCCTTCATGATATGGCGACCAGTGAGACCCTCGGAAAGGACCTCAGTGCTCTGGAAGGTCTTGCCGATGCCACCGATGAGCAGAAAGCCCTGGTGCGCGTCTGGAAAAAGAGATACGAAGATGAGGTTCTTCTTCCACAGAAGCTCGTCTCCGACATCTCAGAGGCCAAGAACTCCTGTCAGAACCAGTGGTTCAGTGCCAGAGAGGATGGCAATTACAAGGATTTCTATCCATATCTGGAGCGCCTTGTCGACCTTGTGAAGGAGAAGGCTTCCATCACAGCCAAGGGAAGAACCCTTTACGACACGCTTTTGGATGACAACGATGCAGGCTTTAACACTTCTGAGATCTCTGACCTGTTTGACGGCATGCAGAAGACCATCCTCGATGTCGTGGACATGGTGAAACAGAGCGGAAACCAGGTCACAAAGGAGCAGGAGGCTTTCCTGTACCAGGACTATGACATCGCCAAGCAGAAGGAATTCTCCAGAAAGATCCTTGAGGATATGGGCTTTGAGTTCGACCGTGGTGCAATCGGAGAGGTTGCCCATCCATTCACAACGGTCATCGGTAGTGATGACATCAGAATCACAACTCGTTTTGAAGATCCGAACGTCACAAGCCAGATTTACACCATTGTCCATGAGGCCGGCCATGCACTCTATGAAATGGGAGCCAGCAGCGGAAGCATCAAGGGAACCAGTCTGGGGCAGGGAGAGAGCAACACCTTCCATGAGTCCCAGAGCCGCCTGTGGGAGAACCTTGTCGCTCGCAGCCCTTATTTCTGGGAACGCTATTTCCCGATTTTCTGTGACACCTTCCCAGAGCAGACCAAGGGTGTTGTATTTGAAACTTTCATGAAGGCCATCAACCGCGTCACCTGTGATGATGTTCGAGTCAATGCCGATGAGGTCACCTATGGTCTTCACATCATACTGCGTTTCCAGCTGGAGCGTCAGATGATCGATGGAAGTCTCAAGGTCAAAGACCTTCCGGATGCCTGGAACGAGCTTTCTAAGAGTCTTCTTGGAAAGTATCCTGACAGCATCCGAAGCGGCGTCCTTCAGGATGTCCACTGGATGTGCGGCCTGTACGGTTACTTCCCATCCTATGCATTGGGCAACCTGATCAATGCGCATGTGTGGCATTTCATGGAAAAGGAAGTGGATGTGAACAATGCCATGAAATCGGGTCGACTTAGTGAAATCAAGAACTATCTTACGGAAAAATACTATCGAACGGGAGCCATCTACCCAAGTGGAGAACTTCTCAAAAGGGCTACCGGCAAGACACTTGATGCTTCCTACTTTGATTTGTATCTTAGAGACAAGTACAGGAGGCTGTTCCAATGAATCTGCCAAACAAACTTACTGTGACAAGACTTGTTCTTGCTCCATTCTTTTTCCTGCTGTTCTTTCTGCCTGAACTGACAGGTGTGAATGTGGCCCTTTATGTCATAGTCCTTGTTCTGATCTATGGCACCATGGAGCTCACAGACCTTCTGGATGGCCAGATTGCCAGAAAGCATCATCTTGTAACGGATCTGGGAAAGGTCCTTGATCCGTTTTCCGATGTCATCAGCCATCTGACCTTCTTCACCTGCCTTCTTGCTGTAGGCATCATGCCGGTTTGGGCCTTCATCTTCATCCTTTGGAGAGAGTTCGCACAAAGCTTTACCCGCATGTTGATGATGGGTAAGGGAAAGGCTATGGCGGCCAACATCTTCGGAAAGGCCAAGACCTGTCTTTATGCCTTGTCCTGCATCTGCGGTTTTGCTTTGCGCTTTCTATATGTCGGTGGTGTTTCCGGAAAAGGTGTACAGCTTTTTGCTGTTGTCGTCACCGTCTTGTTCGCACTGGCTGCCTTCTCCTCTGTCATGTCCTATCTGATTTACGTCAAGGCCATCAGAGACAGCAAGGTCTTAAGCGAAATGACCCGCTAAATAATCGAAAACCATATCTGGAACAAGCAGATGAACCTCGTCCATATTCTTGTTGGACAGGTCCTGCCTGACGAGGGACCCGGAGATGTACTTGTCTCCGAGTCTCTTTCTTTCTGCAACCTTGAGTACGATCTTGGCCTCGGCACATGCCTGTCGTAAGGCATTGAGGTGAATCTCGGACAGCTCGTCACGCGGCTCATCACCAGCGAAAGCTGTTTTGGATCCCAGGGCCTCACAGACATCACAGAAGACCATAGCGTCCAAAATGGCATGGGCAGAGGCATTTCCGAGCTTGTCGGTCAGAAAATCGGAAGGGAAATCATCGCGGCTGATGAGGTATGGGCCAGAAGGTAACACCACAACATTGGAAAGGTCGGAAAGGGCCTTCTGTGTCAGGGCGAATCTGTCTTGGAAAGGAATCTCGATGCCTGTGTTCTCATGGTTGCCTTTGCCGCCCGATTCGGTCTTGCCCTGAATGACGAATACAATGACGCTCTTGCTGCGTTTTGCGGCAATCTCAACAAGGTATCGATGTCCGACTGTGAAAGGGTTTGCATTGAGCACAATGACGCTTGCGCCCTGAAAATTGGGCATTTTGGCGTTAATTTGGGCAATCATCTGGTTTTCCCAGTCCTTGAGCCCTTCGTAACCCTCTCCAATGCGCTTCAGATATTCATAAAAATCAACTTTTTCAAGACCTTTTTGCATGGTAAACCCTCATGAATATATTAGCATGTGGGCAAAATAAAGAAAATACATGAAGTATTGAATAGATATGCATAAAATATGCAGGAAAATGATTATAAATATTTTGACATTATTGGTACAAATGCACTACTATGTATAGAAACAAGAACTGAAATAGACGTAACGGCGTCATTATAAGGAGAAAAGCATATGAAGAAATTTTTAGTTATCGTTCTTCTTGTCGCTCTTGCAATGGGTGCAGCTTTTGCACAGTCAATCTCTGAGAAGACAGAGGGCATGCAGCGCGTAATCATTCTCAACAATTCCTTCGAAGGACTTGAGGCATCTTCACAGTGCTACAATGCTAAGGAATGGCATGTAAGCTACAACCTCGGCGAGATCATTGACCAGAACCTTTGGTTCACTCCATCCAATGACACAATCGTCCCAATCGTTTCCTATGCAGACCTTCACACCGATTCCTGTGACTACAAGACTTTCCGTGGAAAGTATGTCAGTTTCATCAAGGACAATCCTGCTTATGACTACGACCTGTTCGTCGGTCCAAACCAGAAGGAATCCTCTGATGTCTGGTACAAGGGCTGGTGCGTTGTCGGTAACGAAGCTCTGATCTTCATGCCAGAAGAGGGTTACGAGGATCTGCTCTATGTCGCAGAGAACGTAGGACTTGTTCCAGCAACAGGATTCGTTTTCGAGTCCATCACAGGTGAGCAGCTCACTCTCACAGCAGCACAGCTTGCTGATGCAGCAATCGTCTATGACGATGCAAAGGTCATCACACTTGTCTGCGGCGACCAGAGCCTCGCAAACGTCTACTCCGTCACAGTTGCTGGTGTTACTCCAGATTCCAAGCTCGAGGGTGAGGGCGTTTATCACATGGTCATGCTCCTCAACGCAAAGGGCGTCTACGGAGTTGAGGGACCATACCTCCAGAACAGAGCTGGTACCTACTATCCAACAGCAAAGACTTCTTCACACAAGTATGCAGGTTGTTACTCCGCAGCTGAGCTTCTTGCAAAGTTCGATGTCACTCCAAGTGCATCCGTCAAGGTCGTTTCCTACAAGGACGGTTTTGCTAGAGACGAGGAGTACAGCCACTTCGCCAAGAAGTACATCGGATGGCACGCAACTGGTGAGTACATCACTCTCGGTCAGGAGCAGTCAAAGAAGGAAGATGCAGTCTTCAACGCAGGTTACTACATCCTCGACGAAGATGCCTTTGCTTACATCCCAGAAGATGGCCTGAAGGTTGCAGATGTCTTTGAGAAGATCAACATGGCAGAGGTTGTTCAGTACAGACTCACCTATGCCGATGGCTCTGTCAAACTCATGTATGCAGAGGATGTCCTTGCTCTGACACTTGCTGCAGACAGCGATCTGGTTTCAATCGAAGTTAACTGAAGGCTCGCCTGATTAGGATAGTCTCGAATTTCAATTGATTTGGAATCGCCCCCTTCTTGGGGGCGTGTTTGTTTCCTAAAAAAGGAGCAATATATGAAGAAAACTGTTAGTAAAATTGCCATTTCACTTGTTGTGATGCTTATGGCATTTGCTCTCATCGGATGTTCAAAGCCAGTATCGGACAGCACAACCACAACTGCCGCTGCTCCTGCAGCCCAGTCTACCACCACAACAACTGCCCAGGCTGCTGCACCTGCCCCAGTGGTTGATCCAGTAGCTCCTGCTACTCCGGTCGTTGAGCAGAAGGTTGTCTATGAATGGCCAAGTGATATCTTTGGAACCGGTGCTGTCGGTGCCAACGGTGCTGCCGCATGTGCAAGCCCGATTGCATCCCAGATTGCTGTTGACATCATGGAGCAGGGCGGTAACGCAATCGATGCCGCTGTTGCTATGATCTATGCTGTTGGCCTTCTTGAGCCGGCTGCAACAGGTATCGGTGGTGCAGGCCAGATGACTGTCTACCTTGCCGCTGAAGACAAATACATCACAATCGAATACATGACACAGGCCCCAGGCGCTGCAATTGCAGAAACCATTGATACTTCAAGTTCTGAGAACCCACCATCAGTGCAGTCCATCGCCATTCCAGGCCAGGTCTATGGAACTCTCACTGCTCTTGAGAACTGGGGAACCATGACACCTGCTCAGGTTCTTGCTCCAGTCATCAAGCTCGCTCGTGAAGGCTTCCCTGTATCTGAAAGATGGAACACCAACATTGAAGGCCGTTATGCAAACCTCTCAAACTATGAGTACACACTTGGCCTTTACACCGATGAAGGCTTCCTGTACAGCGTAGGCGACAAGATCACAAACAAGGATCTTGCAAATACCTATGAGATGATTGCCAACGAAGGAATCAAGGGTTTCTACGACAGTGAATTCACTGACAAGATGGTCGAGCACATCCAGAGCCTTGGCGGAATTCTCACCCATGAGGATTTTGCTCAGTACAAGGCTGTGATTCGTGAGCCGATCTCCACTACCTACAGAGGCTACACCGTCTACACAGTCGGCGGTCCATCCACAGGTGGAGCTGCACTTCTTGAGGCCCTGAACATCCTCGAGAACTTTGACCTCAAGTCCTATGGTGCTGACAGTCCTGAGACCGTCAACCTCATGGCAGAGGCTTTCACCATGGGTTACAAGGATGGAAACGGCTTCATGGCTGATCCGATCTATTACAATTGCCCAGTCGATACCATCATTTCCAAGGAATATGCTGCAGAGCGTGCCACAAAGCTTAACCCGACTGCAAAGCAGAAGGTCGTTGGCTCCGGCAAACTCAAGGTCACTCTCACAGAGACTGGAAAGGAAGTTGCAGAAAGTGCAGCGGTTGACCAGGGTGGAACAAGCCACATGGTTGCTATGGACAAGTACGGTAACGTCGTTTCCACAACAAACACAAACGGTATCAACTTCGGTAGTGCCGTTGCCGTTCCAGGTACAGGTTTCGTGTTCACCGCACACCTTTCCAACCTGAACAACAGCGCAACAGCTTCCGTCAACATGCTCATGCCTTACATCAAGGTCTGTTCCACAACATGTCCTTCCATCGTTGCTGATGCATCCGGAAAGCCTGTTCTCGCAGTCGGTTCTCCAGGAAACTGGGCTCTGGTATCTGCAGCTCTTGCAGCAATCGTGAACTACATCGACTTTGATATGGACATTGCCCAGGCCGTCAACGCTCCAAGAACTTGGAAAGATGGTATGACAATCAAGGATATGTACATGGAAGGTGGATATAGCCAGGCTACTATCGATGCTGTTGCCGCTATGGGGTACAACCTGATGGATACTGACAGAGAGTACAGCTCACATGTCGGAAACGTCGCAGCAATCGAAGTCAAGGATGGCCTGTTCTATGCCATCGGAGATGATCGCAGACACTACGGTGCTGCTGCTTATTAAGGGTGTAGGCTTTTGCCACACCCTTAACATGTGCCAGTCAAGGGCTTGAGCGAAAGCGTCCCTTGACGGGTGCTTATATAGGGGACGGCTTTTGCCACACCCTTAACATGTGCCAGTCAAGGGCTTGAGCGAAAGCGTCCCTTGACGGGTGCTTGATGAGAGGCTGATGAAAATACTGCAAAAACAGACATTTTTTCTGAAAAAAGCAGTATTTTACTGCAAAAACCAGAAAAAAATCCGATTTTTGCAGTATCGACCGACGATATAAGACGTTTTTTATGTTGAGTTCGGTCTGATTAATAGAGGAAACCGATGAGAGAAGAGATTTATGTGGCTCTTGTGATGTTCATCATCTCAATAGGCGGATCAATTGCCACAAAGAACAATAAGAAATGGTCTGTTGTGTTCCTGTTCCTGGCAGCCGTAGCTGGAAGCCTCACCGCAGGAATGGGCATCAGATTCAGAGAGATCGTTGAGGGTCCATTCGGATTCCTTGACAGTCTGCTTTGCGTCTTTGCCGCAACACTACTGGTCATGTGTCTGGACAGAAGCGGAGCCTTTGCACTTCTTTTGGATAAGATTGCGGGTATCCGAAATGCTGTCCTCAAGGCCTTTGCGGTTCTGCTGCTTATTGCACTGCCATCCATGCTGACAGGCTTTGCAGGTGCAAGCATCCTTACCACAGGTAAGCTGGTAGGTTCTGCCATGACCGATAAGAAGAAGGCAACTGTCATCGTGACAGTCGGTGCTTTCCTTGGCGTGATCCTTCCTCCAAATTGCATCCCAGCCATCATTGCCGCCAATGGAGCCGGAAGTGTTCTTCCAACCCCATATGTTGGTTTCTTCCTTCCTCTTCTGCTGATTGCACTTCCAGCCTTTGTTGTGTTCGCACTCATGAACCGAAAGGCGCTTTCCGAAGTGAGCTTCTCTATCGAAACTGCAAAGGGTGCCAAGGCAAGCCTGATTGTTCTTGCCGTAGTTGGTGCAGCCGTTCTGGTCGATGGTCTTCTCTCTTCCTTTATATATATAGGTGGACTTACACTGGTTTTCTTCCTTGCTACAATTGCTGTCATTGTATGTTGCAAGGGATTCGGCAGTTTCAAGAATACATTGGATGTCCTTTCAGACGGAGCTGTGAAAGCTTCTGTTCCAGTTGCCATCGTCTTTGCACTGGGCAGCTTCATTGAAGTCAGCTCCATGACTGGTGTGCGCGGCATCTACAGCCTGTGGATTCTGCCATATGCCACACAGAATGTCATGTTGGTCCTGATGGCCGCATCCCTCGTCATTGGTTATTTCCTTTCCATTCCACTTCCAGCATTCCTCATCACCTATGCAGTCTTCCCAATCGGATGGCTTGCCAACACGGTTGTGGTTTCCGGATGCAGCGTTGCCATCGCACTGGTTGCACTGATCACACGTAATGGAGGAATCTCCGAAAGTGCTGCACAGAGTGTTGGACTGGAAGGAAAAATGAAAAGCGGTGAGCTTCTGAAAGCCGTATGGCCGGTTGCTCTTCTTGTTCTCGTCATGGGAATTCTGATGGTTCTCTTCGGCGACAGCATGTCATTTCTGATTCTGTAGGAGGAAGGGGGACAATGTTACAGGTAATCTACTATCTCATCATCTCAGTCTTTGCATTGCTTCTTCTCTTCAACATCATCAAGAAGCGTCCGTTCACAGAACTCGTGTGCATTGCATACGTGCTAGTGACCTTTGCCCTTAGGGCATTACATATCAAATGAGGGGCATGCCATGAGCTATATCAAGAATATCATCGTCATTGCAGTCGCCCTCGTTTTCGCAACCTTTGCAAGCATCGACTTTCTGGCTATGCACAAGGCAGAGCCGATTGCTCAGAATCCGAATTTGTCGGAAGTCCGCATGCTGTCTGAGTACTGCGCAGGACTCAAGGGAACTGATCTCGATACTGAAATCTATATCTTTGACAGCGGCAAAGCCGGCGGAACATTCCTGGTTCTCGGCGGAACCCATCCGAACGAGAGTGCAGGTCTTCTGTCTGCAATCGCCATGGTGGAGAACATCAAGGTCACACAGGGTAGGGTCATGATCATCCCATGGACCAACAAGAGCGGATTCACCCATACCTCACCGCTGGATGGTATGCAGGATTTCTTCACCATCACCCTTTCTGACGGAAGCACACGAACCTTCCGTGTCGGAAACAGACTCACAAACCCTGTAGACCAGTGGCCAGACTTCACCTACTACGAAGGCAAGTCCGGAAGAAAGCTCGTCGGAACCGAGAGTGCTGAGATCCGAAACGTCAACAGGCTCTACTATGGAAACGAAAATGGAGTCCTTACCGAAAAGGTGTGTGCCGGAATCTTCAACCTCATCGTACGAGAGAACGTCAGCATCACCATGGATATGCATGAGGGATCTCCGGAGTTCCTGTATCTTGACTGCACCATGGTCAACCAGAAGGCCGATAACCAGAAGGCAATGTCCATCGCAAGTGCCATGGCTTTGAACATGCAGTTCGATGACCTTGAGATGCGCGCAGAGTACTCTGGTGTCACCTCCTATGGATTGTCCCACAGAAGCCTTGGCGACAACACCGCATCCATGATGACACTCATGGAGACCTACAACCCTTCCATGGGGCCACTGCACGGAAAGATGGATGATGATCTGATCATCAACGGCAATGAGCCGAACTATCTGAAGGCACACAATGACGGTTATGTGTATTTCAATGTTCCGGAGAACGGATATCCACTGGTACAGCGAGTTGCAAGACACATCACCTGCATTTCCTACCTTGCAGAGGCATATAGTGACGCCTATCCTGAAAAGGCTATAGCATTTGAAGGCTTAGGTAGTTATGATGATATGGTAACAGCCGGTCTTGAGAACCTTCTCAAGAGCGTTAACAAGTAATTGATCGATTTGGAGGATATATTATGAAGAAAGCAATCATTGCAATTTTGGCAATCGCCATGGTTTTCGCATTCGTTTCCTGTAGCAAGAGCACAAGCTCTGCCGCACCAAGTGCAACAACAAGCACACCTGCTGCAACAACCACAACAGCAGCTGCTCCAGCTACAACACCTTCCACAGGTACCGTCGACAGCGAGTTCGATCCGAACAAGTCCGTCGATTTCGTTCAGCAGACAAATGATACAAACAGAGTCGTCACTCTCGGAACCATCGAGAAGGGCGCATTCAAGGCTCCAGTATTCGTCACATCCTTCGGTCAGAGCACCGATGCTGCTATGCTCGATACTCTCATGAAGAAGATCGGTGTTGAATATGTCTACAATGCAACAGCAAAGGCAACAGACCTTCAGAACTACAAGACAGTCGTCATCGCTGTCGGTGCAAGTACAAAGGGTCTTGGTGCTGCAGGCATCTCCGAGGCACAGGAAACTGCTCGTGCAACAGAGATCATCAACTTCCTCAAGGCAAATTCCGACGTCAAGGTCATCTGCTGCCACATTGGTGGATCCGCTCGCCGCGGAACCCTTTCCGATGCCTATGCTGACATGGTCATGGACCTTTCCAGCCTGATCGTTCTCAAGGAAGATGCCAACTTCGACTATAAGTTCACAAAGTATGCTGAAGAGCACAACGTTCCAATCAGCCTCGTCTACGCAACAAAAGACACAATGACAGTCTTCACGGAAGTCTTCAACTGATGGATATCGAGCTCATCTGTCTAATGTCCATGCTGGCAGTGTTCCTGCTGGCAAATCTTCTCCTCAAGCTGCCGGTCAGCGTCTCCATGATTCTTGGAGCCGTGGTCGGCGCTCTTGTAGGTGGACAAGGTATTCCTCTCCGACATCTTTTTGAGGGAACCTTCACCTACGTAGACACCATGCTGATCATATCGACGGCCATGCTCTTCATGACAGTTGTCCAGGAGTCCGGTGCACTGGATGCCTTAAATGCTGCGATTGTCACGAAGTTCTACAAGGTTCCAGCTCTCATGCTGATCCTTCTCATGTTCGTTGTCATGTTCCCTGGTATGATCACAGGATCCTCAACAGCCGCTGTCCTCAGCGCCGGTGCTCTGGTTGCCCCTGTTCTTCTGCTCATTGGAATTCCAAGGGAGAAGGCTGGTGCCATTCTTGCCATCGGTGCCATCATGGGAATGGCAGCCCCTCCAATCAATATTCCGGCCATGCTGATCGGCGGTGGTGTTGACATGCCTTACATCGGTTTTGATGGTCCGCTGTTCCTTCTCACCATTCCATGTGCTGTCTTTGCAGTTCTGTTCCTTGGACTGAAGTACTGCAAGAACATGGACATCGAGAAGCTGAAAGCTGGTCTTGATCTTGAGGTGGGCAAGAAGTATGGAGTTCGCCTTTATATTCCAATCATCGTCCTGGTGGTTCTGCTAGTCGTCTCAAAGCTCGTACCTTCCTTCCCGCAGCTCGGAACTTGTCTGATCTTCCTCATCTCCGCAGTCATCGGACTTTTCACTGGAAAGAAGTTCAACTTCTGGAAGAAGTCCCTTGAGGCCATGGAGACTACCATCCCGGTTCTTGCAAAGCTCATGGGTGTCGGAATGTTCATCCAGACCCTTACCCTGGTCGGTGCAAGAGGCTGGATTGTCGTCAGCTGCCTTGGTCTTGGCATGGTCTTTGTGTATATCGCATCGTTTACCATCATGCCAGCCTTCGGAGCCGTCAGCTCCTATGGTGCTGCATCGGTCATCGGCGTTCCGTTCCTTCTGGTCATTATCCAGAACACCTCCTGTAGTGATATCGTTGTTGCTGCTGTTCTTGCATTCTCATGCTGTCTGGGAGACCTCATGCCTCCAACGGCACTTGCAGGAAACTATGCCGCACAGATCGTCGAGCTCAAGTATTCCAAGGTGCTCAAGAACTGCGTCATCCCATTCCTTGTGTGTGTGGCTGTCGCCGTTGTGTGCATTCTGAATTCCAATGCTCTCGCATTTCTGACAAAGTAAGGAGGCCTGCATGATCAAATACATCTATCTTGCCATTGTGGCCTTCGTCCTTGCCCTGATTGGCGTGAACATGTTCAAAAAGAAGGACAACTTCTTTTTCCAGCTCGATGCCGCTCTCGTTATGGTGACGCTTCTTCTGCGTCTTCTGCTGATCAAGTGAGGTTGCCATGAAGAGAATTCCAAAACACATTCTGACAGCCAGTGCCCTCTGCCTCTGTGTGGTGGGTCTTGTCATCTATCTTGCAATCGGCTTTACCTCCCAGCGCAAAGCCGAGCCGATCTATGCCGGTCCAGGCGTCACCGATGTGAAGATGCTCAGCCACTGGTTCCCAGCTCTTGCGGGCTCAAACGGCGATACCGAAGTTTATATTCTGGACAGCGGAAAGCCAGGTGCCAGCATGCTCGTTCTTGGCGGAACCCATCCGAATGAGCCATCCGGTTTCATCTCAGCCGTGACCCTTGTCGAGTATTGCCAGCCGACAAGCGGAACCCTTTATGTCATCCCAAGGGCAAACAACAGTGCTTTCACCTGCACGGACCCTCAGGAGGCAGCTCCAACAAAGTATTATATCGACACCAAGAACGGTACCCGATGGTTCCGCTTCGGAAGTCGTGCGACAAATCCGATTGACCAGTGGCCAGACAGTGAGGTCTATGTTCACGCATCCTCCGGTCAGCAGTTGTCCGGAAGTGAGACACGTAACCTTAACCGTGCCTACCCAGGCCGTGCCGACGGTACCTTCACCGAGAAGGTCGCCTACGGAATCACACAGTTGATCCTTGCCCAGAACATCTCCATCACCGTGGACCTCCATGAGGCTTCTCCGGAGTACACAACCGTCAATGCCATTGTCGCCCACGAGAATGCTCTGAACCTTGCAGCTATGACCCTTTGGGAGGTTGAGGAAGACCTGAGCATCACAATTGAGGCCTCTCCAACCAATTTGCATGGATTGACCCATCGTGAGCTTGGGGATTACACCAACACACTGGCTCTTCTGATGGAGACAGCAAATGCCTCCCAGGGAAGACTTCATGGTGCAATCGATTCTGAGCTCGTGGTAACCGGACAGGATAAGTTCTATGCCCGCGCCGCAACCTACGGTGCAGTCACCGTCCCATACACTGAAGCAGGTATCAGTCTTTCCGAGCGTTGTGCCAGACACATTGCTTGCCTTGTCCAGTTCGCAGAGCAGTACGACGGACCAGACGGTGTGATCTCTCTTGGCGCTATGCCGACATACAGGCAGATTCTTGCAAACGGAATCGGCTACTATCTTTCGGACCCACAGTAATGAGAAAGTATGGCATCCGTTTCAGTTTGACTGTTCTCCTTCTTTCCCTGCTGGTTTTGGCTTCCTGCGCCAAGCCGTCTGGACAGAAGGCCTCTGCAGTTGAACCGAAAACGGAAACCGCTTCTGTTGAGACTTCCGCAAAGGCTGAGTCCGACAGTCCAGATTGGGAGAATCCAACCATTCAGACCGTCATGGTTGCCGGAACCCCTGTGCAGTGGAACGGTTACACCGCTGTCGAGCCGGATAGCCGTCTTGCCATCCGGGACATGGACTTCTCTGATTTCGGAGATTTCTTTCAGGATCGCTACGCTGTCAGCGTTGATTCCTATCCGATGATGCAGGGCCAGCTCTCCGAGACGGAGGTTGTTCACATTCACAGTGAGAACGAAGGTCCGACCATTTATGTGGTCGGTGCCGTCCATGGCGATGAGAAGGCCGCCTGGCATACTGCAATTCTTTTGGAAAAAGCCACAATCTCCTGCGGAGACCTGTATGTTCTGGCTCCTGCCAATGCCAATGGTGCCAAAAACGACACCCGTTATGTTACAGATCGCCAGGATCTGAACCGCAGTTTCCCGGGAGACCCAAACGGCAACGAGGCTGAGCGTCTTGCCGATGCCATTTTCAATGATATCGCCGACAAGAAGCCGGACCTTGTTCTGGACCTTCATGAGGCAATCATCTACTCGGATAGTAGAGACTTTCTCGGAAGCACCTACATCTTCTCAGACCTTGGCGTGTTTGCGCAGCATTATGATATGGACGTCATGTTCCTTGACCTTCTTTTCGCAACCCAGGATGGCACCATCTGTCATAACGAGTTCGGCTCAACCGGCCCAGGTCCTGAGGGAAGCGTGAATGCAACGGTCACATACGATCTCGGAATTCCGGTGATTACGGTGGAGACCTTCCGTGGCTTTGACATTTACCGTCGCGTCTACGACCAGTTGGATACGGTGCAGTTCATCATGCAGTATCTGAAGATGAGGTGACATGAGAGAGCGAAAGACCATAGATAGAAACGCCATGCGCGCAAAGCATTTTCTCAAGCGCTCCGCTGAGGCAAACAGCCTCTGTGGCAGATTGGTGTGCCTTTACGATTGCTTTGTCTGTCTCAACGGACCTTTCAGCGCCTGCGATGTGGCAGCTTCCATTGCGCAAATGGACGCTACATCCTTTCGGGCCCTGATTGACAGCTGCATCGCCGATGGCGACAGTGACCCGAAGGTGCATGCCTCTGGCTATGACCTAGCCGCCATCTGCAACGCACTTGAGAAAAGACTGCAAACCATTTTATCTTCTGCATCCAATTGATGTATAGTAAAGACCATGAACAGACTGTTTACTGAACTGCAAGAGAACGGGAAGGTCCTTGTCTTCGGACATCGGGGCCTGAGTGAATATTATCCGGAGAACACAATGCTCTCCTTTTCCAAATGTGCTGAGAACCCGCTCAACGATGGAATCGAGCTGGATGTCCACATCTGCAAAAGCGGTGAGATTGTTGTGGCGCATGATTTCTCTCTCAAAAGGACGGCAGGCATTGACCGGGAGATTGAAAGCTTTACCTATCAGGAGCTTCAGGCCATTGATGTAGGATCTTTCAAAGGGGAGGGCTTTGCTGATTGTAGGGTTCCTCTTCTTGCCGATCTGTTTCACACCTTCGGAAAGCGCTTTCTCTATGATGTTGAACTTAAGGTGAAGGCAGGCCAGGTGAATCGCGAGCTTTCCCAGAAGGTCTATGAACTGATACGGGATTTTGGGCTTCAGGACAACGTTATGGTTTCCAGTTTCAATCCGGTGGCACTGCGGGCCTTTCGAAAGGTCAGCGGAGCAACAATGGACACAGCCGACATCTTTACCATATCACCGACCATCCCAAAGGTTCTTCAGAAGGGCGCTGGACGTTTTGTGTCCCATGCAACCTATCAGAAGCCAGGGCTTGAGGTCATCGATGATATATATATAAAGGAACATGGAAAGCTTCCGATCATCACATGGACCGTCAATAAGAAAGAGGATGTGAAAAGGCTTTTGAAATACAACGAAAACGGTCCTATGAAAGTGTTTGGTATGATCGGAAATGACCCAAATATGATTTCTGAAATTTTAAATCATTAAAATGTAAGCAATTAGAACAAAATCGAAAAATTTATGAAAAATTTTAAGAAAGTGTGTTGACAACTTTGGGTCGAATCGAGTATGTTACATGAGCGCACTGAGAAGTGCACTGAGCACTGAAAGGTGCATGAGATTTTTACAGAGATATTAAAGAAGAGAAGGTTAAGAAAAGATCATTAACGATTGCCGCAAGGCCGTTGGTTAAAGATCAGGTTTTTCGGAAGCATGAGGGCTTCTAGTCAATTCAAACGAACAAATTGAAGATAACGATCAGTTGTTT
>JAKSPE010000028.1 GCA_024405015.1 Sphaerochaetaceae bacterium
TTCCGTATGTGGAGGATTCCGATACCTTGGTGATCACAGGCTTTTCTGCAGGTGGTTTTGCAACATCCTTATTGGCAGATGATGTCATTGATTATTTCCCTGAAGCGGCAAATATCACGGTATGTGTCGATAGTTCGTTGCTTCTGTATGACGGATGGAAAGAAACAGCAACCAATTTGTGGAAGAGCCCCATCGAAATATCCAATCGATTGGTTGGAGACAACATTGTTCTGGATAGTTTGAATGCCCTCCATGAGAAACGTGGAGACAATGTAAAGATTCTATTCGATTGCTCTTATAGGGATGATACATTGCAGCAGTACCAGGCTTACATCAACTATGGAAAAATGGAAAAGAACAAAGTGAATGGTGATTTGTTCCAGAAAGATCTGAAGGATATGGTTGATGCCTTGAAGACGAATAATCCTGATATTGGCATATACATCTGGGACTACAAGGCGGACTCAAAGACACGAAACACACAGCATACAATCATCTCCAGTGATTTCCTTGTAAAGCTTGAAGAAGGGAAGAGTATTGCGGATTGGCTTATGGATGCCGTCAATGGAGACGTGAAAACATATGGACTCCACCTCTTGGATAGAGAGGTATGGTGACCGACAGGTCATGATGGAAGCCACCTGGTTGAAGACGACTGGGTGGCTTTTTTACGCATCTACTACGCACGAACTACGCAAAAATGCCGGTAGTTTATGGATATTTACGGAGATTTATGTGAAAATGACCGTATTGGCGTAATGCCAATAACTACATTCGCAGTAAGGATATAAACACTTATGGAGAGAAAAGTTAAAGTCCTATTCGTGTGCCACGGAAATATCTGCCGAAGCCCTATGGCACAGTATGTCTTTACACAGCTTGCAGATAAGGCTGGTGTTCTGGATCAGTTCGAGATTGACAGCGCTGCCACAAGCACCGAAGAGATTGGTAATCCGGTCTATCCTCCAGCCAGACGCATGCTGGCTATGCATGGAATCACGAAAATGGATCACAGGGCACGTCAGATGACCATGCAGGATTACCGCTATTATGATGTCATCCGCGTCATGGACATGCACAATGTCTACAACGCACGAAGAATGACAGGAGGGGACCCAGAGGGTAAGATTTGCATGCTCTTGGACCGTGAGGTTTCCGACCCTTGGTATACCGATGACTTTGCCTCATGCTATGAGGATATTCTTGAAGGCTGTGAGAATCTTCTGGAGGAACTGCTATGAGATCTGCTTTGGTTATGGAAGGAGGCTCCATGAAGGGCCTTTTCACTTGTGGTATCATGGATGTCCTTATGGAGAATGGAATTGAATTGGATGGAGCCATTGGTGTCTCTGCAGGAGCCGCTTTCGGCTGCAACCTGAAATCCAGACAAATCGGACGTGGAATCCGCTACAACAAGCGCTTTGCTGGCGACAAGCGCTATGCCTCTTTCCGAAGTTTTCTGACAACCGGAGATCTTTTTAACGTCGATTTTGCCTACCGCCGAATCCCGTTTGAGTTTGATCCTTGGGACAGTAAGACATTTGCGGAAAACCCAATGGAGTTCATCAGCGTCAGTACCTGTGTCGATGACGGGCAGGCCGACTATCATGTCTATACCACAGGTCTTGGGGATGACATGCAGTATCTCAGAGCCTCTGCCAGTGTGCCTGTTGTCTCAAGAACGGTGCAGATCAACGGCAAAGGATACCTGGATGGTGGAGTGGCAGACCCGATTCCAATTCGTTACATGCAAAAGCGTGGCTATGACAAGATCATTGTCATTCCGACAAAACCGTACGGCTACAGACGTGAGGAGGAGAGCTTTCTTGTCCGTCTTGCCATGAAAGTTCGCTATCATCGCCACAAGGGTTTCCTTGAGGCTTTCCGAAACATGAAGGACGTCTACAACGAGACCAACGACTATATCCAGAGCCTCGAGGACAAAGGAGAAATCCTGGTCCTGAGACCTACCGAGCTTCTGACGCTTCCGGGAATCCCGAAGGATCCAGAGGAGCTGGAGAGGGTGTACCAAATGGGCAGAAAAGTAGCTCTTGAAAAGTTGGATTCTATTCGACAATTCCTTTCTGTCAATTAAATTGCAAACGACTCTAATGTCTTGAGTGTTTCTCTGACGGTGGTCGGGTCCAGGTTCTCCAAAAGGATAGGGACATTGATGTTTCGTTTCTGAACTTCCTCCAAAAATCCTTTTGTGTCAAAGACGCCGGTCAGCGCTGGAAGATTTCCTTTCTTGTAGCCGTTATCCATGAGTTTGTAGTCCTTCAGATGCATGGCTGCGATGCGGCCTTCAAAGGCATCCAAGGCAGTGTTGTAATAATTCCTTTGGGCTTCAAGAGATGGAACCTGTCGACTGGACCCATCGAACTCTGGAAGTCCTGTCTGTGGAATGAGATTAATCGGGTCAAAAAGCAGCATCAGATGAGAATCGTTGAACCTCTCAAGAACAAGGCATGTTCTCTCGATGGTACTTAGAACGTGATGAAAAGCCACTGGCTCAAAAGCGATGACGGCATCATGTTTGATGGCGGCTTCCAGCATACGATCGACTTCATGAAGGAAAATATCAAAGACTCTTGGCTCATAGGTTGTAGCACAAAAGCCCTCGTTATCCAAGGTCCAGGAGCCTGTCTCCGATGCGATGACTCGCGAGCCGAATGCCTTGTTCAGTTCAAGTCCGCGAATGAATCGGTCGACCTGGTTCTTACGCTCCTCTTCAATTGGATGGACAGGATTCATGTTCACGCCAACGATGCCAAAGTGGATGCCAAGGTCCGAGAAGTCCTTTGTGATGGATGCGATGTAGTCCTCGTTCCAGTTCTTCCGGTTCGCAAATGCATCTGGGATGATCTTCTTGAATGCAAAATGGATTTCGCATGGGGATTTGATGGCGCTGATCGTCTGGGCGAGTTTTTCCGGGCCCTCAGAATAATCGAAGTCGTGTGCTCTAAAACCTATGTTCAACATGGTCTCAATCTAAGTCTTTTGCCGGAACTTGTCTACATGATATCGACTAGTAAACATGTTTATGCTAGTATGAAAACACAAAAGCGCAGGGGCGAATTGATATGATTTTTAAAACCTTCAAAGATATAAAGTTATCACGACTTGGAATGGGAAACATGAGACTTCCTTCCACCAATCCTGGTGTATTTGGTGCTCCGATTGATCACCAGAAGTCCTATGAGATCATTGATCTGGCGATGGCAAACGGCATCAACTACTATGACACCGCTTATGTCTACAACAAGGGTGAATCCGAAGTCACAGTAGGTGAGGCTTTGGCCAAGTATCCTCGTGACAGCTATTATCTTGCCACCAAGTTCAACTATCGTGCAAACCCTGACTACAAGGCAGTTTTTGCTCAACAGCTTGAAAGACTCCAGACCGACCACATCGATTTCTATCTGATCCATTGCCTTTTGGATTCCAATATTGATGATTACCTTACCTGTGGTTGTATCGAGTACTTTGAGCAGATGCAGAAAGAGGGGAAGATCACATACCTCGGTTTCTCTTCCCACGCTTCTGTTGAGACGCTCAGAAGATTTGCCGATGTCCGCAAGTGGGATTTCGCACAGCTTCAGGTCAACTACCTCGATTGGGAGTTCAAGACCACAAAAGAGGAGTACCAGGTCCTTACAGATCGCAACATTCCAATCATGGTCATGGAGCCTGTCCGTGGCGGAAGACTTTCCGACCTGAACTCTGAGTGCAATGCAAAGCTCAAGGCTGCACAGCCTGATTGCTCCATCTCTTCCTGGGCTTTCCGCTGGCTGATGAACCAGAAGAACATTCTTGTCATTCTCAGTGGCATGTCTACTCTTGAGCAGGTAGAGGACAACCTCAAGACATTCAGCTCTGAGGAAAATGCCCTGACTCCTGAGCAGTCTGAGCTTCTGATCAATGTGGCTCATGAGTTCAAGGCAAGCCTCACCGTTCCATGTACAGGTTGTCGTTACTGCACAGACGGATGTCCAATGGGTCTTGAGATTCCTGAACTTCTAAGTATCTACAACAAAAGTAAATATGATAGACATTGGAACAATGCTTGGCTGGAGAAATTCGGCGAAAAGCTGCCTTCTACCTGTATCGCATGCGGCAACTGCACCAGCCATTGCCCACAGGGAATCGACATTCCTTCCTACATGGCAAAGATGTCAAAACTCATGGAGACAGGCAAGGAAGACTGAGTCAGTCCAGTTCAAAGGTCTGTCCTATTCTTGGAGCTGTGGAATCCAGATTCCTCGTTTCCTGAAGTAGGGTGGAAAAGCCAATGCTTGAGGACTCATCGCCATGGACGACAAACACTTTCTTCGGCTTTTGGGTAAAGCCGTCTATCCAATTTAGGAGACCACGCTGGTCGGCATGTCCACTGATGCCGTCCAGTTTTTTTATTGTGGCATTCACAGCAATCTTTTCTCCTCGGATCTGTAGTGCTTTTGCACCACCAAGGATCTTGCTGCCCAAGGTACCTTGGGCCTGATAGCCTGTGAAGACTATGGTACTTTCACGTTTGTACAGATTGTGTTTCAGATGATGCTGGATTCGTCCTGCTTCGCACATGCCGCTAGATGCGATGATCACACAACTTTCATCGGATGTGTTGAGCGCTTTGGATTCCTCGGAGGTTGTGATTGCAGTAAAGCCTGGAAACAGAATCGGGTTTTTGCCTTCTTTCAGTATTTCCATGGCCTCCTCATCGTAGTAATCCTTTGCATCTCTTAGAAATATTGCAGTGGCTCTTATGGAGAGGGGACTGTCCAGATAGGTAGGTATCGGTTTTCCTGTCCTGTCTGAAATTGCCCTCAGCAGGTAAAGGATCTCCTGGCTTCTTCCCACAGAGAATGCAGGGATTATGACCTTTCCGCCTTTTGCAAAGGTGGATTCTATGATCTTCTGAAGGGTATCTGTCAGTTCCTCTGTGGATTTCGGAGCTTGCGTGTGGACCTTCATGCCATAGGTGGATTCCATGACAACATAATCCGCCTTGTCCATGTAGGTTGGATCCTTGATGATCGGCTGGTTGATGTTCCCGATATCTCCGGAGAACACGATGGTCCTTGGTGTGCCATCCTTGCTTGGATAGGTGAGGATGATGGAGGAAGACCCCAGCATATGGCCGGCATCGGTGAATCGGATGGTGATTCCATTTTCCAACTTAACGTTCTGCTCATACTCCACAGGTGAGAAATGGCTTAAAATCTCGTTGGCATCCTCAATGGTGTATAGTGGCGGTGTTGGAGCCTTGCCTTGTCGGATTTCATGCTTGTTTCTCCACTGGGCGTCGCTTTCCTGGATTCTTGCACTGTCCTTCAGCATGATTTCACAAAGGTCTGCTGTTGCCTTTGTACAGATCACCTTGCCTTTGAACAGGGAAAGCGACCCCTTTGCAACCAGAAGCGGAAGCCTGCCACAATGGTCCATATGTGCATGTGTCAGAAGCACATAGTCAATGGAGGCTGGGTCTAGAGGAAGTTCCTGCCTGCCTTTTTTGACATCCTGGCCTTGTGCCATACCGCAGTCAACCAGAATCCTGAGTCCCTCATGTTCCAGAAGTATGCAACTTCCTGTGACGCACTGGGCGCCTCCAATGAATGTCAGTTTCATACCATAAATCTAGTGCATGAAACTGCAGCGGACAAGAGTCTGAGGGGGTATAAATTGTGTGGTATTTTTCCTTAGGGCATTATTGCATTCATATTGTATAATTATTACAATTTCCCAAAATGTTCCGACGAGGAGGTAACTATGGGACTTGGCGTTGTTTACAAGATTCTCAGATCCCATCTCAAAGAGGGTGAACTCAAGGCTGGAAACAGCATTGGAATCCAGATAGATCAGACACTGACACAGGATGCCACGGGAACCATGGCATATCTTCAGTTCGAATCCTTGGGACTTGACCATGTCAGAAACGAGCTTGCAGTCAGCTATGTTGACCACAATACAGTTCAGGTCGGCTTTGAGAATGCCGATGACCATAGATATCTCCAGTCCGTTGCCGCATCAAAGGGTGTTGTGTTCTCAAGACCTGGTAACGGAATCTGCCATCAGGTCCATCTAGAGCGTTTTGGTGCCCCAGGAAAGACTTCCTTGGGTTCCGATTCCCATACTCCAACTGGTGGTGGAATCGGTATGGTTGCCATTGGAGCAGGTGGTTTGGATGTCGCTCTTGCCATGGCAGGCGTTCCATTTTCCATCATCTGTCCGAAGGTCATTGAGATTCGCCTTTATGGAAAGCTTCGACCATTCTGTACTGCAAAAGATGTGATTCTGACCGTTTTGGCCAAGTTTGGTGTCAAGGGAAACGTCAATACCGTCTTTGAATATACCGGAGAGGGTGTTAAGACGCTCAGTATTCCGGAGCGAGCCACAATCTGTAACATGGGAGCTGAGTGTGGAGTTACAACCTCCGTTTTCCCGTCCGATGAGACGACAAGACAGTTCCTCAAGGCACAGGGTCGTGAAGAGTCCTACACCGAGCTTTCTGCGGATGCCGATGCCACCTATGACGGACTTTTTGAGATTGACCTTTCCAAGGTTGTTCCAATGGTTGCCTGTCCACATTCACCAGGAAACGTGAAGACTGTTGCAGAGCTTGCAGGTCTTCCTGTCAGCCAGGTACTCATAGGCTCTTGTACAAATTCATCCTACGCAGACCTTTACAAGGCTGGCTCCATTCTTGATGGCAATGTTGTTTCCGAGAAGGTTTCCCTTGGTGTGGCTCCAGGATCCAGAGAGGTCCTTGGCCTGATTACAGCGGATGGAACCCTTTCCAAGTTCGTTGCCTCTGGTGCAAGAATCCTCGAAAGTGCCTGTGGTTTCTGCATTGGAAACCATTTCTCTCCATGCTCTGAAGGCATCAGCCTCAGAACAAACAACCGAAACTTTGAAGGTCGTAGCGGTACAAAGGATGCACAGATCTATCTGGTCAGCCCTGAGACGGCTGCCATCAGCGCAATCCGTGGTGTTCTGACCGATCCGACAACCTGCGGCCTTTCTGAAATTGTGCTTCCTCAGGTCGATGATTTCAGAAGTGATGACAATATGCTGATCTTCCCACCAGAGGATGCCAAGGATGTGCAGATTCTGCGTGGACCAAACATCGGAAATCCTCCAGCTTGTCAGCCACTTTCTGCACAAATCAATGCTGTGGCTACACTTAAGGTCGGTGATAAGATTACAACAGACCACATTATGCCAGCTGGTGCAAGACTCAAGTACCGCTCCAATATTGCAAAGTACGCCACATTCGTCTTTGAGGGTGTGGATGCCTCTTTCAGCACAAGAGCTTCCGAGAATCGTGATAAGGGAATCGGTAATATCATTGTTGCAGGTCAGAGCTATGGTCAGGGATCTTCTCGTGAGCATGCTGCCATTTGTCCGATGCACCTTGGCGTCAAGGCTGTCATGGCACTTTCCATCGAAAGAATCCATCAGGCAAACCTGTGTAACTTCGGCATCCTTCCACTGACATTCCTTGACAGTGCAGACTATGACAAGATTGAGCAGGGTGATGAACTTGTGATCTCCGATGCCATTCGCCAGGTCAAGGCAAAGGGAAACATCAAGGTCTCCAATATGACCAAAGGCTATGAGTTTGAGATGGCTTTGGATGTCAGCGAGCTTCAGAGAACAATGCTGATCGCAGGTGGAAGACTGAATCAGATCAAGGAGAGTATATGAGCGAATTCACAAAGGTCCTTTACATTGAAGGTGATGGTGTCGGTTCTGAGATCACACCTGTCATGATTGCCGTTCTTGATGCTGCCATGGACAAGGCCTATGGCGGAGAGAAGGCGCTTGCTTGGGAAGAGGTTTTTGCTGGTGGTAAGGCTGAAAGGCTCTTTGGCACAAACCTGCCGGATGTGACACTCAAGAGAATCGAGGATGTTGGTCTTGCTATCAAGGGTCCTCTGATGACTCCAGTAGGAAAGGGTGCCCGCAGCATCAATGTTGCGCTTCGCCAGAGTCTGGACCTTTACGTGTGTCTCAGACCTGTCAAATACTTTGAAGGTGTTCCTTCTCCAGTAAGACATCCAGAAAAGGTTGATATGGTGGTTTTCCGAGAAAACACCGAAGACATCTATGCTGGTATCGAATGGGCTCAGGGAAGTGATGAGGTTTCAAAGGTTATCTCCTTCCTTCAGAACGAAATGGGCGTCAAGAAAATCCGTTTCCCACAGACCAGTGCCATTGGCGTAAAGCCTGTCAGCCAGGAAGGCTCCGAGCGTCTGATTGCCGCTGCCATTGACTATGCCATTGCCAATCACAGAAGAAACGTCACCTTGGTTCACAAGGGAAATATCATGAAGTTCACCGAGGGCGGTTTCCGCAGCTGGGGCTATGCACTGGCAGTTTCCAAGTACAACGCTGTGGTTCGTGACGGAAAGACATTCATTCCAAGAGAAGGTGAGCCTGATCTTGAAATCAAGGACTGTATCTGTGATGCCTTCCTTCAGAATATTCTCCTCAAGCCAGAGGAATATGATGTTGTGGCAACACTGAACCTCAATGGTGACTATGTGTCGGATGCACTTGCAGCTCAGGTTGGTGGAATTGGAATATCTCCTGGTGCCAACATCAATTACAAAACTGGTCGTGCCATTTTTGAGGCAACCCATGGTATTGCTCCAGATATTGCTGGAAAAGATATCGTGAATCCACTTTCCATTGTCCTTTCCGGTGAGATGCTGTTAAGACATGCCGGCTTCGATAAGGCTGCTGATATGGTCCTTTCCTCTGTGGAGAAATCCATCAACGGTGGTAGGGTCACAAAGGATTTCTACACCCTTATGGTGAAGGAAGGCCGAAAGGCAGAGTGCGTCGGAACCAAGGAGTTCTGTAAGATTCTGATTGAGAATCTGTAAAATGGATTCGAAATAGACAGATAAACGTAAAGAAGGGGCCATTGCATGCAACAGCCCCTTCGGTTGAATTATCTTTCGTTCAGTGGAACAACTTTTCTGCCTTGAGGTCCGGTATAGACCTGTCTTGGACGTCCGATCTTCTGATATGGATCGTGCATCCACTCGAGGTAGTGGGCAATCCATCCTGGGGTTCTTCCCATGGCGAAGAGTACGGTGAACATCTCCTGTGGGAATCCCATCATATGGAACATGATTCCTGTGTAGAAGTCGATGTTCGGATACAGGTGTCTTTCGATGAAATAATCATCATTGAGAGCTCTTTCCTCAAGCTTGAGTGCCGTCTCAAGAAGCTTGTCTTCGATGTGGTTGCTTGCAAGCATTTCAAGGTTCATCTTCTTGGCGATTCTGGCTCTTGGGTCAAAGGTCTTGTAGACTCTGTGCCCGAAACCGGAAAGGACGAAATTGTCATTCTTGTCCTTTGCTCTTCTTATGACCTCGTCAACGGAAATGTCGTTTTCTACCATGTTTTTGAGCATGGCCATGACTGCCTGGTTTGCACCACCATGCTTTGGTCCCCAAAGGGCGCAGACACCAGCGGCAACAGATGCGTAAAGGTTTGCCTCAGAAGAACCTACGAGTCTTACTGCCGTTGTGGAGCAGTTCTGCTCATGGTCTCCATGAAGAATCAGAAGCTTGTTCAGAATCTTGACGTGAGTCGGGTCTGGCTGATAGTTGTTCACCGGTGTGCTGAACAGCATGTTCAGGAAGTTCTGACAGTAGGTGTAGTCCCAGCGAGGCTCCACAAAGTCAAGGCCGTTAGCCTGTCGGTAGATGAAGGCTGCAATGGTTCTCATCTTGGAGATCATTCTTGTGACGGTTAGGTCAATGTTCTCCTCAGGATCGATATCGTACATCTCTGGATAGAAGGCCGAAAGGGAAGCGACCATGCTTGCCAGAACAGACATCGGATGGGCATTGTTCGGGTAGTTACGGAAGAAGTTTCTCATGTTGTAATGGAGCATGGAATGCTCATTGAGAAGCTTCTGGTAGTTCTCTCGCTCTTTGGCATTTGGAAGGAAGCCTTTTACCAGAAGGTGTGCAACTTCAATGAAGTCACAGTTCTCGACGAGGTCTTCAATGTCGTAACCTCTGTATCGGAGAACTCCTTGTTCGCCATCAATGTAGCAGATGCTGGACATGCAGGAACCTGTATTGCCGAAACCAGGGTCATAGGTGACATATCCAGTCTGAGCTCTCAGCTTTTCGATGCTGATGCTGTGCTTTCCCATGTTGTCAGTAAGTACATCGAGTGTGATGTCCTGATTGTCTGGAAGAATCAGATGTGCCTTTTCCTTTTCAATTGTCATAGCATACCCCTTATGCCTTGTGGCATCCAGAAATGTTTAAGTGATAATAGCCCAAGAAAATGCATTTGTGAAGAGCCAAGAGAACACTTATATATTTATGCAGAAAACTGGGTGTTTCTGTGGATTTGTGTACGATGTGGAACAGAGGTGAAAAATAAGCGTTTTTTCCATCGGAAAACAATTGCAATCCTTTGGATTTCTGCTAGAATGGCTCTCGCATGTCCAATCCGCCTGGAGCCTTTCGTCGACTGGATCTGAAGCGGTAAATGCAGACTTGAAAAGTAGGGGCTGGGACAACACCCAGAAAAATTCACATGGCATAAGAAGGGTAGAGTAGTCATGAACGAAACATCCACCAGAAAGGAACTTCCTTTCATTTTCAGCAATGCACCTGAAGACAGGGCTCAGTTTGAGGCAATGCTCGATAAGACAATCGCCTCGTTTTTCGCTTCCGTCAAGGACAATTCCGCATTCTCCGGCGTTGATCCTTTTGTTCTCAGGAAACAGATAGCTGATCTGGGATTCCTTCCTGAAAAGGGAATCGGTTTTGATGAGACCATGAAGAAGGTGGAGTCTACCATTCTTCCAAACCTTCTCAGAACATGGTCTACACAGTACATGCCACATCTTCATGCCCCTGCTTTGGTCGAGACCATTGCATCTGAGCTTCTCATCGCAGCATTCAATGACTCCATGGACAGCTGGGATCAGGGTCCTGCCGCAACAGAGATTGAAGAGAGCATGGTCAATGGTCTTCTGAACCTTTATGGCTATGGAGAGGGTTCTGACGGTACTTTCACATCCGGCGGTTCCCAGTCCAACATCTGTGCCATCATCGCAGCTCGTGACTGGTATGTGAACACCCACATGAACTGGGATATCAAGTGGAACGGACTTCCAGCTGATTACAGCAAACTCAGACTCTATACCTCTGAAATCTCCCATTTCTCCATGGACAAGGCCTGCCACATTCTGGGACTTGGCTACAACGCTGTCCGAAAGATTCCGGTTGATGCCAAGGCAAAAATCGATGTTTCCGCCTTTGAGAAGATGCTTCAGGACGATGTAGAGCAGGGACTTCTTCCATTCTGTGCTGTTGCAACCATCGGTACCACAGACTTCGGTTCCATTGATGATGTCGCTGCCATGAGACGTCTTTGTGACAAGTACAACATGCATCTTCATGCCGATGCAGCCTATGGTTCTGCCGCTATTATGAGCTCTGCCTACCGAAGCAGACTGGGAGACCTTTCCCTTTGTGATTCCATCACGGTTGATTTCCACAAGATGTTCCTGCTTCCAATCTCCTGTTCCGTCGTGCTTCTCAAGGAAGGCGCAAGACTCAAGTGCTTTGAGCTTCATGCCGATTACCTCAACCGAGAAGAGGATGAGGAGGACGGTTACATCAACCTCGTCGGCAAGTCCATGCAGACAACAAGGCGCTTTGATGCTCTGAAGGTCTTCATGGCTTTCCAGACCCGTGGTATGGACGGCTTTGACAGAATGGTCACAAAGGTCATTGAAAATGCTGACTACTACTATTCTCTGATCAAGGACGATCCGGACTTCATTGTTGCCGTCAAACCGGAGCTGAGCTCTGTCGTCTTTGCACTCAAGGATGGCGATGAGGTGAACAAGAAGGTCAGAAGAAAGCTTCTGAACAATGGAATCGTCATTGGACAGACTGTAATGAACGGCCGTGTCATGCTAAAGTTCACACTGCTGAATCCAAATCTTGAACACAAGGAATTCGAGCAGCTGATTCGTGTGATCAAGCAGTATCGCGATGATGTGAAATGAGGCTATCGAAAAGGGGTCAGTTCCTTAATGGAATTGGCCCTTTTCGCTTTCTATAGCCATTGGAATGTGTGTTTTACTCAATTTTTGCGTTTGCAGAGTATGTTTTTATCGAATAATTTGTATTTTTTGCATTCTCAAAAATTGTTTGAAAATTGGTTACAATTGAAATAGTCTTATTGTCGGAGAAGAGGTAGTTGGAATTCCTCTAAAAAAATATGGTAGCACTTGGTTATGACATTGGAACAACTGCAGTCAAGACAGTCCTCGTGAATGAGGATGGTCAGGTCATTGGCGTGACCAGTAAAGAGCAGCATCAGTTCTTTCCGAAACCAGGTTGGTGCGAGCAGGATGCAGATGAACTTCTAAGTATCTGCATCCAGAATGCAGCCGACCTCATCTCCAGTTCAAAAATCGACAAGTCTGAGGTCATGTGTCTTGGAATGGATCATCAGGGTGAAACCTGTCTGGTCTGGGACAAGGCTACAGGAAAGCCTCTTTACAACGCCATCACCTGGCAGGACCGCAGAATGGCTGCCGCTTCCCAGGAGTTCGGAAAGGACAACGGAGAGAAAATCCAGACTCTTACCGGTCTCAGATCCGATTCCTATTACAGCGCATGGAAGATCCGATGGCTTCTGGACAACATTCCGGACGGACAGAAGAGGGCAGAGAACGGTGAGCTTCTTGCTGGAACACTCAACACCTATTTCATCTGGCAACTGACAGGACACAAGTCCTTTGTCACAGATGAGGGTTCCTCTGATGTCATGATGCTGTGTGACCCACGTAAGACTGGTTGGAACGAATGGCTTCTGAAAGTCATGAACATTCCTGTGTGCATGCTTCCTGAAATCAGACCTTGCAATGATGTTCTTGGTGTGACAGATCCTGCAACATTCCTGGGGCTGTCCATTCCTATCACATGTTCACTTCCAGATTGCTCGGCAGGTATTGTCGGCTCAGGTGCCATTGGCGTTGGTGATATGACAGTCACCTATGGTACAGGAAACTTCATGCACCTCATTACAGGTTCTACCTATGTTCCTGCTGCAAATGGACTTACGTCAGCTTGTAGTTTTGCGACAACCGATCGAAAGAACTATCAGCTCAATGGTATCGGATACACGGCAGGAGCTGCCGTCAAGTGGCTTTGCACATCGGTGGGCCTAATCGAAAGCGCAAAGGAGACCGAGGCATTGGCTCGCTCCGTCAAGGATACTGGTGGTGTGTATTTCGTGCCGGCTCTCAATGGTCTTGCCACTCCGACATGGGACCAGAGCGCACGTGGTGCTCTTCTGGGTATGACAGCTGCAACCACAAAGGCACATATCGTCAGAGCTGTTCTGGAAAGTTCTGCATTGCAGGTGGCAAAGTGCTGCCAGATCATGCAGAAGACAAGTCCAGTTGCTCCGAAGAAGATCTTTGCGGTTGGTGGAATGACTGCCAATGCATTTCTGATGCAGCTTGAGTCTGACCTTTGCGGTATTCCGGTTTGTCTTCCAAGTCAGACGGAACCTGCTTATGGTTCAGCGATTATGGCTATGTATGGCCTTGGAAAAGGTCCAGGTATAGATGGTTTGAGTGCAATCAATGCACCGGTCAAGACATATGAGCCTCATATGTCTCGAGAAGAAAGTGAAATCAAAATTGCCAATTGGTTTGACGCCGTTTCGCGTACTCTCAATTGGAATCCTATAGAGTAGGGAGTTATATTATGCAGAAGTATGAGTTTAGATATCTTTCACAGGAAGATATTCTTTCCTTGAATCTTTCCTATGCAGACGTTATTGATGCTGTTGAGAAGGGAATGGCAGAATTCGGAAGAGGCACATGCCAGCTTCCAGTCAAGATCCACACAAACACAAGACCTCTCACATACATCAATGCTATGCCAGCCTATATCGGCGGAGATCAGGACGTTACAGGTCTCAAGTGGGTTGCAGGTTATCCTGATAACCGTGCTAAGGGACTTCCAGTAACATGGGGACTCATGGTCATGAATGATGTAACAACCGGTGGTGTTACAGCTGTCATGGATGCTACATGGATTACAGCTGTCAGAACAGCTGCTGTTGCTGCTGTTACAGCCAAGTACTGTAAGGTCAAAGATACTCACTCCATGACAATCATCGGTGCTGGTGTCCAGGGTAAGTTCAACGCAAGACTCATCAAGATGGTCGTTCCTGAGCTGAAGAAGATCTACATCCACGATCTGTATCCAGCAGCAATCGATGCATATCTCAAGAAGATGCAGCCTCTGATGCCAGAAGTTGAGTTCATCCCAATTAGAAGCGATGCAGAGCGCCAGAGCGCTATCGATGATTCCCAGATTCTCCTTTCCGCTACACAGCGTGGAGACAAGCCTCTCATCTATTGTGAGAACCTGCACAAGGGTATGCTCGGAATTCCTCTTGAGAGCACAGCTTGGGATGGTAAGACCTATACACAGTTCTCTGACAGATTCATCTGTGATGACTGGAACCTCGTAAAGAACTATCTCGATGACGGCAAGTACACAGATGGTCTTGATAAGTTCATCAACAATCACCAGATCCTCGGTAAGGTCATCAACGGTGATGCTTGCGGAAGAGCAAACGAGGACGAGTTCGTCATCGCATCCAGCCACGGTATCGCAATCAGTGACGTCGCTGTTGGAAACCTGATCCTCAAGAAGGCTGAAGAGAAGGGCATCGGTGTGATGCTTCCTCTCATGGAAGAGACAGATATTCTCAGATAATTGATTTCTAGGATTGGAGTTGTAAGGAATGAAACAGAAACTTGTAGTCCTTTCAATGGATGCAATGGTCGGCGAGGATCTTGAGTATCTCAAGACCAAGCCGAACTATCAGAAACTCATGGCCCATTGTGCCGGTTCCAAGGTTGCTCAGACCCTGTATCCGAGCATCACATACCCAGCACATGTCAGTATCATGACAGGATGTCCTGCCGGAAAGCATGGAATCATTGACAATGTCACATTCCATCCAGGTTATGTAGGTCCTGCAGAGTGGCATCTGTACCGAAACGAGGTCAAGGTATCTACCATCTTTGATGCTGCAAAAAAGCAGGGTCTTTCCACAGCATCCATCTACTGGCCTGTGACAGGTAACGACCCGAATATCGATTACCTGATCAATGAGTATTTCTTCTATGATCCTGCTGAGTCTGCAACACCAGAGAAGATTCTGGAAGGCTATGCCAGATTCGGTGCCAACGAAGAGACCCTCAAGGCTGTCCGCGAGAATATGGATAGATTCCCTGTCAACTACAAGAACAGACACGGAAAAATCACCTTGGATCAGACTTTTGACCATTTCATCAATGGTTGTATGTGCAGCATGATCCGCAACATCAAACCGGATCTTCTTCTTGCTCACAACTGCATTCTGGATACCATCCGCCACAAGAACGGCATTTTCAATGAGTATGTCACTGAAGCATTGGATATCACAGATATGTGGCTTGGAGAGCTTATCCAGGCAATGCAGGATGCCGGCACATATGAGGATACCAACTTCGTCATCCTTTCCGACCATGGCCAGATGAACTTCGCCAGAAGACTCAAGGTCAATGTCCTTCTTAATAGAGGCGGTTTCCTTACTGTTGCAGAGGACGGTTCCCTGAAGGATTGGAAGGCATTCAGCCTTTCAAACGGCATGAGCGCAACTGTACATGTCAAGGAAAAGAAGGATGAGAAGGCTGTCTATGATTACCTGAACGACCTTCTGTCCAAGGGTGTCTATGGTTTCAGCAAAATCTATACCAGGGAAGAGGTTAGTGAAAAATATGGCCTGGATGGAGATTTCTCCTTCGTCCTTGAGACCGATGGTTTCACAACCTTTTCCGACGGATGGACAGAGCCTGTTCTGAACGCTGTGGATTTCTCTGATTACAGACTTGGAAAGGCAACACATGGCTATGAACCGGAAAAGGGACCTCAGCCAGTGTTCGTCTGTACAGGACCTTCCTTCAAGAAGGATGTGATGGTTCCTTTCTGCAAAACCATTGATGAGGCACCGACACTTGCCAGAACATTTGGTGGTGAGATGCCAGAGGCAGTGGGTAAGGTGATTGAAGATATTTTGAAATAGTAATAGACTTTAGGTCTAATTGAATTGATAATTATTAATAGCATAAATTATTTGGAGGTTTTGCTATGAGTGGTGCACCAAAGCTTTTCTCACCAGGTCCAGTTCTGGTAAAGGCAAACGTCAGAAATGCTCTTCTTCATTATGACATCTGTCATAGAAGCAAGGAGTTCGAAGCTATGTTCGTTGAGACACAGGGCTATATCAACAAGCTCTTCAACGCAGACGACTCATATTATTCCGTCATCGTATCCGGTTCTGGTACATCTGCAAACGAGACAGTTCTTTCTTCTGTTCTCAAGCCAGGTGAGAAGGTTCTCCTGATCAGAAACGGTGTTTTCGGTGAGAGACTTCAGGAAATCATCGAGAAGTATCAGATTCCTTATGTTGATGCTTCTTTCCCATGGGCTACACAGCCAAAGATGGATGTTGTTGAGCAGCTGCTCAAGGACAACCCAGATGTCAAGCTTGTCGCAATGGTCTTCCATGAGACATCTACAGGTATGATCAACCCAGTCGCTGAGGTTGGTGCTCTTTGTAAGAAGTATGGCAAGGAACTCCACGTTGATACAGTTTCTGCAGCAGCTGGTCAGCACATTGACGTTGTCAAGAACAACATCACATATGCTACATCTGTTGGTGGAAAGTGTCTCGGTGCATTCCCAGGCGCTGCATACGTCATCGCTAAGAAGTCCGCTCTCGAGGCTCTCACAGCTGAGCAGTGCAAGAACGTTTATCTGAACCTCTACAAGCACTACACAATCGCTCGTGACACACATCAGACTCCTAACACACCAAACGTCACTCTCTTCTGGGCTCTTAACCAGGCTCTCAAGAACATCTTCGAGCTCGAGGGTGGTCTTGCTCCTAGAGTAGAGCGCTATGAGAGATGTGCTGCTATCATCAGACAGGGTGTAAAGGAAATGGGTCTCAAGCTTCTTCTTGATGATCACATGTCAAGCACAGTTACTTCTGTATTCCTTCCACAGAACATTGACCTCGCTCAGTTCCTCGCAGAGATGGAGAAGAGAGGTTACATCTTCTACAAGGGTAAGGGACCTTACGAGAAGCAGAACATGATCCAGATCGCCAACATGGGTGAGATCTATGAGGATGACTGCTACAACATGCTTCGCGTTGTCAAGGAATGCCTTGCTTACTGCGCAAAGTAATTGCCTTTTAGGTAATAAGTTAAAATGGCTGCCAGCGATGGTGGCCATTTTTTTGCTCTTTACGGAAGGTTTTAGGAATTTGCGATTGTGGATTGGCTGTTGCGATGCCTGTGCAGACTAGCGGTCGTGGGTGCCAAGCGGGCAGGATAGCCCGGCGTAAGGCACCTGACTGCGTCCCTTGGGAGTATGCAGCAGGCCTTGCATGGCCCATACACATGAGCGCAAGGGAAAAATTTGTCTGAAGATGAAGGAAATTTTCCCTCACAAGGGATAATTCTGAATGGTTTCATCAGTTTTTATGGTATGCATTGTCATGAAGCGAACAGTTTTGTTCAGCACATAGCAAGTTCGTCGAACATCGCTCATGTGTACAGACCGTGTAAGGCTTGATGCATGCCCCTTCCAGGACGCCATGCCGGCCTCGCTTTGGCTATCCTGCCCCGCAGGCCGTGGCAGGCTGGAATGCACAAGCATCACACCGCCTGCCCACAATCGCAGTTCTGGGGCATAAAAGAGTAACGCACCTCAGGTACTGACTTTTCCCTGAACTATTCGAGAGGAACCGATGACACCACGTAAAGAACCAGAAAAATTCCTTTTCCGTGGTAAAACACCACGTAAATCAAAAAAAGAAACAG
>JAKSPE010000029.1 GCA_024405015.1 Sphaerochaetaceae bacterium
ATCCCCGTCAGCAGATTCCGGTTCCAGGCAAAGGGCTTACCATCTGCGGTTTTCTGAAGTTTCTCAAACAGAATGCCACAGTCCTTAAGTTCAAGACCATAACCATCGCGCCCTGCCATGGAAATGAGAATGTTGTCGTAACACTTCCAGTCGCCGTTGTAGAAGTAAGACCCCTTGGAAATCAGGCCAAGCGACTCATCCATCCACGGACAGTACCACTTTCCCCTCTCAAAGGTCGGACCCACCGGAAGAATGCAGGAACTGTCTTTCCCAAGTGCATTGTCATCCCAGCACTCCTCGTTCATGTCGCCGCAGACAAGCACAAGACATCCCGGATTGTTCTTTTGGATTGCCGACGAAATCTCAGCCACCACCTTGGCCGATTCCCGTCTTGCCTGGGACGTCTGGCTTGTTCCTCCGACATTGGATTTGAAGTGCACTGCCAGCACAAACACCTTACCCATTGGCATATCAAAATCCACTTCCAAAATCGGCCTGAGTCCAGAGCCAACCTGATGCACATAGGCCTCCAAAATCGGCAAAGAACTTGCTACACCAGTTTGGATTGCGCTATCCGGTTCGTTCGTCACTGCATAGTAACAGATGCCCATATTTGACATATCGCGTGATAAAAGCAGGTCTTCAAGCACTTTTGAGTTCTCAATCTCATTTAGGACCACAATATAGTCCTTTGCCGACGGAAGGCTTGCAAGCACCTTTCCAGCATTGGAAAGACGACGTTCATACATTGAGCTCGTCCAGCCGTTTTGGGGCTTGTATTCGTCATATTCGCTTCCGTTTAGTTCTGCATCAAACAGATTCTGCACGTTCCATGTCGCGACGCATAGCGAGCCCTTCTGCTCCCCTACAGCGTTGGCATTGCACGCTGACAGGAACACGATGGTGACAAGAATCAGAGCGGTCCTTTTGATTGCATTTGGTCTGTCCATAGAATCCTCCTATGGACATATACCAAAATACTGCGGAAAACATTTTTTGAATGGGAAATACTGTTACAGAACGCTTCTCTTTGTGACGATTCTGCTGATCAGACCATAGGCCAAAGCCTCGTCTGCATCAAGCCAGTAGTCTCTGTCAGTATCAAGAGCGACCTTGCTCACTGGGACACCAGTTGCCTCAGAGATGATTCGGTTGATCTTGGCCTTGCACTTCTCAAGCTGAAGAGCGTGGATTTCAATCTCGGTGGCATTACCGCGCATCTCACTCAGTGGCTGGTGAATCAGGTAAGAGGAATTTGGAAGACCGATTCTGCGGTCAGCAGGAACGGCAAGAAGCACGAGTGCTGCAGCACTTGCGACAAGACCCATTCCGATGATTGTGACAGGGGATGAGACGAATCGGATCATATCGTAGATGGCAAAACCGGCATCGACGTCTCCACCAGGTGAGTTGATATAGATCTTGATCGGCTCGATGCTTTCTGCATCCAGAATGAGAAGATCCTTGATGAGTCTGTCAGCAGACTCCTTGTTGATTTCACCGGACAGAAGAAGTGAACGTGTCTTAAGTAGCTTGTCGTACTGACCCATTGCATTCTCTGCAGCTTTTGTCTCTTTCTCTTTTTCTTCCAGTGTCATATCAGCCTCCTAGGGATAACATCTATAAAATAGCAATAAACCGCGTGAATTACAACCTTGGAACCCTTTCATAAAACCGATATAATCCAAGACATGAAGTGTGCATCAGTAGCAATCATCGGTCGCCCATCCTCGGGCAAGTCAACATTACTCAATACCATCTGTGAGTCCAAGGTCTCCATCACCTCCCCGACTCCTCACACAACACGAAACGCCATCCGCGGCATCTACACCGATTCCCGCGGTCAGCTGATCTTCACCGACACCCCGGGCTACCACCTCTCTGAGAAGAAATTCCAAAAGAAGATGCAGGACATCACCGTCGCCTCTCTGGAGGAGACCGATGCCGTTCTGTACATGCTGGATGCCACACGCAAGCCAGGCGATGAGGAGGACTCCATCACCTACATGCTCAGCGGCCTGTCCGTACCGGTTGTCTGTTGCATCAACAAGAAGGACATCCTCACCGACAACGAAATCGAACTTGCCACCGAGTACCTGAAGAAGAACATGCCAGGCCGTCAGATTCTGGTCGCCTCCGCCATGAAGGACGAAGGTGTCGATGAGATTCTGATTGAGCTTTTCAAGCATGCCCCAGAGGGAGAGCTTCTTTACGATGAGAACACTTGGACCGACCAGAACCTCGAGTTCCGCATCTCCGAAATCATCCGCGAGAAGGCTATGAACTCCGTCACCGCAGAGATTCCATACGCCATCATGGTAGAGGTCTCCGACCTTGAGTACAACGAAGCCGAGCAGAAGGTCTGGATCCGTGCATTCATTACCGTTGAACGTGACAGCCAGAAGGGCATCATGGTCGGAAAAGGTGGCGAAAACATCAAGAAGATTCGCATCGCTTCCTTCAAAGACATCAAGAAGATCTTCCCAGGATCCAAGCTGGAGCTCGACCTCAGAGTCAGAGTTAACGGCAAATGGAAGTCCAATGACATGATTCTCTCAAAGGTCTTCGCAGAGACAAACACATGAGACGCATTGTAGTCGTGGCGCTTCTTGCCATTGCCTGCGTTGCACTTCTTGTAAGTTGCAACGATGCTTCGGACACTGTATCAAAGCGCCAGTACGACAACCTCTATGCACACCTTTCCTACATGTGGGCGCAGGCCCTTTCTCATGCCGATGCAACGATAGCCTTCTATGGAGACTCCCGTGTCGTTGGAGCCGCCTGGTATGATGCCTTTCCGGATTCTGAGGTTGTGAACCTTGGCGTCGGCGGAGACAAGGTAAAGGACCTTATCACACGACTTCCTCTCTTGGACAACCTAAACTGCCTTTCCACAGTGGTCCTTGCCATTGGTGGAAACGACTGCTTGTCAAACAGTTTTGACATTGATGAGTTTGAAAGCCAGTACGACAATCTCCTTGCATCTCTGAAGCAGAAGGGCCTTACCGTGTACGTGAATACCGTAGCAGGAATCTGTAGCGGAACAGCTACCAGCAATCAAAAGAGCATTGCCGCAGCAAATGACAAAATCCATAAGGCCAATGCGGTAATTATTACACTTGCCGCCAAGTACGACATGACCGTTATCGATATGGCTCAAGTCATGGACAACGCAGACTTCTCACTCAAGGCAGAGTATGCCTCCGATGGCGTGCACTTCAATGAGAATGGCAACAACGTGTGGTACGAGGCCTTAAGGTCTTACATCCCTACCGCAGATTGAGTTTTCGATAGAATGGGGTCTTTTCATAGCCCTAGTATCCACAAAAGTTGATAGAACGGCCCCTAAAAATGGCAAAAGTATCGAAAACACAAGAAAAAAGGCTGTGACCTAAGCCACAGCCCTGAATCGATTTCACAATCCATCAATATCTGGAAAGAACCTCGAGAACTCTGTCCTTGCCGATTGTCTTCATGAAACCAGCAAGCTTAGGTCCCTTCTCCTTTCCGATGAGAGCCTTGTAGACAGCTGTGAACAGAACAGTGTTCTCAACGCCAGCATCGGCTGCTGCATCATAGACGAGCTGGGAAAGTGCCTTCTCATCTGCACCGTCCCAAGTCTGGACCTTTGCGCAAAGAGCCTTGACAGCCTTAAGCTCATCTTCTGGAAGCTCGACCATAGCAGAATTGCCATCAGCAACAGTGAAGCGGAAATCCTCTGGGGAGAATGTTGTGATCCATGTCCATGCGCACTTGCATCTTGTTCTGAGTCTCTCAACCTGATCTTCCTGAATGTCTGGAAGAGAAGCGATGACCTTGTCGATGTCGCCGCTGTTGATCTGAAGCAGGTTGCAAAGATGTCTGAATGGGATCTGGTAGCCTGGTGTCTTTGGAACGGCTCCGACCTGGGAAAGCTCGTAGACTCTTCTCTCCATGGCAAGCTTCTTCTCGTTGCATGGAAGAAGACCGAAGTATCTTCTTTCGCAGTTGTCGTAATCCTCATAGATCTTGAGAACATCAAGGTCGAAGGAGATGGCGAACTCTGTGTTAGGTCTTGTGGAAGCGAACATGAATCTTGTCAGCTCTGGAGTGTAGACATCAAGGACATCACCAAGGGAGATGACCTCACCGCTTGAAGAAGAGATCTTTCCACCACGACCCTTGATGGAGATGAAGTCGTACTGGAAACTCACCGGTGCATGACCGCCGAACAGTTCGACGACCTGCTTGGAGGTATCGAAACTTCCGCCCTGTGAGTGGTGGTCCTTACCAGCTGGCTCGAAGTCAACGCCTTCCTGGACCCAACGCATAGGCCAGTCAACTCTCCAGTGGAGCTTAGCATATGGGGTTGTTCTGAGATCGATGGTCTCTTCCTTGTTCAAATCGTTATCACGATAGGTGACGCCATACTCGCCATCCCAAGAAAGGATGGTTGTGTTGTCCTTATCTGTGAAGGAGCTGAAGACAGCAATTGGCCACCAGGAATCATCCAGAGGCTCTGTTCTGTACTGGTTGAGAATGGCAATGATCTGCTGCTTGCACTCAAGAGCCTTCTTCATGCCCTCTGCATACATGGAGCTTCTGTAGCGCTGTGCCTGATAAAGGTACTCAGGATCGACACCGACAATCGGAAGCTTTTCCTCAACATCAAGCTCATTACCACGTGCGTAGTTGTCGGCTCTCTTGGTTGTATCTGGAACCAAAGTGATCGGCTTTCTGAGATAGGTAGCAAGAAGCTCCTGCTCTGGCATGTTCTTTGGAACCTTTCTGAAGACATCATAGTCGTCCCAAGAGTAGATGAAGCGAACGTTCTTTCCCTTCTCTCTCAGAGCCTTGACAACAAGGTCGACGGAAATGATCTCACGGAAGTTTCCGATATGAACTGTACCGGAAGGTGTGATTCCGGATGCACATGTGTAAAGGTCTTTTTCACCCTTCTCTCTAATGATCTTGTCAGCGTATATATCCGCCCAATGTACTGAATTCTGCTGTTCCATACGGACCATTATATAAAAAAGGGTGAGTAAAGACAATTGCAGCCGGACGATGCCGGCTGCAACTGGAGTTTTTTATGTTTTCGTTCGTGCAAGAGAATCAGAAATCCAGGAAGAAGGTGGCTCCTGTGATGAATCTGGAACCTGGGTTTCGCATGTTATCTCCGCTGATCAGATAGGAGACCTGGAAGCCGAGGTCGATGAAATCGAAGAAGCACATCTCAAGCTGAACACCTGTAGAACAGAGGAATCTGGAAAGATTCTTTGCCTCTGCCATATCCTTTGCGCTGAGGTTTGTGTTGAAGTAGTTTCCACCGTGGAAACCCATATCCAGGAACACATTCAAACGTGGGAAAATACCGTCGATCAAGAACTCAGGACCTGCAAAACGAAGATCCAGATTGTTCACAAGAGTGAAATTTGTGTTGTAACTGCTTGTGTTGAAGCCACGAACCTTTCTTCCGAGAGACACTGGCATCTGTGCATAGGTTGGAACCTTTGAACCATCTGTCCAGTTGGCGTTGAAGCGGTCGATGATGACAAGTGAAACGGTGTTGAGGTCTCTCTTGTCATGGAGCTCAAACAATGTTGTACCTGCGACAGCGTTGAATGTAAGACTGTAGTAACTGGCGTTACTGTTCACAAATCCTGGTGCGAACTGGAGCTTGACCTCAGCAGTCAGACCCTCGTTGGAGACCATCAGATCTTCCATGTAGTTCAGCTTTGCGCCGAGGTAGAAGATTGTGGAGAATGCTGCGTAGTCGTCATCAAGATCTGGGTAGATGCTGCTGGCTGCAGCGGATGTTCCGTGGGTCATGAACCAGTTGTCAAGGCTTGGGATGGCTGTGACACCTGTCTGTGTTCCAAGGGCATTGGCATAACCGCGAAGTCTCTGCTGACCAAGAACCATGGAATCCACAGCCTTCTCGTAGCGACCCTCGTAACCTGCGTAAGTGGTGACAAGGTCAAGACCCTCGACCCAGGAATCACCAAAGCCCTGAAGGAACTTGAGGTTCCAACGGACCTGGATGGTATCGTAGAGCATGATGTCGTTGTTCAGCGGCTGGCCTGTAAGAGGATCCTGGAACAGAGCTCTCTGGGTGTAACCACCACCAAGGGTTGCCTGAAGCTGTGTCAGGTTGCCGTCCATGAGGTTCAGTCCCTCATAGCCAACACCCATGGTTGTCAAGGTCGGAAGAAATCCTGCAAGGATCTCTGTGTGCTGATCAAGTTCTGTGAACAGAAACTTGTAGTCGCCTGCAAATGCACAGGAAAGTGCAATGACAAGCACAAGAAGAACGGTCAAAGCTCTCTTCATACGAAGCCCCTTTTTGTCATATGGACCAGTTCACGCCGTCAATCTGCGCGAGGGACACGGTGACCCTAAGTGCAGAAGTTGTGAAACGCGGCGTGTAGGCCTGATTGTCGCCAGTATACAGGAAAATGCGTCCGATTTCATAGTAGATATGGAAGGCTCCGAACAGCTGAAGCTCCACATGAAGTCCCATGCTACCCTCCCAGACGGAATCCAGGTTCCACTCGATGCTGTTGTTGAGTTTTCCACCGGAGTAGCTCATGTCCAGAAAGAGATAGACATATGGGATGCAGTTGCCGAGAAACTGCTGGCCATAGTAGTTCAGACGCAGGGTGTCCCGGGCGAGGAAGGTCATGTTCTCTGGCTGATACCACCAAAGCGGAGACTTGAGCGTCTTGGCATACTCCGGAACATGCTCGCCGCCAAGGACTCGCATCTCAACAGCATTGGAAAATCCGAAGGACCATTTGTTCAGCCCCTTCTCGTCCTTTGCCTGATACAGCATCTTGGAATAGTCGGTGTAGAACCAGAACTTCCAGTAGTCAGCCACTCCACCATAGCCTTTTGAGAAATTCAGAAACTTTGGAGACCAGACGAACTTGAACTCCATCGAGGCACCCGAAAGGGCTCCAACGCTGAAGACCTGGTCCTTGATCTTACCATACAGGTCAAAACTCAGGGACAGAAGCTGTCGGTTTCCCGAAAGGTCTGGAGTTCCGACCAGAACCTCCCCTCCCACAGCATTCGCAAATGCCGGGATGTTTCTGAACGGGTAGCCAGTTCTGGTGATCTGCATCAGAGGGTCAATGGCGACCTCCCACTGACCATCGAGTGTGAAGCGCAGCGTCATGAGGTCGGACTGCGCCTGCTTGGACCAGCCAAGGCCCTGTGCAAGACCCATCTTCCAGGACGCATACATGACATCGTAATAGGAATTGCGCTTGAGAGTATTGTCGGATAAGCTGCTGATGACCTGACCGGAGACAGGGTTTTGCGACAGTGTTCGTGCAATTGTTCCGGTTGCGATTTCAGCACCCATTTCGGTGATTCGGTCGCTCATGAACTCAAGGCCCTCGATACCGACAAAGCATCGTACACTTGAAGGGAACATACCCAGCCAGAACTCAGGATGCGTGGTCACACCTGTAAGCCTTGTCGTGAATCCAAAAGCGAATAGAATGCCTGGAATCAGCAACAGTAGAACCATAAGAATCAATGCTTTACGGATGGTGTGTCTCATTACTAAAAATAATATCAAAGGTTGGTCATGAAACTCAAGTGAAGTTGGTTTAGGGTTGAAATAAGAAAAATAAAGTGCTACCTTAAATTGCTACTAAAACGTATGCAGGGCCTGTAGCTCAGCGGTTAGAGCAGAGGACTCATAATCCTTTGGTCCTGGGTTCAAACCCCAGTGGGCCCACAAAACAAGAAACCAGCCAGAAACGGCTGGTTTTTTGTTTTTGTAAGGCCCATTCTGTTGGGGTTTGAAGCTTTGCGGTAGGAGGACGCAGGCGCATTGCGTCCGAAGCAAAGCCGGCCCGATGCCGGACCTCCGGGAGGCGGAGGGAAACCCCAGTGGGCCCTCCAAATTGAAATTTGAAGCTTTGCGGTAGGAGGACGCAAACTCGAATACGCTTTTTACCTCGATTTCTTTCAGAAAAAAGCGTATTTTACGCTTTTCTGAGCAAAATTCCGCAAATAAAGCGTATTGCATTCGCTTTACAGGAAAACTGGAGGCTCATTTGAGCTTCTTTTTCATTACTGCATACACCACAAATGCCAGGATCACCTCAGCCACATAAACAAAGGCAAAAATGACGTTGCGCATTCTTACGACAGCCTGTCCCACCTGGTAGTCATCGTAGGTGTAGACCGTAATCGGCAAAACACTGCCCTCTTTTGGATTATAGGAGACGGAAAGCACAGAATGGTTACGATCCACATAGGTCAGAACCACACTTCCATGTAGGTCTGTGAGCGTTCTTGTACGAGCTTCTTCCTCAGAGATGATGTTTCCATACATGTCGTAGTAGACCTTTGCTCCAGAGGAAACTTCCTCAATGGACATTGGTGCTCGATTTGCAGCTGATGTATAGGTATCCGGCACATCCGTTTCCATGAGAGCGACAAAGGATTCATAATCGTTGAACTGGGTGCCCTTCATGACCGTGTTCGGTCCCCACATCTGTGTCAGACTGACATGAAGGACAACCGTGATGATCGCGACCACAACAAGACCAAGACCAATGTAGGTCTTCAGTGTGTAGCGCTTCAGATAACCAATTTTCTCACTTTCAGACAGTGTCAGCTTTCCAGAGCGCACCAGCTTGCCATTGATGAAATGGATTGCGATGCAAGAAACGACCGTCATGGCAAAAGCACAGATACATCCATGCAAAAGCCAACTGGCACCAGTAAGACCAAGATACGTATCCTTCACCAGATAAAGAAGCGGCAGCAAGAAGCCGACAAGCACAAGCATCACAGCAAAGGACGTTTCGGATGTCCTTACCACATTCCAGGCAAACGAACAATCATCATCGTCCTCAAAATCCTTGGAAAGCGTGTCATTAAGGAACATAGATTCCAGCGCAATGGCGATTACAAGGAACACCATACCAGAGAAGAAGCCAATGAGAGCTCTGAGGAAACCAAGGTTTGCGATGGCAGCGATCAGCAGACCCAGCAATGCAATACCAATGACCAGAAACGACAGAGATCGGAAATCTCTCAGAGCAACCTGGCGAAGTCTCTTAAGTTCCTTCTTTCCCTTCTGACCAAGGGAGGAATCCTCAACAGCCCTTTCTTCCGCAGATTTGCGCTCACCCCGCAGAAGCTCATCTGATGTCACCCCGAAAATCTCTGCAATCACTGGGATCAGGGACAGGTCTGGATAACCGTCATCACATTCCCATCTGGAAACACTTTTGTCTGAGACATTCAACCTTTCTGCAAGTTCCCTTTGCGTCATACCTGCAGATCGTCTTAATGCAGCAATGAAGCTGCCCATGGTTTTCTTTTCCATTTTTCAACTCCTGGCTGAATTCTTGCCATCCGACAGTGAGAAGTCCACCCAACAGTGCAAGAATCTCTCTCGTATTGCGAGAATCTGCATTGAAAGCCCGCAAAATGAGGTTCTCATAATGATGATATCATTTCCCAAACCAGACTTCCACTACCAGACCAATTGACGAAAAAAGTCAAAAATACTGCAGTTTGAAAAGCCGAAAACTCGAATTTAGTGCAGTTTGAAAGACCAAAAAGTCGAAAATACTGCAGTTTCATCTGTAAAGGATCAGATCACCTTCATGCTTCTCCACTTGCCTGTTCGATAGCGCAGCCACACCAGAATGGCCTTGATGCTCCAGTCGCAGATCATAGCCATGACGACACCAATGAGGCCAAATCCGAGAACCACACCAAACAGAAGAGAGAACAGATAGCGGCATACACAGGTGGAGAAAATGGCGGCGAAGGTCACAAACTTGACATCACCACAGGCCCTAAGACCATTTGGAAGCGAACTGTGGATAGGACCCACAAGGCAGTAGCCGAAGTTGTGAAGACAAATGGCCATAACCGCCAAAGCCTTCGTCTCCTGAGGCAATGCATACAGACGGACCAAAAGCGGTGCCGATGAGAAGATGACTATGTTCCAAAGCCAGGACAGAACATAGGTAAGTCGGATCATCTTCTTGAAGTAATATTCCGAAGCCTCAACATCCCCTGCTCCCATGCACTGGCCAATCACCGTCACAAAGGCATAACCCATACACAGACAGCACAGCGAGCACATGGACCAGAAATTGCTGGCTACACCATTTGCCGCAATCTGCACCGTTCCGAAGGTGGAAACGATGGATGTGATGGAGACCTTTGAGATGTTAAACAGAAAGCTTTCGACAGCTCCAGGAAGAGCAATACCATAGATTTTTCTCTGGATGCTCCAGCGGAAAGCAAAGATTTCCTTGACTTTGAGAACAATCGGATTCCCTGCTCTAAACAAAGGCGGGTACATGATAAGGGCTGCCACAAAACGGGCTACCAAGGTCGGAACGGCAACACCGACAACACCCCAATGAAGAATGAAGATTCCAATGAAGTTACCCACCACATTGATGATGTTCATGACAAGAGAGACCTTGGCGATGCGCTTTGTTCTGGCCATGCTGCGATACAAGGCGGTAGAACAGCTGTACAGCCCCAAGAACGGCCAGGAGGCAGCGGTGATCACCAGATACACAACAGCAGCCTCCATGACATCCGGCTCAACGGAACCAAACAGCGCGTTGAGAATCTCATGGCGAAGCGTGATGCAGACGGTTGTGATGACAAGTCCCAGAAGGAACATCATGCTCACAAACTGGCTGGCTGCCTTGCTGCTTGACTGGCTGTCACCACGTCCCAAGTACTGGGACACAACTACAGCACCACCTGCAGCTGTTGCACTGAACACAAAGATGAAGGTATGGGCAAGCTGGTTCACAAGCGAGACGCCGGAGATGGCAGCCTGACCGGCATAGCTGATCATGAGGGTGTCCACCATACCGACTAACGTTGTGAGAATCTGCTCGATCAGAATCGGGACCAACAGCTTGAACAGGTCACGATTGGAGAATCGCTTACGCTCTTCAGGAATTATGATCTTTGGCTCGACTATCCTATCCAGGACCTTTGAGTAGTGCATAGGAGCATAGTGTGGAAAAACCTAGACTTTGTCTAGATTCGTGCAGAGAAAATCACAAAGAGCAGGTGTACTCACATCCTGTGAACTGGAGATTTCGGAAAGCCTCGAGGTGTGTCTCGATGATGTGGTCAATGTAGGTGCAATACTGTCTTGCCCGCACGTTGTAACCAAGGGCATTGTTGTGGCTGACATTCATGAAGACTTTCCTGAAAGCTTCAAGCTCCGGACCTTCCTGCTCGGCATAGCGCTCCATATCAATCACATAGGCGCCAAAGAGTTTTGCAATAGCACGAATCTTCTCATTGGCCTCGAGCCGACTGTCATGATCGTTTCTGGTGTTCGGGAGCGTCACACAGAAAATGAAAGACTTCGGATTGTGGTGTCGAATCAATGATAGAAGACTTGCATAGCCGCCAACGCTGTTTCTGGCATTCTTGGAGCTGTCTGCCATATCAATATCTGTAGACACATCCCCAGTGAAGGAGCCTTCCTTGGAGATATCGTTTGTGCCAAGGGCTACAAGGAAGGCATCGGCCTTGAAATCCAGGAAAAAGCCACGCTTCTTGGCACGCTCCAAGTAACAGCGCTGCAGATCACAGACATGCTGGGAGGTACTTGCACAGTCCCCACTGATGCCATAGTTCAGAACATCGACACCCGTCATTTTGGAGAGGATGGTCGGATAGCTGTAGTCCTTGAAGGCAATGGTCCCACCACCGTCGTAATTGCAGGAACCTTCGGTCAGGGAATCGCCAATGCAGATGATTCTGTTGAAGGATCGAATGAAGGATGGCACATGGCTTTCGTAGCCGTAAAGCGGATTGTCTGTAGTCATAACCCCATGATAACACATTTCATGCAGAGTTTGCTTCAGATTCAAAAGTCTTTAAGACTTCATCATTGCAGAAATCGATATCCTCGCAACATGTGAAAGCCCCTTTGGCCATGCCGATCCTGTTTCTTGCATCCGACAGGTTCACAGGTTTCTGAGACTCAACTTCCATAGAAAGAGCAGATAAATCTTTATTCATATTTCAGTTCCATACCTAAATCAGTTCCTTTTCAATGAAAGAGCTCTTTTCATTTGCTTTCTCACCAGACCTAAAATACACTGTCTGTCGGGAGAATCACCACTATGAAGATCAAGACAAAGCAGATGGACTTCGAAGCTGTCATGAAACTGCCACGAAGGACCCACAAGAACCCAAAGCGCCCGAACATCCTGTTTCGCTCCATCGTACGAGTTGCCGCAGCAAGCGACCTCAAGGATGCGAACTTCACCTTTACAGAAGAGCGCATGGACCTTGTCAAAGACGAGCCTTGTCTGATTCTGATGAACCACTCAAGCTTCATTGACCTTGAGATCGTCTCAAAGGTCATGTACCCAAAGCCATACTGCATCGTCTGTACCTCAGACGGCTTTGTGGGAAAGGAGTGGCTCATGCGCCAAATCGGCTGCATTCCAACCAACAAATTCGTCACCGATGTCTCTCTGATCAGCGACATGAAATATGCCCTGAACAAGCTCAACTGCAGTGTGCTCATGTACCCAGAGGCCAGCTACAGCTTTGATGGGACACCTACCCCACTTCCTCGTAGACTCGGCGTACTGCTCAAACACCTGAAGGTCAATGTCGTAAGCATCTCCACCAAGGGAGCCTTCACACGAGACCCACTTTACAACTGTCTGCAAAAGCGCAAGATCAATGTCAGTGCCACCATCAAGTGCCTGTTCACAAAGGAAGAACTTCGCGAGAAATCCGTCGAAGAGCTCGACCAGATTCTGGACCAGGAGTTCTCCTTCGACCACTTCCGATGGCAGTTTGAGAATAACATCCAAACACCAGAGACCTTCCGTGCCGATGGCCTTAACCGTATCCTATTCAAGTGTACCAACTGCAATCATGAAGGCCAAATGAAAGGAATGGGCACTCAGCTTACCTGTCAAAGCTGCGGTGAAACCTGGGAGCTGTCGTCACTTGGGCAGCTCAGTTCTTCAAAAAACCAGACGAAGTTCTCCCACATCCCAGACTGGTACGCCTGGCAGAGACAAAGCATCAAAGAAAGCATCCAAGACGGAACATATCAGTTGGATACCGACGTCACAATCGGCATGCTTGTGGACTACAAAGCCATCTACATGGTTGGGGACGGACACCTAAAGCATGATGAGAACGGCTTTGTCCTGGACGGCTGCGGCGGACGACTTCATTATGAGCAAAGCCCGGAAAGTTCCTACAGCCTGTACTCTGACTACTTTTGGTACGAACTTGGCGACATCATCTGCATCGGTACGAACGATGTACTCTATTACTGCTTCCCGAAGCAGCCTGATGTCGTGGCACGCACCCGCATCGCAGCCGAGGAGCTGTTCAAACTCAAACACAGAGACAGAAGAGCAAAATGAAAATCAGGACAGAAGGTTCTTGATGTCCGTGTAGGAAAGTTTCAGATCCGGAGCCTTGTCCAAAGCCTCGAGCATAGCCTTGAGTGATTCATAGGCCTTATCCACATTCTTCTCAATCAGTTCGTTTCCACGTGCTACGGATGCACCTGTCCTAGGATCGATGCCCCAAGATGCCAACGGAAAGCCATAGGCATCGATACGTGACATATCGACCAGCTCTGGATAAAGTGCCATGGTGATGGATGTCTCATTGGATGCGGCATGGTCTGCCTGAAATCCATCCGGCCCTTCCTCGCAGGCAATGTCAAAGAGTGTGTAGACTGGAAGGTCAAACTCATCCCGATGGGTACGGACATAATTCATGGAAGGACCGTGTCCGTGTGCTACTACAAGGCGAAAACCTGCTCGTTTCATGTTGCGAACCGTCTGCTTCACAATGGCGGCGAAAAGATCCTCGGGCACATAATAACAGGAGCCGTGAAGCTGCTGAGACCTGCCCTCCTCAAACGAGCAGATGTCCATGCCATAATGGTCCTTGTCGTTAGAAATATCCGGTCCAAGATACAGAGGTGGCATCACAACACCACCAAGTCTTTGAGCAAGAATCTCAAACACCCCGTGGCTCTGCAGCGCATCTGCACCAAGCGGCATATGGTAGCCATGCCATTCCAAGGTTCCTAGCGGCAGATACCCGATTGGGCAGCTGTTGATTCTTGCCAGAAACTCCTCTGGTCGCATCTCTTCGTATCGTACTTTTTCCATAGCTATAGAGTAGCATAGAAAACAGAACTTCACATTGCCAAACTTCGACCCTTTCGAACTTTTCTGCAGGATGCTATCATTGGGAATGGGAGGCGTCAAATGAGAAAAGCATCTCTTATCCTGGCATTGTCCATTTCTGTCCTGCTTCTGGCTGCAAGCTGCACAACACCTTTTGCACCTGGTAAAGACTACATCTACACACTAGAGTTGGTCGATGGCAAGGTGATCAGTCCAGACTGTCCTTGGGTCTACTGCATCGAAAAGACGAAAGGACAGGATTTCACAATCCTCAATTTTGCAGATGTACAGCTCAGTAACAGTCGATACCGTGAGCAGAACGGTAAAGATCTGGCTTTCTTCATTGAGACTTCCACTTCCATAGTCAAGCGCTTTCACCCGGACCTCATCACCCTCACAGGTGACCAGGCCTACGGAGAGACCAATATGCTGACAGCCGTGAGTAACGTCGTTGACAGTTTCAACACAGACTGGGCGCCTGTTTTCGGAAACCACGACAATGAGCAAAGGCAGATGACACTCAAAGCACAATCCGAGCTTTACCGAAGCTATGACAATTGTCTTTTCATGGATGGCCCTTCCGGCCTTGCCAGAATCCAGCCGACCAAAGCAGATGCCATCGGAAACTATGTCATCAACATCGTTGAAATTGAAGGCGACTCCTTCCGTGTCGTCAAGTCCCTGATCTTCCTCAATTCCGGAAATGAGCAGACCTATAAGAGTTCCGACTATGAAGGTCAGATGCGTTACCATGAATTCAACTACGCAGCCCTCAGCGAAGATCAGATTCACTGGTATGAGGGCATGGTCCAGAGCGTACAGCCATATGGAGAAGACGGCAAGGTCTCATCCGGCGTCATTCTGCACATACCGCCTTACGTGTTCCTTGAAGCTGCAGCTGCCGCCTACAAGTCAGACACCAGCATCTTTGATGTTGCCGCCTGGGAAAAGAAGTTCAAGGAGATCTCCTTCGAGGAGAGCTATGACCCACAAATCTGGAATGAAGGTTACAAGGACTCCTTCGGCATGATGCATGAGCCATACGGCGGAACTCCTTATGATGAAGGATTCTTTGATGCGGTAAAGAGCCTTGGGAGCACAGACTTCATCCTCGCCGGCCATGAGCATGTGAACAACTACTGCATCAACTACGAAGGTGTTCAGCTCGTCTATGGCATGAAGACCGGAACCGGCTCCTACTTCGAGTCCGATGTCCTTGGCGGAACAGTCATCACCATCGCAGATGATGGTTCCGTCACAATCCGTCACGAGCTTGACCACCAGTACAAGTGACAGACCTTTCTTTTTGATATGCATATGTAATCTTGAAAGGGCACTTTTTGCTCCTCCAAGATGATTCTGTAATCCTGAAAGGGCACTTTTTGCTCCTCCAAGATGATTCTGTAATCTTGAAAGGCCATTTTCTGCTCCTTCAAGATGATTCTGTAATCCTGAAAGGCCATTTATTGCTCCTTCAAGATTACTTTGAACTCTTAAATGCGCTTGTAAACCAAAAACGGGACCATTGCTTTTGCAACAGTCCCGTTTGCTATACTAGTAAGGATTGCGATTCAAATCACTTGTCCTCTCCGAGAACGTTTGTGATAGGAGCCATGACCTTCTTGTCATAGCAGGAGAAGACACTGTCGACCAGCTGCTTGGAAGGCTTCTGTGTGAACAGGCTCACGATTGGAACAATCACCATACCACCGAGCATTGCAAGAGCACCGCAGTTGATTGGGCTCTGAAGAACGGCTGGGAAGGATGCCTTGAAGAACATGTTGGCGAGCATCAGAGCAGAACCCCAGACGAAACAGACGATACAGGAAACCTTTGTTGTCTTCTTCCAGTAAAGGCTGTAGAGGAACGGAGCAAGGAAGGAACCTGCCAGAGCACCCCAGGAAAGGCCCATGAGCTGAGCAATGAAGGTAACGTTCTTCTTGTACTGGACAATGGCGATGATGACGGAGATCAGAATGAACACAGCAATGAAGATTCTGATAATCGGAAGGTTCTTCTTCTCCTCTTTCTTGTTTCCGAGGAACACTGGATCAATGAAGTCGAGAGTCAGTGTTGAGCTGGAAGCGAGAACCAGGGATGAGAGAGTTGACATGGAAGCGGAAAGAACCAGGACCAATGCGATGGCAACGATGAATGGTGAAAGGTTGGAAAGCATGGCAGGAATGATTGCATCGTAACCTTCTGCAGCGACGTTGACATTGAAAAGTCTTCCGAAACCACCGAGGAAGTAACATCCACCAGCAACGACGATAGCGAAGATTGTGGAGATGATGGTGCCCTTGTGGATGTCGTTCTCACTCTTGATGGCATAGAACTTCTGGACCATCTGAGGAAGACCCCAAGTTCCAAGGGATGTCAGGATGACAACACAAAGGAGACTGAATGGATCCGGTCCGAAGAAGGAAGCGAACACACCAGGTGCGGTAGAGACCTTAGGGTCACTGACATTGGCCAAAGCTGTGAGGGAACCGACGAAACCACCGTTGATCTTGAGAACAGAAGCGATGATGGCGACGATACCGAACAGCATGATGACACCCTGGATGAAATCGTTGACGGCTGTAGCCATGTAACCACCAGCAATGACATAGATGGCTGTCAGAATAGCCATGACGATGATACATACGGTGTAGTCAACGTTGAATGCCATACCGAACAGACGGCTAAGTCCGTTGTACAGAGATGCTGTGTAAGGGATCAGGAAGACGAAGATGATAATGGAGGAGATCAGCTTCAGAGCCTTGCTGTCAAAACGGTTCTCGAAGAACTGTGGCATGGTTGCAGACTCAAGATGCTGTGTCATGATTCTTGTTCTTCTTCCGAGGATGGTCCATGCAAGAAGGGAACCGATGACGGCGTTACCAAGACCAACCCAAGTGGAGGAAATACCGAATTTCCAACCGAACTGGCCTGCGTAACCGACAAAGATGACAGCTGAGAAATAGCTGGTACCATAGGCGAAGGCAGAAAGCCAAGGACCTACATTTCTACCGCCAAGGACAAAGCCGTGGACGTCTGATGCCTGCTTTCTGCAGAGCATACCAACGGTGATCATGACACCGAAGAACACGAGAAGAAGAAGAATCTTAATCAGCATATCCAATTACTCCAATGGGCACAGACCTAGCGCTGTGCACCCATTGGAAATTGTAGAGTACCAAAATTGTACCGTCAAAGCACGAAAGGTTAATTATGTTAAAATAATAACACTATTTGTTAAAATAATAACATTATTATGATATTATACACTCTAAACAACAAAGTATATCGCAATGCCTTTATCCACTTGAAATCCATGCATCTTGACTTTGTACGATTTTATCGTATATT
>JAKSPE010000003.1 GCA_024405015.1 Sphaerochaetaceae bacterium
CCGTCGACAACAGAATAACATCAACTCCATGAGCTGTGGTCATCCTACTTTTTTTCAACAGTGGTTCTTTACACCAAGTCCGATAGGTTATCGGAAAATATAATGGAAAGTCTTTGATAGATAGGCTATTCTTCTAAAATAGGAAACCTGGTATGAAAGACATTCTTGGCCGTGAGATAGATTATCTGAGACTCTCCATAACTGACCTGTGCAATCTGCGCTGTCGGTATTGCATGCCGGAAAGCGGCATCTGCAAGAAGTCTCATGATCAGATGCTGTCCCAGGAGGAGATGGTGTTTGCGGTCAAAGCCTGTGCATCGCTTGGAATCAAGAAGGTGCGTCTTACAGGAGGTGAGCCGTTAGTCAAAGGAAACATCCTTTCCATCTGTGAATCGGTAAAGTCTGTCGATGGCATTGAGACTTTATGTATGACGACAAATGGCATACTGCTTAAGAACATGGCTCATGATCTCAAACATTCAGGTGTCGATGCCTTGAACATCAGTTTGGATACTCTGAATGCCGATAAGTTCCAGTACATGACTCGAGGTGGAAACCTTTCCGATGTGCTGTCAGGACTGGATGCTGCGCTTTCTTCTGGTTTTAACAAGGTCAAGATCAATGCTGTTCTCTATGGCGGTTTCAATGATGATGAGATTGCCGACCTTGCAGGTCTTACCATGAAGTATCCGGTTGATGTCCGTTTCATTGAGCTTATGCCGATGGACAGTTCCTTAGGCTATGACAGAAAGGCTTTCATTTCCTGTGAAACCGTTCTTGAGAAGCTGAAGGATTTTGGTCTTTCCAAGGTTGGAATGGATGGTGTTTCCAGAACATATCGCCTTTCTGGTGCACAGGCCAACATCGGGCTCATCAGCCCTCTAAGTTTGAGTTTCTGCCAGAGTTGTAATCGTATCCGAATCACTGCAGACGGAAAGGTGAAGCCGTGTCTTCATTCTGGAGAGGAACTTTCGATAAAGGGCCTTGATTATGATGGCATGAAAGCCGTGATTGAAAAGGCAATATTGGCAAAGCCTGCTTGCCATAAGAACCTGTCATTTGACGAAGCAAGTGACGCAGGAAGAACCATGAACAGGATTGGAGGCTGATATGGACTTTACACATTTCAACAATGAGGGAAGAGCCAAGATGGTTGATGTTGGAGAAAAGGACGTCAGCAGACGTACGGCCGTTGCATGCGCCAAAGTTTTCGTCAACAAGAACACCTTCGATCTGATTCGCAGCGGTGGCATGAAGAAGGGTGATGTTCTGACGGTTGCCCAGATTGCCGGAATCATGGGAGCCAAAAGGACCTCCGACCTCATTCCGATGTGTCACCCTATTGTCGTGGATGGTATAGACCTGAGCCTTTCTCTGAACGAGGAGCAGCTTTGCATCGATATCCTTGCTACCGTCTCCTGTGATGGTCGCACCGGTGTTGAGATGGAGGCATTGACCGCAGCGTCTACAGCTGCCTTGACCGTTTATGATATGTGCAAGGCGGTTCAGCGTGATATCAGAATCGAGAACATCCATCTTGTGTCAAAGACCGGTGGAATCCATGGGGACTATCGATTCGAGGAGGAACACTGATGGGTCAGAAGGGTATTGTCAAAGCCGTTTGCATAAGCGAGAAAAAAGGTGAGGTCAAACATCCGATTGATGTTGCCAATCTCATTGAGGACTTTGGTATCGAAGGCGATGCCCATGCCGGGAAATGGCATAGACAGGTGAGCCTTCTGGGAACGGAGAGTGTGGGAAAAGCTCAGGCAAAGATTCCATTTGAGCTCAAGGCTGGAGATTTCGCTGAGAATATTCTCATGACTGGCATCTGCCTGTATGAACTTCCTATCGGTACCAAGATGAAAATCGGAAGTGCACTCTGTGAAGTGACGCAGATCGGTAAGGAATGCCATCAGGGTTGCGCCATCCGAAAGCTGACAGGCGATTGCGTGATGCCAAGAGAAGGAATCTTCGTCAAGGTTCTTCAGGGTGGTCAGGCAAAGGCTGGTGATGGAGTTGAGATTTTAGAATAAGGGATGAATCATATGCATGTATCAAATCTGACAAGAGAGCAGGCTTTTGAACTGCTTCGCAAATACAACAAGGATGCTTTTCACATCCAGCACGCACTGACCGTTGAGGGTGTCATGCGTTGGTATGCCAATGAGCTTGGCTATGGAGAAGAGCAGGAATACTGGGGACAGGTAGGTCTTCTTCACGATATCGATTTTGAGAATTGGCCAGAGGAACACTGCAAGAAGGCACCGGAGCTTTTAGTTCCTGGCGGAGTAGGAGAGGACATGGTTCACGCAATCTGCTCACATGGCTATGGTATCTGCTGTGACGTTGAACCGGTTGAAGAAATGGAAAAGGTTCTTTTCGCTTGTGATGAGCTTACCGGTCTCATCTGGTCTGCATCACTCATGCGCCCAAGCAAAAGCGTCATGGATATGGAAGTCAAAAGCGTCAAAAAGAAGTTCAAGGACAAGAAGTTCGCAGCCGGTTGCTCCAGAGAGTACATCACACTCGGTGCTGAGAGACTTGGCTGGGAGCTTGAGAAACTGATGCAGATGACAATCGATGGCATGAAGTCCTGCGAAAAGGACGTCTACGATTTCATGGCATCCTACAAGGCATGAAAGAAAAGGATGATCCTTTTTGAGAATCCAAGCCGTTGCACATATTGTGTGAAGGCTTTTCTTTTTTGCGATTGTGGGTCGGCGGTGAAATGCCTGTGCATTCTAGCGGACGGATGCGCCAGGTTGGCAGGATAGCCCAACCGAGGCGCATGTTCGCGTCCCAAAGGGAGCATGCATCAGGCCTTGCACGGCCTACACACATGAGACTAGCTGAGAATCTCTCTGATGATGGTCTGTATCATGTTCGTTGAGATTGTCGTTTCCTTGCTCTCAAACGTCACGATCAGATTCTTCCCAATGACAAAACCGGACTTCGCATACTGCTCAATCTTCCATAGGTTCCTTTTTCGGTATTTGTCATCGTCCATCTTTCCGAGATGTTCCCAGATGATGATCTGACCTGTACTTTTCTTTAGGATATAGAAATCCGGATAGATCACCTCCCCATCCTTTGTCTTGAATGCAGGCTCATAGTGATAGGGGATTCCTGCTTTGATGAGATTCTCTCCAATCAGAAGCTCTATCTTGGATCGGACATGTTCACCTCTACTGGTAACAAGCTCACAGTCAATAGGCATTGAGTTTGTGGAATACCTTCTGTTCTGCCACTGTTGGGCAAACTGATCCTCCACCGCATTCGGATACACATATGGCTTGATTGCCTCAGGAAGCTGCTCATAGACATCATTGATGTCAGGGCATTTCGACAGAATCCTGATGCCTTCATCCAAAATGGCAATCTCCTTTCTTGCCGTAGAGACAAGCCTTTTCTCGTAGGTGTTTTGGGCAAGTCTCTTCAGAGTCTGTGTGTCTGACTTTGCGATATACTTCTCTGGGGTGCCATCGGAATGAACCCGATAGAATTGGGGTGCTCTTTTTCCACATCGAACCCTTAGGGTATCAATGATGTGTGGTGTCTCTCTGTCATTGATACGATTTTCAATGGCAGCCTTCATTTCCTTGATGTTTTTGATAATGGTCAAAGTATTCACACAGGCTCTATACCAGGGAACTGTCAAAATCATTTTGGGAAATGGGCAAAATGATATGGTGATTCAACAATTATTGATGTTTATTTTCTGAAATGTTGAAAAAGACAACAAAAAGAAGAGAAAAAAGAGTTTCTTGTTGAAATTGAATGAGACGATTGAATCTTGCTCATGTGTGTAGGCCGTGCAAGGCCTGATGCATGCTCCCAAAGGGACGCGAACATGCGCCTCGGTTTGGCTATTCTGCCACCTGGCGCATCTGTCCGCTAGAATGCACAGGCATTTCACCGCCAACCCACAATCGCCCAATCATCAAATGAAAAAGGCTGCACTTGCAGTCAATTGACCACTATGCAGCCTTTGTTTGTTTTCTCGATTTGGAAACTTAGTTGAATGTCTGATACACCTCTCCAGTTTCCAGGTTCTTCCACTCAAAATGACCATCCTCGAGAGTCATATAGCTATGCGGATTTCCCGCTTTAGGAATGGATGTTGAGCCTGGATTCATGTATGTGTAGGTCTCGTGCTCGATGCAGGCTGGGATGTGGGTGTGCCCGTGCAGAAGGATATCGCCATCTTTAAGAGGCGGAACATTGTCCTGATTGAACTTATGCCCATGTGTAACAAAGACCATTCTGTCTCCTACTGGAAGGAGTGCATATTCCGCTAGAACCGGGAACTGCAGGACCATCTGATCGACTTCTGCTTCACAGTTGCCACGAACAGCCATGATGAGATTCTTTTTCTCGTTAAGCATCGCAATGACAGATTTTGGGTTGTAGTCCCTTGGAAGGTCGTTTCTAGGACCATGATAGAGCAGGTCTCCCAGAAGGATGATCCTGTCTGCCTTCTCCGATTCGAAGACCTTCATCAGAAGGTCACAGTAATAGGCCGATCCGTGGATGTCCGAAGCAATTAGAAATTTCATGCGAACTCCACATCAACGGTGATCTTTGCCACCTGGTTCAGGGTGTAGTAGATGGAGCATGTCTCACAGGTCCTGTCGATTGCCTGTGCAAAGGCCTCCCGATTCTCCACGCCAAAGGCGGTGATCCTCATGGTGCAATTGTCCATAGTTGTCGGAATCTGCTCACGTTTGGTGCATTTGACCTGGAACTCCAGCTTCTCATAGCTGACTTCTTTTTTTGTGGCGATGTCTCGGAATGTGTAGTAGAAACAGCCGGAGAGGGCGCCCAACAGATACTGGTATGGGTTTGAGTTCTCGGAGATGATGTGCTGGGCCTTGTCCCATGTGGTGAACGATCCACCATCGTTACAATACTGTGCTTTGATTTCGTTGTGTTTAGCCATGTCTTCATAATGGTGCAAATGGTGCATCGTTTCAACTGAAAATTGAGAAATGCAACGTTTTGTTGCAATTTGAAACAAAATGGACGAGTAAAGGAATCCAGTATGATTGACACTTTGCATGAATATGTAATTTTATATCTATACTCGCACCTTTATACAGGAACTTAGGCTAGGTGCTCTGAATTTTCCCATAAGGAGGGACAGCATGAGAAAAATTACCGTTTCAGATTACACACTGAGAAAGCTTAGTGACAATGGGGCTTCCCAGCTCCTTTTCAGAGAGAAACTAGCCATCGCCCTATGCATTGACAGATATGGAGCAGACGTGATTGAACTTCCTGCAGTCAAGAATCCTAAGGAAGACCAGATCATCTACAAGACAATCTCCGAATCCGTCAAGAATGCCGCAATCGCAATCCCAGTTGGCATGACTGCTGAATCCGTCAAGATCGCTGCCGAATGTGTAAAGAGTGCAGTTCATCCTGTTCTCCAGGTTTCCGTTCCTGTATCAACCGTACAGATGGAATATTTGTATAGAATGAAGGGCCCGAAGATGCTCGACAAGATCACCGAGCTCTGTATGGCCGCCCGTGCACTTTGTGAGAACGTTGAGTTCAACGCCATTGATGCAACAAGATGTGAGCTTTCATTCCTCATCCAGGCCGCACAGACAGCAAAGGCTGCCGGTGCAACATCCGTTTCCATCTGCGATGATGCCGGTGTCATGATGCCGGAGGAATTTGCACAGATCGTTGATGCTCTCAAGAGAGCTGTTGACATGCCTGTCATCGCATGTGTCTCTGATAGCATCTCACTTGGTGCAGCGAATGCCCTTGCCGCCATCAAGGCTGGATCTGATGGAATCAAGGCTTCCGTCACAGGAAAGGATTGCCTGAGCCTGGACAGCTTCGCAGATGTCCTTAAAGTGAAGGCTGACCAGCTTGGTATCACAACCGGTCTCAAGTTCACAGAAATCCATTCCGATATTGATTCCATGCTCAAGAAGATCAACAAGACCAAGGAAGAGGAGGACATCACTCTTGGCGGTTCTGTCATCTTCCTGGACAAGGAAAGCACCATCGAGCAGGTCTCTGATGCTGTTCGCAGCCTTGGCTATGATCTTTCAGAGGATGACAACAGCAAGGTCTATGAGGCACTCATGAGACTTTGTGAGAAAAAGAGCTCAATCGGCAGCAAGGAGCTTGAGGCTATCGTCGCTTCCTCTGCCATGCAGGTTCCAGCAACCTATACTCTGGACAGCTTTGTCATCACCATCAGCAACCTGTCCAACTCTGTTGCAAACATCAACCTTTCCAAGGACGATGCAACCCTTCAGGGTGTTGCCGTTGGAGATGGTCCTATCGATGCTGCTTTCAAGGCCATTGAGCAGTGCATCGGTTTCCACTATGAACTGGATGAGTTCCAGATTCAGGCCGTTACGGAAGGAAAGGAAGCTCTCGGTTCCGCTCTCGTCAGACTCAGAAGCAATGGTAAGCTCTATTCCGGCAACGGTCTTTCCACAGACATCGTCGGTGCATCTATCAGAGCTTACGTCAACGCCCTGAACAAGATCGTCTATGAGGAGAATCAGAGATGAAGTTAGCCTTTTCAACCAAGAACGTAGACAGACAGTCATTTGCTGGACTCTGTCGCCTTGGCTATGACTATGGCATGGCCGGTTTTGAGATCTATGATGCTGTCGCAGAAAGAACAAAACATTCTGATTCTGTTCTCAGATCCGAGAAAATTTCCGAGGGTAAGATCCTGCTTTCCAACAGAGGACTTGAGGTTTCTGCCCTTGTGTATCCAGTAGCTCTCGATAAGAGCGAGGCATCTGCCAACGCACTTGTCCAGTATGTCGATATGGCATGTCTTGCCGGCATTGAATATGTCATTGTCACAATCGATGCTGATGTCGAGCCTCAGGCTCTTAAGGCAAAATATGCTGCTGCTGTTGCTAGAGCAGAGTCCCAGGATGTCGGAATCCTCTTTGAGACGACAGGTCCGCTTTGCACTTCTGAAAAGCTTCTTGCCATCATCAACTGCTTCCGCTCCACCGTCATCGGTGCATCCTGGAACACAAGAGGAACCTTCTTCGGAGCTGGTGAGAGTGCCGAGACCACAATCAAGACACTTGGTGCCTATATCCGCTATGTCAGACTTGGTGACAGAAATGGTGATGTCGATTGTCTGATCGGAGAGGGAAGCCTTCCTGTCGATAAGTTCCTCAACGCACTCAGATCTCTGAACTACGAGGGTTTTGTCACAGCCGACTGGAACAGTGAAGTCCAGGATGCTGATATTGTTCTGACCCACTTTGAGAACTTCATCTCAAGAGTCACGGAAAACAGAAAGAAATCTCCAAAGCTTCAGGAGAACCGCTCTAAGACAGGAACCTTCCCATGGAAGAAGTATGAGGTCATTGATGCCACATTCGGTGATGTCCTTGATACCATGGCTGAGACCTATCCTGACCAGTATGCCTTCAAGTTCACAACACTTGACTATACACGAACCTACAGCCAGTTCCGTCGTGACGTTGATCAGATGGCAGCATCACTGATCTCCATGGGTGTCAAGCCAGGCTACAAGGTAGCCATCTGGGCAACCAACGTACCTGCATGGTTCCTCACATTCTGGGCAACCACCAGAATTGGTGCTGTTCTCGTCACCGTGAATACCGCCTATCAGATCCATGAGGCGGAATACCTTCTCCGACAGTCTGATACCCATACGCTTGTCATGGTCGAAAGCTACAAGGATTCCAACTACAAGCAGATCATGGAGGAGCTCTGTCCTGAGCTTAAGGGCCATAAGAAGGGTGAGCCTCTGTATGCCGAGAAGCTTCCGTTCCTTAGAAACATCGTCACTGTCGGTTTTGACATGGAAGGTGCCATGAACTGGGAGCAGATGCTCGAGCGTTCTGACAGGGTCCCTATGGCAGAGGTCCGAAGAAGAGCATCCATGGTCAAGGCCGAGGATGTCTGTAACATGCAGTATACCTCCGGAACCACAGGATTCCCTAAGGGTGTCATGCTGACGCACCGTAACATCGTCAACAACGGTAAGACCATTGGTGACCGAATGGATATGTCCACAGCAGATCGAATGATGATTCAGGTTCCAATGTTCCATTGCTTCGGTATGGTCCTTTCCATGACAAGTATGATGACACATGGCGGTACACTGAGTCCTATCCCATACTTCTCACCGAAGTCCTCTCTGGCTTGTATCAATCAGGAGAAGATCACCTGCTTCAATGGTGTTCCTACCATGTATATTGCCATGTTCAACCATGAGGATTTCGCAAAGACCGATTTCTCTTATATGAGAACTGGTATCATGGCCGGTGCAAACTGCCCGGCAGACCTCATGAGAAGGGCATCGGTTGAGATGCACATGACAGAGATTCTTTCCGTTTACGGTGAGACTGAGTCATCCCCAGGTTGTACCATGGGTGAGGTCAACGAGGATCTTGACCACAGAGTTGAGACCGTCGGTTCCGCCTTCCCAGGTGTTGAATGTAAGATCATTGATCCGGAGACTGGTGCAGACCTTCCAGATGGCCAGAACGGTGAGTTCGTCGCTCGTGGTTTTAACATCATGAAGGGTTACTACAAGATGCCAGAGGCTACTGCCCAAACTATTGATGCCGATGGTTGGCTCCACACCGGTGATATCTGCTGCAGAACTCCTGATGGCTACTACAAGGTCACTGGACGACTCAAGGATATGATCATCCGTGGTGGTGAGAACATTTACCCACGTGAGATTGAGGAGTTCTACCTCACAAATCCGAAGGTCCGTGATGTCCAGGTTGTTGGCGTAAAGGATAAGGTTTATGGTGAGGAAGCCTGCGCTTGGGTTGTCCTGCACGAAGGCCAGACTGCTGACGAGAAGGAGATGAAGGATTATGGCTATGCCTCCATGGCTAAGCATAAGGTTCCTCGCTACTTTATGTTCGTTCCAGACTTCCCGATGAACGCAGCAGGAAAGATTCTGAAGTACAAGATGAAGGAGCAGTCCGAGAAGATGCTCGGTCTGGTCTGAGTTCCGTTTTCACAAGAATAGGGGGCAGCGCTTAAAGGTGCTGTCCTTTTTGTTGCAATAATGACATTTTGACGGATTCTGTTACGAAAGATCTCCATTGCCTTGACATTGTTTGGTGTAAGTGGTAAACCACTTTTAACAAAAGCTGTGACGAAGACGGAGCAGGAAATGTAGCATCAGCGAGCTGGGTACGGTGTGAGCCAGTTGTGAGAATCCTGTAAACCTATCACTTCCGAGCTGGAGAGGGAAAGCCTGAAAAGGTGAGTAGAGGTCTCCCGTGACTGCCGCGTTAGTGCATACGGCTTGATGGAGCCTGAGTGGCGTAGAGATACGCAATTTGAGTGGTACCGCGGGTATCATATCTATGAAACGGATATGCAACTCGTCTCAAAGGAATTTAAAGTCTTTTGGGACGAGTTTTTTTTATTTTTGGAGGATGTATGGATTCTACAAAGAACCAGCTTCAGGAAGTTGCTTCACGTATCAAGGAAATGCGTGAGATCATGGGCTTCACTGAGAATGCAATGGCAGAGAAGACCGAGGTCAGCCTTGGTGTTTATCGCGCATATGAGAGTGGACAGGCCGACCTTCCGTTCTCATTCGTACACAAGTGTGCCGTTGCCTTTGGAATTGATATGCTCGAGCTTCTCGAGGGTCATTCCACCAGACTTTCTACCTATACTGTCACAAGAAAGGGAACTGGATCACAGGCTGCAAAAGAGCTTGGTATCGACATCCAGGAACTTGCTCCAAAATTCAAGAACAAGATCGCTAACCCATACTGGGTCCGTTACGACTATTCAGAAGAGCTTCAGAACAAGCCGATTCATCTGGATACACACTCCGGACAGGAGTTCGACGTTGTTATTTCCGGTCAGCTGATGGTTCAGGTTGGAAACAACAAGGAAATCCTCAATGAGGGTGACTGTATCTACTACAATTCATCCAATCCTCACGGAATGATCGCTGTCGGTGGTAAGGACTGTCTGTTCGTTGCTGTCGTTCTTCCTGGAGAGGAAGATGCAGATTCCAAGGACACCATCCTCAAGTCCATCGCTCCGGTTCCAGCAGAGAAGAAGCATCACCTTCTGGTTGAGAAGTTCGTTGACTGCGTCGAGGACGAGAACGGATATCTTCAGGACATCAGTTTCAAGAACACCGATTCCTTCAACTATGGTTTCGATGTTGTCGATGCCATTGCTGACAAGTATCCAGACAAGCTTGCCATGATTCACCTTGATGTAAACAGAGTCGAGAGAAGATTCACCTTCATGGACGTCAAGAAGGAGAGTGCAAGAGTTGCCAACTACTTCGTTTCCATGGGAATCAAGAAGGGTGACAAGGTCATGCTTGTTCTCAAAAGACACTACCAGTTCTGGTTCGCCATGATGGCACTGCACAAGATCGGTGCTGTCGCAATTCCTGCAACCTACCAGCTTAGAGAGCATGACTTCGTCTATCGTTTCAATGCAGCTGGCGTCAAGGCCATCATCTGTACTTCTGACGGTGACTGTGCACAGATCGTCGACAAGGTTCAGCATGAGTGTCCTACACTTGAGCTCAAGATGCTCGTTAATGGCTCCAGAGAAGGTTGGAAGGACTTCAATGCAGAGTATCCTCTGTTCAAGAGCTCCTTCCGAAGAACAGCTGACACTCCTAGCGGAGATGAGCCGGCTCTCATGTTCTTCTCCTCCGGAACAACAGGAAACCCAAAGATGGTCGAGCACAAGCACACTTATGGCCTTGGCCACTTCGTCACAGCCCGCTATTGGCACTGCTGCGAGCCTGATGGACTTCACTTCACCATCTCCGATACCGGTTGGGGTAAGTCCCTTTGGGGTAAGCTCTATGGCCAGTGGATGTGCGAAGGTGCCGTATTCGTCTACGACTTCGACCGCTTCAGCGCAGCCGATCTTCTTCCACTGTTTGCCCAGTACCAGATCACAAGCTTCTGTGCACCACCTACCATGCTCAGAATGATGATCAAGGAAGATCTGTCACTGTACGATTTCAGTAGTGTCAGACATATGACAACTGCAGGTGAGGCTCTGAACCCAGAGGTCGCCACACAGTTCAAGAAGGCTACAGGTCTTGATATTTACGAAGGCTTCGGTCAGACCGAGACAACTCTTACCGTCGGAAACCTCAACGGCGCCAAGATCAAGCTCAGCTCCATGGGTAAGCCATCACCAGCCTACAATGTCATGATTGTCGACCCAGATGGAAATCCAGTTCCAAACGGTGAAGTCGGTGAGATTGTCATTGATATCTCAAAGGGTTCCCCAGTTGGTCTGTTCACACAGTATTACAAAGATCCTGAGAAGACTGCAGAAGCTATGCATGATGGTCTTTACCACACAGGTGATACCGCATGGAGAGATGAGGATGGCTACCTGTTCTTCGTTGGAAGAACCGATGACGTCATCAAGTCTTCCGGTTACAGAATCGGACCATTCGAGGTCGAGTCTGTCATCATGGAGCTCCCATATGTTCTGGAATGTGGTGTTTCAGCCGCTCCAGATCCTGTTCGCGGACAGATCGTCAAGGCTTCCATTGTTCTGACAAAGGGTACAGAGCCAACCGAAGAGCTCAAGAAGGAGATCCAGAACTACGTCAAGGAGCATACAGCCCCTTACAAGTATCCAAGACTTGTCGTATTCCGCGATGAGCTGCCAAAGACCATCAGTGGAAAAATCAAGAGAAACGCTCTCTGATAAACGGGGTGTCTATGAAAGTTACATGCTTGCAGATGGATATGAAGTTCGCCTGTCCACAGGAGAACTTCAAGAAGGCTGAGGACCTGGTTCGCCAGGCCGCTTCCCAGGGTACGGACGTTGCAGTTCTCCCTGAGACCTGGAATGTCGGATTCTTCCCAAAGGAGAATCTCGACACTTTAGCTGATGACAATGGAAAGAATGTGAAACAGGTATTCTCAGCTCTTGCAAAGGAGCTGGGAATCAATATTGTTGCGGGCAGTGTTGTGAATCGAAAGGCAGATGGTATCTACAACACCGCTTTTGTCTTCAACCGAGAAGGCGAGTGCGTTGCCGAATATGACAAGGCTCATCTCTTCTCTCCGATGGATGAGGACAAGTTCTTCAACAAGGGAACTGCAAATGCAACATTCGAACTCGATGGACACAAGTGTGGAATCATCATCTGTTACGACGTGAGATTCCCTGAGTGGACAAGAAACATGACGGTCAAGGGCCTTGATATCCTTTTCATGGTATCCCAGTGGCCACTTGTCCGAGTGCCACATCTGGATGCTCTCACAAAGGCTAGAGCCATTGAGAACCAGATGTTCGTCGTCTGCTGCAACTCTGCAGGTAAGGCTGGACAGACCGTCTATGGCGGAAACTCCTCCATCAATGATCCTTGGGGTGTCACAATTGCACATGCAATTGGCTCAGAACAGGAGATTATTTCTGCAGATTGTGATACAACAATTCTTGACGGCATTCGAAGCAGCATCAACGTCTTTGCTGACAGAAGGCCAGAACTTTACAAAGTAAACTAATTTTCGGTAAGGAGAATACATTATGGAATACAATTTCCCGGTAACAAGAACAACAACTCCTAAGCAGAGACCTGCTGACGAGACAAAGCTTGGATTTGCCAGATACTTCACCGACCACATGTTCTGCATGGATTGGGACGAAGGCCAGGGCTGGCATGATGGTAGAGTCGTACCACACGCACCACTTCAGATCGAGCCGGCATCATGTGTACTCCACTACGCTCAGATGATGTTTGAAGGTATGAAGGCTTACAGAACAGCTGACGGAGAGATCCAGATCTTCAGACCAGACATGAACGCAAAGAGAATGGCTCGCACAAACGAGAGAATGTGCATCCCTGAGCTCCCAGAGGAAATCCTCATCGCTGGCGTCAAGGCTGTCATCAAGGAAGACATCGACTGGGTACCAAAGGCTCCTGGAACAGCCCTTTACATCAGACCATTCATCTTCGGTGATGAGGTCTCATTCTCTGTTCTTCCTGCAAAGCACTACAGATTCCTCATCATCCTGTCACCTACAGGATCCTACTATGCTGCAAACGACGGCGGACTTTCCACAACAAGAATCTACGTCCAGAAGAAGTACATCCGTGCCGCCAAGGGTGGTACAGGTTACGCAAAGGTCGGTGGAAACTATGGTGGTGGAATGAGAGCTTCTCAGGATGCTATGAAGTTCAACTGCAAGGACGTTCTCTGGCTCGATGCTCAGGAGCACAAGTATGTTGAGGAAATCGGAACCTCCAACGCCTTCTTCATGATCGGCGATGAGGTCATCACAGCTCCACTGGATTCCGAGACAATCCTCCCTGGTATCACAAGAGACTCCGTCATCCAGCTTCTCAAGCACTTCGGCATCAAGATCACAGAGAGAAAGCTCTCCATCGATGAGATCATGGAAGCCAGTAAGAACGGAACTCTCAAGGAGATCTTCGCTTCCGGTACTGCTGCAGTCATCTCCCCAATCGGAACACTTTGTGTTGAGGGAACAGACTACATGGTCGGCGACGGCAAGGTCGGTCCTGTTGCTCAGAAGCTCTACGACAACCTCTACGGTATGCAGACAGGTAAGGTCGAGGACTTCATGGGTTGGGTCTACAAGCTCGGTCTCAAGGCCTGATCGGATTGGATATGAAAAGAGTTACACTGTTTTGCGGACATTATGGCAGCGGAAAGACAAACATCGCTGTGAACTATGCCTTGGCTTTGCGGGAGAAGGGACTTGAGGTTGCCATTGGTGACCTTGATATCGTGAACCCATACTTCCGCTCCAAGGACAGCTCCGATGAACTCAGAGCCGCTGGCATTGAGGTCATTGCCCTTCCGTTCGCAAACAGCAGTGTAGACCTCCCGTCACTTCCAAGCCAGGCATATTCCCTGGTGCAGAACCATGCCCGCTATGCTGTTTTGGATATTGGAGGTGACGACAGAGGAGCCTATGCACTTGGACGTTATGTCCCGTACATTCTGGAGGAGAACGACTACGAAATGGTCTATGTCGTGAACTTCTACAGACCTCTTACCACAACCGTCCAGGAGGCGGTTGAAGTCATGGGTGAAATCGAAACTGCCTGCAGGATGAAATTCACCGCAATCGTCAACAACTCCAATCTGGGAGCTGAGACGACAGCTGACGACGTAAGGGCAACCATGGCCAAGGCGCAAGAACTTGGTAGGGTCACAGGACTTCCTGTGCTGGCAACCACGGCTGAAATGAGTGTTGCAGAGGGCGATATGATTCCTCTGAAACTCCAGAAGAGGCCATTTGAAGCTTAAGTCTGAACTTATGTTTCATACAAATAGAATAGGAGTTTTGCCATGGCAAAAGTAACCTTTAACGAAGACATCTGTAAGGGATGTGGACTTTGCGTTGATGCATGTCCAAAGCACATCCTTGCACTTGCCAAGGATAAGATTAACAAGAAGGGCCACAATCCTGCAGTCATGACTGACCAGGAGAAGTGTATCGGTTGTGCATTCTGTGCAACAATGTGTCCGGATTGCGTGATTACGGTGGAGAAGTAATATGTCAGAGAAAGTTTTGATGAAAGGAAATGAGGCAATTGCAGAATCTGCAATCAGATCCGGTTGTCTCTGTTACTTCGGCTATCCTATCACTCCGCAGACGGAGCTTGCCGCCTACATGGCCAAGAGAATGCCGAAGATCGGAGGAGTCTTCCTCCAGGCCGAAAGTGAGATCAGCGCCATCAATATGGTCTATGGTGTTGCAGGAGCAGGCAAGAGAGTCATGACAAGTTCATCCTCTCCAGGAGTCTCCCTCAAGCAGGAAGGCATTTCCTATATCGCCGGAGCTGATCTTCCAGCAGTTATCGTAAACGTCCAGAGAGGCGGTCCAGGCCTTGGTGGCATCCAGCCATCCCAGTCTGACTACTTCCAGGCAACCAAGGGTGGTGGACATGGTGACTACCATCTGATTGTTCTCACACCTTCCTCTGTCCAGGAGATGGCAGACCTCACAAGCCTTGCCTTTGATCTTGCTGACAAGTATCGTGTTCCAGCTATGCTTCTTGCTGATGGTACCATGGGTCAGATGATGGAGCCTGTCCTCCTTCCTGAGCCACATGATGTGACTGTTGAGAAGTCTTGGGCTGTCTGTGGTACACAGATGAAGAGAGAGCACAACATCATCAACTCTCTGTACCTTTCTCCAGAGGTTCTCGAGAAGACAAACTTCGAGCGTTATGAGCGCTATAAGCAGATTGAGGAGAACGAGGTCCGCTACGAGAGTTACCTGATGGATGATGCAGAGTACTGTATCGTCGCTTTCGGTATCGCAGCACGTGTTGCCAAGAACGCAATCACAGCAATGCGCAAGGAAGGCATCAAGGTTGGTCTCATCCGACCAATCACCGTCTGGCCATTCCCAGTCAAGCCGATTCGCGAGGCTGCTGACAAGGTCAAGGGTTTTGTCTGTGTTGAGCTTTCCATGGGTCAGATGATCGACGATGTCAAGCTCGCTTCTGAGTGCAAGAAGCCTGTCGTGCTTTGCAACAGAGCAGGTGGAATGATCCCAAGCGTTGATCAGATCATTGAGACAACAAAGAAGATGATTGAAGGAGGGGCAAGATAATGGCAATTGTATTTGAGAAACCAAAAAGCCTTACTTCCAAGGAATTCCACTACTGCCCAGGATGTCCACATGGAATCATCCATCGTCTTGTAGCTGAAGCTATCGATACACTGGGAATTGAGGGAAAGACAATCGGTATCGCACCTGTCGGATGTGCTGTCATGGCTTATGACTATTTCACATGTGACATGGTCGAGGCTGCTCATGGTAGAGCTCCAGCCGTTGCAACCGGTATCAAAAGAGCACGTCCTGAGAACATCGTCTTCACTTATCAGGGTGATGGAGACCTTGCTTCCATTGGTATGTGTGAGACTGTTCATGCAGCAACAAGAAACGAGAACATCACAATCATCTTCGTCAATAACGCAATCTACGGTATGACAGGTGGTCAGATGGCTCCTACATCACTGCCAGGTCAGGTCACTCAGACTTCTCCTTATGGACGTGATGTCAAGATCCAGGGTTACCCAATCAAGGTTGCTGAGCTGCTTTCCGCTCTCGATGCCCCATATTACATCGAGCGTGTTGCCGTCAACAACGTCAAGAACGTCAAGCATGCAAAGCAGGCTATTGAGAAGGCTTTCCGCAACCAGATCGAAGGCAAGGGCTTCTCTCTGATTGAGGTCGTCTCCGCTTGTCCAACCAACTGGGGTATGACACCTAAGAAGGCTCTTGAGTGGGTTGATTCCGACATGATCCCTTACTATCCACTTGGTGTGTTCAAGGATCGCAGCAAGGAAGAGGAGGCCAAGTAATGACAACACAGATTCTTATTGCTGGTTTCGGTGGTCAGGGAATCCTTTTCACCGGTAAGCTTCTTGCTTACAAGGCTCTTCTGGAAGGAAAGGAGCTTTCCTGGCTCCCATCCTATGGTCCTGAGATGCGTGGTGGTACAGCTTCCTGCTCCGTCACAATCAGTGACGAGCCGGTCGGATCTCCGATCATTGACCATCCGGATGTCCTGATCGTCATGAACCTGCCATCCCTTGACAAGTATGAGGATACTGTCAAGCCAGGTGGAATCATTTTCGTTGACTCCACTCTCATCGAGAGAAAGGTCAAGAGAACTGACGTCCAGGTCTTCTACATCCCATCGACCAAAATCGCTCAGGACATGGGGGCTGGTAACCTTGCCAACATTGTCCTTCTTGGAAAGGTTCTGAAGGATTGTCCAGCAATCTCAAGAGCCTATGTGGAGGATGCCCTGAAGAAGGTCGTCTCCGCCAAGCATCCTGAGATGTATGACTTCAACCTGAAGGCCATCGACGCAGGATACAATTACTGAGAAACACGGGCCTTTGGAAACAGAGGCCCAGTTTTTTTGACTATGATTACTGCTTGAGTAAGTTAAGCTCAGCTTAGGTACTTCGTTTTTGATTGTTTTTTTGAGAAAACGAAGTATTTTACTTCTATTTCTTGCGAAAATGATGAAAAAGGAAGTACTTGCCAAAGCAATTGCCATGAAAATCCTTATGAAGAGAGGGGAATCTCACAATGACCAGAATCATTGACTCACATTGCCATGTCTACCCGGAGGCCATTGCTGCAAAGGCAGTGAAGGGCGTCTCCGATTTCTATGATGGAGTAAACAGCTATGGTGATGGTCTGGCTTCCACCGTTAGGGACTCTTACAAGGGCAAGGGCGCTGACCATGCTGTAATATTCTCTGTGGCAACACGCCTCAAGCAGGTGGATTCCATTAACAACTTCATTGCAAAGGCCGTCTCTGAGTCGGAAGGTTTTTTCACAGGTCTGGGAACCGTGCATCAGGATACTCCAGATATGGGTGCTGTGGTAGATCAGATTGTCTCCCTTGGTCTCAGAGGTGTGAAGCTTCACCCAGATACGCAGGAAGTCTGCATCGATGATCCACGTCTTTTCCCATTGTATGAGGCCTGTGCTGGTCGCATTCCTGTGCTTTTGCATACTGGCGACTATCGCTATGACTATTCCAACCCAAACAGAATGGAGCCTGTTCTGAAGATGTTCCCAAAGACCACATTCATTGGTGCACATTACGGCGGATGGTCGGTCTGGGATGAGTCTACAGAAAAGCTTCATAAGTATGACAACTTCTTTGTCGATTCCTCTTCCACCTCCAACTGGGTCGAGGACGAGAAGATCAAAGGCTACATTGCTTCCTATGGTTCTGAGAAGGTCATCTTCGGTTCTGATTTCCCGATGTGGGATGTCGAGGTGGAGATTCAGAGAATGCTTCGTCTGGGACTTAAGGAATCTGAGTACGAGAATATCTTCCACCTGAATGCTGAAAGGATTTTCGGAATCTGATTTTCATTTTGCATTTTACAAAAGATTGATTTGCCTCTAGAATTCCAAGGAAAGGGAGAAACCTCTATGAGAAGATTCGTTTGCATTTCCTTGCTCGTCTTGGCGGTTATTGCACTGTCTGTTTCCTGTAATCAGGAACCTGATTCCGCCAAACGTCCGAACCATAGCCATTCCTTTACTGAGGAGAATGTCTCTGACAAGTACTTGAAGAGTGCTGCAACCTGCACCTCCAAGGCTGTGTATTACAAAAGCTGCGATTGTGGAGTGAAGGGTAGAGAGACCTTTGAAAGCGGAGAGACTCTTTCACATATTTTCACAGCCGAGATTGTGGAGGCATCCCATCTTGCAGCTGCTGCAACTTGCTCTGCAAAGGCTACATACTACAGATCTTGCACGGAATGCGGCGCAAACGGTAGTGAGACTTTCGAAAGCGGAGAGAAGGGATCCCATACTATGTGGGCGGTGCTTGCAACGCTTGCGGTGAATACCAGGTTTATGCAATCGGAGCCGCAGGCCCTGCTGGTGGAATCATTTTCTATGATTGCGATGCGGATAACACAGACGCAGATCCTGACGGTGCTGATAACCTTAAGTCTGATGTATGTGGCTGGCGTTATCTTGAGGCTGCACCGGAAAACATAACGGCCAATGGAGAAGTGGAGTTCGGATTCGGTTATTGGCGTGACAGATCCAATGGAACAAACCTTAAGGTTGATACCTTGGATGGTTTCGGTGCTGGAAAGAAGAATACGGCAGATATTGTCAGGTATTTGGGAAATAGTGCCTATATGTATAACAGCTCAAGCACAGGCATGTATGACGAACACTACCAGTACAATGAAGTCAAGTCTGGAGATTATGCTGCAAGACTTGCCAGCAATTATGTCTATGGCGATTACACAGACTGGTTCCTTCCAAGCAGTAGTGAACTGTTCAGAATGTGCAATGCCCTGCAGAGCCTCGGGCTTGGTGGCTTTGAGAACGGAGATTATTATTGGTCATCGACAGAGGCTTCCACAGCTGATAGCGCATGGGGTTATAAGGTGGGAGAGCAGAGTCTCAGGAATTCCAACAGAAGCACAACCATGCATGTCAGACCAGTCAGATCCTTCTGAAGATAGAGCCTTGAACCTTTTGGTTTGAGGCTTTCTTTTTACTTGCGATGTAAAGAAATCTTTACATATTATAATGTAATAAATAATTGACAGTAGGAAATGCCTGCAGTATCATTTAGGTATGGGTGAAACAATCAGAAGATTAAGAGAAAAATGCGGTTACTCACAGGCTGAAGTTGCAGCCTATATCGGTGTGTCTAGGCAAACCTATATCAAATATGAAGCAGGGGAGATTGAGCCTCCTATCCGCGTCCTTCGACTGTTCAAAAAGCTCTTCAAGGTCTCCTATGAACAGATCATCGACGGAATTCAGAAGGAGTGTGCTCAGGAGCCTGTCTATTCGGAGTATGTGGCAGAAAGCGTTTCTGAAAGTGCTCCTGCTTATGGTGCTTCCCCGAAAGTTCATGAATCTGCTTTGGACAGACAGGTCAATGCGCTTCCTTTGGATATGAAGAAGGTTGTCTTTGATCTTGTAGACTCTTTGACAAGTCTCGCTGGCCCTAAGGACGAGAAGCCTGTCCATATCTATCGAACACCAGGTGGGCTTACCGGAAAGTTCTGGATGGCCGATGATTTTGATGAAACCCCTGACTGCTTTGCAGATTACATGTGAGGTCAATATGCTCCTTCTTGATACACATGTACTTCTTTGGTATTTGAGAGACTCTATGGAACTTCCGAAACAGCTCAATGACACAATCAGTAAGGCTGCTGATGTCGCTACCAGTGCCATCTGTCTGTGGGAACTTGCCATCAAAGCCAGCATCAAGAAACTGGAACTTGAATTTTCCCTTGCTCAGATCGAGGATTTGTGCATCGAGAAGGGGATAAAGATTCTGCCTCTGAGGACTGTGGATATGGATATCATCAAGACTTTGCCGGATATCCATAAAGATCCATTTGACAGAATGCTGGTCTGCCAAGCCATCAACAATGCTGCTATCATCATCACGAAGGACGACAACATTGCCAGGTATCCGGTAAGGACTTTGTGGGTTTAGTCGGCAAATGTTTCTTTAAATAGTAACTTTTTTCATTTTTTCTCTTGACAAATGTTTCTGTTTATAGTAACTGTTACTATGTACAGTAACAAAACGTACAAGAGGTAATGGAAATGAAGAAACTTTTGGCTATGGCAATCGTAATTTGTATCGCAGTCGCATCCGTCTTCGCAGCAGGTTCTGCAGAGGCTACAAACGGACAGAAGACCTACAAGGTCGGTATCTGTAACTTTGTTGATGATGCATCACTCAACCAGATCTGTGACAACATCAAGGCTCAGCTCGCAGCAATTGAAACACAGAAGGGTGTTAAGATTGAAATCAAGTATGATAACTGTAATGCAGACGCAAACGTCATGAGCCAGATCATCGCAAACTTCATCGCAGATAAGGTCGATGTCATGGTCGGTATCGCAACTCCAGTTGCAATGGCTATGCAGGCAGCAACAGAAGACAATCAGATTCCTGTCGTCTTCGCAGCAGTTTCTGACCCACTTGCCGCAGGTGTCGTCGATTCTCTCGCCGCTCCTGGTCATAACATCACAGGTACATCTGACTTCCTTGATACAAACGCAGTCATGAACCTCATCTTCGCTCTGAATCCAGAAGCCAAGAAGGTTGGACTTCTCTATGACGCAGGTCAGGATTCCTCCAAGACAGCTAATGCAACAGCAAAAGAGTATCTGAAGGCCAAGGGCGTTGAGATTGTAGAGAAGACCGGTACAACAGTTGACGAAGTCATCCTTGCAGCAAACGCACTCATCGCAGAGAAGGTTGATGCAATCTTCACCCCATCTGACAACACAGTCATGACAGCAGAGCTCTCCATCTACGAGACACTCGCAGCCGCTGGTATCCCACACTATGCAGGAGCTGATTCCTTCGCTCTCAACGGTGCTTTCCTCGGATACGGTGTTGACTACGCTAACCTCGGAAGAGTCACAGGTGACATGGTTGCTGAAATCCTCTTCGACGGTGCAAAGCCAGCCACAATGGCAGTCAAGACATTCGACAACGGTACAGCAACAGTCAACATTGAGACAGCTGCAGCAATGGGATACGATTTTGATTCCCTAAAGGCAACATTTGGTCCATACTGCACACAGGTCGTTTCCATCAAGACCGCTGAAAGCTTCTGATAAACGGAGATTCGATGATCACAACGATATTAGGGCTCGGAGCTACAGCTCTTGAGCTGGGACTGATAAGTTCCCTCACAGTACTAGCACTTTTCTTGAGCTACTCAATGCTCAACGTATGTGACCTTTCCACTGACGGCTGCTTCACTCTTGGAGCGGCCGTTGGCGCTGTAGTGGCACTGGCAGGTCACCCATACCTTTCCATCTTCGCAGCCATGGGAGCTGGAATTCTTTCAGGTTTTGTTACAGCCATTCTTCAGACCAAGATGGGTATCGACAGCCTCCTTTCCGGAATCATCGTCAATACCGGTCTTTACTCCATTAACATCGCAATCATGGGCGGATCTTCTCTGCTCAACATGAACAAGACCGACACAATCTTCACAAAGGCAAAGACACTGCTCTCTGACACCTTCATGTCAACACAGTACCGCCTGGTGGTTGTCATTGTGATTGTCGCCGTTGTCGTGGCCGCTATGACATGGTTCCTCAAGACCCGCATTGGTCTTTCCATCCGAGCCACAGGAAACAATCCAGACATGGTTAAGTCATCGTCCATCAACCCTGTGTACACCACAATCATCGGCCTTTGTCTTTCCAACTCACTTACCGCACTTTCCGGATGCCTTTTGGCACAGAGTCAGAAGTCTGTCAACATCACAATCGGCTCTGGTATGGTCACCATCGCATTGGCATCACTGCTGATCGGAAACGCATTCATGGGAAAAGGTGGAATCGGTAAGCGTGCAATCGGTGCAGTTCTTGGTGCATTCATCTTCCGACTCGTGTACACCATTGCACTGCGCTTCAACCTGGCAGCCTACATGCTCAAGCTGGTATCCTCTGTGATCGTCATCATTGCAATTTCAGGTCCGTACTTCAAAAAGCGTCTGCCTGAGTTCAAGAGAATGCGCGAGGCTAAGAAGGGGGCAAGAAATGCTTGAACTGAAAAACATTTCAAAGACCTTCAATCCAAAGACCGTTTTCGAGAAGGTTGCTTTGGATCACATTGACCTTACTGTCAACGATGGTGATTTCATTTCCATCATCGGTGCAAATGGTGCTGGTAAGTCCACGCTGTTCAATGCCATCTGCGGGTCGTTTCTGACAGACAGCGGAAGCATCCGTCTTGACGGTCAAGACATTACCCTCATGGCAGACCACAAGCGTGCCCGCATGATTGGCCGTCTGTTCCAGGACCCTATGAGAGGCTCCGCCCCAGGCATGAGCATTGAAGAGAATTTGGCTCTGGCTGCAGGTCATGGCGGATGGCTGAGTAAGGTCTCCAAGGCCGACAAGCAGCTGTTCCGCGAAAGGCTGTCACTTCTTGGCATGGGCCTTGAGGATCGTATGAACCAGCCGGTTGGACTTCTTTCTGGTGGTCAGCGACAGGCACTGACCCTTCTGATGTCTACGTTCAATCCTCCAAAGCTTCTGCTTTTGGATGAGCATACTGCAGCATTGGACCCAGCTACCGCAGAGAAGGTACTGGCTTTGACAGAGAGCATCGTCAAGGATAACCATCTGACATGTATGATGATCACCCACAACATGCAAAGCGCATTGGACCTTGGTAACCGCACCATCATGATGCACAAGGGAAAGATCATCTACGATGTGGCAGGACAGGAGCGTGAGGGGCTTAAGGTCTCGGACCTTCTTGCCCAGTTCAAGATTGCAGCCGGCAAGGAGCTGGACAACGATCGAATGATGCTCGTCTGACATTGATATGAAACATGTAAAGAGGCAGGTCCATACCCATGGGCTTGCCTTTTCTGTTTTTGGGTGTATATTACTGTCATGGATTACGTAAAAGAGAAGATGGAGGCCATCTACGCAGGTGAAAAGGCCTTAGACAGTTTGAGAGATGCGCTTCAGCAGTTAAGAGGTGCCCGCAATTGGGGCCTTTATGACATTCTGGGAGGAGGTTTCATCTCTTCCATGATCAAGCACTCCAAGATTGATAATGCAAGACGTTACATCGAGCAGGCAAAATATGATTTGAAGGTTTTCAACAAGGAACTTCAGGATGTGTCGATGCATCTTGATATCGACATCGGAAGCTTTCTGACTTTCTTTGATCTGATGGACAGCTTCTTTGTGGACCTTATGGTTCAGTCCAGAATCTCCGATGCCGCTTACCGCGTCGAAGAAGCAATTCGCAAAGTGGAATCTGTTTTGGACAGACTCCGATCAACCTATTGAGGGTGATTATGCAAAACGATGATCTGATGCTCATTGTCCCGACAGCGGAGTATGCGGATTCCATCCTTTCCTACAAGAGGGAGATGCTCAGTGCAGACAGTTCTATGGACGGTTGTGGTCCGCTCAGAAGACACGATGATATCCAGTCTTTTTTGCAGGAGGTCTATGATTTCATGGATCTCGATAAGATTGCTGACAACTATGTGACGGACACCACATACATCTGCGTAAGAAAGTCCGACAGCGTTGTCGTCGGTTTCTGCCAGATCCGGCATTTTCTGAATCTATACCTCTACAAATACTCCGGACATATCGGCTACAGCGTTCGTCCGAGCGAGCGTCGTAAAGGCTATGCCAAATGGATGCTCTCCGAGGCACTTCGCATCTGTGCCTCCAAGGGTATGACACGTGCCATGGTCAGCTGCCTGGAAAGCAATGAGGCAAGCCGTCGCACCATCCTGGCCAATGGCGGCACCTACATCGAGACCGTCTTCTATGATGAAAAGGAGGGAAGTCTTGAAAAGTACTGGGTTCCAACTGGGCTAGAAAAGCCGTTCTTTCCGAAGCTTGAGAACCGACAGCGGGTGATTTCCCTAAGTCTCATGGCACGAGGGGAGGAGCCTGTCCTGAAGGATGTATATAGCCTTGACCTGGAATCTGAGGGAGGTACTGCCTCGGATGTTGTGGTTCAACTGAAGGAAGGCTCTGACCTTGCCTTCTATGCTGCGGTGCTTTCTGAGAATGGCTTCACCATCCTTGCTGAAAATCCTGAGGAGATTCTTCTGGGGTATGGCTATGTGGATGATAAGGCAAGTGACGCGTCCTTTGAGGTGCATTTGAGGCATTGATTGGTGTTATTGATAAAAAATTATCGATAAACATTAAAAATATGTTGACAAACATAAATCAATAGTGGTATTTCTTAGTCATCACAGATGATAAGGAGCATCATTATGGAAAAGATGATCAAATATTCAAAGATCGGTTATGTGTTTGCCAACGTGCTGAAAGTCCTTGCTTGGGTTGGTTGTGGACTTCTGCTTGCATCCATGATTGTCATGGCTGTTACCAAGGATACTTCTGGACTTATTTATCAGGGTGAGAACGTGAGTGTCTACTCTCCAGTCTCCATGGGAGATGCAACACTTGGGGCTGCATTCACCAGCATGTCTGTAGCAGCTGTAACATTGGTTTTTGTCGGTTTTGCCATGTTGGAGCTTCAGAGAATCCTGTTTGGCATGAAAGAAGGCAATTCTCCTTTCACCGATGAAAATGTGAAGAGCATTCGAAGAATCTCCCTCTACATGCTCATCGGTTGGATTTTGGCATCCATCATTGCCTTTGTCATGGAAGTTGTCCTTCATGCAGGGCCAACGTTCGAGTTTGAGGGTGGAAGCCTTCTTCTGATCTTCATCGTCTACGCTCTGAGCTTTGTGTTCGAGTATGGTGTCAAGCTGCAGACGCAGGTCGATGAGACCCTGTAAGGAGTTGTTATGGCAATCATTTTACGTTTGGACCGCGTGATGGCGGACCGCAAGATGTCGCTGAATGAACTTGCTGAGAAGGTTGGCATCACCAATGTGAACCTTTCCAAGATGAAGACGGGAAAGATCAGTGCCATACGGTTTTCGACCTTGGATGCGATCTGTAAGGCCTTGGATTGTCAACCAGGGGATATCTTGGAATACAAACCGGAATAGGGAATAAGCTGCTGCGTTATGTGGCAGCTTTTCTTTTTTCATCGGTATTGTATTCTATTGCCGATTTTGAATCTAATGTTTTCTTTTATTTACATTAGACAGCATTATGTTTATAATAGAAAACGTTAGAGGATATCTATGAAGAAAGCCGCTTACAATATACTGCCTGATACAACCAAGAGGCTTGCAATTCTAGGAGAGCAGATCAAACTTGCGCGTCTGAGACGTGGACTTTCTGCCTCCCTTGTGGCTGAGCGTGCCGGCATCAGCCGATCGTCCTTATGGAAGGTTGAGTCTGGAAATCCTGCAGTCGCCATGGGAATCTATGCTGCGGTACTTCACGCTCTCAATGGAATGGACTCGGACCTTCTTCTGGTTGCAAAAGATGATAGGATGGGAAGACAACTTCAGGATCTTGGACTGCTTACTCGCAAAAGGGCTCCCCGCACCAAGAAATCCTGACTGTTTTAGTTCCTAGGATACAGAATCTCTGCCAGCATCTGGTACGCCTCTGCAAAGCGCCGATTCGGCTTGTTGTGAAACAGGTCTCGTGGAAGGAATACTACATGGTTGTTCTTCACAGCCCGCAGGGCGTTCCATACAGGACTTTGTCCAAACTGGTTGTCTAGGGCTGTCTTTGCAATATCGGTTCCAGCATGACACTGAATCAGAATCACATCAGGGTCTGCGGCAAAGACCGTCTCCAGGTTGATTTCGATTCTGTCGGCACTGTTGGTAGCTCCCCATAGGTCTGTGATGTTCGTTGCGCCCATTTGGCTAAGCATCTCACCAATGACGGTGTTGGAGGTGTTGGCATCTAGGCCTGTAGAGGTTGAGAACATGCAAAAGACCTTTGGTCCTTCGCCTTTCGGACAACTCTCTAGAACCTTGACGACGTCATCAAGAGCCGTTAGTGCTACCGACTCCCAAAGCTCCTCGTGGCCTGTCAGGGCACTGAACACCTTGAACCATTTCAGATAATCGGAAAAGTCCGCGTAATCCACGGCTATCACGTCAATTCCGGCAGCCTTTGCAGGAGAACTGATGGTGGCATAGCCATTCATGGCTGTGGAGCAGATGATCAGATCCGGCCTGTCGGCAAGAATGCGCTCAATATCCCACTTTTTTGCATTGGATGCGGTGGCTGCAATGTGCATGTCCGTATCCTGTGTGATATCCCGACCAATGTAGGTCTCATACTGCTCAATGGCACTGTCTCCACCGATGATGGTACTTGCGCTTCCACCTGCCTCATACCAAAGTGTGGCAAAGGAAGCATAGAGGATACTCACATTTCTTGGATTCTTTGCAAGTGTAATTGGAGTGTCGGAGCCGGATGCATCGGTGAAAGTGACACTGTCGGAAGTGATGACAACGTCGTTGGCCTTTGCAAGAAAAGCTTCTCTGAGGTTGTTTTTATTCGAACTGATTTTCACTTCCTTTGTTGCCTGAGAGAATACTGGTATGACAACGACAACGCAGAGAAGGGCAAGAAGCAATGTTTTTCTCATGTGAGGCTCCTTGCCTTTGGAATATAGAATGGTCTTTTGGAGTTTTCGTCCAACATGACGGTTGCCTCAACATGGAAAAGGTCTCGAAGGTTCTCTTCTGTGATGACCTGCTCTGGTGTTCCATGCGCCAAGACGGATTGGTCTCCGATGACATAGAGGTCATCGCTGTAGCGGCTAGCCAGGTTCAGATCATGCATCACCATCACAATGGTCAGCTTCCTTTCCTGGTTGAGCCTACGAAGAATCTCAAGGACCTCTAACTGATAAGCGGCATCGAGGTGAGTCGTCGGTTCATCCAACACAAGGATCTTCGGCTCTTGGGCAATGGCCATGGCAATCCATGCCCGTTGGACTTCACCTCCGGAAAGCTTTCCCATTTCACGGTTCTGCAGGTCGGAAAGACCTACCTGAACAAGGGCGTCATCGATGATTCGGTTGTCCTCTGCCGAAAGGCCGTGACCTGGTGTTCGGCGTGGGAAGCGTCCATAGGAGACGAGGGTTCGGACTGGGATGTCGCTTGGGCATGTGTGGACCTGCGAAAGGTAGGCCACCATCTTTGCCACCTGCGGTTTTGCATAAAGGCGTATGTCCTTGTTCTGTAGAATGACCGCGCCGGACTGTGGTTTGATTGTGCGGGAGATGGTTTTGAGTAAACTTGTCTTTCCTGTGCCGTTGAGACCCAGAATCGATGTGATGGTACCTTCTTTGAAGTCCATGCTCACATTCTGGAGAATTGTTTTGCCACCAAGGCTGATGGTGATCTTGTCAAAACCAAAGAACATCAGTTGGCCTCCTTTGTGCGAAGCAGGTACAAGAAGAACGGCGCACCGATGAAGGCCAGTATGATGCTCACCGACACTTCTCCTGGCATCAGGATCACGCGACCTATGGTGTCACACACCATGATCAGCATGCTGCCAAGCAGGGCCGATGTCGGAAACAGATATTTGTAGTCAGAGCCGACCAGAAGTCTTGCGATGTGTGGCACAATCAGACCTGCAAAGCCGACGATTCCAGCTACGGCAATGGCAGCTCCAGAGAGCAGGGAGGAGGTGACAATCAGAATCAGTTTGAAGACTTCGGTTCGAAGACCAAGGGAGGTGGCTGTTTCCTCGCCTAAAAGCAGGATGTTCATGCGACTTGGAAGAAACACGCACACCAAGGTGCCGATGATGGCATAGGGAAGAACCATGTGAAAGCTGCTCCAGGTCACGCCATTCAGACTTCCCACTAGAAAGCCGGTGGCATTGGAGAGCGTCTCTGGGAACATGGTGCGAATCACATCACTGAAAGCCCCAAAGAGGGTGCTGACCGCAAGGCCTGAAAGGATGATGTGAACGGTGCTGGCTCCTTTCTGATAGGCCAATAGGTAAATGAGCATGGTCGTGGCAAAAGCACCTAAGATGGAACCGACTGGTAGCAGAGCGCTGAGAGAGGGGAATGCAACGAGCGTCAGATAACCGACAAAGCTTGCTCCGCTTGTGACACCGATGGTTGCAGGTGATGCCAGATGGTTTCTCAGAAGGCCCTGCAGGATACAACCGGAAAGGGAAAGGCATAGTCCCACCAAAGCGCCGGTGAGAATTCTTGGAAGCCGAAGGTTCCAGATCAGAAGACGTGGTGTGGAGTCGTCGGCGATGAAAACGGCTCGTACGGTCTGTCCGATGGAGAATCGGACGCTTCCGATCCCGATGCAGAGTATGGCCGAGAGGATGCAAAGCAGGGCAAGAACCGCGATTGTGACGGCTTTGCCTTTTGTTGTTCGTGCGATTTCTCGTGTTCTCATATCCTCTCCGCAATTGTTATTGTAGCACATTTGCTGAACTATGGGGCTAGGCTTTGGACCTATTGTGCGTCAAATGGTTTGGTAAACTATGGATTTAAACAAAAATATGGGTTATTGTTTTGTCCAGAGTGATAAAGGCGGTGCGTTATGAGCGTTGTAGTTGAAGATCTTCTGAAAATGCCATCTTTGCGAAATGCAAAGGTCCTTGCCGGAAAGGATGGTCTGAGAAATGTCGTCTACGGTGTTACGGTTCTTGAGTATGCCAATGTGGATGAGATTCAGGAGGACTTTTATCGAAAGAATATCGGACTAATGAGCAGCCAGGTCGTACTGACAAGCTTTGCGTCTGTCAAAGACAATGTGAATGCACAGATCCAGAACATCCGACGTATCGCAAAGGCGGGTCAGGTTGCGCTTGTCCTTTACTATGTGGGCGTTGTCATGAAAGAGATCGACCCACGCCTCATTGCGGTAGCCGATGACATTGGACTTCCTCTGATTGCTATGCCGGAAGGCCGTCTTGATATGCGCTACAGTGACCTCATTACCGATATCAACGAAGCGGTGCTTCTGGACCGCATGCACTACAAGGGAAGTCTTGTCACCGAGATTATCGGTCAGATTACAAAGCTTCCGACCGACAAGCAGACGGTGGATTCCGCCATTTCCATGTTGTGCAACAAGCTTCATGTCAGCATTGTTCTGACCGATGGCAGCCTCAATATCCTGGGTGTCTCCGCTTGGCCACTTCAGAATGCAGGAATCGAGTCCCTCATGACCGAGGAGAACGTCTGTCACCATGTGAAACGACGCAAGAACTTTGCTCCGATTCCGGGCAATTACATCTGGTTCGCACCAATTCATGACAAGGGCAAGGACCCAATGCGGCTTTTCCTGATTGAGGAGGGAGCAACCTTAAACGAGGCTCTTGTCGATATGGCAAAGGAAACTGTGCAGCTTGCCGTTGAGCTTTGGAGCAGCCGACATAGCGCTGTCATGACCAGTGAGTTGGTCAAGGCGATTCTCAACGATGAGCCGATTCGTATGCGACGACTCAGCGAAGTTCTCCATATTGATATCAAGTCCATCCATACCTCATGGTTCCTGCGAAGATTGGATGGAAAGGGTGTGTTCACCAAGGAGATGATTGCTATCGTGCGACAGGTAATGGACCGCCTTGACTCAGATATCATCCTTGAGCCGTACCGTTCGCCACTTGCTGAGTTCGATGACCTGATCATGTTCTTCCGCAATCCGCTGGATCTGCATCTTCTGGAAAACTGTGCGCAGGAGATCATTGACAGTCTGCATAAGATGGGCTGTACAAATGTCTATCTGACGATGCTGGACTACAAGTTCACAACAGCCGATGTCCGCAATGCCTATTCCATCTGGAACGAGAACGAAGCCAAAACCCGTGTCGCATTCCCTCGTCTTGAGGTGTTCCATGAGTCCGAGTTCGAGCTGGTGCGACAGTGCAACGAAATCATCAAACTCGGTGAAAAGAGTATTGCAAGTGCTACCGGATGCCTTGATGCCCTGTCTGACCGACAGAGCTCTCAGGAGTTCCTCAAGACCCTTGAAGTCTATTTCCTGGATTCGGATATGAACATGCAAAAGGCCTCCGAGATTCTCAATGTCCATAAGAATACCATCAAGTACAGAATCAACATGGTCAGCGATGCTTTGGGTTATTCGGTCACAAACCCGATCACAACATCCCGTTTGACCATTGCTCTGTGCATTCGACGTCTGTTGGACAAGGCAACCGAGAACTGATTGGTTTTCGGTATTCTGTCAAAAGTTTACAAAACAGTTTAGAAAACTATTCGTACTTTAGGCTCGTAAATGGTAAACTGGTGTCATGAAAAAGAATCTGGCACTGTATATTGGTCTTGTTTTCGTCTTGGTTGCACTGGTCAGTGCAATTGTCCTTTCCGTTCCGACCTTTGGAGGAAAAGTCGTCTCCTTCGATTCCAGCTATGGCAAGAAGAACGTCACATTGAAGGGAACCTACTGGGAGGTCAAAGGGTCTGAATATGCCGTTCTGGTCTGTCCTGGATACTCCTGCGACCGTGAGAAGTGGCGCCCAATGGCAAACCTGTTCGTGGGAAACGGTCTGACGACAATGACCTTTGACTATGCAGGGCAGGGTGCCTCCACAGGAACAATCGGCTTTGACAATGCAAAGACCGATGCCATTCCAGTAGAGATCTCCGATGCCATTGAAAAGCTTCATGAACTCAGTGGCATCCCATATGAGAAGATCATCCTTGTAGGCCATTCCCTGGGTGGCAGATCCATTTTGAGACTTCTGTACGATTACAACAATCCAAATGCCGTCACCACGGTACCAAAGCGCAATATCAAAAATGTCATTCTGTTCTCCGCTGCTGTGAACTACTATTTCAACGCGCAGGCATCCCTGTTTGCCGGAACCACCGATGAAGCCGAAAGTCCATGGGATGTCTTTGGTGCCTCTGATGTTGCGGGCACCCACGTGTACCTGTTCGGCTCCACGGCCGATGACATCGTCTTTGATGAGGATGTTCTTGCCATGTATAACCGCCTTGGTGGTAGTGCTCCACAAAGCGGTATGTTCGAGGGAAGTGTCATCAACAACTTCGGCTCCAAGATCACTGTTCGGGTCTCCAATCTTTTGCTTCATTCCTACATGATGTTCAGCCCAAAGTATGCCGTCTACACCAATGAGGCCCTAAGTGAAATCACAGGAGCACCGGCATCTTATCCTGCTGCACGAATCTTCTTGACTTATGTGTCCTGGATCTCTGCGCTTGTCGGACTTGGCTTTGTGTTCTTTTCTTTGACTAGAGGGGCCAAAGAGCCAGCAAACGACAGCATTCCGGTCATCACAGATATGAAGGCATTTCTGCTGCGAAAGCTCTTTCTGTGGCTTCCTGGCATTGCCATGGCCTTTGTCGTGTGCTGCATCTGCGTGGTGATGCCGTTTGGCTCTCCGATCATGAACATCCCATATATGTGCTTCATCGCAGGCTATGGTCTTGTGATGCTGCTGGCCTACCGAAAAGGTCTATTTAAGGGCACAGAAGGAAGGCTTCCGAGACCGTCCTTTCAAATTGCCGCAAAAGGATGCGAACTTGCTAAGGCAATTGTGATTACTGTGGTCTCCTGTGCGTTTGTATGGTTTGTTCTTTGGTGCACCATGTATCGCCTGATTCCGCTGAATGTCCGACTGTTCTGGGTTGTGTTTGCATCTGTCCTGATGGCCGTTGGCTATTACATCTCCGGCGTGGAGAACGATATGCTTGATAGCGCAAATGCCAGTGCAAAGGTGCGATTTCTGTACAACCTCATCCAGTATGTGGCATTGTTTCTGTTTGTTCTGTTCTATCTTGTCATCAAGAGCTACTCGGGTCTCATCGGTCAGATCCAGAATATGATTCTGATGTACATTTTCTGTATTCCACTTGGAGATTACCTTAGACGAAAGACCTCAAACAGGCTGGTCGGTGCCGTTGTGACAGCCTTCCTGTTCCAGACGCTGATGATTACGTCTGCAGCCCTGATTTCGTTTTTCTGATATCACTCTGCGGAAAGCAGAACGACACCGGTAATGGCCACGGCAAATCCCAAGAAGTCCATGGCCACAAATGGTGTTCCCAACAAAAGCCAGGATGACAGTGTTGCCACAATCGGTTCGGCACATGAGAGCATGCTGGCTTTTTTTGCGCCACAAAGCTGAACGCCTTTCAGATAGAGGGTAAAGGCAAAAGCCGTACCGACTGCAATGATGAAGAGGATGCAAAGTAGGGTGACAGGTCTTGTGTCGGTCAGGACTCTGTAGTCTCCGGAGATGGCGAACATCACAATGCCTCCAACGAACATCGAGTATCCCAGAATCATCGCTGTGCCGAACTCTTTCATGAGATTTCCAGGAAGCAGTGTGTAAAGGACGACTGCCAAGGCTGCCATGCCGCCCCAGAAAAGGCCTTCCTTGGAGATGACCAGCTGCGAGATGTTTCCATGGGTAGCGAGCAGGAAGACACCTAGCATAATCAGCACCAGGCACAGATATTCCTTGAACTTCGGTTTCTTCTTAAGCTGGATGCTTGAGATGGCGAACACAAGGATGATGCCTGAACTTTGCAGCACGGTTGCGGTTCCTGAGTTGGAGTACTTGATTGCGCTAAGGTACGAAAGCTGGCACAGTCCGACTCCGAAGATGCCGTAGATGATGATGTGAACAACCTTCTTCAAATCCTTGAGGCTGTCCAGCATATGCTTTCGGTTTGTGATGAGGTTCATGAGAATCAGAAGAAGTCCCGAGCCCATCAGACGGTAGATGGTGACGGTTCTAGGTGCAATGTCCGAGTAACTGAACAGGTACTGTCCGCAGGTTCCGGAAAGTCCCCATGCCGTTCCTCCTATGAGGGAATAGAATATGCCTTTCTTCTCTTGTGTTGTCATGTGCACCTCTTGGCGTGAACTATATCAAAAAATGCGTGATTCCTCTACCTTGATTTTGCCGATTGGATTATGATGATGCCTATGAAGGGCATTCAGTCTCCTGACAAGGTTTCATCATTCTTCAAGTCCCAATGGAAAGTTCTGACGGTGGTTACCGTCACAGGCATTCTGTACAATTTCGGGCTTCTCGTGGGACCGATCTTTGAGGGCAAACTTGCTCAGAGTCTGTTGGATCTGTATCGGGGACAGTCCCTGTTCTCCGATATCCTTGTACTTGCTGCCTTGTATGTCCTGTCCACGCTTGTGGTCCAGTTTGCACGATACCTAAAGCGCCTGTATGTGCGCCGTTTTGCCAACAACATCAACCGCTCCATGAAACATATTCTGTATGCGAATCTGATTCACAAGAGCAAGGTTGCACTTGATTCCGAGAACATCGGATCACTGATGACCAAGGCTATCAGTGATGTGGACCAGTGTGCAGAAGGTATGCGAAAGTTCACCACAGAGGTCTTTGACACCGGAATCGCCTTTTTGTGCTATGCGGGGCTGTTGGTTGTCTGTGACTGGAAACTCGCCTTGGCGTCGCTTCTCATCTCCTGCCTTTCCTATCTGATTGCAGAAAAGCTCAAAGGAATCGTCGAAAAGACAGGTCGTGCCTTCAAAGAAAGTTCCGGCCGCCTGAATTCCGTCGTTTTGGACCGTGTGTCCAATGCAGGGCTCTATCGCATCTACGGCTCGGAGAAGGCTGTGGATGAAATCTGTGAAACGAACCTTTCGGACTACGAAAAGAGAGCCGTCAAGGCTGAGGTTCTGATTTCTGCCATGCCGCCGCTTTACAAGATCATTTCCATGCTCAGCGTCATTGCCATTGTTTTCTTCTGCGGAAGAAACGTCGCAAACGGTGTGTGGACCATCGCAACCTTCACCATTTTCCTTTCCAGTTATGCAAAGCTTTCCACCAAGGCTTCCAAGGCGGCAAAACTCTTTAACTCCGTGCAGAAGGCCTCGGTTTCCTGGAAGCGAATCAAGCCGTTTATGAGACAGCCTGAAACAGATGAAAGTCTTGCTTCTGTTGCCTGTAAGGACCTTAAGGTCAAAGATCTTGGGTATAAGACGGAGAATGGAACTATCATATTTGAGGGCCTGTCCTTTACGGCAAAGCCTGGAAGTATCATTGGAATCACAGGTCCTGTGGCAAGCGGAAAGTCAACACTGGGAAAGGTCTTTCTCTGTGAGCGGCCATATGTCGGAAGTGCTGCCTTTGGGGGAACCGAGCTTTCCTCTATGAAGCAACATGACCTCTATAGTTGCATTGGGTACCTGGGACATGACACGGAGCTCTTGAGCGACAGCATCGAGGAGAACATCCTTTTGGGCTCTGACGTGGCCTTGGACGATTATCTGAAGGCCGTCTGTTTCGACCATGAGATATCTCAGATGCCAGAGGGCATCCAGACAAGAATCGGAAGTGGGGGAGTTCGTCTTTCTGGTGGTCAGCAGCAGCGTGTGGCTCTTGCCAGAACCCTGGTTCACAAGAAGCCTGTTCTGGTACTCGATGACCCATTCAGCGCCTTGGACAAGACGACTGAAATGGCTGTGTTCGAGAATCTTCGGGCAATGTGCTCTGACAGCATCATTCTTCTGATTTCCCATAGGCTGACGCTGTTTCCGCAGATGGACAATGTCATTTGGATGGAAGATGGTAAGGCTTCTCTTTCCGACCATGAAAGCCTTATGGCAAGCAATGCTGCCTACAAGAATCTGTATGAGATCCAGGAGGGCGAAAACAAATGAAGCGCAATCCTGTTTTCAAGACCATTTTCCAGAGCATGGCATCCCACCTGATTCTCTCCATTGCCGTGGCCTTATGTGTCATCGGTGCAATCGTGTCGGCCTTGCTTCCACCTCTTGTTCTAGAGCGTATCGTGGATACTCTTGCCTCTGGTGGTAACATCCAGCTAGTTCTAGCCATTTCCTATTTCGCCTTCATTGCGCTGACAGGTCTTTTGGAGTCTGCCCGTGAGACGCTTCTGACCGCTTTAGGACAGAAGATCACCCATGCACTTCGCTCATCCATGTTGGCAAAGCTGTCTCGACTTTCTTCCCATACACTTACGCAGGAAGACCCTGGTGTGACAGCCTCAAGATTTGTCAACGATGTGGATACGGTGGAGAACCTTTTCACCTCCGGCATCATCAGCATGATTGCCGATCTGTGCAGAATCATCAGCATCTTTGTGATTCTGTTTGTGAAAAACCGCGGACTTGCCTTGGTGCTGGTTCTTCTGGTTCCTGGAGTCTTTGCCATGACCCGAGCCTTTCAAAAGCGAATGCTCAAGGCCCAGATCCAGAACCGCGTTGCTGTGGGAAGAATCTCCAATCACATTCCAGAGACGATTCGAACCATCCGCACCATCCATACACTGGGCACCGAGTCCCATATGAGAGCCAAATATGACAAGGCCATTCAGGAAGGCTATGATGCCGTGGAGAAGAACAACTTCTATGACTCTATCTTCTCCCCAATCATTGTGATGATGAATGTCGTGATGGTTGCCATCGTCTATGTGCTTGCATCTACCGGTAATGCCAGCATCAACACCTTCTTCGGCATGGGTGTGGGAACCGCGGTTGCCGTTGTGACCTACATTTCCGAGATCTTCAGTCCGCTTCAGAGCATTGGTATGGAAATCCAGACCATCCAAAGCGCCGTGGCAGGTGTGCACAGAATCGCGGAGTTCATGGACCTTCCGGAGCGATGGCCATGTGATGCTTGCCTCAAAGCAGATGACAGTGCCCCAAGTGTCAGCGTTACAGACCTTGCATTCGCTTACGAAGACGACAAGAGGGTTCTTGATGGGCTGTCCTTCGAGGTCCATGCAAATGAGCATCTGACTTTGTGTGGTCGAACCGGTTGCGGAAAGAGTACGACGTTCAAACTGCTTCTGGGCCAGTACAAACCGCTTGCAGGCTCTGTCCGAATTCATGGACAGGATGCTTACAAGATTCCTGATAGTGAAAAGCGAAGACTCTTTGGCTATGTAGAGCAGAATTTCAGTTCTGTTCCTGGAACGGTTGCCGACCAGATCCGACTGTTTGATGCAACCATCAGTGATGAAATGGTCATGGCTGCAGCCAAGACGGTCGGGCTTCATGAGACGATTATGGGCATGGAGAAGGGCTATGACACCATGTGCCAGAGTTCACTTTTCTCTCAGGGGCAGTGGCAGCTTCTGTCCATTGCCAGGGCCATTGCAGCGCAGCCTGAGATTATGCTGTTGGATGAGATTACGGCAAATCTGGATGCACAGACAGAAAAAACGGTCCTCCGTGCACTGAAAAGTGCTTCAGAGAACCGTACTGTCATTTCCATTTCCCACCGCCTTTATGAGACGGAAGGGGGAAGAACGTTAAATCTCAATTGATCTGGCTGAGGATATCTCTTGCGACGAACACGCCACTTGCTGAGGCATGGGACAGGGAGTGTGTGACACCACTGCCATCGCCGATCATGTAAAGGCCTTTGTGCTTTGTCTCAAGGTGCTCGTCCACTTTGACTTCCATGTTATAGAACTTGACCTCAACACCATAGAGCAGGGTATCGTCATTGGCGGTTCCCGGTGCAACTCTGTCCAGTGCGTAGATCATTTCAATGATACCATCCAGAATTCTCTTTGGAAGGACCAGGCTGAGGTCACCAGGTTCTGCCTTGAGGGTTGGGATGCAGAAGCTTTCTGCAATTCTCTTGCGGTTGCTTCGTCTTCCACGGACAAGGTCTCCAAATCGCTGGACGATGACACCGCCTCCCAACATGTTGGAAAGTCTTGCGATGCTCTCACCATAACCGTTGCTGTCCTTGAACGGCTCGGAGAAATGCTTGGAGACCAGAAGTGCGAAGTTTGTATTCTGGGTTCTCTGTGCAGGATCCTCGAAGCTGTGGCCGTTTACGGTGATGATGCCGTTGGTGTTTTCGTTGACGACTCTTCCATATGGGTTCATACAGAAGGTTCTGACGTTGTCCTCGAACTTCTCGGTACGATAGACGATCTTGCTTTCATAGAGGCTGTCGGTGAGGTGTGAGAAGATCTGGGCTGGAAGTTCCACACGCACGCCGATATCAACGCGGTTGGACTGTGTCTCAATCTCCAGGTCTCGACAGACGTCTTCGACCCACTTGCTGCCGCTTCTTCCGACAGACACGATGCACTTGATGCATTCGTAGGTGTCTTTTTCAGTAACAACCTTGTAGCCGTTTTCGAGTTTCTCAATGGTTTTGACCGGGCTGAGGAAGTGGAAATCGACCTTGTCCTTGAGCTCTGCATAAAGGTTCTGGAGTACCACGTAGTTCTTGTCGGTTCCCAGGTGTCTGACCGATGCGTTAAGCAACTTGAGCTTGTTCTGCATGCACAGCTTGGAGATATTGGAACCTGCTGTGGTGTAGAGTTTTGTACCTTCACCACCATGAGTCATGTTGATGTCATCGACATACTGCATGAGCTTGATGGCAGTCTCCTGACCAATGTACTCGCAAAGGGTTCCGCCGAAGTCGTTTGTGATGTTGTATTTTCCATCAGAGAATGCACCAGCTCCGCCGAAACCGGACATGATGGAGCAATGCTTGCAGTTGATGCATGTCTTGATCTTCTCGCCGTCAATCGGACATTTTCTCTTTTCCAGAGGGTTTCCCATCTCCATGACAGCAACCTTGAGATTGCTATTGCCTTTTACCAGTTCGTAGGCAGAAAAGATTCCACCAGGACCTGCTCCAATGATGATGACATCGTACTTCATTACTGTGTTACCTCAACCAGACAATTTTACACCAAGTAGGATTGCTACGCAATACAGCATGAAAAAAGATACAAAGTTGCGTTGACATCAATACTTAAACGAATAAATATGCTAAACTGCTTGCATGAAGACTACAGACTACCTGAAATCCAATGCCTATCCTGGCCGTCTGATTGCGGCAGGAGTCACTCCACAGGGAAAACTTGTGTATGCTTATGCAATCATGGGCCGTAGCCCAAACAGCAGAAACCGCATCTTTGAAGTGAAGGGAAGTGAAGTTTACACCGCACCGTTTGATGCTTCAAAGGTCCAGGACCCGTCGCTGATCATCTATCCTGCCATCCTGAAAAGCGAAAAGGGCATGATTGTCTGTAATGGAGATCAGAGCCTTGATCTTCGACTTGCTCTGGAACATGGCCTTGGCATGGCAGAAGGCATCGCCTCCCGCACCTATGAGCCGGATGCTCCAAATTACACTCCAAGAATCTCCCTGGTCATTGAGGAGAATGCGTTTGTGTTCTCCATTTGCCGAAGACAACCGTCTGGAGAGTGTGAGAGAAGCGTCTGGACCTATCCGAAAAAGAGCGGAGAACTTCACATGATCCATACTTACGAGATGGACGGAAACCCACTTCCACCTTTTTCGGGAGATCCAAAGGCATTGGAGTCTGAAGACGATTATGCCGATATTCTTTGGAACAGTCTGGATTCGGAGAACAGGATTTCCCTGTATGTCAAGGAAGGAGACGAGGTTCGCGTCTTCAACGCAAGAGAGGAGGAGACAAAATGAGAGTTGATTTCAAATACGGATGCAACCCAAACCAGAAGGTTGCCTATCTTGAGTCTATGGGCGATATGCCGATCAAGGTCCTGAATGGAAGACCTGGCTACATCAACCTCATGGATGCCCTCAACGGCTATCAGCTTGTGCGCGAGCTCAAGCAGGCAACTGGCCTTAGTGCCGCAACATCCTTCAAACATGTTTCCCCTGCAGGTGCAGCCGTTGCCGTTCCTCTTTCCGATGTGGAGCGCAAGATGTATTTCATCTCTGCCAAGAAGAATCTCACACCTCTTGCCACTGCATACATTCGTGCACGAGGTGCTGACCGCATGGCATCCTTTGGAGATTTCATTTCCCTGTCTGATGTCTGTGATGAATGTACTGCCTCCATCATCTCTCGTGAGGTCTCGGATGGCGTCATTGCTCCGGGTTATGAGCCTGCAGCTCTTGAGATCCTTTCCAAGAAGAAAGGTGGCGCCTACCTGGTGTTGGAAATGGATCCTAACTATGTTCCAAAACTTGAGGAGCGTAGAACAATCTTTGGTCTTGACCTTGTTCAGGACCACAATTGCTGGATTCCAGATGCTGAAAGCCTTGGTAATATCAAGTCCAAGAAAACAGAGATTCCAGAGGGCGCCAAGCTTGATCTGATTGTGGCACTTCTGGCTTTGAAGTATACCCAGTCCAATTCTGTGTGTTATGCGGAAAATGGTCAGACCATTGGTGTCGGTTCCGGTCAGCAGTCTCGAATTGCCTGTACCAGACTTGCCGGTTCCAAGGCAGACCTCTGGCATCTTCGCCATGCCCAGAAGGTTTTGGATCTTCCGTTCCTTCCTGAGAAGACCAGAAACGACAAGGACAACATTGTCGAGCAGTATCTTGCCGATGACCCTGAGATTGATGTGGTAGAGAACTGGCAAAACTATTTCACTGAAAAGCCTGCTTCATTCACACGTGAAGAGAAGAAGTCCTTCCTTTCAACCCTTCATGATACAAGCCTTGCCTCTGATGGCTTTTTCCCATTCCGTGATAACATCGATCGTGCAGCCAAGTCCTGTGTCTCCTACGTCGCTGAACCGGGTGGTTCAACTCGTGACGAGGATATCATCGGTGCTGCTGATGAGCATGACATGGTTCTTGTCTTTACGGGTGTGAGACTGTTCCATCATTGATGGTTTTACGACAATAGCATCTCTTTTCTGTATTTTGCATAGAAGCACAGAATGAAGGTTGTGATGACAACCCAGACGACCGGCTCTGCAAAACAGACGGCAATGAAGCCAAGCTTTGGCACGACGAATACGGTAATCAGAACCTTCATGACCATCTCAATGGCAGAGCCCACAAGTGGTCCATTCTTGCGTTCCATGGCCTGAAGGGCCTGTCTCATAGGCACATAAATGGCCAGGAATGGGAAGAAGGAAACATTGATTCTGAGGCTTAGCACTGCATTTCGGATGACATCCGGATCGGTTGTTCCTGTCATGAATCGGACGATATGACCACCGAAGCCATAGATGGTGGAAATGGCAATGGCATCCCAAATCAGAACGATACCCATGAGGCGCGGAATGCCGTAGCGGATTCTGTCTTTCTTCTTGGCTCCCCAGTTCTGGCTTGTGAATGTGGAGAGGGAGCTTGCAAGGGATGTCGTCGGTTGCATCATCATGAGAATGAACTTTCTGGCAGCCGTATGGGCTGTGATGTACATGGCGCCAAGGCTGTTGATGGCACTTTGGAAAATGATGGTACCGAAGTTTACCGTTGTGTAGGATACTGCCAAACTGACACCAGAAGTCAGAATCTGGCCAGACAGCTGACGATTTGTTTTCCAATCCTCTTTTCTTGGAAGGTCCTTCTTGTAGTTTCGGAAAAGGTAAATGCCGCTAAGGGCCGAAGAGATTCCTGCGGAGATGATAGTCGCAAAGGCTGCACCTTGGATGCCCCAATGGAAGACGGCAACGAAAAGCAGGTCCAGAACAATGTTGATGCAGCTGGAGAGTATCAGATAGATAAGCGTCATGTAGCTGTTGCCAAATGCCCTGAGAATATTGGAGAACATGTTGTAGGAATTTGTGATGGTGATTCCTGCGCAAATGATCAGTATATAGCGATACGATAGGTCAATGATGGAGTCTGGCGTTTTGAGAAGCTGTAGAATCGGACGTAGAAAAATGACGGTAAGAAGGGTCTCTCCAATTGCCAGGACGATGTTGTATTTTATGATTGCTGCTATGCTTTTTCTTGTGTTCTCCTGATTATGGGCTCCAATTGCCATGGCAAGGATAATGGAGAAACCGATGTTCATTCCGTTTGCCAGGTTGATAATCATGGTGTCAATCGCCTGTGTCGCACCGATTGCCGCAATGGCAGTATCACCCAGGTTGTAACCTGCAACCATGGTGTCTACCATGGAATAGAATTGCTGGAAAAGATTGCCAATGAGTAATGGAATGGCAAATATGATCATCTGTCGAACCGCTTTGCCTTGGGTCATATCCATGTATCTGGCTTTACTCATTTGTGTACATCTCCGCGTGCATTATATTGCTTCTGTGGGAAGTTTCAAAGTATTCTAGTCGATATTCAGGAGTTCATATGCGCATTGTTCGTTCTGCAAAGGAAAAGGTCTACTCAGGAATCTCAAGCATCCCATCCGGAAAAGCTTCCAATCAGCTGGTTCAGGGTTGTCTTGTTCTGGAGGGTGGTGCCTTCCGAGGTTTGTACACCCAGGGAATGTTGGATTACTGGATGCTGCATGGAATCAACTTCCAGACGGTTGTCGGTGTAAGCGCCGGTGCATTGGCTGGAATGAACTATGTTGCCGGTCAGATTGGACGTTCTGCCCATGCAAACCTTGGCTTTCGTCATTATCGAAACTACATCGGCGCTGGTGCCGTGCTGAAGGCGCATAGTCCAATTCGTGTTGACTTCCTTCTGAAGGACTATAATCGCATTGAGAAGTTGGATACCAACCGCCTTTTTGATGCATCGCGCAGATTCGTTGCTGTGGCAACCAGTTGCGAAACGGGTGAAGCGGAATTCTTTGAACATTCCAACTGCAAGGACATGATGTCAGCCATCAAGGCTTCTGCCAGCATGCCTTTCATCTCTCCTATGGTGGAGGTTGACGGAAAGAAATGTCTCGATGGTGGATGTGCCTGTGCCATCCCTTACCAGTGGGCAATGGATCAGGGCTATGAGAAGATCGTCGTCATCAAGACCCGAGATTCATCCTTCCGAAACATCGATCCAAAGGTGAATACAAGAGCAAAGAAACTTTACCGCAACCATAAGGCCTTGGCGACTGCCATTGATGAAGCCGATGTCCGCTATAACCAACAGCTGGATGAATTGGACCAGCTTGCAAAAGAGGGAAGAATCCACTTGATCGCGCCATCTGAGAGTGTCACTGTCTCTCGTGTTGATGGGGATATGGAAAAGCTCGGTGGTCTGTATTGGCTTGGTTACAACGATGCCGCAAAGGGATTGAAAGCCTTGAAGAATTACCTTGGCTTGGAGCAGACGCAGGAGAACTCCATTCGCATTGCCAGTGAAAACGATGCCCAGCAGCTTGTCGATATCTACTCCTACTATGTGCAGAACACTGCCATCACTTTTGAATATGAAGTTCCAAGTGTCGAGGAGTTCAAGTCCAGAATCCGAAAGACGCTTTTAAAGTATCCTTACATCGTGTACGAAAGAGATGGTCAGATTCTCGGCTATGCCTATGTGGGAACCTTCCATGATCGACCAGCCTATGACTGGGCTGTTGAGACCAGCATCTATGTCCAGAAGGATTGTAAAGGGCAGGGAATCGGCAAGGCGTTGTATGAGGAACTGGAGAAACTTCTCAAAAAGCAGAACATCATCAATCTCAATGCCTGCATCGCATATCCTGCAACCGATGACGATGCCCATCTGACCAAAGACAGCGTTCTGTTCCATGAAAAGCTTGGCTACAAAATGGTGGGAGAATTCCATGCCTGTGGATACAAGTTCGATACTTGGTACAACATGGTGTGGATGGAAAAGGCCATCAGCGAGCACGAAGTTCCTGCCAAATCTGTCATCTGGTTTGAAAACCTGGAAGCTTGATGCTGCAAACTTGCACGAGTAAGGCAGAATCGATAAAATAGAGACATAACAATTTCCATGAAGAGTGCACGAGTGACAAGCACGTTGACTGCACAACAACCTACCATTTTTGGCAAGGTGCTAAAGCTTGATTCGATGGAACTGAGAAACGCATGCAGCCCATCGGAGACGATGGGTTTCTTTTTTTCTGAACAAGGGAATCCCATGGTCACTCTTTGTGGAAGAAGGAGTGACAAGTGAAGAATATCATCCATGTTCCACATGATGGACATCAGTTTCCAACTGACCTTTGGAGTAGTATCTGTATCCCACTTGAGGACTTTGAAACCTACCATAAAGCCATGTCTGACTGGGAAGTTTATAATTTAATTCCATTAGAATTCCGTGCTCGGACTATTAGATTTCCCTTTAGCAGGCTTCTCTGTGATGTGGAGCGGTTTCTGGAAGGTGAAGAGATGGAAGTCTATGGAATGGGATTTTGCTATGAGAGGGCTTATGATGGAAAGCAAATCAAGCATGTGGATGCTGCACTAAAAGCAAGAACCATGACCTATTACCTCCAACATCATGAGAAGCTTAAAGCCATGGTGCAAGCCACTTCTGACGATGTTGCGATTTTGGATCTTCACAGTTTCTCAGACCAGATCATCCCTTCTAGAAACCGAAAAGAAGGGAATGTGATTCCAGATATCTGCCTAGGCTTGGGAGATGAGTGTTTGGCCAAGTACCTCTACGAGTCCTTTACTCGAAATTGCTTTTCTGTCGAATATGATTATCCGTATGCAGGAAGTCTTCTGCCGAATCTGGATCCGTGGTGGACAGCTAAGCACACTTGCCGTTCTGTTATGGTCGAGATCCATAAAAGGGTGTACTTGGAAAACAAAAGGACAGCAGATCTGATATCCGCCGTCCTTTCCGATTACCTTTCCTATGTACAAAATCTTTGATCAGTTGTTGTGGCAACCACAACCGCAGCCGTGCTGCTCAGTGCTCTCCTCATGACATCCGCATTCTTCATGCTGCTCCTCATGATGGTGGCAACCGCAACCCTCATGGCCTTCTTCGTGATGGTGATGGCAATTGCAGTTAGCCTCTGAATTCTGCTCAAGAGTCCCATTCAGAAGTGCCTGTACCGCCTCGTCACAGTTTCCGGAAACGCCTGCGAAAAGGAGAATTCCCATGGACATGACGCCCATCTGTGCACCAGGTCCGATACCACCGCAAATGAGGACATCGGTGTGATAGGCCTGAAGGAAATAGGCGAGGGCTCCATGTCCCTGTCCTTCGGTATTGACAACCTTGCTCTCCAGAATCTTCTGGCCGTCGCAAAGGTAGAACTTGATTTCTGTGCTGTGGCCGAAATGCTGGAAGATCTGGCCGTTTTCATGTGTTACTGCAATGATCATAACAAATCCCTCTGTGAACAAAGATAGCGGTTTCATTCGTTGAGGGCAAGCGTAAAACGGATTTTTTAATGGTTGGACCAGATTCTGTGGTCGGCATCCTTGTCGTAGATGTAGGAAAGATAGGATGCAAATCCCTCGCCATTGATATTGGCCCACATCTGAAGAGCCTCTTCATCGATGTCGGAATAGTGACCTGCAAAGTACTCTCTGTTTAGCTGGAGAGACAGTTCAAGCATGCGAGCTTTAGACTCTTCATCCTTGACCTCGGAAAGGCGCTGAACGGACTTGTTCTCGGTGCAGGCATCAAAGACTTCCTTTGCATTCTGGATAAGCGTCTCATCGGAGATCTGACGGGTTTCGTAGGACATGTCATCGCCATGGATGGTGAGCACACCATACTGCAGTGGATAGTCTGCCATACTGGATGCGGCAATGTCAGTAATTCCATCCTGCTCAACGATATGCTGGATGTGAAGGTGTCCTGAGAGATTCAGTGTGACACCATATTTCTGATACAGGGCAAGAAGCTTTGAGGCATTGTCCAGCTGGTAGCCCCATGTGAAGTTCTTGCTATGGACGAACAGGTTCTGATGGGTCAGGGAAATGACCTTGATGCCTTTCTCCTGTGCCTCTTTCAGATGCTCCTCAATCCAGGAAAGTGTCTTGGTGCGGATGGTTCCCTTGGTTCCCGTGTTGCTATCGATGCTGAGGATCCAAAGGTCATCGGCCAATTGGGAGATGTAGGAGTCTGACCAGTCATCCTGGTAAATGCCGGTTCCGAATCCAAGGTCCCACCACAGGGTCTCAAATTCCATGGCGCCCAGGGACTCGACCTTCTTGAGTCCTCCATCTACATATTTGTAGGCAGTCTGTCCAACATCATGGTTTCCCGTCATGACATAGACGCCAATTCCGTTTTCCTTGAGTTGATGCAGAAGGGCATAAAGTTCCTGATGGCTACGGGTCTCTCCATTGAGAGTCAGGTCTCCAGTCACAACGACAGCATCCGGTCTGAGCTCGAGCATGTCCTTCACAAAAGTCTGTGCAATCTGGACGCTGTCGATGGTGTCTTTACCGTCTGCAGTAAGCATGACCTTTCTCATGTAGTCCGGATCCTGGATGTAATACTGAGAGTAGTAGTGGAAGTCACTGGTATGTACAATGGTGAGATCAGCAGCGAAGAGGGAGGCAAGGGCAAGAACGCCAAAGACCAAGGATGCGATAATTCTTTTCATGTCATGAATTATTGCGAAATTAGAGGCCTTTTACAAGATTGATGCTTTCCTCAATGAGGGAAATGATACGATTCCAGTCGGATTTTGGTGTGATTAGGACCGTAATCCAATGTTTCTTGTTCATGTGATAGGCAGGAAACACCGTCACTCCATCGATGACATCGGCAATATCATCTGGTCGATGCTTGAGATTGATGCAATCAACAAGACTTTCCCCTGGAAGTCCCAGACGGCTGATCGGTATTGTCATGAGAAGTCCCACCCATTTGCCGCTAGGGATCCGAAAGACGAGATTCTGTCTGTCAACTGGATCGGATGACCATGGGTTGTCATATCCGATTCCATATCGCTCTGAAAACAACTGGATGACCTTGTCTCTGAGAGAGTTTTCCTGCACCTTGGCCTTTTCCAGAACGGTCTCTGCAAAATGGACTACGCTGTAGCGGATTCCAGTCACGAATTTGCCTGTGCTGCTTGCATCCTCAAAGAGGGCGTAGGGTTCATTGTCAAAACTGTCATAGACTCTTACGGAAAGTTTGTCTTTGGAATAAGTGTATATGGCATAAAGATCTGTACCTTCTATGCCATAACGGCAGACAAGGCCGTCCGTTGTCGTTTCAAATCCATATTGAGTCAGTAACGTCATATCGGGATTTCCCGTTGTCAGCAGATGGCTTAGGTCCATGTTATGAGAGTAACATCTAAACCAATCCAAGTAAACAAAAATATTGATTTGGGTATAATTTATATATTAATATTGGGTTATAAAAGGAGTAAAATTATGCCTAATATAAAGCCAATATCTTCTTTGAAAAACTATCAATCTGTAGTTGAAGAGGTCTGTGAGGATTCTCCTGTATATCTGACAAAAAATGGCAGCGGGAGTTGCGCACTTGTTGATATGTCTTATGTTGATTCTTATGAAAAGATGAAGGCTGAATTATCTCTTCTTTCCGAATTGTATAAAGGAAAGCATTCTGGAGAAACAGAGGGTTGGTTCTCGGCTGAGGATATCGAAAAAGAATTGGGAGTAAGAACTTGAAAATAGTATATTCTGCTCAAGCCAAGAGGGATTTGCTCGGAATAAGTAAATACATAACCGACAGTCTGTATAACCCAAAATCAGCATCATCCACAGCTGAAATGATTATGAAAGAAATCTCCAGATTGGAAGATTCCCCGTATGTTGGAATTCCAGTAGTATTTGAATTCACAGAAATTGTGGGTGTTCGAGTTATACGGTACAAAAACTATGGAGCATTTTATCGTATTTCAGAAAATATTGTTTATATTGATAGAGTACTATATCTCAAACGCGATTATATGAAACTGTTTTGAGAAATAAAAGGGGAGAATCATGCAGGAAGTATTCGATTTCATCAAAAAGGCAAATACCTATTTTCTGGCAACTGTAGATGGTGACCAGCCAAGAGTCAGACCATTTGGAACCATTGACATGTTCAACGGCAAGCTCTACATCCAGACAGGACTCAAGAAGGATGTCGCAAAGCAGCTTCTGGCCAATCCAAAGGCCGAAATCAGCGCCTGTGTTGACGGTTCATGGATCCGTGTCTGCGGCAAGCTCGTTCTGGATGACAACAGAGAGGCAAGAAAGCACATGCTGGACAACTATCCATCCCTAAGAGGCATGTACAACGAGGACGATGGAAACTGTGCAGTCTTCTGCTTCACAGATGCTGTTGCTACCATCTGCAGTTTCACAACTGCACCAAAGACAATTCAGCTCTGAGAATAGGACCTTTTTTCAGCCGGCCAGCAGAGAAAGCATCGGGAGTGTGATGACACAGAAGATGGATGACATCAAAACCGTGTAGGCTGCTGGCTTCTGCTCCATCTCATGAAGTTCCGCCAAGGACAGGATGACGGCTGCACAAGGGCAACCCGCTGTTAAGAGCAGGGAGATCTTCAGTGTGCTGTCAAGCCATGGGATGAAGTAGACGATGGCATAGCAGAACAGTGGAAAGACAATGAGCTTCAAGGCACTTACTGCATAGGCAAACGGATTTCCAAAGACTTCCTTCACGTTCATGGAGGCAAGTCGGAGTCCCAGGACAATCATGCAAATCGGAGCGGACATGGCTTTGAGCACTGTCGGCACTGCAACGACCTCTGCAGGGAGATGGAAATCCAGAAGGAACATCGGAACCGCGACGAGCATCGCAAGAATCGTCGGGTTGATGATGGCTTTCTTCAGTGAGATGTATTTCTTGTCCTTTGTGATCAGGAACTCACCTAGGGTGAATACCAGAAGGTTCATGCTTGCTGCAAAGGTCATGGCATAGCAGGAGACGATCGGTTCGTTTGGGAAGATGGCTGTCACAATCGGTGTTCCAAAGAATCCGACATTTCCCATGAAGGATCCACAGGTAAGGATTCGGTACTTTCCCTGTTCCAACTTTTTCCCCAGAACCAGAATCATCAGCAGATAGAAAAGGATCTGCAGAATCAGAGTCACAAAGAAGAACTTGAATACATTTATGGCATTCTCTTTGCTGTAAGGTATTGCCTGAAATGAACTTATGATCATACCTGGCGTACATGCGTACACAAGGATCGCGGACATTGTCTTGCCGTGTTCCGAAGATGCGAGCTTTGTTTTCACAAGTGTGAATCCCAAAGCCATATAGAAAAGCATTGTAAGAATATTCTTGAATACGATACTGAAAGCCATAACGATGCAAATCTATGGCAATGATGTTGTTTTGTCTAGATGAAAAACGATTTCAGCCAACTTGTATTCTACATGCAATAACGTTAGAATCCTCTGCTGTGAATAAGGATCTTACTATCGGACGTGAGGATAGGGTCATTTGGGCCTTCACCTTGCCATTGCTCGGATCGATGATCTTCCAGCAACTATACAATCTGGCTGACAGCTTTGTTGCCGGCAAATTCATTGGTCAGGAAGCTCTGGCTGCTGTTGGTAACAGCTATGAGATTACGCTCATTTTCATTGCCATCGCTTTTGGTTGCAATATGGGTTGCAGCATTGTGGTGTCGCAGCTTTACGGCGCCAAACGGATGCGCGATGTCAAAACTGCCATCTACACCACTTTCGTGTCTGTGTTTGTGATGGTTGTTGTATTATCCACATTGGGTCTGTCTCTTCTGAAACCACTGCTTCGGCTCATCCACACTCCGCAGGAGACTTTCTCCGACAGCGTCACGTACCTTCGCATCTACATATACGGTCTTGCATTCCTGTTCTATTATAACATCGCAACTGGGATCTTCTCGGCGATGGGAGATAGTCGAACACCATTTGTTTTCCTGGTCTTCAGTTCTACAGCCAACATCTTTATGGATATCCTGTTTGTCATTGTGTTCAAAATGGGTGTCCGTGGTGTCGCCTGGGCAACTTTCATTTGCCAGGGTGTGGCTGGAGTGCTTGCGAATCTGGCTCTTGTCAGAAGGCTCAGGGGAATTGCGACTGACGAAAAGGCAAATGTCTTTGATGGAGAAATCTTCCGGCGAATCGTTCGCGTTGCGGTACCATCTATGATGCAGCAGTCCTTTGTCAGTGTCGGCAACATCATGATTCAGAGTGTGATCAACAGCTTCGGTGCCGTTGTCATGGCAGGCTACGCCGCATCCATCAAAATCAACAATTTGGTGATCCAGGTCATCATGACAATCGGAAATGGAGTGTCCTCCTTCACGGGTCAGAACATCGGAGCTGGGAAACTGGAACGCGTCTACAAAGGGCGAAGAGCTGCCATGCGTTTTGCATTTCCAACTCTTGCCGTTGTGGGTCTGCTTCTTGCGTTCTTCAGCCGCTATCCGCTTTCCCTTTTCATGCAAAGCAACGCGGTCGATGCCATGAGAGTAGGTCAGGACTTCTTTAAAGTTGTCGGATTCTTCTATATTCCTGTTGCGATGAAAATCATCACCGACGGCGTCATCCGCGGCAGTGGCGACATGAGGTCCTTCCTGATCTCCACCCTCATGGACCTGTTTACTCGAGTCGTTCTGGTGTTCATTCTCTCCGGCTTTTTGGGCCCTATGGGAATCTGGATCAGCTGGCCGTTCGGATGGCTTTTGGGAACTGCGTTATCTCTGATGTTCTACACAAGGGGCCGCTGGAAGACCATGCGGATTTGACAATTGAAAATGCTTGGAAATGGACGTAGAATAAAAGCGTCTTGGAGGAGAAGATATGATCATTGAAAAGAAAGATATGAAAATTGAGGATGTCGTCAACATGAGAGGCGGTGCCGGAACCGTCATCAAGGAGACCATCGCACCAGCAGAACCTAGTGTCCATATGCGCTTGTTCGCAAAGTTCACCATCCGAAAGGGCTGCAGCATCGGCGAGCACACCCACACAGCTGAGGTCGAGTACTACTACATCCTCTCTGGTGAGGGAATCCTCACAGAGGCCGATGGCGAGAAGGTCGTCAAAGCTGGTGATGTCGTCATTACCGGTTGGGGCAACTCCCATGCCATCCGAAATGAGAAGGACGAGGACCTTGTCTTTGTCGCTGTCATTCCTACAGAGAAATAATCTGAACGGTTGGATATGAGAAGAGCTGGCTTTGCGGCCAGCTCTTTGTGTATATGTTTACAATTTCAAGCCCGATTGTGCCATTGGCGGTTCGATGCCTGTGCATTCCAGCCTGCCAGGGCCTTCGGGGCAGGATAGCCCAAGTGAGGCAGGCATGGCGTCCTGAAAGGGGTATGCATCAGGCCTTGAACGGCCTATGCACATGAGGACCCTGCTTCATGGGTCCTGCAGTCGACCGGTTTGAAGGTCCGTAGGTGTGTATTTTTCATTGTAAGTTATTGTTTCATATAAAATTATAAATAGGTCTCTAGGTTATGAGGTCTGTAGGTCCGTCTTATAAATACAGACCTTCGCACCTATGTGCCGACAGACCTTTTTTCAAGTTGTTTTGCAATAACAAGTTATTTCGTTGAGAGCAGACCTTCAGACCTAGTCACCGGTCGACCTGCAAACCTAAAGGATCATCAACAGCCATCTCAAAAGTCTGCAACCCGACCAGCCGTGAAGTCTGCAAGTCCTGCTATATTTTATTTAATTAGTTCTAATATAATGATTTAACTTTTATGTTTCTCTAATTTCCAAAGTCTGAAAGTCCGCAACCCAGTGTTTTTCGTACAGGGTTGCAGACTTGCGGACTTGTCAAAATGGCAATTGCTTAACAATAAATGCTTATATTATAGAAACTTACATTTTTTCATGCATCGGTTTCACACTTGCAGACTGGTCGGGTTGCGGACTTTAGGCAAGGCTCTCATGTGTATAGGCCGATGTAAATCCTGATGCATGCTCCCCACCGGGGACGCGACAGGCCACTTTTGAGGCGGGGCTATCCTGCCCGCCCTTGTGGCCTACGCCGCTAGAATGCACAGGCTTCCCACAGCCTACCCACAATCGAACCAGTTGTAAGCGTCAATGTACAAAAATGGCTGTAACATCTGGTGGTTTTTGTTACAGCCTTCTTGGTTTAATCAGTCGAGAAATTTTAGTCTCTTGTGTAGTTGAGAACCCGGATTCCCATACCGACGAGTTTTTCGGCGTTGTCCACAAACATCTTTTTCTGAAGTTTGTTCGGCACATGGGCATCAAAGCCGACAAACACATCCGGGTCATAGGTGCTTGCAATTTCCCAGAAGGCTTCACAAGGATAGCCAAGGCCCTGGTAGTAATTGTCCTGTCGTTTCCAGATGCCTGAAAGATTGTACTCCAAGGCAACGCCTGTGTCCTTGGAAAGCTGACAGATATCTCGGGAGACGCTTTTGACATAATCGTCAACCACCTGGTAGTTGCTGAACAGAAGGTCAGGGTGGGCCACATACTTGAAAAGACCGGTCTCCATGGCACATTGCAGTTTCTTCACATACTTTCCGGCATCCTTTGGATCAAATTCCTTTCCGATGAAGATCTCGCCCGGTTTGTCGTTTGCATAGTGGTTGCCGATGATCAGATACTCAATGTTGTAGCGACCCTTTGTGTCTTCAAGCCAATGAAAATAGTCCTTAAATGGTTCACATTCCAGTCCGATGCAAAGGTCTATCTTGCCTGCAAACTCCTCCTTGAGGCTGTTCATTGTGCTGATGTACTCCTCAAGCTGTGACATTCGCATGCGGGAGTTGTCACCTGCAAGTTTTTCGGTGTCTGGCCATGGGGTATGGTCTGCAAAGCCAAGGACATCAAAATCCTGGTCAATTGCCTGAAGGATATATTCACGGTCTGTGCCTTTTGCGTGCTGGCAACGATAGGTGTGTGTATGGTAGTTCTCAATTCTCATCATTTCTGTCCTGATGCCATAATAGCAAATGGGCAGTATTGAAACAACTGTTCAAGCCTTATCCAAGTCGATAGAATTGATACGTGATGATCCGCAGATTCTTCCGTTACACATCCCAGAACATCTCCGCCATGATTGGCCTTTCGCTGTACATCCTTGCTGATACGTTTTTCATCTCCAAGTATGCGGGCGCCGATGGTCTTGCAACGCTGTCGCTGTTTTTGCCGGCGTTCGGAATCCTTTATGGTGTGGGTCTCATGCTTGGAAACGGATTTGCTACCGTCTACACCATTGGGAAGGCAAGCGGGGAGGATGTGAGCACCCATTTCATCCAGGCTCTTTTGTGGGCACTTGTGTTGGGATTTCCGATTGCCATCTTGGGCTATCTGTTTCCATCTTCCATTATGCGTCTGCTGGGAGGACAGCAGTCCCACATTGCACTGGGAAGCGGCTATGTGCGAATTCTCATGTCCATGACGCCGGTTTTCTTTCTCAATTTCATCTGTGGCTCCTTTGCCCGAAACGACAATGCGCCGACTCTTGCCATGGTGGCATCCTTGGTAGGAAGCTTTTCCAACATCCTGTTTGACTATCTGTTTCTGTTTGTGTTCGACTGGGGCTTTCAAAGCGCGGCAACCGCAACGGTCATCAGCCCATGTCTGTCCATTCTGATCTTGTCCTTCCATTTCTTGGGAAAGCGTGGGGGAGTGGGGCTTAAAATCGGCCGTCCAAGTCTGAAAGTGTTCTTTCGCTCCTGTGCGCTTGGTATGTCCTCCTTCATGGCAGAGATTTCCTCTGGTATCACCATTTTTGTGTTCAACAATCTCATCATGGGCCTTTCCGGAAGCATTGGAGTTGCAGCCTACAGCATTACGGCGAATATCGCTTATGTTCCAGGGGCTTTGTATGGTGGCATTGCCGATGGCTCCCAGCCGCTTCTTTCTGAAAGCTATGGAAAAGATGATAGGAAGAGTCTTCACCTTTGTCTGAAACTCGGACTTGTATCGATTCTCATCGCCGCCATTCTGGTTGTCAGCTGCTGCTGGCTGTTTACAGGTCCGATTGTGAATGTGTTCAATGGGGAGCAGGATGCCGAACTGGCAAGAACGGCATTTACCAGCGTCCGCCTCTATTCCTTGGGCTTTCTTGTCTCGGGTATCAACATGATGCTCATCAGTTTCTATGCGGCAACCGATAAGCCAAAGCCTGAGATTATCGGCTCCTTCTCTCGTGGCTGCGTTTCCATTGTCATCTGTGCCCTGGTCATGTCCAGAATCTGGGGGCTAATTGGCATATGGCTTTCGTTCTTATGCGCGGAGGTCTTGACGCTTTTTATTCTTCTTGCCATTTCCAAAAGACGTTTTTTCAGATGAATGCTATAGTCTAATTAAGAGGTACATTATGCGAAAAAGTTTTGGTGCTGTCGAGAAAACCTTCTCCCAGCAGGTTTTCATCATTGCCACCTACAACGAGGATGGTACAGTCGATGCAATGAACGCCGCCTGGGGCGGAATCGGAAATGACAAGGAGATCTTCATCTGCCTGTCTGCAGACCATAGAACCTGCAAGAACTTTGAAAGAACAGGTGCTTTTACCGTCAGCATGGGTGATGCCGACCATATCGCCGCCTGTGATTTTGTGGGTATGGTCTCTGGCAATGATGACCCTGAGAAGTTCCGAAAATCAGGATTCACCACAACACCTAGCACCCTGGTTGATGCTCCAATCATCAATGAACTTGCCGTTTGCGTGGAGTGCAAGGTCAAAAGCTGGGATCCAGAGAACTGCCATCTCTTTGGAGAGATTGTGAATGTCAGTGTCGATGAAAACGCCTTGACCAATGGCAATGTGGATGTGGATAAGGTCAAGCCGATCATCTTCAATCCGTTTGACCATTCCTATCATATCGTTGGAAAGAAGGTCGGAAACGCCTTCAAGGATGGATCTGCACTGATGTGAGCGTCCAGAAAGGGGAGAAAAACATGGAATTTGATCGACTTGTCGAAAAACGAAGAAGTTGCAGAGCCTACGAGGTTTCAGAACCGATGACAATGGACCAGGTCCAGCAGCTCATCCAGGCAACTGTACAGGCTCCGACCTGGAAGAACTCAGAAACCGGTCGCTATTATGTTGCTGTCTCGCAAGAGATGATGCAGAAAGTGCGTGAGGCACTTCCTGCCTTTAACCAAAACAGCACCTCAAATGCCTGCGCCTACGTTGTGACAACGTTTGTCTCTAACGTCGCCGGCCATACCAACGGACAGCCGGACAATGAACTTGGCAATTGCTGGGGCTCCTATGACCTGGGTCTTCAGAATGCTTACCTTCTGCTCAAGGCAAAGGATATGGGTTTTGATTCCCTTGTCATGGGAATCCGTGATGCCGAAAAGCTTCGTCAGGCATTTGAAATCCCGCAAGACCAAATGGTCGTCAGCGTCATTGCACTGGGAAAGGGAGCAGGGGAACCTGTTTTGCGAACCAGAAAGTGTGTCGAGGAAGTGTGCAGCGTACTGTGAAATGTCGTGTGACCACTTCAAATACATAGGCGTTTTATATTAATATTCTTATGTTTTGACAAATCGTTGGAGGTCTGCTGATGCTAGACAAAAATAACCAATACCAGAAAATGAAATTCAGAATCGAGTCTGAAGTCCTGAAACATCTTTTTGATGGCACGCTTGTCGAGCAGGCAGATCGCATTCCTATCGATCTGATTCCTCGTGACAGAACACCTTCCCGCTGCTGCATCTACAAGGAGCGAGAGGTTGTCCGATACCGCATGATGGCTTTGGCCGGATTTGAGATTGAAAAGCACGATGATGAGTACAGAAGCCTTTCCTCTTACATGGCAGAAGCCCTTGAAGAGGATAAGCCTCAGCTTCCACTGATTACAAGCATCTCCATCGGTTGCTCTTCCTGTCCATCCTCCCATTACCTGGTCAGTGATGCATGCCGCGGTTGTTTTGCCCGCCCATGTACCACAAACTGTCCAAAGGATGCCATCATCTTCGTCAACGGAAAGGCACAGATCCTGAACGATAAGTGTATCAAGTGCGGAAAGTGTATGGAGCGCTGCCCATACCACTCCATCGTACACAACTGCGTCCCATGCGAAGATGTCTGTCCAGTTGATGCCATCAAGCAGAACGAAGATGGAATCTCCGTCATCGACCACGACAAGTGTATCGGTTGCGGAAAGTGCAAGATGTCTTGTCCGTTCGGTGCTGTCGCAAAGAGATCCGGTCTTCTTCCTGTTGCCAAGATGCTCAAGAACGGTGAGAAGCTTGTCGCCATCATCGCTCCAGCCATCGAAGGTCAGTTCCCAGGTTCCCTTGAGAAGATTCAGGCTGCTTGTCTTGCCGCAGGTTTTGACAAGGTCATGGAAGTTGCTGAGGGTGCCAAGATCACAGCCGAGAACGAAGCCAAGGAACTGATGGAACGCAAGGAGAAGGGTGAAGGATTCCTTTGCACTTCCTGCTGCCCAGCATGGGTTGCGTTTGTTGAGATCCACGCTCCACAGCTGATGAGCCATGTTTCCAAGACTCTGTCTCCAATGGGTTACACCGCACTTCTTGCCAAGGAAAAGTATCCGGATCATAAGGTCGTCTTCGTTGGTCCATGTGTCGCAAAGCGCTATGAGGCTGCCAAGAAGTTCCCAGGTGTCGTCGACCGTGTCCTTTCCTTCTCAGAACTCCAGTCTCTGTTCGATGCAAAGGGCATTGATATGACCGAGCTTCCGGATCTGACAACCGTCAACGAAGGTTGCGATCCATCCGAGTTTGAGGATTGCCGCAACTTCGCCGTCAACTCCGGTGTTGCCAACTGCGTCATGTCCCGTGTCGATGACCCAGAGAAGTACAAGGTCATGGCCATTGCCGGTTTGGATAAGAGAACTGTCCGTCAAATCAAGCTTTGGACAAAGTTCCCACCAGATGCAGACCTGATTGAGGTCATGTCCTGTGAGGGTGGTTGTATCGCAGGTCCAGGCTCTCTGGTAAATACACAGACAGCTCTCAAGGCTCGCGAAACCTTCAAAAAGGAACGTGAAGCCAAGAAGGCTCAGAACTGAGAACATACTTCGTATAACAAAGAAAAGGCTGTAACACAGGTCAGTATCATAGGCTTGGGCGTTGCAGCCTTTTGTTTTGTCCAAGTATTACCGCAAGGAAGAAACACAATGTCATTGGATGGGCCTTGCAGGTATGCCTTTTAAGAGCTCTTCACGAAAAGTTCAGGGGACGTTTCAGCACTGCAGCATGAGAGCTTATGAACTCTCCATTCTGACAATCGCAAAAATATAATTGAACCAGCCCATTGTTTTCCCTTGTGAGGGAAAATTTCTTTAAAAGTTCATGAGGATTATCCCCAATCCTCATGTGTACAGACAGTTCAAGGCCTGATGCATACCCCTTTCAGGACGCCATGCCGGGCTCGCTTGGGCTATCCTGCCCCGCAGGCCTTAGCAGGCTTCCATTTTTATCTGGGTGCTGTGTTTTGAGTAAAAATTAAGAAAAACTCCTGCATTACGCTGAGTTTTTGAAAAAAATTGAGAAAAACTCCTGCATTGTGCCAAGTTGAAAGCTCAACAATAGAGTACAAAGTAGTATGCGTAGTCCACCCACTTCAAAAAAAAACTGCAACAGCATCGTGTTACAGCCCTTTTTCATGCACGGATATGTATTTTCAATTATCTTCTTTCTCTTCGCTCTTGTACATGCCTGCAGCTTTAAGGTGTTCGGCGCAGATGGCCTCGCGGAACCACTGCGGCTCCAGAACCTCAATGCCGGATCCGAAGCCCAGTACCCATTTCTTGATTCCTGAGTAGGAGTGTGTCTTGGCGGTCATGATGACGCTTTCGTCCTCAAGCGTCTCGACCTTGACACTGTCCTTCCAGTTCTTCTCCAGATTGAAGAATCCATGGAAGGAGTCGAACTTCATGACGGCTGTGAACTCGCGTCCATGCCCGAATGGGCCAAACGGATCGTCAAAGCGCTCTTCGTAGGAGACTTTCTGTGGGAGTTCTCCCTCATAATCGATAACATACGGCACATCGACGGCACGCTCCAGACCGAATGTTCGGTATTCACCGTCAGGAAGCTTCTGGGCTGCTAGGTAGTAACCGCCATCGTACTGGAAGACTCCCAGCGGCATCAGCTGATACTCTGTGACATCGCGACGTACCGGTTTGTAGGTGAAATGGACGCACTTGTCAGCCCTGATGGCGTTCAGAAGTGCAATGATGACCTGCTGGGTATGTTTGGTGGAAATCTTCTTTGCCATGCCCAGGTTCAGGACCGAGTAGTTCTGCACGTTCTTGAACATGTTCATCTTTTTCTTCAGACCCTCTGCGGAGTCCTTGAGCATTGGGTTGGAAAGGCTCTGGTTGAACATGAGTGCCAATAGAAGGCCTTCCTCATCGGACAGGTTCATTCCAGGAAGGGTAAGGGACCACAGGTTGTTCTTCGGGACCCGGTAGATGGTCTGACGTTTGTCGGTCGGGGACTGGAACTCCTCGATGTAAAGGCCCTTCCCGTCAGGGCTGAGGTTCTCAAGGTCATCGATCATGTCTCGGACCGTCCAACGGTCAATGGAGGTCTTCTTTGCAATCTCCGTTACGGTTGTGCCACCTTCCTGGGACATGAGTTTGAGAATCTGAAGCATTCTGCTGAGGTTGTCTACTGTACTGTTTCGGGCCATATGAATTCCACCTTTGGTCTATGTGGATATTCTACCACATAATTTGCGACAGGAAAAATCATCTTTTTTCGAGAATGTGTGTTTATGGCCACCTATCGCATACTAAAGTAGGGCCATGTTTGAGTATCTTATGTTTACAGAAAAGGCCGAAATCGGCGGGGATGAGGAAATTCGCATCGAAATGTGTGACGGAGTTCTACACTATAGGTTTGTCCGTTCTGAAGGTGTGAACGAGGGAACCTACAGCGGAAACAGTGCCGACTTCATCGAAAGCCTGGAGGATATGGATGTGGATCTGTGGCAGCCTGTCTATGGGAATCTTCAAGACGAAAGCGGTTTCACCTGGACTCTGACCTACAAGGAAATCGGCAAGAGAAGCATGCATTTCAAGGGAAGTAATGCCTACCCGGACGGCTATGAAGCTTTCATTGACCTTCTGTTCTCCATCTATTGTGGGGAGTGACATTTTGCGATTTCGGGAAACTCCAGTATTATTGATTGAAGGCTCCGAATATGTTAGGATGCCGAAACTTGATTTGATGGAGGTATCTGTTATGAGTAAAAGAAAAAGTTCTGGAAAGACAATCCAGACTTTGGCTGTGATTGTACTTGTTATCGAAATCATCGCAAGCGTCTTCCTCAGCGCACTGGCATGTCTTGCCGTTATGTCCGCTGTGGAATCCCAGTACGAGCCTGCCGCTGTCGCATTCGGCGTTGCAGTGCTTGTGATTCTTCTCATCTGCTCATTTGTAGGCTATGTCTTCCTTCGTTCCTATGGCGAACTTGTCGAGGACAACAGACGTAGCAGAGAAGCGCTTGAAATGATCACATCCAAACTGAAAAGCAACAACTGACGGTTTACTGCTTCTCCGTCGCAAGGCATGAGCCGGCAACCATGATAAGCAGTGCAATTACAAATGCAAGACTTGGCTTCTGCCTAAAGACCAGCATCGAAAGCGCAACTCCGATAAAAGGGGAGACCGCATAGTAGGTGCTGGTTTTTGCTGCTCCGAGATATCTTTGTGCGTAGATGTAGAAGTAGATGCTAAGACCATAAGCGACAAAACCAAGGGCCAGTGCTAGAACCATGCAACCCCAATTGGTACATCGCTGTCCAAGGGCAAGTCCCAAAGCCAATGCTCCAAGTCCAGATCCGAATCCTTTGATGACGACGATCTGAAGTGGGTCCTTGCTGGAGAGCTTTCGGGTGCAGTTGTTCTCAAAACCCCAACAGACGCAGGCGCAAAGGACAAGGATGGAACCCCAGGAGAAGGAGAGGCTGCTGATATCCTCAAAGGACAGAATCGCACTGGACAAAGTGACCAGGACAATGGCAATCCACAGTCTTGCGCTGATAGCTTCCTTGAAGATGAGAAGCGCAATGAGGGACGTGGCGACAATTTCGAAGTTGTTGAGAAGTGATGCGTTTGCGGCGGTTGTACGAGTCAGTCCGATCATCAGAAACACCGGTGCGGCAATGTCCAGAAGGACCATCAGAATCACATAAGGCAGTTCCTGTTTTGTCAGAGGCTGCTCGGCACTCTTTGTTGTGAGGCTTCGGACCTTTCCGAACAGGAAAATGCCAAGACCCGCTCCCAGATACAGAAAACCTGCCATGAGCGTGGAGGGGATTTTCTCCAACAGCATCTTGGAAAATGGCGAACTTAAGGCATACAGCGCAGCTGCGGTAATTGCAAAGAATGTGGCTTTTGCAGTTGTTGTCTTGTTTTCCATATCGTTTCCCCAATGCTTTTGATACCTCATATGCTAAATGCTTTGGTCTTCTTTCGCAAGGATGCATCTGTATCCAAATATTTACCAAACTTTCAACAATCCGTTGTATTCACGATTTCGTGGTAGTAGAATCCATAGACAAGTGGAGGCATATATGCTCACAAGTTCAAGTTCAGGAAGACTTTTGAGATCCGTTGGGTTGGAAGAGGGTTTTCGCATTTTCGCACAGTCTGGCCTCGATGCCATGGACTATCCGGTTGATGATGGTTTTACTTCGTTTGAACAGCTTGCCAAGGCTAATGTCTATGGCCTTGATGAGGACCAGATCAAGGCAAAGTATGGAGCCATCAAGGAGATTGCTGATAAAAACCATATCCTGATCGGTCAGACCCATGCCGCTTTCGGTAACTACGCAGCCAGCAACAATGAGGTGTTCACAAAGCTTATCATCAACGCCATCATCGCAACAAATGTGCTTGGCTCCAAGGTGACGGTTGTCCACCCTGTGAAGCTTCCAGGGCGAATCTGTAACGAACGAAGGGATGAGGCATTTGAATACAATCTTGCCTTCTATCGACAGTTCATCCCTTATTGTGAAAAGTATGGTGTCAAGATTGCCATCGAGAATATGTGGGAACGGGACGAAAATCTGGTCATTCGTGCAAGTGAGTGCTCCGACGCCCATGATATTGTGCGCTACATCAAGGAGCTTGGAAGTGACAACTTCTGTGCTTGTGCAGACCTTGGTCACTTTGCACTGACCGAGAAGGATACCGGTATCAGTGTCGCCGATAACCTGCGAATCCTGGGAGATCACATGGAGGTGATTCACCTTCATGAGGTCGATCTTGTGACCGATACCCATGTCATTCCGTATACGTTCCAGGGCGTCATGGATTGGGAGGACATCATCCAGGCCTTCAAGGATGTGAAGTATGACAGGATCATGAACCTTGAGGTCATGCCTTATCTGAAGTATTTCCCGTTGGACCTGTATCCGGAAGGTATGAGAAGAATCAGTGTGATGTCACATTACCTGGCGAAGAGGGTTTCGGACTGAAAAGGGCATTGTTTTTTTTGTAAAATCTGCTTTTCCGTTATTTGCATACAGCCAGTGAAACAATATAATGAAGTCATCATTGTTTAGGGGGAATCACTATGGGTGAGTCTAAAAAAGGTTTTGATGTTCGATTTCTGACCAAGATTGTTGTTGGTCTTCTGCTTTTCTGCATGGGTGTCACAGGTTTTGTCAGCACAAAGGGTACTGATTTCACAGAGGCACTGTTCGATGCTCTCGATCAGGATTGGCTGATCTATATCACAACAGGTCTAGTCACTCTTGCTGGTCTCGGAATCGTATTCACATCCATTCTCAAGGGTTTCCCTTCCTATGTTGGCCTCATCTCAACCATCATTGCAATCGTCTTCTGGGTTGCTATCATCGTGTTCAGAGATTTCGTGGATATGAACGTCAAGGATGCAGAGACTGCCATCTCCTGGATCCAGCAGCTTGCTGTGGATTTCATCATCCTTGTTGCCATTCTTCAGTCCACTCTTGCAAAGAAGATCAGCTGAGGATTTCAGATGAAAGTTGTGGGACATCATGATTCATGGTGTCCCATTTTTCTTTTTATGCTATCATGGTTCCGGGAGATGCACAGATGAACAGAAAAATCACCAAATACCTGATCATAACATTTGCAATCACTTGGACCCTTTGGTGGGCAGAGGCGCTGTTGGTTGGGCTGACATCCATGGTGGACACGGATGTCCTTCCGATGATTCTGTTCCTTGGTGGAGGCTTTGGCCCTACGATTGCAGCTTGCCTTTGTCTGGAAGACGGTTTCTCCTTGCGCAATCTCTGGAAATTCGTCGGTTCCTACAAGAAGGGTGGTGCCTTCTACTTTGTGATTTTCTTCATTTTGGAGCTGCTTGTGTTCTCTCAGGGTGCAACCGGCCTTATCCCATCCCTTGCCGACATTGATCTTCCAATTGCGAAGATCGGCCTGATTTTTGTAGAGGCTACGTTCATTTTTGGTGGTAACGAGGAGCTTGGCTGGCGAGGAACGCTCTTGCCTGAACTTGTCAAAGAGAACAAGTCCCTCATCGGTTCTGCTGTCATTGTCGGAGTCATTTGGGTGTTTTGGCATCTGCCTCTGTGGTTCATCCAGGGCAATCCACACCAGAACATGTCCATTTTCTATTTTGCGTTCCTGGGAATCCTTCTGAGCATCTGGCTTTCATCACTTCAGTCTCTGAGCTCCAGCATTCTCATGTGTATGGTCATCCATGGATGGACCAACACGCTTCTTGGCATCTGGGACTACCATTACACAACAGCCTATGCTGCAGGACTTGTCATTCTGACCATTCTGGCTGCTGACTGCGCTGTGGCTGCACTACGAAAGGAAAAAACAGGGGCAAGCAAGCCAAAGAAACCTAGTTCTTCCGAGCTTTGAAGGCCATGTAGGAATCGTGGACGAACGAGTCTGTAAGTTCGCTTCCACAATCGTCGGAGTAATAGCCGTCAATGGTGAAGCCTGCCGCAAGAAGACCTCCCATGATGGACTCCAGTGTATGTGAGAACTCCACCGTGTCCTGCTTGGCAAGCCGCTTTTGCAGTTCCTTCTGGGACAGTGATGTTGTGTCACTGAACGGAATGGTGTAGCGGATCTTGAGCTTTCTGTCCTGGATGCGGTCGTCAAACATGTAGATGGCAGGATTTGCGATTCCGAACAGCAGTTTCCCGTTGTCTTTCAGAACACGATGCACCTGCCGATAGGCCGCTTCTATATCATCGATGAAGTTCAAAGCCTGTGGGATGATGACTGCATCAAAGCTTTTGTCTTCAAACGGCATGTCCAGAATGTTGGCATTTACCAGTGACGCCTCTAAAGAATATTTGTCCAGTGCCTTTCGGTCCTGGTCCAACTGGCCTTCTGAGATGTCCAGGGTTGTGACATGGCAGCCATAGGCGGCAAGAAGCGGAGTCTGCTGCCCACCGGCTCCGCAGGCCAGAAGAACATCTTTTCCTTTGAGGTCTTCAATCCATGGCATAGGAACAAGCTTGAATGGGGTGACCCAGATTTCCGGTTTCCCTTGTTTTGCGTTTTGGATCGCCTCTGGTCCCACCATCAGGGTCCAGTAGTTATGTCTCAATACTTCCTCATTCCAAGCTTTGCCGTTTGTCTCGTAGATGTTCATGGCTGTATGATAGCATAACAAAAATATTTAGTGAATTTTTGTTGAAACTATTGACGAACCATCGCGGATATACACATATATTATTATATGAGTTAGATATATTTAACTCTAAGGATTTTGAAATGACACTCAAGAACATAGAAATCGGAAAGCATGTGGTCATTACGGCCGTAGGAGGGGAAGGAGCTCTGCGACAGCACTTCCTTGACATGGGTATTATCCCGGGCGCTGAAGCTACAGTCGTCAAATTCGCTCCGCTTGGAGATCCGATGGAAATCCAGATCCATGGCTATGAACTGACCTTGCGTCTGGCAGATGCCGATCAGATCCAGGTCGAGGAGATTGATGAAAGACGCAACAAGCATGAGAAGGTTTCCCATATCAGAAGCTCTGCACACCCAGGCCTTGGTGAAGAGGGTAAGTACCACAACCACGAAAACCCAAGTGAGGCACTTTCCGATGACACCGTTCTGACCTTTGCCCTTGTCGGAAACCAGAACTGTGGAAAGACCACCTTGTTCAACCAGCTCACAGGTTCCAACCAGCATGTCGGAAACTTCCCGGGCGTTACCGTGGACCGCAAGGATGGCGTTATCCGTGGCCATGAGAACACGCTTGTCACCGACCTGCCTGGCATCTATTCCATGTCCCCATACAGCGCAGAGGAAATCGTCTCCCGAGATTTCGTCCTCAACCAGAAGCCAAAGGCCATCATCAATATCGTTGATGCCAGCAATATCGAGCGCAATCTGTACCTGACCATGCAGCTTCTGGAGATGGGCATCCCGATGGTTCTTGCCCTTAACATGATGGATGAGGTCATCGGCAACCACGGCTCCATTGATGTCAACGGTATGGAGAGCATGCTGGGCATTCCTGTGGTGCCGATTTCAGCTTTCAAAAATGAGGGAATCAACGAGCTTGTCAGCCATGCCGTGCATATCGCCAAGTATCAGGAACGACCTTCGATTCAGGACTATTGCAACAAAGAGGACCACGATGGTGCCATCCACCGTGCGCACCATGCCATTGAGTCCATCATCGAAGACCATGCGCTTCGTGCCCAGCTTCCTTTGCGCTTTGCCGCCAGCAAGGTCATTGAGGGCGATCATCTGATTCTGGAGCAGCTGGATCTTGACCAGAACGAAAAGGATATGCTGGAGCACATCATTGTCCAGATGGAGGCCGAAAGCGGTATGGACCGAAGTGCTGCCATTGCCGATATGCGCTTTGATTTCATTGAGCGCCTTGTGGAGCAGAATGTGGTCAAGCCTGTTGAGCAGAAGGAAAGGGTGAGATCCGAGAAGATTGACCGCATCCTGACTGGAAAGTGGACGGCCATTCCTTGCTTTATCGGTATCATGGGTCTTGTGTTCTATCTGACCTTCAATGTCATTGGAGCCTTCTTGCAGGATCTACTGGCAAGTGGTATCGAGGCACTGTCGGCAGTGGTGGAAAACGCCATGATTGCCGTCAACGTCAACCCTTCCATTCAGGGCCTTGTGATCAACGGTCTGTTTGATGGTGTCGGAAGTGTCTTGAGCTTCATCCCGATTGTTGTGACGCTGTTTTTCTTCCTGTCTCTGATGGAGGACAGCGGCTACATTGCACGTGTTGCGTTCTTCATGGACAAACTTCTGCGAAAGATCGGCCTTTCAGGACGCAGCATCGTACCAATGCTCATCGGCTTTGGCTGTACCGTTCCTGCTGTCATGTCCACAAGAACGCTTCCTTCCAGCCGTGACCGAAAGATGACAATCATGCTGACACCGTTTATGAGCTGCACCGCAAAGCTTCCGATCTATGCGTTCTTTGTGCAGGCTTTCTTCCCACATCATGGTGGACTGGTCATGACAGGCCTTTATGTGTTGGGCATCTGCACCGGAATCCTGGTGGCCTTCCTGTTCAAGAATGTGCTGTTCAAGGGAGAAGCAGTGCCGTTTGTCATGGAACTTCCGAATTACCGCCTTCCAGGAGCAAAGAATGTTCTTCATCTTCTTTGGGAGAAGGCCAAGGACTTTCTGACCAAGGCATTCAGCGTGATTTTGGTTGCCACCATCGTGGTGTGGGTGCTTCAGACCTTTGACCTTCGATTCAGTCTTGTGGCTGACTCTTCCAAGAGCATCCTTGCCATGCTCTCAGGCCTTTTGGTTCCTCTGTTCCGACCTCTTGGACTTGGGGACTGGAGAATCATCACATCGCTGATCAGTGGCGTCATCGCAAAGGAGAGTGTGGTAAGCTCCATGCAGATTCTGTTTGCAACTGGTATCCAGAACGTTCTGACTATCTCCGGTGCTGCAACGATGCTGGTGTTCTCCTTGCTGTATAGCCCATGTGTGGCTTCCATCGCTGCCATCCGAAGGGAACTTGGTCATAAGTGGGCCATCGGCATCGTCCTTTGGCAGTGCCTGGTCGCATGGATTGTTGCATTTGCTGTGCATCTGATCTGCATGGTGATAGGAGTGCTTTGATATGAATATCTACAGTTTCATTGTTTTGGCTTTGGTGATTCTTGCTTTCGGTGGTGCCATTGCAAGTATTGTCATCCGTAAGCGAAAGGGCAAGGGCTGCTGCTCCTGCGGCTGTAGTGGTTGTACCATGAACTGCTCAAAACGAAAATGATGGTTGACAGAGGCTTTCTTGTGAATCAGAATCCAAGTTATGGAAAAAGAAGACAAGAAACAGGATTTTGAAGATTTCATTACCGCGCTCGATGCGATGAATGAACTGGCAGAGGCATTTTGGGCTCAGGATGAACCGATGCGAGCATGCCTTACCGAGGCTCAGATCTATGAGAGTTCCAAGAAGGTCCTCGGTCCGACCCATCCAGGAACTTTGAATGCCATGCACAATTATGCCTTGGGTCTTGCCAAGACAGGTCATGACAAGGAGGCTGCTGATATATTGGAGCAGTACCTGGACATTACCGCAAAACTGGAAGACGAAAAGAAACAGCCGGAAGCTTGATGCTCCGGCTGTTGCATTTATAGGAGAAGTGCTCCCACCATAATCACAAGTGCTACGGCAAGGACGATGGCACATACCGTAACGACCCTGTCTGCAGGGGTCTGGATCTGGTCTTTGCGATCCTGCCTTGATGCGATAATGTTGCACACGTTGCCGAAATTGATCAGTGCCAAACCATAGCCCAGAAGATTGTCGCTGTGACCGTTTCGCATGTTCATCCCCAAAAGGACGATTCCCGCTAAAGCAAAAAGAACTGCAAAGATGCGAAGAATGATGGATGACTTTTTGTTCATTGGTTTCTCCTTACTCGTGAATTTCACGTTCTTCTTCCAAGGCTTCGATCTTGGCATGGATACGACCAAGTCCATAGGTCAGGAGGGAAGCGAATGCGATGTTGAACCAACCAAAATGGGTGGCATTGAAGGAATTGCCGATTCCGACCGCAAAATTCATGAATGTCAGAACGGAAAGCAACTTTGCGATTCTCTTGAGATGCCCGATCTTGGAATCAATATCGGAGAACAGGTCAAATGTTCCCAATTCTGACGCTCTTCGGAAGTAGAGGGACTTGGTCACTTTTCCAATGTACTCAGCTCCGGTATCTTCCAGGAATGCGATGTAGTTCTCATCATAGTCATGCATCTCGCAGCGGACGATATACTGGGAAGGCTCTGTCTTTTCAAAATGATAGGTGATGAAGTGTACACTCTTGAGTGCCCAACCGTTTGCGGCCATCTCGTTGAGCCATTTCTCTTCCTTGTCGATATTCCAGATCCAAATCCATTTTCTCTCTGTTCTCATCTCAGCCATTGTTGTCACCTCCTATGATCATATCTCCGTTTTTCACAAGCTCTCGCAGTCGTTCAATCTCTGTCACAAGGATCTTGATGCCCTTATCTGTCAGCTTGTATTCCTTCTTGCGACTTCCTTCCTCTACTGGAAGCATCTGTATCCAACCTTTCTCTGTCATGCTTGTCAGTGCGCCGTAAAGGGTTCCCGCTGCAAGTCTGACCCTTCCACTGGAAAGCCTTTCCACTTCCTGCATGATGCCGTATCCGTGCTGTGGCCTGTAGAGGGCCAGCAGAATGTAGTAGGTTGATTCCGTCAATGCCAGTAACTCTGCCATGGTAATCTCCAATCGATTTCATTTCGGACTCCGATATAACGGCTTCCGATATATCGTGGCTTTAATATATCGGCGTGCGATATAATTGTCAACACATTTTCGGAAAAAAGGTGACAAAAAGAATTGTTAAGTAGTTTGTTTAGTATTATGATAACAGTGGAGAGTCAAACGTGCACGAAGTCGAAGCCAAGACCATACTATCTGCTCGCAATGGAATGAACATTTACCGTGGATGTACCCACGGCTGCATCTATTGTGACACTAGAAGCCGTTGCTACGGCTTTGACCATGTGTTTGAGGATATCGAGGTAAAGACCAATGCACCGCAGCTGTTGGAGAAGGCCCTCAAGTCTAAACGCAAGAAGTGCATGATTGGAACCGGCTCCATGTGTGATCCCTACATTCCGCTTGAGATTGACCAAAAGCTCATGCGCCGCTGTCTTCAGATCATCGACCGTCTGGGATTTGGTGCCACAGTGATCACCAAGTCCGACAGAATCCTTCGGGATGTGGACCTTCTGCAGTCCATCAACCGTAAAGCAAAAGCTGTGGTGCAGATGACACTGACCACCTATGACGATGAGCTTTGCAAAGTGGTGGAGCCAAACGTGTGTGTCACCTCAAAGCGCTTTGAGGTTCTGATGAAGATGAAGGAACTTGGTATTCCGACGGTGGTATGGCTAAGTCCGATTCTTCCTTTCATCAATGATACCGAGGAGAATATCCGCGGAATCCTGGACCTGTGCATCAAAGCTGAAGTGAAGGGGATCATCTGTTTTGGCATGGGCCTGACGCTTCGTGACGGAAACCGGGAATACTTCTATGCTGCCTTGGATCAACACTTTCCAGGGCTTAAGGATCGCTATGAGCGGACCTACAAAATGGATTATGAGATTCCCAGCATGAGAAGCGGTCGCCTCATGAAAATCTTCCTTGAGACATGTCGTGCACACAACATCCTCTGCACTCCAGATGACTGTTTTCAGTATCTGAATGAGTTCCCGTATCGGGAGGAGCAACCGAGTCTGTTCTAGAATCCCATAAAATGCTAGTCTATGGGTATGGATAAGAAAGAACTCTTAAGAACAATCAAGTTCACTTTGTTTTCAATTTCCGCTGGAGTCATCGAAATTGTTTCCTTCACACTGTTGAACGAACTTCTGAACCTGCCATACTGGCCATGCTACCTCATTGCCCTGGTGCTGTCCGTTCTCTGGAACTTCACACTTAACAGAAAGTATACCTTCCAGTCTGCCAACAACGTGCCAGTTGCCATGCTCAAGGTCTTTGGTTACTACTGTGTGTTCACACCGGTTTCAACACTTCTTGGCAACTATCTTGCTGAGACACTTCTTTGGAACGAGTACATCGTCACCATTTTGAACATGATTCTGAACTTCGTCACCGAATACCTGTTTGACCGTTTTGTGGTATTCCGCGATTCCATTGACACAAACGTCAAGGAGAAGTGACATGGCTAGACCTATCATTGAAATCTGTCTGGAATCTGCAACCTCCGTTTTGAGGGCACAGCAGGGTGGCGCCGATCGTGTGGAACTTTGCAGTGACCTGTTCGAAGGCGGCTGCACACCATCCATCGGAACCTTTCGGGTTGCCAAGAAACTCTCCAGTCTTCCCATCAACGTGATGATCCGTCCTCGCGGCGGTGATTTCTGTTACAGCGATGATGAGTTTGCAGTGATGCTCGAGGATATCAAGGCCTTCAAGGCAGAGGGTGCCAATGCCATTGTCTTTGGCATCCTTACACCAGAAGGTGACATTGACATGGAGCGAAGCAAAAAGGTCATTGAGGCGGCAAGACCTATGGAGGTGACTTTTCATCGCGCCTTTGATATGACGCGTGATGCTTTTGATTCCTTGGAGAAACTGATTGAACTCGGTGTTGACCGAGTACTGACCAGCGGTCAGGAGGCAACAGTGCCAGAAGGTGCTGACCTTTTGGCTGAACTAGTGAAAAAAGCAGGGGACCGCATCATTGTCATGCCAGGCTGTGGCATCACCGAAAGGAACTTTGAGAAGATGCAGCGCCTCATTGGCGCTAAGGAATATCACGTGTTCCTTCCTGCCGAGGAAAGTTCTCGCATGAAGTACCATCCCGATCATATCTACATGGGTGGTCTTCTGCGACAAAGCGAGTTCACACTGACGCAGACCGATGCGGGAAGGGTCTCCCACATTGTGAACATGGCCAAATGAAAACAGAGGCTGCCGTTTGAATCGGCAGCCTTCTCTTTGTGACAATGTTGTTCAGATGTTTCTGATCTCGCTCTGATCCACCATGCGGATGAAAGCTTTTGCTAAAACCTCTTCTGTCTTTGGAATGTCGGTGGTTCGGATAATCATGTAGGCCTGATTGGCTTTTCGGCCTGTGAAGCCATACATGTACTCCAGATTTCGCTTGTTGTCTGCGAGAATCGTAAGAATATGGTTCAGACTACCTGGTGCATCCGGAATCTCAACGGCGATGACTGGGTTTACCTTGACCAGAAAGTCATTGGCCTCAAGAACCTTCTTTGTGGCCTCTACATCATCCACGATGATTCTTGCAATGCCGAAATCGCTTGTGTCAGCAAGGGAGATGGCCCTGAGACTGATATCGCTCTGGGCAAGGGTCTGGGTGAGTCTTGAGAGTGCCTCTGGCTTGTTCTCCAGGAAAATTGAAATCTGCTGTACTGTCATATGCATCCTCCTTGTCAGTCATGAAGCTTTCTTGTGTCGATGACGCGTTTTGCCTTTCCTTCCGATCGGGCAATTGTTTTTGGTGCAACCAAAGTTACCTTTGCCTTGACCTGAAGGATGTTCAGAAGTGCGTTCTGGAGTTTCTTCTCCTCTTTCTCGATTTCCGAGACTACGTCACTGAACTTCTCAGGAACCATCTCCACCTTGATCTCGAATGTGTCCGTGTTGTTCTCCCTGCCGACGATGATCTGGTAGTTTGCCTGATAGCCGTTCTGAAGCAGTACGCCTTCAATCTGGCTTGGGAATACATTGACACCACGGATAATCAGCATATCATCCGTTCTACCCATAGGCTTTGTCATGCGGACGAATGTTCTGCCACAGGCACATTTCTCTCGTGTCAGAACGCCGATGTCCTTTGTTCGGAAGCGCATGAGAGGGAAGGCTCTCTTGGTGATTGCGGTAAAGACCAGCTCTCCCTTGGAACCTTCTGGAAGTCGCTTTCCGGTTTCTGGGTCAATGGTCTCGACAATGAAATGGTCCTCGTTCACATGCATGCCTTTCTGCTCTGCACATTCATAGGAGACACCAGGTCCAAGGACCTCGGTCAAACCATAGATGTCATAAGCCTTGATTCCTAGAGACTTCTCAATGTCTCGTCTCATTTCCTCTGTCCATGGCTCAGCACCGAAGATGCCTGCCTTGAGGCAGATGTCATCTGGAGTAAGGCCCATGTCATGAAGTGCCTCTCCCAGGTATGCGGCATAGGAAGGGGTGCAGGCGAGAACGGTAGAACGTAGGTCCTTCATGAATGTGATCTGTCTCTGTGTGTTTCCCGAAGAGATCGGAATCACCTGACATCCAAGCTTTGTGGCACCGCCATGTAAGCCGAAGCCTCCAGTGAAGAGTCCGTAACCATAGGCAACCTGAACAATGTCGTTCTCATCTGCACCAACGGCCACAAGCTGTCGTGCTGCGCAGTCGTCCCAGATGTCAAGATCTTCCTTTGTGTATCCGACGACAATCTGCTTTCCTGTGGTTCCGGAGCTTGCATGGATTCTGACGACTTTCTCTTTTGGTACGGCAAAAAGGCCATACGGGTAGGTGGCTCTCAGGTCGTCCTTGCAGGTGAATGGAATCTTGTCCAAATCCTCCAGTCCCTTGATGTCATCTGGAGTGACACCTGCCTCCTCACAGCGTTTTCTATAGTATTCCACATTCTCATAGACATGTCGGAATGTTTCTGCAAGGCGCTTTCCCTGAAGCTCCTTGAGCTGCTCATAATCCATGCATTCATATTCTGGCTGATAGTATTTTAATCTCCCCATTTGTATTCTCCCTTATTTCATTTCCCTGTTTTGATGCCGTAGCTAGTGACCAATGCCACTTTGTTTTCCAACTCGTCATTGATCTCAATCTCGTAAAGACATGTGGTTCTGCCGTCCTTGATGAGTCTTGTCTGAGCAATCAGTTTCTTTCCTTTTGCCTTTCCCAAGAATGTGATGTTGCTGCTTGCTGTGACAGTCTGTGGCTCACATGGGTTTGTGGCAACGGCAAACGTGAAGTCTGCAAGGGTGAAAATGGCTCCACCCATGACCGTCCCGGCTCCATTGATATGTTTTCCCTGGATCTCCATGGAGCATTTGGCATAGTTCTCTGAAACTTCCTCAATGTTGCACGATGTTGCCTCTGTGGCAAAACGGTCTGCCTGGAAGAACTCTTTGTATTGGTTCAAATCTTTCATAAAACCGGTCACTCCTTCATCTCAATTGTTTCAAAAACCCGGTATGTGCCGATGGCGCCTGTCTCAGAACCTCCGATGACAAATCGTGTGGCTCTGATCTCGCTTGGAACTGGGGTGTCCATGATTTTCAGAAATGCCTCTTTGACAGCCTTTTCGTCGTTGTCCAGAAATAGGGTGCTGTGGTACCTGAACTCGGTGTCAAACTTATGAAGCTGAATGCCATACGTTTCGGAAAACAGCTTGCAAAGCTGCTCATGAAGCTTCTCCAACTGTTCATTTTGCTCCATGGCAAGCCAGGAAATGGTTTCATGAAGTTCGATACCTTTGACGTTGACGCTGAATGCATTGCAGCTTCCAAGGATTTTTCTCATGTCCTGGATGACTTCGTCATATTTTTCGTTTGGAATCTCCTTTGAGATCATCAGTGAGATGTGCATAGGCAAGGTGAGATCCGACTGTCCAAAATGGACATCTTTCTCGATTTCCTTGACCATGTTTCTCAGCTCAATCAGCTGATCATTTACATCTACTGCTGTCCAAATGAACATTGAAAAACTCCTGAAATCATTATTGGGACATGAATAAGTGTTGTCAACTGTTAAAAAAAATGCAGAGAAACGGAACATATGTTGCTTTATGACCACATATGTCTTTGTAAGGTGGAGTCGTAAAGGACCAAAAAGGGTCTTCGTTGGCATTTTGTCAAAGGAGGAAGGAATGAACACAAAACCGACCGAGTTCAAGTTGCTCAAAGGCGCTGCCATCTATGGTGTCTACAAACATACTATGAAAAAACTCACAAAGCCTGTCAAAGTGAAAAGTCGAAGAACTCATACAAAAAGTGTCGGGGATATTCTCATGTCCATTGTGGCCTTTATCATCCTTGGGCTGATTGCGAGTCGATAATTCAGTACAAGGATTTTGTGATGAGTTTTGATATAAATTTTCCCGTTCGGTAATATATGTGGTGTTTTAGCGAGCGAATGGATAAATATTACCGCTCGGTAAGATTTTTGAAGCAATTAAGCTTGAAATGCTTGCTTGTTACCGTACGGTAATGTAATATGAAGCCATGACAACTAAGGAAATAGGCGAAACAATCAAAAACAGAAGAAAAGCTCTTGGGCTGAACCAGGCAGATGTCGCTCTGGGCTGCCACGTTGGGGCTCGGTTCCTTTCGGATCTCGAAAATGGTAAAGAGACGGCAGAGATCGGGAAGGTTCTTCTGGTTTTACAGATGCTGGGAATTGAAGTGTCACTGTCGGAGGCTAACTGATGGTACTGAATGTATGGGAACATGGGCGTCTTGTAGGAACGTTGGAAAGTACTCCAAATCAGGGAGTGCTCTTTCAGTATGCATCTACAGCAACTCGTCGTATCTCAGCATCTCTTCCTCTGTCTGACAAGGTCTATTCCCAAAAGGAATGTCTTCCATTCTTCAGTGGTCTGCTTCCCGATGGTGATCAGCGTGTGCGAATGGCAAAAGCTGTTCATGTCTCATCTGAAAGTGTCATAAGACTTCTTCAGAATTATGGTCGTGATATTGCAGGAAGCCTTCAGATTCTTCCGCAAGAGGAAAGTCCTGACGACAACTCGTCCTATATTCCTATTTCCGAAGCTGAAATTGAGAGAAAAATTCTCTCCAGTGCGACAGTCCCACTGATGGCAAACCAGAACGAGTCCATACGCCTTTCTTTGGCTGGTGCCATGGATAAGATGCCTCTTTACAAGAACGATACCGGATGGTTCCTTCCATCTGGTGCGGCAGCCTCTAATGTCATCATCAAACCGGATGGGGAATATGCGGCAAATGAATTTGTCTGCTCGCTGATTGCAAAAGCATGCGGTCTGAATGTCCCTCAAACTTCTTTGAATTACTTTGGAGCTCAGCCGACCTTTGTTTCAAAACGCTTTGATCGAATCGAAGAGAATGGAGTGGTGAAGAGACTTCACCAGGAGGACTTCTGCCAGGCTTTGGGTGTCGATCCTGAGAAGAAGTATGAAGAAGATGGCGGTCCGGGCTACAAAGACTGTCTATCTCTCATCGTCGCAGAAAGTGCTCTTCCTTTGATTGATGTTCGTCGATTCCTGGAATGTGCGGTTTTCAATTATCTATTGGGAAACTGCGATGCTCACGCAAAGAATTTCTCTCTTCTCTATGCACTGGAAAATACCAGAAAACCACGACTTGCTCCTTTCTATGACCTAGTGTGTTCCACCATCTATCCAGATCTCTCCAGGCGGATGGCGATGAAGGCCGGAAAGCATCGTGATATTGATCGCATCACAAAAGAGGATCTTCTTTCCATCGATGACGATTCGAAGCTTATGCGAGCAGTCCTCAAGGACGTCACTTCCAAATTCGCAGCTGCATTGGATTCTTTGGATGGGACAATTCCAGATGGTGTAAAACCTCTGTTTGAAAGAATCGCCTCGGATTGTAGGAGTAGGGTAAACAGGATTAATGATTGATATGAATGATCATAACCAAAAACAATTGAGTAAAGCCATTTTCAAAGTATTGCAAGAGCATTAATGATGATAGGTCATTAAAAAAACACCATCAGGATATCAATCCTAATGGTGTTTTCTTTGGAGGAGGTGGGGGAGTCGCCTTCAGCTTCCCGGATGTCCAGCTTCAGGCCGGCTTTGCTTCGGACGATAATCAATCGTCCTCCTACCGCAAAGCTTCGCCTCCCATGGTACCCTATAAAAAGTAATCCCCCAGAGCTGTGCTCCAGGGGATTCTTTTTTGGAGGTGGGGGGAGTCGAACCCCCGTCCTAACGGTCCATCCATCAACGTCTACAGGCTTAGATCTGGCTGATGAATCTCAACTTTCTTCGACAGCTAGTCAGTTCTAGGAAAGTCCAGGTTGTAGAGGTCTCCATTGCTTACAACCTTAAGCAATGAACAAGCCCAAAGTATTTACAGGGATCAGGGCCCAGGGCTGGGCGTCCGTCACCTTGTCCGTCTGGCTGTGATTATGCAGCGAGAGCGAATTCTGCTTCGTCGAGGACGAATTCGTCTTCTTTCTTTGCAGTTAATTTTTTTGTGCTAGTTTAACAAGTTGGCGCTTGACCTGCAGCTGGTGGTCTGAAATCCGCCAGTCGAAACCAATACACCCCCTTTAAAGGGATATTGGTGTTTCTAATATAATGACTATTCTCCTTTTCGTCCATAACAGGAGAGAAGTCAAATAGCAATCAGAAGCGGTAGTCTCTGGCATCGCGCTGTGCCTGACGGTTGAGATCTCGCTCTTTGATGGCATCCTTCTTGTCATGAAGTGCCTTACCTCTACAGAGGCTTACCTGCATCTTCATGAGGTTGCCTTTGAGGTAGACCTTTGTTGGCACCAAGGTAAGACCTTTTTCCTCAACCTTGCGGCGAAGTCTCTTGGTCTCCTGCTTGTGCACGAGAAGTCTTCTGTTTCTGTTTGGCTCGTGGTTGAAGATGGAGCCCTTGTCATATGGCTGGATGGTGAATCCGATGAGCCACATCTCTCCATTTTCAATCTTCACATAGGAGTCTGTGAAGGAGAATCTTCCAGCTCTCAGTGATTTGACCTCGGTGCCTTCCAAGGACATGCCTGCCTCAAGGTCCTCAAGAACCTCGTAGTTGAAGTATGCCTTCTTGTTGGTCTGTAGTGTCTTTATCTCGGTTTTCTTGTTTTCCATAATTGTTCTCAGTTCCAGGCGACTCTGAAACCCATGTAGTCACTGCAGAGGCTTCTGTAGGTGGTGCCTACGCTGTAGCGGTCAATGGCGGATGGACTATTCACATAGGAGCCACCCTTGACGACCATATCGGCCTGTGTGTTGTATGTGGCAAGCATCTGATCTGCATTGTCGGAAGCGATTCTTGCAAGCGGAATGAACGGAGTATCTGTGATTTCCCACAGTCCGCCGATCATGGCTGCTGGACATCCCTCTGCGGCAGGAGGAGTGAGAGACTTCAGATAGCCACCTTCGCTATCGGTAAGGCTTGCGGCAATCCACTGGTTCTCACTTGGAAGGAACACTGTCTTTCCGGTAACTTCAGACATCCACTGGCAGAATGCCTGTGCGGCATAGTAGCTGACGTTTCTGACAGGCTTGAGGGACATCACCATTGTGGAAATGGTAACCCCATCCAGATAGTAGTCATCCACAAGACCCTGGGCAATCAAGTTGTCTTTGTTGGAAAGGGCCCACTGTGGGTTCTCCAGCACGAACTGTGAGAACTGGTACTCCGTTACGCAGTAGGAACCGATCTTGAAGGTATCGGTGTGAACTGCCTTTCCAGCTTCTTTGACTTCAGGGTAGGTGGCAGTGACCGTTCTTCCATTGGAGAAATCTGCTGCAGGAATCTCAAAACCTTCCAAAGTGAAATAGTCAGTTTTCAGTGTTGTTGCCTTGGCTGTAAGAGCAGGTGTCTTTGCATCAGCTGCTCCGACGGAAGTCTTTCCATCGAGCTTTGCATAAGGGATGTCTGCTGTGATGCCAAGAATCTGACATGCATTGATGGCATCCTGATACATGGCATCGGTTGTTACAAACTGGAATGCGGCCTCAAGCACACTCTTTTCAAAGCCATGTCGGACAACAGACTTGGCGAAAGTGGTATAGATGTTGGCATAAGGTCTTGAAGCGTCGTAGGAAAGGATGGCGCTGTAGGCGTTGGCATCTTCCAAAAGCTCTGCACAAACGGATTCATAGGCAGCCTGAGTGAGAATGGCACTGCTTGCAATCTTCTGGGTTCTTGGGAACAACCAGTTGAAGAAGACAGGGTGGGAGACCTTCACGGTCATTCTGTCGATTTCGTTTCCATTCACCTGGAAGGAGATGTCATGTGTGCCGCTTTCAATCTTGCGTGTAAATGGTGTTCCACCTTCATAGACGCCATCGACATAGACGGCTGCATTATAGGCATCGCTTGTGAATGTTACGCGTTTTGAACCGTCCAGCATGTCTGGAAGAAAACCGACAAGAAAGACTGCAACACTCAAGATAATTGCATAGAGAATTGTGAGCCAAACACCTGGCTTCATTCCGAAAAGTGGCTTTATTTCAACAGGGTCTACCTTTGGTAGATCTAACTTCTTCAATAACATGCCTCAAAGTTAACTGTATTGCCCGTTATTGTCAACTTGCGCTTTTGTCATTATACTTGAGCTCATGGAACGATTCTTTGACGGTGTTGAGCACCTTACATCAAAATGGCTGACAAAAAGAAAGGCAAAAAAACTTGCCGAAAAGCAGAACAGGTCGCTTTCACGAGAACTCCTGGGCTGGCTTGACGCCATACTCTTTGCTGTTATCGTCGTCTTTCTGCTCAACCAGTTCCTGTTCCAGTTCTTTGTCATCCCATCACCATCCATGTTGGATACTCTTCTGATTGGTGACAGAGTGCTTGTTTCAAAGCTTACCTATGGAATCGAAACATTTCCTCAGGGACCAAAGATCCTGGATTCCCGTATCCCGGACCGCGATGACATCATCACGTTCTACAATCCTGAATACGAGAGCAAGGGACCTGTCTTCAATGTTGTCAGTACACTTCTTTACATGATCACGTTCTCATTGGTGAACATCGATGTGGACGAGCAGGGCAACATGAGAGAAAAGCTTCTTGTCAAACGCTCCGCAGCCGCAGCCGGTGACACTGTCACATTCATCAACGGAAATGCCTATATCAAGGCATCCGGAACCGATGTGTACGTAAACGAAGCTGATTTCCGTGCACAAAACGGTCTTAGCACTGCACCTCACAGAACAATCGCCGAAGAGGCTTATGTCGGATACAACGCCGCAGGAAGGCTTAGGGGCCTTTCTGACTTCGGTGTCTTGGCTTCCTACATTCCGCGACATCTTGTCAACGACCAGAACACCATTGACAGCACAAAGTCCTACACGGACCTTTACACCTACAACAAGAATATTGCAGTCGGCCACATGATGGCAGATCCTACCGATTTCCAGTCCAGAAGCGATTGGGCACGATACGATGTTGGTGTCTATGTTCCAGAAGGCTATGTCCTTCCTCTTGGCGATAACAGAGACAATTCCCAGGATGGACGTTACTTTGGACCTGTCACCGCTGACAGCGTAAACGGAAGGGTTGTGTTCACAATCTGGCCTCTTTCCAGAGTCCGTTCCCTTGTCAATGAATGATGTCTTTTCTGGACAGCTTCAGCTACAGTAACGACCTTTCCCTTTATATCCATGTCCCATTTTGCATCTCAAAATGTGCCTATTGTGCCTTCTATTCGGTGCCTCGCTGCTCGCAGCTTGTCATGGATCTGTATCTGGAGCGCCTTCTTTCGGAAATCACAGAAGTCAACCGAAGAATGGCAGGCAAAGCCTATGAGACTGCGTTCATTGGTGGCGGAAACCCTGGTTGCCTTGGCCCTGAGCGTCTTGGAAAAATCGCAAAGGCCGTCTGTGAGAACGGAAGGCCGAAAGAGTTCTCTGTCGAGATGAACCCAGAAAGCCTGACCCCTGAGTTCTTCCCACTATTTAAAGACTGCTTCACACGCCTTTCCATGGGCGTGCAGAGCATGGACCAGAAAGCGCTGTCCTTCCTTGGTAGAAACGCCGATCTTGAAAAGACCCGTAGCGGTCTTGCTTTGTCACAACTGCTTAAGGCTGAAACCGAATGTTCCTTAAGTTATGATCTCATCACCTGTTTGGGCTCTTGGCACGATGAGCTATCCGACATCAAGGCAATTCTGTCAGAATTCCCATCCGACCATCTCAGCGTATATGCTCTGACCCTCGAGGAGGGTACTCCTCTTTATCAAAGAAAGCCGGAGCTTCCTGACAGTGACCAGCAGTATGAGATTCTCAAGAATGTCTGGAATCATCTACAAGCACAGGGCTATGAGCATTACGAGGTGTCAAACTTCGCAAAACCAGGTAAGCGTTGTATCCATAACTGTCGGTATTGGGGTTACCAGCAGTATCTCGGCCTTGGACCAGGTGCTGCCTCCACAGCTTTCTCTGAGGGGGGAAACGTCACAAGATTCTCTTATCCTCATGACATAGAATCCTACATTTCCGGTAAGGCTTTTGAGGGTTTTGAATACGAGAGCCTATCGTCTTTCGAGGCTGCAGAAGAGCTTGTCTTCATGGGGCTACGCTACAAGGATGGCCTTGATCTTGCTAGACTGGAGCGTCTAACCGGAAAGCGCATTTGCGATGCCATTTTGCGAGAATCTGAGGGCTATTATCTTCAGGATGGAAAGCTTGTCCCTGACGATGAGGGTCTCATGCTCTGTGATGCACAGGCTTGTACGATAATTGACGCTTTATCATGATTTGCACGTATTGACAGTAAAAAATCGGTTATGCTAAATTTATCGGGTATTCTTTTTTACAAACTATAAGAGGTTATTATGTCAGGTCATAGCAAATGGGCAACCATTAAGCACGCTAAGGGTATTGCAGACCAGAAGCGTGGACAGAAATTCACAAAGCTTATCAAGGAGATCTCCGTCGCAGCAAAGATGGGCGGTGCAGATCCAGATACAAACTCCGCTCTCAGAACAGCCATTCTCAAGGCAAGAGCTGAGAACATGCCAAAAGACAACATCGAAAGAGCAATCAAGAAGGGTACTGGTGAAATGGCCAATACAGCATTCCTTGAGCTTGTCTATGAAGGCTATGCCCCTGGTGGAGTTGCTATCATCGTTGACACATTGACCGATAACAAGAATAGAACAGCTGCTGATGTCAGAAGCACACTTACAAAGCTTGGTGGTTCCCTCGGAGCTTCCGGTTGTGTTTCCTACATGTTCCAGACAAAGGGTGTCATCACCTATGACGCAACAAAGTACGAAGAGGATGAGATCTTCAACGCTGCTCTCGAGAACGGTGCAGAGGATGTCACAAACGAGGATGGAGTCATTGAGGTTACAACAGCTCCAGCCGACTTCAGTGCAGTACTTGAGGCAATGCAGGCTGCCGGTTTCGAGCAGATGAGTGCCGATGTCAGCAGAATCGCTGACCAGACAGTCACACTGGACAAGGAAAAGGCTCAGAAGGTCATGAACATCGTTGAGAGACTTGAGGATCTCGATGACGTCCAGTCCGTTGCTACAAACCTTGAGCTTCCGGAAGACTACGAAGACTAATCAAATATGCTGGTTCTGGGTATAGATCCAGGGATCGCGAATACAGGCTGGGGCGTCGTCGACTTTGTCGGACAGAAGTTCCGGCCTGTTTGTTATGGTGTCATCAAAACCGATCCCAAGGACAAATTGGAGCATAGAATCTCAATTATCGCTGAGAGCGTTTCTCAGATTGCTGAGAAATATCAGGCACAGCACATCTCCATGGAGGATATCTTCTTCGCAAAGAACGAAGTGTCTGCAATCGGAGTTGCCAAAGTCATTGGTGCCATCATCTATGCTGCATCCTTGAAAGGTATTGAAGTTTCTCTGTTCACACCTCTGCAGATCAAAATGGCTGTCACAGGCTATGGAAAGGCAGAAAAGAAACAGATTCAGGAAATGGTCAGGATCTTCCTTAATCTTGAGAAGATCCCACGACCAGACCACGCAGCTGATGCGCTTTCAGCTGCCGTGTGCTTTTGCAACACAAGCGCAACTACAGGAAGGTTGGGGTTCATCAAATGATCAATGCCATTATCGGACAGCTTGTATGCGTCAATGCACAGACTGCAGTCATTCTCGGTGGAAGCATCGAGTTCGAACTCATAATCTCATCCCAGACAGCTACAAGGCTTTCCAATCTCCAGGGCGCTGAGAGAAACAATGTTCGCCTTCTTGCCTGGCTTCAGCACAAGGAAGATGGAATGACACTCTTCGGTTTCTCCGATGAGGATGAAAGACGCCTTTTCCTTGAGCTCATCAAAGTCAACGGAATCGGTCCGAAGCAGGCGATGAAGATCCTCTCCGGCGTTCGCGTCAAGGATTTCATCCATGCTCTTGATTCCAGTGATGTGAACTTCCTGTCAAAACTTCCAGGCCTTGGCGCCAAGACTTCACAGAAGATCATTCTTGCCCTTCGAGATACTCTTGTGTTCACACAGGAAGCCTCAAAGCCTCAGAATGTGGCAACCGGAAACTCAAAGAAGTACCAGGATATCATAGATGCCCTTGTTGAAATGGGTTATGATAAGAAAAAGGTGCTTGAGACCGTTGCAAACCTTCTCAAGGACAACGAGCAGTATGTCGAATCCCACAGCCAGAGTGCTGTTGAAGAATGGCTGTTCCGCTCCGCTGTGGTAGGTCTCAGCTGATAGAACTTCGATAACAAAAGATCCAATTCGTTTGGAGGAGGGTTAACCTTGGACGATGTAGATTTCCTTCAGAGCACATCCATCATGTCAACTTCAGCCCAGGAGGCTGATGCACAGGAGAATATCCTGCGCCCAAAATACCTGACCGATTTCCAGGGCCAGAAGAAGATCAAGGAGAATCTTGGTGTTTTCATCAAGGCTGCACGTGAAAGAGGTGAGGCCCTTGACCATGTGTTCCTCATTGGTCCTCCAGGTCTTGGCAAGACCACTTTGGCATCTATTGTCGCCAACGAGATGGGCTCTGAGATCCGCATGACCAGTGCTCCTGCTCTCGACAAGCCAAAAGACCTTGCCGGTATCCTTACAAACGTTACCGAAAACTCTGTGTTCTTCATTGATGAGATCCATAGACTCAAACCTGCTTTGGAGGAGATGCTTTACATCGCCATGGAGGACTTTGAGATCGACTGGGTCATCGGTCAGGGCCCAAGCGCTAGAACCATGAGAATCCCAATTCCTCATTTCACACTCATTGGAGCAACTACAAAGGCCGGTATGGTCAGTTCTCCTCTTCAGACCCGTTTCGGTATCAATTGCCGCATCGAGTTCTATAATGAGGAGGAACTTGGTCAGATCATCAAGCGAAGTGCCGGACTCATCAATGTCCCAATCGAGGATGAGGCGGTGACTCTTCTTGCAAGATGCTCCAGAGGAACTCCTAGAATCGCAAACAGACTGCTTCGCAGATTCCGTGACTTCGCAGAGGTCACCTCTGATGGTGTGATTACACCGGAGGTCGTCAACCGAAGCATCAAGAATCTCGGAATCGACCTCAACGGTCTTGAGGACCAGGACAGAAACATCCTCAGAACCATCATTGAGTTCTATGGTGGTGGACCTGTTGGCGCCGAGACTCTCAGCATTTCCGTCGGAGAGGCTATTGAGTCCCTTGAGGATTTCTATGAGCCATATCTGATCCAGAAGGGATATCTCAAGAGAACTCCGCGTGGACGAATGGTAACCGCCAAGGCTTATGAACTGCTTGGACTTCAGGATATGATGGAAGCTCAGATGCTCAGCAACGGTAGTACCTATCTTCCAGGCTTCGGCGGTATCGCTCCTGGTGCACAGGGCACTTTGTTTGACTAATTAGGATTATTACGGATACACAATATGAAAATCAGCGAATTCACATTTGAGCTTCCACAGGAGCTCATTGCTCAGACTCCTGCGCAAAGGCGTGGAGAGGATAGACTTCTTGTCATTGATCGAAAGACCGGAGAGTACCAGGACTGTCAGATGAAGGATTTCCCATCCTTCCTTGAACCGGGTAGTGTCGTGGTCGTGAATGATACTCGAGTCCGAAAGGCTAGGGTGTTCGGCATCTCTGAGACCGGCGGAAAGGTTGAGTTCCTTTTCACTGGTGCAATGGGTCCTGACCGCTGGCAGGCAATGGTCTCCAAAAGCAAGCGCCAGAAGCCGGGTAAGACCTATGAGTTCAGAACCCCAGAGGGAGAACTGTACTGCAAGGCTATGATCGACAGCGATGTCGACGACCATGACCAGGGATCTTCCCTCAAGGTCATCAAGTTTGACCGCGAGATTGATGAGAACTTCTTCATGAAGTGTGGCCATGTTCCACTTCCTCCATATATCAAGCGCGAGGATGACTTCAACGATGAGACTCGCTATCAGACCATTTTCGCCAATGAGTGTGGTTCTATGGCGGCTCCAACTGCAGGTCTTCATTTCACACCGGAGATTGTCGCTGAACTTGCAAAGAAAAATATTGAGGTCCTTCACATCACGCTTCACGTCGGAATGGGAACCTTCATGCCTGTTAGAACTGAAAACCTTGAGGACCATGTCATGCATACCGAAGGCTATCATGTGTCTGAAGAGGTTGCAGAAAAGGTCAACAAGGCAAAGGCAGAGGGTAGGAAGGTCATTGCAATCGGTACCACAAGTGTCCGAACCCTGGAAAGTGCAGTGAATCGTGAGACTGGTCTTCTTGAGGCAAAGAGCTCTGCTACAAACCTGTTCATCACACCAGGTTTCCAGTTTGCGATTGTTGACCAGATGTTGACGAATTTCCATACACCGGAGTCCACCTTGCTTGTTCTGGTTTCCTCCTTCGCCGGAAAGGAACATATCCTTAACGCCTACAAGCATGCTGTTGAGCAGAAATACCATTTCTTCAGTTATGGAGATGCGACGTTCTTGAAATGAAGATGCATCTATGTAGAGTTACGTATTTTAGAATTGTTATATAACTTCTATATTAACTGTTGTATTTCAATGAAATAAAGGGCACAGAATTTTCCGAAAAACGGGTTCTGCGCCCTTTTTATTTGTCTGTCGTTTGGTGTAGTATGGAGCCATACTAGATAAGGGGGAAAATATGAATTTTTCCAAGAAGTTTTTTGCAGTGCTTCTTGTTGCACTGATTGCAATGACAATGGTCTTTGCTCAGTCAATCGTAGAGGTCACACACGGTGAAATGTACGGCAAGACAGTCGTTCTCCATTCCAACGACGTTCACGGATCTGTCGAGGGATATGCAAAGATGGCTGCTCTCAGAGATGCTTTCGAGGCAATGGACGCTGAAGTGATTCTCGTAGATGCAGGTGACTTCAGCCAGGGCACAACATATGTCAGCGTTTCTAAGGGTGCTGATGCTATCGCTATGATGAATGCCGTTGGTTACACATATTCAGCAATCGGAAACCATGAGTTCGATTATGGTTATCCTCAGCTTGTTGAGAATGCTGCTAAGGCTGAGTTCTCCATCCTCTGCTCAAACATCTTTGATGCAAACGGAAACCCAATCTTCGCTAACTATGCTGTTTACGAGACAGCTCAGGGTGCTAAGATCGGATTCTTCGGTATGGATACTCCAGAAGCTCAGACAAAGGCTAACCCATCTCTCATCAAGGGTCTCACATTCCCAGCTGGTGCTGAGATGTATGCAGTTGCACAGAACGTCGTTGATGCTCTCAAGGCTGAAGGCGTAGACACAATCATCTGTCTCGCTCACCTTGGAATTGACGAGTCTTCCGAGCCAAACACATCCTATGACCTTCTGAACAACACAACAGGAATTGACTTCCTCATTGATGGTCACTCACACTCCGCTTTCTCCACATTCGATGGAAAGGCAATGCAGCAGACTGGTACAGCTTTCGCTAATGTCGGTGTTGTCGTTCTCGACAGCAAGACTGGTGAGATCTGTGATAACTACCTCCAGGATGCAGCAGAGATCGCTTCCGATGAGGCAGTTGCTGCAGCAGCTTCCGTTATCATTGAGAAGGTCAATGCAGAGTATGCTATCAAGTTCGGCGTTTCTGAGGTTGAGCTCAATGGTGATAAGGCTCCAGGTAACAGAAACCTCGAGACAAACAATGGTGACCTCATCACAGATGCAATGATGTGGGCAATTCTCAAGGACGAGGCAAGTATCTCTGTTCCTGCTGAGAACGTAGTTGCTATCACAAACGGTGGTGGAATCCGTGCTTGGATCCACGCTGGTGACATCACAAAGAAGGACATCAACACAGTTCTCCCATTCGGAAACACAGTTGCAGTCGTCTATGTCACAGGTGCTGAGCTTCTCGAGGCTCTCGAGGCTTCCACATTCTGCACACCTACAAGCCTTGGTGGTTTCCCACAGACAGCTGGTATGGTCATCACAGTTGATACAACAAAGGCTTACGATGCTAATGCTGAGACATATCCTGCTTCAACATACTATGGACCAGCATCCATCAACAGAGTCACAATCAACAGCGTCAACGGAAAGGATTTCGATGTCAATGCAACATATGCAGTCATCACAAACAACTTCTGTGCAGCTGGTGGAGACACATACTATGCATTCGCAAGCGCTTCTGCTCAGTTCGACACAGGTCTTCCACTTGATGAGGTCGTCATGGCTTACATCACAGATGTTCTCGGTGGCGTTGTTGGTCAGCAGTATGCTGAGCCACAGGGCAGAATGACAGTTATCGAGTAATTTTTATAAGATAATTGAAATCCTTTCGGGGATTTGGAATGGATCGCAGAAATGCGATCCATTTTTTATCTCCTTTGAAATCCCTCATGTACATAGACCGTTCAAGGTCTGATGCATACCACCTTTCAGGTCGCCATGCAGCGGCTGCGCCAGGGTTTGGGGACCCGCTTGCCGCTAGGCAGGCTGGAATGCACAGACATCGAACCGCCAATGTACAATCGGATTTATGTTGTGATTGTGGGTAGGCTGTGAAATGCCTGTGTAGACGAGCGACGTAGGCCACAAGGGCGGGCAGGATAGCCCAGACTCCAAAGTTGCCTGTCGCGTACCTGAAGGGGCGTATACATCAGGCTTTACATGGCCTATACACATGAGCAACAGAAATAGGAGTTCTAACTGTTACTTGTTTTTTTTAAAATAGGTTAGTGAAAGTTCTAACCGAAGTCGAAAAAACTTAGATTCAGTTAGACCTCAAAATTCAAATTACTCAAAAATTTCTTCATTACGAACTGAAATTGCTGAATTCACAAAATGGTTTCGACAGTTCCTTGGTATATGAGAGGTATGAAGCTATCATATTTAATTCAAATTACTAGATCAATGATTGAACTGTCTGAAAGGTACCTTTCTTTTCTATCGGATAAGCCAAGAATTGCAGGACATCTTCGTATCTCGAAAGAAAAAGGCAATACTAGATTCTACTTGAAAAATGACTATTCTGAGTGCAGTGGACATTATCTTGCAAACTCTGAAATGGAGACTATCAGAACTTTAGCGCAGCAGGATTATGAAAAGAAATTAAGAAGGGAGGTTTCCAAAACTCTTGGAGTTCTGAGAAAGTCACTTTCACAGTTGGAGACTTGTAAAGACCCTGAAGAAGTCTTTACAAGTCTGTCAGAAGCTAGAAAGTCTCTTGTCGTTAAATCAACTCCAGCGATTGCTGATGCAGCGAAATGGAAGGATAGAGGATATTACAGAAAACATGCATTCAGCATACATGACAGAGTAATCGTAACCAGAAACGGTCTTCGGGTAAGATCCAAGACTGAGGAGATTATCGTAAATATCTTTGAGGAATTGGAGATTCCGTATATCTACGAGTATCCGATAGTGATAGATGGTGAGTGGGTTTATCCAGATTTCACTGTGCTCAATACGCGGACCGGGAAGGAATACATTTATGAGCATTGCGGGAAAATGGACGACCCTGACTATGTGGAAAGGAATCTGCTCAGGAAACTTGAGTTGTATGCAAAGAAAGGAATCTTCGAAGGTGATAATCTTCTGCTCACGTTTGAAACAAACAGCCATCCGCTCAATGAACAATACCTACTATCATTCATTCGAAAGCACTTTCTTTAAAAAGAAAGGCTGTATCGTCAACCTTTGAAAGGTTTCAGATACAGCCTGATTCAGTTTGCTGAAAGCAACTTACTTACTTGATGAGTGTGATCATTTTGATGACGCCACCAAGAGTGTTTGCGACTGTGGACATTGACTTGATGAAGATATCAAGAGCAACACCAACGACGTCCTTTCTTGTATCACCGATTGTATCACCTGTGACAGATGCCTTGTGAGCTGCGCTGCCTTTTCCGTGACCTGGGATTCTGCCCTGTTCGATGTACTTCTTAGCGTTGTCGAAAGCACCACCGGAGTTACCCATGAAGATAGCTCTTGGAATAGCAACGATTGTGGCACCAACAAGAAGACCTCCGATGAACTCGACACCAAAGAGGATTCCACCAACGATTGGGATGACCAGTGCGAGAACGGAAGGGAAGAGCATCTTTCTGAGAGCTTCCTGAGTTGCTGTCTGGATCATGACGTTGTAGTCAGGCTTGACGCTTCCCTCGAGGACGCCAGGAATGGAAAGAAGCTTGTCACCGTCATCAGCCATCTTCTTGGCAGAATCTATTGTATTGTCTGTAAGAAGAGCAGAGAAGTACTCGACAAGTGAACCACCCAGGATACCACCAGCGACGACTACGAAGGATGCGAAGTTGAGAACAGGCTCACCAGCAGAGTAGGAACCGACATATGCAACGATCAGGGATACTGTAGCGAATGCTGCAGAACCGATTGCAAATCCCTTTCCGATAGCTGCTGTTGTGTTTCCTACTGCATCAAGCTTATCTGTGATGACACGAACGTTCTCTGGGAGGTGACAGGATTCTGCAAGTCCACCAGCGTTGTCAGCGATAGGTCCGAATGCGTCGATGGAAACTGTTGTTCCAACGAATGCGAGCATCCCGAGAGCTGAGAGAGCGATTCCGTATGTTCCACAGAGCTTACCTGAGATGAACAGGGAGATTGCAATGAGGAGAACTGGAAGAAGACAGGATCTGGAACCGATTGCATCACCCTTTGTGACGACGAATGCCTCACCCTCAGTTGCCATTTCAGCAAGAGTCTGGGTTGGCTTGAAATCTGTACTTGTGTAGTACTCTGTTATCATTCCGATGGCAACACCAGAGACGATTCCGAGGATTGCGGAGACCCATGGGGAAGCCCAACCAAGCTTGAAAGCAGCTGGAAGGTCTGCACCAGCGAAGAGTGCTCTACATGTGAAGAAACCGATGATCAGTGTAAGACCAGCAGAGATGTATGTTGCAAGGTTAAGCTCTTTGGAAGGGCTGTCACCCATCTTTCTGAGCTGAACGAAGATGAGTCCGAGCAGACAGCTGAGAAGTCCGCCTCCAGCAAGAACGATTGGGTACATCTTGGAAGCCTGGAAAGCACTCTCTGAAAGGTCACCCTTTGAGAACAGTGTAGCTGCGATGAGGATACCTGCAGCCATTGTTGCAACAAAGGACTCGAGAAGGTCTGAACAGTTACCAGCGATATCGTTGACGTTATCTCCGATGAAGTCAGCGATTACGTTTGGAACTCTGCTGTCATCTTCTGGAAGGTCATGTCTGAGCTTTGCAAGGATATCAGAGGAGATATCAGCAGCCTTTGTGTAGTTACCACCAGCAACTCTGTTGAACATGGCAACAAGAGAACAACCGAGAGAGTAGGTTGTGATTCTCATTGTGGAAGGGTTGCACTTGAGGTTGATCAGAAGACCGGAGCTTTCAGCATCATGGTCAATTCCCCAAATCAGGAGGATTGCGATGAGACCCAGCATGCCGAATGCCTGGACACCAAGACCGGAGATGGAACCGCCACAGAGAGCGACCTTGACTGTTTCTCCGATGGAGAGAGTCTGGCGAGCCTTGTTAGAGGTTCTTACGTTAGCATAAGTTGCAGACTTCATTCCGAGGACACAGGCTGCGGAACTCATGCAAGCACCAATGATCAGTGTGATACCGGATGTCTTCTCAACAAAGAGAGTGAAGATGATGGCGACTACAATCACGACGATTGAGATTGTCTTGTACTCTGTCTTCATGAAGGTGTTGGATCCGCTTCTGATAATAGCTGCCATTTCAACCATTTCATCGGTTCCTTCCTCCATTTTTTTAATCTTCAGATAATTGAAGAGTACATAGGCAAGTGCAGAGACGATTACGAATAGAGCAACGTAATAAATGAACCCCATGCAATACCCCTTAAATGTGGTTTGATTGGCTCTAATATATCACTTTGGTGGTAATGCACAAGTGATTTTAAGTGTTATTTTTATAACATTTTTGAACTAAAACGTTTGCGTTTTACGCAATTTTAAGCTAAAACGTTTACGGAAAAACATGTTCCAGGGAAAAGTCGGTTGGAAGCGATTGTATCTGATATATTAGTTATGACCTTTTGAGAAGTCTTTAGGAGTGGCTCCTGCAGACCGTCTCGCTTCAGTCTCAATGGTCCTGTGCCTGGCTTTTGCCCGGATTCAAATCCTACACGTATGTCTTACAAAACAGAAAAGCGGACCCAATTGGATCCGCTTCAGTTTGACGACAGTAGGATTTGAACCTACGACAACCTGCGTGTAAGGCAGGGGCTCTCCCGCTGAGCTATATCGCCATGCACAATGAATCTAGCATTTTGGAAAAATAGTGTCAATATTGTATTTGATATCGTTACGTTTTCCGCTAAAATCAAAACTACATGGAAAAAGCAATGGACATTGAGATTTACAGGAATACCATCAAGGACATCGAAGCAAAGCTTCAAGGCACAAGACTCATGGCTGTCAGCAAGACAAGGACCATTGAGGAAGTCATGGCTGTTTACGAGGCTGGTGCCAGACTCTTTGGCGAAAACCATGTTCAGGAGATTGTTGCGAAATTTACAGCACCAAGACCTTCTGATATGGAAGTCCATATGATCGGACATCTCCAGTCCAACAAGGTGAACAAGGTTGTTCCACTGGTTGATATGATTGAAAGTGTTGATTCCTGCAGCCTTCTGACAAAAATCGACAATGCCGCCAAGAGAATCGGAAAAGTCATGGATGTCCTTCTTGAGGTCAACACCTCAAATGAAGAGGCAAAAAGTGGTTTCCTTTCAGAGGAGGCTGTCTTTGAATGCCTGGATCTGTCATTGACACTGGAGAATGTCAGGGTTCGTGGTCTTATGACAGTCGGTCCTGTCGACTGCATGCCGGAGGAGAAGGATGAACTTACCGACAAGGCCTTCAAGTCTCTTGTTGCTTTGAAGAAAAAGTGCATCGAAAAGTATCCGCAGATTGATTTTGGCATCATGTCCATGGGTATGAGTGGTGACTATATGATTGGAGTGCGAAACGGCTCTACAGAAGTTCGAATCGGAACTGCCATTTTCGGCGCTAGGGATTACAGCAAGAAATGAAAAGGTTTGTCGCAATTGTTCTTGTTCTATGTCTGATGAGTCTCGTTGCTTTTCCTGCTTTCAGTGCAGGTGTTGAGTATGAGCCATACCAGAAGACTGAATTTCCTAAGTGGTCTTTGAACCTGAGGAGGGCAGAGTGTCTGTTTTTTGGAGGTCTGCCGATTGCATTTCCAGTTTCCGCCCTTGCACTGAACCTTTTCAACAAGGACGTGTCGTTTGGAAAGACGCTTGGCATTGCCTGCGGCATTACTGCTGTCATTGCTTTGGTTGATTTTATTATCGGAGTTGTCAATGAGAATTGAAAGAAACTATGAATTCACCGTATCCGAAGAGGAATACGCATCTGGCGCAAAGGTCAGAGTTGATGCCTTTCTTGCAAGCCATGTGGAGGGTCTGTCCAGATCTGCGCTTACGGGTGATGAATGTGTGATCCAGATCAATGGCAAGGTTGCCAAGAAAAGCGACAAGGTCGGCCCTGGTGATCAGGTGTCCCTTGTCTATGTGGCAGATGTCTTTGAGAAGGTGGAACCGGAAGACATTCCTCTTGAGATTCTCTATGAGGACAACGACATGCTTGTCATCAACAAGGCTCAGGGAATGGTTGTGCATCCAGGTGCCGGAAATACCCATGGAACCATCGTAAACGCATTGGCTTTCCGCTATGGACAGGATTTCATTGATGCAATGGCCGATGAGTGCGACCTGTCTCGTCCTGGTATTGTCCACAGACTTGATAAGGATACCAGTGGCGTCATGGTAATTGCCCTGAATGCACGTGCCCATGCAGCGCTAAGCGAGCAGTTCCAGAACAGAGAGATCGAAAAGTATTACTATGCTTTCTGTGATGGCATTTTCCCGAATCATGAAGGTGACATTGAGTGCCTTCTTGCCAGAGACAAGTATGACAGAAAGCTCTTTGCTCCGATTCAGAAGCGTGAGTATATCATTCAGGGTGGTCTTACTGGAAAGCGTTCCCAGGAGATCCTGAATGAGGTCTACAATGACCCGAAGTATAAGGTTGGCGGCTCTATTGAGCGACACACCGAAGGCAAGTATAGCAAGAGCCACTATGAAGTTGTCCGACAGCTTCCGCAGGCTGCTCTTGTAAGGGTTCGTATCTTCACTGGAAGAACACACCAGATCAGAGTCCATATGAAGAGTATCGGACATGCTGTCATCGGCGATGTCATGTACAACAACCATCTCAACCGATTCCCTGGTCAGTCACTGATGCTTCACAGCTCCATTTTGGAGATCGCCCATCCGACGACAGGTGAGATGATGCGCTTTGAGGCACCGCTTCCACCAAGGTTTGCGGCACTTGAAGAGATGCTTAGAAATAGTTGATAATCAAGGCGATGGAAGGAACAGTTCTCAGATCCATAAACAACATCTACTCAGTGCGCTCTGCTGACGGCAAGGTCTATAACTGCAGAATCAAGGGAAAGCAGTTGGCCCAGGCCAAGGGGGAATACAACCCGATTGTCGTCGGTGACATCGTGGATTTCACGGAGTCTGGCACTTGTGAAGGTCTTGTCACTTATCGACACGACAGAAAGAGCGAGTTTGCTCGCTGGAATGACAAGCGCTCCTTGAACCAGAGCATCTGTGCGAACATGGACCTTGTTGTCTGTGTCTGCAGTGTTGAGAGCCCTCCATTTCGACCACGTTTTGTGGACCGCGTCATTGCATGCTGCAAAAGCGTTCCTGTCATGATTGTCCTCAACAAGTGTGACATCATGCTTACCAAAGAGGAACTGGACCGCTACAAACTGTACAAGAAGCTCGGTTATGACACCGTCAGCGTTTCTGCTGAGACAGGTGAAAACGTCAGCAAGCTGGTGAAGCTTCTTAAGGGAAAGACCGCTGCCTTTGTCGGCCAAAGTGGTGTCGGTAAAAGCTCTTTGGTCAACAGAATCCTTGGAACCGACCAGAGGGTAGGTGAGCTTAACGCAAAGTACAACAGAGGAAACCATACAACCAACCATGCTCTTATGTTGGATGGTCCTGGTTTCACCTTGATTGATACGCCGGGTTTCCGAGAGATTTCTGTTCCTCACGACGATCCACACCTTGTTGCAGCATCCTTCCCAGAATTTGTTCAGGCTTCTGAAAAGTGCGAATATGATGGATGTCTTCACATGAATGAACCTGGCTGTGAAGTGATCAGGCTTGTGGAAGCGGGAAAAATCAATTCCGATCGATATGAAAGCTATCTCCGTATGTTGGATACCATGGAGGATAGACTTCCTGTTTGGGGTAGAAAATGTTCAAAAGGACAGCAGAAGATCTAGGTCTCAACCAGGTCTTGCTCGATATCTCACGCCATGCCCTGGGACCTTTGGGATCCAAGGCAGTCATTGACTCAAAACCTGTCCATGACAGGGATGCCTATCTGGTACGCCAGAAGCAGGTGGCCGCTGTCATGTATGCACTTTCTGCCGCTTCCTCAATGGACAATGTTCGGGTAGAGACTTTCCCTGATGTATCCGATGTCTTTGACAGCATTACCCGATCCACCAATTCCCTTTCTGGTGAGCAGGTTTTCAATATTGGACTTTTCATCCGCAGCGCAAGACTTCTCAGAAGTGTCCTTGGCCTTTCTTTGCAGTTGGGATGTCCGGATAAGGACAGTGGCGTCGACAATGTCATTGAGGAGCTTCCGTTTGAACTTCTGCATCTGGAGCAGGAGATCTTCAAGATTCTTGAATCCCCTGGAACCGTCAAGGAGAATTATCCTACCGTCAAGGCTCTAAGGGACAAAGCCGACAGTAAGCGCCATGAGAGAAGTCGCCTGGCATCCGAGCTCATGCACTCCAACCCTACTGTGATGCAGTCTGACACCGCAGTGCTTCGAGATGGCAGAATCGTTCTCCCAGTTAGAAACGAATCCAAGTCCATGGTCGAAGGTTATGTCCAAAGCTCTTCCGCAAGTGGTGGAACCGTGTTCATGGAGCCGTTTCGACTCGTTGATATGAACAATGCCGTCATCATGGCACAGGAAGAGATTCTTATTGAGATTGCTCGCCTCATCGGTATGCTTTCCGATATGGTCAGAGAGCAGGAGATTGCACTTCGAGTTCTGAGTTCTCAGGTCAGCCAGGCTGATTTTCTGTATGCATTCGCCTCCTGGTGTAAGCGTATGGATTGCTGCCGAACCATGATCGGTGAGCCGAAGATTGACGGGGACTACAGCTGTAACCTCATCCATGCACGACATCCACTTCTTGGTGCAAAATGTGTTCCGATTGATTTGACCGTTCCATCAGGCATTAAGGCTGTCGTCCTGACCGGTCCGAATGCCGGTGGAAAGACAGTCACCATGAAGACAGTGGGTCTCTTTGCGCTTTTGAACCAGATCTGTGGCCATATCCCTGCATCTGATGGCAGTAGCCTTGCTCTGTTTGACAGAGTCTTTACCGATATCGGTGATGACCAGAGCATTGAGAACCACCTTTCCACCTTCAGTGGTCATATGAAGAGCATCGGTTTCATTCTCAGGTCCATGACCGTGGATTCCCTTGTCATTCTCGATGAGCTTGGAAGTGGAACAGATCCGCAGGAGGGAGCAGCTCTTGCTCGATCCATTCTTGAGTTCTGCACCACAAAGGCTTCTCTTACACTGACTACCAGCCACCATGGGGTTCTCAAGCAGTATGCCTATGGTTCTGACATTGTCCAGAATGCATCCATGGAATTTGATGAGAAGACTCTGGAGCCGACGTTCCGTGTCATCGAAGGCCTTCCTGGTGAAAGCCATGCCATTGATACGGCAAAGCGCATGAGACTGCCAAAGAGTGTCACCATCGCTGCCCAGAAATACATGGGACAGGAGGCGGTGAAGATCTCCTCCATCATCCGCAACCTGGAGACCCTCAGACGGGAAAGCGAGTCCAAGCAGGCTGAACTGACACGTCGCCTCAACGCCATCCAGAACCAGGAGAACCATCTTGCCAAGGAGACCCGTCGACTTCAGGCCTATGAGAACCGACTCAAGAAGGACCGTCTGAGAGACTTTGACGATTACATCAAGACCTCAAGAAGAGACCTTGAAAATCTTGTTGCAGAGCTCAGAAACGGTGAAATCACAAGAGAGAAGACCCTGAAGGTCAAGAGCTTCATCTCTGATCTGCAGGAAAAGGAAGACCAGTTCAAATCCGAGATTGCCGCAAAGGATGAACAGCTGGATGCCCAGGAGTTGGAAGAGGACAACGCAAGTGTCGACAGTGTTCAGCTCAAGCCTGGCATGGATGTTCTGTGTGGTCCTTCCAAGCGAGAGGGTACCGTCATCCGTGATGCAGGAAAGGGTAAATGGATTGTGGCAATCGGACCGATGAAATTCACCATGAAGGAGACGGAGCTTGTGGTTCCTCGAAGAACCAATACTGCAAAGTCCTATGTGTTTGATTCTGCTTCCAAAGCTCCGACGCCAAAGGTGTCATTGGATCTTCGCGGTTATCGTCTTCTTGAAGCTCTGGATGCGATTGACTCCCAGATTGAGGCTTGCTGCATGCACGGTCTTAAGAGTTTCTCGATCATCCATGGCTATGGTGATGGAATCTTGTCTGGTGGAATTCACAGACATCTGAATACAAATGAACTGGTAGAGTCCTTCAAGTTCGCCATTCCTGAGGATGGTGGACAGGGTAAGACCTACGTCGTTCTGAAGTGATGGGTTTTATGGAAAAGCAAACAGGTATCGTCGCACTTAGAAATCTCAAGACCGACAAGGTCTATCTCTTCTTCTCACATGACATCAAGAAGGAATGTGTGGATATGCGTTTCAAACTCGATCTGGGAATGCACCCATGCAAGTCACTGCAGAGCGACTACACAACAACAGGTCTTGAGGTTTTCCGATTTGATACGGTTGAACTGACAGAGGACGAGGGGAGACTGGACCAGATCAAAGGCGACTTCGACCTTTATCTCTGATTTTCCTTGTCCATTTCAATGAGTGTTCGGATGGACTCGACTGCGACGCGACAGACTTCTGTTGTGTCGTGAAGTTTTGGATTGTCCATTCCAAGGTTCTCCCTTTCCTGGTTTCCGACGACAAAGAAGATGGAACCGCAGCGCACATGCAGATAACTGGCAACGGTGAATAAGGCAGCGCTTTCCATTTCAGAAGCCAGAACACCAAGTCTCTTCCATGCTTCCCACTTGTTCTGAAGCTCATAGCTGACCGGCATGAGCTCTGGGTTATGCTGTCCATAGAAGGAGTCCTTGCACTGCACGATTCCCAGGTGATGGCGGATTCCCAGCTTCGTTGCGGTTCTCTTGAGAGCTGTGACGACCTCGTAGTCTGCAACAGCTGGGAACTCGATTGGAGCATATTCACGGCTGGTTCCTTCCATGCGGATGGCACCGGTTGCGATGACGGCATCACCACCCATGACAGGAAGTGCTATTCCACCACAGGTTCCCATGCGGAGGAAGGTGTCAACACCACATTTCACAAGCTCCTCCATGGCAATGGAGGCAGATGGACCACCGATGCCGGTGGAGGTGACGCTGACCATGGTATCCCCAAGGTAACCTGTGTATGTCATGTATTCTCTGCTGTCAGCTACAAGTTTTGCATTCTCCAGAAAACTTGCAATCAGAGGGACTCTCTTTGGGTCTCCTGGCATAATCACATATTTTCCGACATCACCGGCTTTAATTCTGAGATGGTACTGGATGCCTGTTCCGTTCATGTAGTCTGACATATGCGCTCCTTATTAGAGAATGTTCTCCAAGAAATCGAGGTCTTCTGCTGTTGTGGACCAACAGGTGGCGAATCTGACTGCTGTGTGGTCTTCATCGATGGTCTCCCAGAAATTGAAGCCCACCTGCTTCTTGAGCTCTTCCATTCTCTTGTTTTCAAGAACGACGAACTGCTGGTTTGTCGGAGATTCGAGGAAGAATGGGATGTTCTTCTTCTCAATAATGCCTTTCAGTCGTTCGGCCATGTCGATTGCATGCTTTGCGATCTTGAAGTAAAGGTCATCGGTGAACAGGGTATCGAACTGGATGCCGAGGAGTCGGCCCTTTGCAAGAAGGGAACCGTTCTGCTTCTTCATGGTCACAAAATGTTCAGGTCTGTTTCCATGTGTGAAAACGACAGCCTCGCCACAGAGGGCACCGACCTTGGTGCCGCCGATGTAGAAGACGTCGGTAAGTCTTGCGATATCCTGAATTGTGACATCAGTTGTCTTGCTCATAAGACCATAGCCGAGTCTTGCACCGTCCATGAACAGAGGAATGTCATAATCGTGGCAGACCTGGGAAAGCTCGGTGAGTTCCTTGAGAGAGTAGAGTGTTCCATACTCTGTCGGATGGGAGATGTAGACCATGCCAGGGAAGACCATGTGGTCATGGCTCTCATCTTTGTAGAAGATCTCAAGACAGTTTCTGACATCACTTGCTTTGAGTTTTCCGAGAACTTGAGGAAGTTCGATGACCTTGTGTCCGGAGTACTCGATGGCACCAGCTTCGTGGCAGGCGATGTGACCTGTCTTTGCAGCAATGACACCCTGATATCTCTGCAGCATGGCAGCGATGATTGTCTGGTTGGTCTGTGTTCCACCAACGATGAACTCTACCTGTGCATCCGGTGCATTACACACTTTCTTGATTTTCTCTTCAGCGGACTGGCAGTATTTGTCCTTGCCGTAACCTGAGACCTGCTCAAGGTTTGTTTCGACAAGTCTGCTAAGGATTTCAGGACAACATCCTGTTGTGTAATCGGATTCAAAAGTGATCATCGTCTTCTCCAAGAAAAAAACGCCATCAGTGGGCAAACATCCGATGGCGTTTCAGGCATTAAAAAAAATTGCTTTCTCAAGGAACACGTCAACGACAGGATCCCTTGTTGGTTTAATAATTGCATTTAGCATGTGCTTTTGTCAATCAATTTTGCATCTTGGAAGAATTAAAAGGGTATAAAAAAGCGTTCCTTCAAAATACCCACTGAAGGAACGCAACTTCACATTGAAAAAATTAAGAGAGTTATGAAGTGTTTGCAGTATAAGGGTTAGAGCTTTTGAAGTCAATAATTTTAAGAAAAATTTTTTAATTTTTTCAGCAATTCATATGAAAAATTTTACTAAAGCATCCCATCGTTGGTATTTTGCCGATTATTGCGGTGAATTGTTCTTCAGATGTTCCGTTTTTTGCCTGCGATGGGTTTAAAACTTGTAGACATGTATATATAATTAACAATCAATTTGACCTTTTGTCTGGAGATTCTTATCTTTCAACAATCGGTCAGATTCAAAGAGGTTAAAATGGAAATTCAGATTCAAGATTTGGTACAGTCAATCAAACGCGACGGAATTGAAGAGGCCAAGAAGGAAGCAGACGCCATTATCGCTGCAGCCAAGGCTCAGGCCGCCGAGATTGTCGAAGCCTCCAAAGCAGAAGCTGCAAAGAACGTCGAAAATGCAAAGCGTGAGATCGAGAGCTCCCGAGCACTCATCCAGCAGGCTGAGCGCGATGCCATCCTTTCCGTCAGAAAGGACCTTGGTGCAATGTTGGATGCCATCCTTGCCGACAAGGTTTCAAAGGGTATCTCAGAGGCATCTCTTGCAAAGCTCATCATGGCAGCAATGAATGGCGACGATCCTTCCAAGTATGAGGTTGAGATCAATGAGGTGAAGGCAGGCATCAAGGCTGAACTCGCAAATGAGATCTCCAAGGGACTGGTCATCAAGCCGGTCAAGGGTATGTCAGGCATGAAGCTCTGCTGCAAGGACGGTTCCGGTTTCTATGATTTTTCAGATGAGGAAATAGCAGATCTCCTTAAGCCTTTTCTTGGCGACATGAAGATCTGAGGAGGGAATATGCCTTCTAGGTACTATTTTCTTTCAAGTCTTCCGATGCTCAGATTCACAGACGCAGCACCGCTTTCCTGGGATTCCTTTCTGTATCAGGCAAAGGGAAACATCAGCGAAGGGGATTATGCTCTGATCTGCGGTCTTTCTGAGAACAAGGTCGGCCATAACGGATTTCTGAAGCAGTGGCAGAAGTTCAACAGCGATCTCAATGGCGCAATCAATGCCAAGAGACGTGAGAGCCTCGGCCGCACCGATGCCAAGTCCACACAGTCCTACAGCTATGAGATCGAGCAGCTGTGCAAGGCTGCGGTCAATGCAAAGGACCCATTGGAGGCTGAGATGCTTCTGATGCGATGCAGGTACGAATATCTGGAGCAGAAGATCGGTTTTGACGGTTTTTCCCAGACGGCACTTCTTGCATATGCGCTTCAGCTTCAGATTCTGATTCGCAAGGACCTTTTCACAGTGGAGTCCGGAAACGCTGAGTACCAGAGACTTTTTGGAATTCTTCAGAAAGAAATGAAGATGGAATGAGATAACAAACGGAGAACATATGGCAAATAGCATTGGACATGTAGCCGGCGTAAACGGAAACCTTGTCACCGTCAATTTTGAAGGCGCAATCCTCAAGAACGAGGTCGCATACGTACTCGTAGGCGATACCAAGCTCAAGGGTGAGGTCATCAGAATCAACGGCAGCAAGGCCAGCATGCAGGTCTACGAGATGACAAATGGAATTCAGGTTGGAGACAAGGTTGAGTTCACAGGCGAACTCATGAGCGTTGAGCTTGGACCTGGACTTCTTACACAGATATATGATGGACTTCAGAACCCACTTCCATCTCTTGCAGAGAACTGTGGATTCTTCCTCCAGAGAGGTGTGTACCTTGATCCGATCCCAAACAAGGATTGGGAGTTCACACCAGTTGCCAAGGTCGGAGACACTCTCAGACCTGGAGATACGTTCGGAACCGTTCCGGAGGGAATCTTCGAACACAGAATCATGCTCCCGTTCGGCTTTGATGAGACCGATTGGAAAATCGTCTCTATCGCCGAGAAGGGAACCTACAACGTCAGGGACACCGTTGCCACAGTCGTAAGCCCAAAGGGTGAGGAGAAAAAACTCACAATGGTCTTCAGTTGGCCGGTCAAGAAGGCGGTCAAGTGCTATGACCAGCGCCTCAGACCTGACGAGACACTTGTTACAAAAATCAGAATCATCGACACCTTCCTGCCTGTCGCAAAGGGTGGTACGTTCTGTACTCCTGGCCCATTCGGCGCAGGAAAGACCGTTCTCCAGCACATGGAGAGCCGTAACTCCGATGTCGATATCGTTATCATCGCAGCTTGTGGAGAGCGTGCCGGTGAGGTCGTTGAGATCCTAAAGGAGTTCCCAGAACTTCTTGACCCGAAGACCGGTCGTTCCCTCATGGAGAGAACCATCATCATCTGTAACACTTCCTCCATGCCTGTTGCTGCTCGAGAGGCTTCTGTCTACACCGCAATCACCATGGCTGAGTATTACAGACAGATGGGTCTGAACGTTCTGCTTCTCGCTGACTCCACAAGCCGTTGGGCTCAGGCCATGCGAGAGATGAGCGGAAGACTTGAGGAAATCCCTGGTGAAGAGGCTTTCCCTGCATACCTGGAGTCCCTGATTGCCGCATTCTATGAGAGAGCCGGTAAGGTCAGACTTCGCGATGGCAAGATCGGATCGGTTACAATCGGTGGTACCGTCAGCCCTGCTGGTGGAAACTTCGATGAGCCTGTCACCCAGGCAACTCTCAAGGTTGTCGGTGCTTTCCATGGTCTTAGCCGTGAGCGTTCCGATGCCAGAAAGTATCCTGCCATCCACCCTCTGGATTCCTGGTCAAAGTACAAGGGAATCATCGATTCCGAGCGTGTTGAGGCAGCAAGAGAGGTTCTTTTCAAGTCCAACGAGGTCAACCAGATGATGAAGGTCATTGGTGAGGAAGGAACCACAGTCGACGATTACATCGAGTATCAGAAGGGTGAGCTTCTAGATGCCGTATACCTGCAGCAGAACTCCTTTGACCCTGTCGATGCTGCCGTTGTGCCGGAAAGACAGCAGGAGGAGTTCAACCTTCTGTATCGCATTCTCATGGCCAAGTTCAACATTGAGACCAAGAAGGATGTCCGAGCCTTCTTCAACCAGCTTCGCCAGAAGTTCCTTGACTGGAACAGCGTCCTTGCAACCGATGAGCGCTATGAGAAGTACAAGAGCGAGATCACTGAGCTCTTCCTGTCCAAGGTAAGCGAGGAGGTGTGAGATGAATAAGGTATATACAAAGATTGAGTCCATCGTCGGAAACGTCATTACCGTACGTGCCGAAGGTGTCAGATACAATGACCTTGCAATGGTCGGAAAGAGCTATGCCAACGTCATCAAGCTTGACGGCGACCTTGTCAGCCTCCAGGTTTTCGCTGGCGCTCAGGGTGTCAGCACAAACGACACTGTCCGCTTCCTTGGTGTTCCAATGAGAGTCAGTTTCTCTGAGAACCTCATGGGTCGAGTCTTTGATGGATCCGGAAAGCCAAGAGACAACGGACCGGAGCTGAATGAGAACCTCATTGAGATCGGAGGACCATCCGTCAACCCTGCAAAGAGAATCGTTCCGAAGAACCTCATCCGAACAGGTATTCCGATGATTGATGTCTTCAACACACTGGTAGAGTCACAGAAGCTGCCGATCTTCTCCGTTTCCGGAGAGCCATACAATGAGCTTTTGGCCAGAATCGCCATGCAGGCTGAGGTTGACCTGATCATCCTCGGTGGTATGGGTCTGAAGTACGATGACTATCTGTTCTTCCGCGATACCCTGGAAAAGAGTGGTGCCATGAGCAGAACCATCATGTTCATCCATACCGCAAGTGACCCAACCGTTGAGTGCACCATGATTCCGGATATGTCTCTTGCCGTCGGAGAGCGTTTTGCGCTTGAAGGCAGAAAGGTTCTTGTTCTGCTGACTGATATGACAAACTATGCCGACGCCATGAAAGAGACGGCAATCACAATGGAACAGGTTCCTGCAAACCGAGGATATCCTGGAGACCTTTACAGCTCACTTGCAAGCCGCTATGAGAAGGCTGTTGACTTTGAGGGTGCAGGTTCTTTGACCATCCTCGCTGTCACCACAATGCCTGGTGATGATGTCACTCATCCGGTTCCAGATAACACCGGTTACATCACCGAAGGTCAGTACTATCTCAAGAACGGTCACATTGAGCCATTCGGAAGCTTGAGCCGACTCAAGCAGAACGTCAATAAGGATACAAGAAACGACCATAGAGCCCTGATGGATGGCCTGATCAAGCTGTACAGTGCCTACAAGGAGTCCCTTGAGAAGAAGTCCATGGGATTCAACATGACAGAATGGGATGACAAGCTTCTCAAATATGGTCAGCTCTTTGAGTCCGAACTGATGGACCTTAAAGTCAACATTCCACTGGAAGAGGCACTCGATCTTGGATGGAAGATCCTTGCAGAGTGTTTTGAGCCTAATGAGACAGGTCTTCGTTCTGAGCTGATTGCCCAGAGATGGCCAAAGAAGTTGGAGGCTTGAAGTGGCTGTTAAGCTGACTAAGAATGAACAGAAGAAACAGAAGGACCAACTGAAGCAATATCAGAGGTATCTTCCGACTCTTATGCTCAAGAAGCAGCAATTACAGATGGTCATTCGTCAGATTCAGGCCCAGCTTGCCGATTATCAGGCACAGCAGGAGGCCCTTGTGAATGGAATCCAGCAGTGGATTTCAGTATTTGGCGAGAACAAGGCTTTGGACGAAAGTCTTCAGCTGGATAAGCTCGTCAAGACTGACAAGGTCATCCGCACAGAGGGCAACATCGCAGGTGTGACCATACCTGTGTTTGAGGATCTGACATTCAAGGAAATCAACTACAACGTGGAGGATTATCCGCTTTGGGTTGATAAGGCCGTTGTCCTGTTGCAGGAATCTGCAAGGATAACCGCATTGATGAAGACCCTGGAGATGCAGGTTCAGCTTCTTGATAAAGAGTTGAGAACCACAAGCCAAAGAGTCAATCTGTTTGAGAAGGTCAAGATACCAGAGACCAAAGAGAACATCAAAAGGATCGGTATCTATATTGGTGACCAGCAGACCGCTGCCGTTGTGAGCGGAAAGATCGCAAAGAAGAAACTTGCGGAGAAGGGGGCCTAAATGATTGTCAAAATGAAAAAGATCATCGTGGTCGCCCCATGCGAACGCAAAGCTGAGATGCTCAGTGGCATCCGCGATATGGGAGTTCTCCACGTTTCGGAAACCGCTGCCGCAAATCCTGAGCTTTCCGCAAAGCTGAGCCAGCTGAACAGAATCAAATCTGTTCTGGGAGAGTATCCGAAGCTGGAGCAGAAGAGTGTGGTCACTGGTCGTGAATTTGAAGAGATGGACAATGCTCTTGTCGCGGCTCTTGAGGAGAAGGCACAGATCTCCAATGAGATCACACGCCTTAAGATTGCAAGAGAGTCCATTGCAGCCTGGGGTGATTTCGATCCTTCCCAGGTTCTCGAACTTCGGGATATGGGAATCCCATTCTCCTTCTATCTGATGGGAAAGAAGGAGCTGGAAGCCCTTGACCCAGAGGTCCGATACATTGCACTGAAGAGCATTGACAAGAAATGCGCAATTGCAGTTCTTGGTGCAGAGCTGGATGCCTCTTTCGCAAACAGCCGTTTCAATCTCCCTCCAATGGGTCTGAGCCAGATTGATGCGGATCTTGCCAAGAAGGCTGCCCGATTGGATGAAATCGAGAAGCTCTTTGCCCAGAGTGCTGCCTATGTGACAAGCTATGACCGTGAGATCCAGCGGGTTGCCGATGAGGTCGTCTTCAAGAGTGTCAGTGATGGTGCAGCTACCGAAGACGGATTCACTCTCATTACCGGTTTCCTTCCGGAGGAGGACCTTGGAACATTCAAGGAGAAGGCAAAGCAGTGCTGCTGGGCCTATGCCGTGGATGATCCGACCGATGAGGACCCGACTCCTACAAAGGTCCGCTACAACAAGGTCACAAAGATGATGCAGCCGCTCTTTGACATGCTTGGAACCGTTCCGGGTTACAGAGAGTATGATATCAGCATCTATTTCATGCTGTTCTTGGCTCTGTTCTTTGCCATGATCATTGGCGATGCCGCCTATGGAGCAATGTTCCTTGCCTTGGGTGTTGTCATGAACATCAAGGCCAAGAAACTGAGCAACCTCAACCTGCTGTTGTATGTGATGAGCAGCGCAACTGTGGTCTGGGGTGCTTTGACAGGTACATGGTTCGGAAGTGAAGCTGCCATGAAGATTCCATTCTTCCGGGCAATGGTCATTCCTGCCATCGCCAACTATCCGCAGTACTTCGGAGTGGACAGCACCGCAGCACAGAATGCTGTGATGAAGTTCTGCTTCGCAGTCGGTATGATTCAGCTTTCCCTGGCATGTGTGATGAACATCATCCGCAAGTGGAAAGAGAAAAGTCTTGCACTGGTTGCAGACTTCGCTTGGCTGGTCATGATTGTCAGCATCTATTTCCTGGCTCTTATGCTGGTAATAGGGGCAGAGGTCAACGTCACAATGATCTTTGCGCTGATCATCGGAGGACTTGTCACCGTAATCATCTTCGGCGGACAGGCTCCAGGACTCAGTTTCGGACAGGGACTGAAGGCCGGAGCAGGTGGAGCTTTCACGACTTTCCTGAACACCATCAGTGCTTTCGGAAACGTCATGAGCTACATCAGACTCTTTGCAGTTGGAATGGCTAGCCTTGCCATTGCACAGAGTTTCAATGGAATGGCATCTCCGATGCTCAAGGGTTGGGCATTCCCTGCTGGAATGCTGATTCTGATTATCGGTCATGTACTGAATATCGTCATGGGCATGCTCAGTGTGGTTGTTCACGGTGTGCGCTTGAATCTTCTGGAGTTCTCAGGCCAGCTCGGCATGGAATGGGCTGGAATTCCATACGAACCTTTCAAAAAGAATGTTTAAGTAATTTACTATAGGAGATTAGTAATATGGGTATCGGATTAATTGGTTTGGTTTTGGCTCTTTGTCTTTCAGGTTTCGGTTCAGCTTGCGGAATCGGTACAGCAGCCGTTGCAGCAGTTGGCGGTTGGAAGAAGTGCTATGCGAACGGAAAGCCAGCACCATTCATGATGGTCGCTTTCACAGGTGCACCACTGACACAGACAATCTACGGCTTCCTTCTCATGAACTTCATCAACAGCGCTCTCAACAGTGGTGTCAACCAGATTCTGGCTCTGTTCATCGGTGGATTTGGTGGTCTTGTCATCGGTCTTTCCGCCTATTTCCAGGGCAGATGTGCTGCATCCGCTTGTGATGCTCTCGGAGAGACAGGAAAGGGTACTTCCAACTACCTCATCGTCATCGGTATCATCGAGACTGTTGCTCTGTTCACACTGGTTTTCAGCCTGCTGCTTCTGAACTCAGTTGCATAATTGCAAAGAAAAGCAAAATATTCAAAAAAACACAGTTTTGGCGACGGATTTTTCTGTCGCCAAACTTTTTATGAGGCACCTGATTATCAGGAATTTTGGGCTAGAATCGTAGTTGTGATGTTGATTACCTTTGGGGAATATACTATATTCGTAATGTCCTGTATGGGACAGAAAACCCTCGGAGGTATTAAAGATGAAGAAACTTTTTGCAGTACTCCTCGTTCTGGCAGTTGCTTTCACAGCATTTGCTCAGGGTGCAACTGAAGCAGCTCCAAAGGCAGCAGATCAGGTTGCTATCGCAATGGTTACAGACTACGGTGATATCACAGACCAGTCTTTCAACCAGACAACTTATGAAGCATGTAAGGCTTTCGCAGCAGCTAACAGCCTCAAGTTCAACTACTTCAAGCCAGCTGGAGACAACACAGCTGACCGTGTTGCTATGATCGAGAAGGCAATTGGTGAAGGTTACAATGTAATCGTTATGCCAGGTTATGCATTCGCTGGTGCTATCGCTGAGACAGCTCCTCAGTACAAGGATGTCAAGTTCGTCGGTCTCGACGTTTCTGAGTATGATCTCTGCATCGATGCAGGTCTCCAGGATCTCTCAAACGTCTATTGTATCGTATACCAGGAAGAGATTGCTGGTTACCTCGCAGGTTATGCTACAGTTAAGCTCGGTTACACAAAGCTCGGTTTCTGTGGTGGTATGGCTGTTCCAGCAGTTATCCGCTATGGTTACGGTTTTGTTCAGGGTGCTGATGCAGCTGCTGCAGAGCTCGGTGTTGCTGCTGACATCCAGTATGCTTACGCAAACCAGTTCTTCGGTGATGCTGATATCACAGCTGCTATGGATGCTATGTATGCTAACGGCGCTCAGGCAGTCTTCGCTTGCGGTGGTGGTGTCTTCACATCTGTTTGTGAAGCAGCAGCTAAGGTTGGCGGAAAGGCTCTCGGAGTCGACGTTGACCAGAAGCCAATCCTCGATGGCATGTATGGCTACAATGTCACAGTCACATCTGCTATGAAGGGTCTCTATGCTTCCACAACAGCAACTCTCCAGAAGATCCTCGATGGTCAGTGGAACACAATCGTTGGTAAGATCGACAACCTCGGTCTCGCATCTGCTACAGATGTTGATGCTAACTATGTCGGTATCCCAACTGGTGCTGGTACAGAGTGGTCATCTTCCTTCACACTTGAGGATTACAAGGCAGTCGTCGCAAAGATCTTCAATGGTCAGATCGTCATCGACAGCGATTCTTCAAGCGCAGAGCCAAAGGCTTCTACACTCAAGATCAACTACATTGGTAACATCAAGTAATTGAAACCAAATCGTAGTGATTTGATGGGGCGCATCTTCGGATGCGTCCTTTTTTTGTGCAATTCGTCGAAAGTGCAAAACGCTGCACTTGATGTCAATCACTGGTACCGCTGGAACCGTTGGAATCACTGTACTCGCTGGACATTTTCGATTTGTGGAATTGTGATTTTAATAGCCGAAAACCCGCCTTTGTCGGTTTACTCAAAAGGCAGTTATGCAATAGTATTAAATATAATTGTCGGTTTTTCCGACTACATAATCTGAAGGAGGCATACCTTGGCAGAACAGTATGCAATCGAAATGCTGAACATCACCAAGAGGTTCCCGGGTATCATTGCCAATGACAACATTACCCTGCAGCTGAAAAAAGGTGAGATTCATGCACTTCTGGGAGAGAACGGAGCAGGTAAGTCAACACTCATGAGTGTCCTGTTCGGTCTTTACCAGCCAGAGGAAGGCATCATCAAAAAGGATGGTGTAGAGGTTAAGATCAACGACCCGAACGATGCCAACGCACTTGGAATCGGAATGGTACACCAGCACTTCAAGTTGGTTGAATGCTTTACTGTCCTTGATAACATCATCATGGGCGTTGAGCCTACAAAGCATGGTTTCCTTCAGAAGGACGAAGCTAGAAAGAAGGTTGTCGAGCTTTCCAAGCGATATGGTCTTGCAGTCGATCCTGATGCCATCATTGAGGACATCACGGTTGGTATGCAGCAGAGAACTGAGATTCTCAAGATGCTGTACCGAGAGAACGAGATTCTCATCTTTGACGAGCCAACTGCTGTTCTGACTCCACAGGAGATCTCAGAGCTGATGCAGATCATGAAGAACCTTGCTGCAGAAGGCAAGAGCATTCTCTTCATCTCCCATAAACTTGCCGAGATTATGGAAGTCGCTGACCGCTGCAGTGTTCTCCGAAAGGGTAAGTACATCGGTACCGTTGAGACAAAGAGCACAACCATGGAAGAGCTTTCTGCCATGATGGTTGGAAGAAACGTCAATTTCCATGTTGAGAAGAAGCCTGCCAATGTTGGTGATGTCATTCTGGAAGTTGAGGATATGACAGTTGCCTCAAAGGTTCACAAGAACAACGCCGTCAAGAACGTCTCTCTAAAGGTCAGAGCAGGTGAGATCGTCTGTATCGCCGGTATCGATGGAAACGGCCAGACCGAGTTCGTACACGGACTGACCGGTCTTGAGCCGATCGTTTCCGGAAAGGTTACCCTTTGTGGCAATGACATTTCCAAGGCTCCAATCAGAGATCGTAATGTTCTTGGTATGAGCCACATTCCAGAGGACAGACACAAGCATGGTCTTGTTCTGGATTACAGTCTTGAGGATAATCTGGTTTTGGAGCGCTACTTCGAGCCGGAGTTCACCAACAAGGCCGGATTCCTGCGAAGAGACAACATCCGATCCTATGCTGAGAAGATCATCGAGCAGTACGATGTCCGAAGCGGTCAGGGCCCAATCACCATGGCACGTTCCATGTCCGGTGGAAACCAGCAGAAGGCTATTGTCGGTCGTGAGATTGACAAGAATCCGGAACTGCTCATTGCCGTTCAGCCAACTCGTGGTCTTGATGTCGGAGCCATTGAATACATCCACAAGCAGCTTGTCGCCCAGAGAGATGCCGGTAAGGCAGTTCTTCTGGTTTCCCTTGAGCTCGATGAGGTCATGGATGTCCCAGACAGAATCCTTGTCATGTATGAGGGTGAGATTGTTGGTGAGTTCGATCCTAAGACGACAACGGAAGAGGAACTTGGCCTTTACATGGCTGGCGCCAAGAGAATGGAGGTGAAGGCATGAAGAAGAACATCTGGAGAACAAATGGCATGCAGTCTCTGATTGCATCCATGATCTGTATCATCCTCGGACTGCTCATCGGATATATTGTTCTGCTTTTCATCAATCCGAGCGGAGCTTTCACAGCAATTCTGACCATCGTCAAGAACTTCATGACCTATGGTAGAGCTAACATCAGACTCAAGTACTTCGGAAGTACTCTGGTCAAGACAGCACCACTTCTCATGTGTGCACTGAGCATTCTGTTCTCCTACAAGGTCGGTCTTTTCAACATCGGTTGTAGCGGACAGTTCACAGCTGGTGCCTGTGCAGCGCTTTATGCTGCACTCAAGTGGGGCTGGGGCTGGCTTCCATGTCTGCTTTTGGCTATCATCGCAGGATCTGTCGCAGGTGCTATCGTTGGTGTTCTCAAGTCCTACTGTAACGTCAACGAAGTCATCTCCGGTATCATGCTCAACTGGATTATCCTGTATGGAACAAACACCATCCTGACTGCTGTCAAGGAAACTGCTTCCCCATACACCATGCAGATGAACTCCTATGGAAAGAAGGCTCTTTTGCCAAGCCTTGGTCTTGGAAAGCTTTTCTCCAACAACCAGTATGTCACAATCGCCATTCCTCTTTCCATCATCATCGCCGTTCTGGTCATGATTGTCCTGGACAAGACAAGATTTGGTTATGAGCTTCGTGCAACTGGTCTGAACAAGAACGCTGCCAAGTATTGTGGAATGAAGGAGAAGAGAAACATGATTCTCTCTCTGGTCATCTCCGGTGCTCTCGCAGGTATGGGTGCCGCATTCTTCTACCTCACAGGTTATGAGCAGTGGGAATGCACAAAGGCAAGTGTTCCGGCAATGGGATTCAACGGTATCGCCGCAACATTCCTTGGAGGACTCAACCCAATCGGAACAATCTTCGCATCATTCTTCATCCAGCACATCACTCTCGGTGGTGCTTATGTTGACAAGACAATGTACTGCTCACAGATTTCGGATCTGATTGCAGCCATCATCATCTACCTCTGTGGTTTTGTCCTGTTCCTGAAACTTACCATGAACAAGCTCATTGACAAGGCTGAAGAGAAGAAGGGAGGTAAGAACTAATGCTTTTGCTTATCCAATACATGCTCATTTTCGCCTCCATCCTCATTCTGGTGGCTCTCGCAGGTTGTTTCTCTGAGCACTCTGGTGTCATCAACCTCGGTCTTGAAGGTATCATGGTCATCGGTTCCCTCGGTGGTGCTCTTGCCATGAAGTATCTTCCAATCGGAATCCCAGCATTCTTCTACGTTCTGCTTGTCATGCTTTTCGCCGTGATCTTCGGTGTTGCATACTCCGCACTCCTTGGTGTTGCCTGTATCAACTTCAAGGCAGACCAGACAATTGTCGGAACTGCATTGAACATGCTCGGTACCGCTGCTGCAACCGTTATCGTCAAGGCTATCAACACAGCGGCTAACCCAGATGACGTTTCTTCCATCATCTCCTACATCAACCCAAAGAAGAAGTTCATCCTGAACATCGGTTCCTTTGAGTTCAACTGGTTCATGTTGGTTACTGTCATTGGTCTTATCGTTGCTTACGTTGTCCTTTACAAGACAAAGTTCGGTCTCAGACTCATGGCTTGTGGTGAGCATCCTCAGGCTGCTGACTCTGTTGGTATCAACGTCTACAAGATGCGTTGGGCAGGTGTTCTGATTTCCGGTGCCTATGGTGGACTTGGTGGAATCTGCTATATTCTCGCTGGTGTTTCCGAGTGGAGATTCGAGTACGGTGCTGCAGGTTTTGGATTCCTTGCCTTGGCCGTTATGATCTTCGGTCAGTGGAAGCCAACCAGAATCGCCCTTACTGGTCTTCTGTTCGGTTTCTTCCGCGCACTTTCAAACGTCTATTTCGGTTTCAGCTTCCTCGTAAAGCTGAACATCCCTGGCAACATCTACAACATGATGCCATATATCATCTCCCTGATTGTTCTTGCACTGACTTCCAAGCAGTCAAGAGCTCCTAAGGCAGAAGGTATCCCATACGACAAAGGCCAACGTTAAGGTTTGTGTCGGTTCTTATGACGGCTCTCTTCAGAGGGCCGTTTCTTTTTGGCTTTCTTGTAACTTTCGCGGTGTTGTTCTATGATGCAAGGCATGAAGGTTCGAAGCCACATCCGACCAGGCGCACTTCTTGTGCTTGGATTTCTTCTGATTATCCTTTTGGGTGCAGCCATGCTGTATCTTCCGGTCTCTAGAAAAGCCGGAGCACAGGTGTCGTTCTTTGACGCACTTTTCGTGTCGGTCAGCTCCGTCTGCGTGACAGGTCTTACAACCGTCGATATTGCTGACAACTTTACCATCTTCGGGCATGTGGTTCAGGTGTTTCTGATTCAGCTTGGAGGCTTGGGATTCGCCACGTTTGCTGTCTTCCTCATTTCTCTGATGAGCAAGAATATCAGTCTGTCTCAGATGAATCTCGCCAAGGAAGCCTTGAATTATGACTCCGGTGATGGGGTTGTTGGACTTGTGAGAAGGGTTATCCTCTATGCGTTCTCCATTGAGCTTATCGGTGCTGGCTTTCTGTTTCTTCCGTATTACAGAACCTTCGGATCTGTCAGCAAATCCATCGGCTATGCGGTGTTCCATTCCATTTCGGCCTTCAACAACGCAGGTTTCGACCTCAATGGTGGATTCTCATCCCTAGCTGCCTTTGACGGCAATGTCTATGTGAATATCGTGATTGCCATCCTGATTCTTCTGGGTGGTCTTGGATTTTTTGTCATGCACGACATTCTGCATGCCCGCCGATGGAGTCGATTCTCCTTCCACACAAAAATCGTTCTTGTCATGTCTTTTGCCCTTGTTTTCGGTGGTATGCTTCTGATGATGCTGGCAGGAACCGATGTGCTGAATGCCTTCTTCCTTTCGGTGTCTGCAAGAACCGCAGGATTCAGTACCATTGACCTCAAGACGCTGTCCAACGCTTCGGTTGTCGTGATGCTGTTTCTCATGTTCATTGGAGCAAATCCAGGATCCACCGGTGGTGGTGTCAAGACCACAACCATGTTCGCTGTATTTGTCATGATGTTTTCTGTCGTCACAGGCCGCAAGCCTGCTGCCTTTAAGCGCAGAATCCCGATGGACAGTATCATGAAGGCCTTTACAGTCATGGGTATTGTGCTTCTTGCCATCATGGCCGGATGTTTTGGCATCATGTTCTTTGAAGGTGAGGCCACATCGTTCATCGATGTGCTCTTTGAGGTTGTCTCTGCTGTGGCAACAGTAGGACTTTCCATGTCCCTGACGCCAGTCTTGCATATCGGAAGCAAGATTATCATAATGGTACTGATGTTTATCGGTCGACTTGGACCGCTCACTATAGCTGCATTCTTCACGTCAACAAAGCCGGAGAGACTCAACTATATTGAGGAACATGTACTGATAGGATAGGTGAATTAGAAGATGGGTCTTTTCTCAAGTTCAGATAGTTACGGTGTAATCGGTGTCGGATCTTTCGGTAGGGCAGTGGCTCATACGTTGGCCGCATCCGGTAAGAATGTCATCGCCATTGATTCCAATGAAGCAAAACTCAAGACTTTGAGCGCTGAGGTCTCTTCCATCTATCAGATTGAAACTCTGTCTAAGGATGCGCTTGAGGACGCTGGAATCGGAAACTGCCAGACTGTTGTCATCGGTATTGGTGAAAACCTTGAGGCCAGCATTCTTGCAACGCTGCATTGCATTGACATTGGAGTACCGAAGGTCATCAGTAAGGCTGGTAGCATTGAGCATGGAAAGATTCTGGAAAAGCTCGGTGCTGAAGTCATTTTTCCGGAGGAAGAGGCTGGAGAAAGTCTTGCGCAGAACCTTATGAGCAAAGCAAATCTGGATACCTTGCCGCTGTCTGATGACTTTTCCATCATCAGCGTAGATGTCAATCCAAACTTTGCCGACAAGACCGTCATTGACCTGAACTGGCGAAAGAAATACAACATCAACATCATTGCCATCATCAAAGATGGCAAGGCTTCTGGTACTGTTTTGCCGGACACTGTTATTGGCCTTGGTGATCGAGTTGTCCTTTCCGGAAGCAACAGTAGTCTTGAGAAGTTCAAGGCTGTCAATGCAAAAGGTCTTTCCTGATTGCTTGATACTTAAAAAATAATAAGTAAATCCCCTTGATGACCCTTTATCTTTTGGCCAAATGATGCTATTGTCATAGCATGACCAGAGAAGTGAAAATCGGTTCGCTGAGCATTGGAGCAAGCGCTCCAATTGCCGTGCAGACAATGTATGACATTCCGCTTTCCCGTTTGGAGGAAAGATTCGATTCCAGAATGGCTGTCCTCAAAGCCATGGGCTGTGATCTCATCAGATTCTCATACCCGGACATCGCTGAGCACGATGCCCTTTGCCATGTGACAAAGGTCTGCCCAATGCCTGTTGTCGCTGACATCCATTTCGATTGGCGCAATGCCATGGATGCCATGGACTGTAACGTCGCCAAAATCAGAATCAATCCAGGTAACATCGGCGAGCGATGGAAGACCGAGGAGATTGTGAAGAAGGCTTTGGACAAGAACGTTGCCATCCGCATCGGTCTCAACAGCGGATCCCTTCCAAGAAACACCTCCAACAAGGACATGGTTTCCCTTATGGTGGACACTTCACTGGAGTACATCTCCTGGTTCGAGAACCTTGGTTTCTACAACACCGTTGTGTCTCTTAAGGCATCTGACAGCAACCTCAGCTATGAGGCTGCAAAGGCATTTGCCGCAAAGAGTGATTATCCGCTTCATCTAGGTGTTACCGAAGCTGGTGGCGTCGTATCCTCCTGCGTGAAATCCACATGGACACTTGGAAGACTTTTGGCTCAGGGAATCGGTTCCACCATTCGCTATTCCATCACGGGTTCCATCGAGGACGAGGTTCAAGCTGGTGTTGAACTTCTCAGAACCCTTGGCATGAAGAAGGGTGGTATGAAAATCGTCTCCTGTCCGATGTGCGGACGCTGCAGTTTCAACAGCCAGGGATTTCTGAAAGAGGTCGAGCACGAACTTCTTGCCACAGGAAAGGACCTTTGTGTTGCCATTATGGGTTGCCAGGTCAACGGTCCTGGTGAGTCAAAGGGCGCAGACCTTGCCGTCACCGGAATCGGAAACAAGGTCTACCTTTACAAACATGGTGAGATCCTCAAGCAGATTGATGCTGCCCATGCAAAGCAGGAGCTTCTCAAAGCTGTCGCAGATTATGACAAAGAGTGACAAATGAACGATAAACTGATCATCCGTGGTGCAAGTGAGCACAACCTCAAGCATGTTGACCTTGACCTTGAGAAGAACAAACTGATTGTCATTTCAGGACTTTCCGGTAGCGGAAAGTCCTCCTTGGCATTTGATACCATCTTTGCAGAAGGCCAGCGACGCTATGTCGAGTCCCTCAGCTCCTATGCCAGAATGTTCCTTGGAAGGCTCGACAAGCCTGAAGTGGAGATGATAGAAGGTCTGAGTCCTGCCATTGCCATTGAGCAGAAGACCACAGGTCATAACCCTCGTTCCACTGTCGGCACCATTACCGAAATCTATGACTACTACCGTCTGCTATGGGCTAGAGTCGGTGAGGTCCATTGCCCACAGTGTGGCAGAACCATCAGCAGAATGTCCGTCGACCAGATCATTGACGCCATCTTCACGCGTGGTGGAGAGGGTTCCCGTATCATGATCATGGCCCCAGTTGCTCTTGGCCGAAAAGGTGAGTACAAGAAGGTTCTGGAAGATGCCAAGAAGGCCGGTTATCAGAGAGTGAAGATCGACGGTCAGATGCATCTTCTTGATGAGACTTTCAATCTTGACAAACAGGTCAAACATACTATCAGCATCGTCATCGACCGACTGATTCTAAGCTCCGATGCCAGACTCCGACTTGCCGATTCCATTGAAAAATCAACCGATATGACAAACGGCCTAGTCGAGGTCACCTACATTGCACAGGATCGCAGCGAGAGTACCGAGATGTACTCCGAGCAGAACAGCTGTCCACATTGCGGAATCTCCATTGGAGAGATCCAGCCAAGACTGTTCTCCTTCAACAATCCGTTTGGTGCATGCCCGGAGTGTAATGGACTTGGATTCAAGACCGAGTACGATATCAAAAAGATCATTCCAGATCCTAGCAAGAGCTTCGATGAAGGCGCCATTGCTTGCATGAATCCGGATGCAGGTTGGAGCAGGGCAGGTTTTGAGGGCTTTGCAAAGAGCCATGGCTTTACCTTGCAGACTCCATTTGAGGATCTCACTTCGGAGCAGATGAACGCTGTTCTGTATGGATCTTCTCAGAAATATAGCATGAAGTATGAGGACAAAATGGGAAAGATGGACATCAATCGCCGCTGGCATGGTGTCATCAATGATCTCAAGCGCCGCTATGCAGAGACCGAGAGCATGTCCATCCGAAGCTGGATCAGTTCGTTCCAGACCGAAGTTCTTTGTCCTGAGTGTAAAGGAAAGCGTCTTCGCCCAGAGGCTCTGAGTGTTTACGTCGGTGGAAAGAACATCGAGGAAGCCACACGACTCAGCATCAAGGACAGTTACGATTTCTTCCTAAGTCTCAATTTCACACCATCGCAGCAGCAGATCTCTTTCCAGATTCTCAAGGAAATCCGCGCAAGACTCACATTCCTCAAGAATGTCGGTCTGAACTATCTGACAATGAACCGAAACGCCGGAACCCTCAGTGGTGGAGAGGCACAGAGAATTCGACTTGCCACCCAGATCGGTTCTGCCTTAAGTGGTGTTCTGTATGTTTTGGATGAGCCTTCCATCGGTCTTCATCAGCGTGATAACCAGAGACTCATTGATACCCTGAAGAATCTTCGTGATATCGGAAACACCGTCCTTGTTGTTGAGCACGATGAAGCTACCATGCGCAATGCAGACTACATTGTGGATATGGGGCCTGGTGCTGGTGAGCATGGCGGTTATGTCATTGCCGAAGGAACACCAGAGGAGATTGAGAAGAATCCGAACAGCATCACAGGTCAGTTCCTTAGCGGAAAGATCCAGATTCCTGTTCCATTTATGCGACGCCCTGGAAACGGAAAGTTCCTGAAAGTCATTGGTGCGAACAAGAACAATCTACATCATGTTGACTTTGAGATTCCACTGGGAAAACTCGTGATTCTGACTGGTGTTTCCGGCTCTGGAAAGAGTACGCTTTTGAACCAGATTCTGACACCGGCTCTTAGAAACGTATTCAACAAGAAGCCTGAGACCTTTGACGGATATTCCAGAATCGAGGGTATTGAGCATTTGGATAAACTGATTCACATTGACCAGAGTCCAATCGGAAAGACTCCAAGGTCAAACCCAGCCACCTACGTGGAGGTATGGGGTGCCATTCGAGAACTTTATGCAGGTCTTCCGGAAAGCAAGGCCAGAGGCTATAAGGGAGGTCGATTCTCATTTAATGTCCAGGGCGGACGTTGTGAGCATTGCCATGGCGATGGAACCATCAAGATCGAGATGAACTTCCTGCCGGATGTTTTTGTCACCTGTGATGTCTGCCGCGGAAAGCGCTTCAACCAGGAGACATTGTCGGTCCATTACAAAGGAAAGACCATTGCCGATGTATTGGATATGTCCGTCAGCGAGGCTCTGGAGTTCTTCCAGGCCGTTCCTACCATCAAGAGAAAGCTCCAGACACTGGAAAGCGTCGGTCTTGGCTATATCAAGCTTGGACAAAGCGCACTGACTCTCAGTGGTGGAGAGGCTCAGAGAATCAAGCTTTCTCTGGAACTGAGCAAGATCGGTACCGGAAAGACCTTGTATGTTCTGGATGAGCCGACTACAGGACTTCATTTTGCTGATATCAAGAAGCTGATGGAGGTTGTTGACCGACTTGTCGAGGCGGGAAACACCGTGGTCATGATTGAGCATAACCTTGATGTCATCAAGCTTGCGGACCATATCATTGACCTTGGTCCTGAAGGTGGTGATGGCGGTGGAAACATCGTTGCGCAGGGAACCCCTGAGCAGGTTGCACTTTGCAAAGAATCCCATACAGGTTATTATCTTAGTCAGATTCTCAGTAACTGATTGAAATGATAAAGCGGATTATTGCGGTATGGGCATTCCTACTTGTTCTCCTATCCGGTGCATTTGCAGATGACTATCTGCTGATGCGCTCGATTCAGACAAGCTCCTATGAGGAACTTGTCAGGATGAGTAGCGCCTATGGTCTGGATGCCTCGATGGAGGAGTCGGACCTGCGCCAGAATCTGCTTGATTACTTTGGACTTGCCGAGCAACAGACCGAAATTGACGTCTCGGAGTCTTACAGCGCTACAGCCATTACGATTGACAACTCCGATTCCCTTTACAGTTTGGGTGATGCTGTCATCCTTTCCGGAAATGTGAAACTGTCCTTTCGAACCGAATCCGATGATGCCGATCGAACGCTGACAGCCCAGAAGGTGGTTGTTGATATCGAATCCAAGCGGCTTGAGGCCTCCGGCATTGTACGCTTGGAATCGGAAGAGGAGCAGTCTCGTACCTTTGAAGGTCAAGCCGTTGTTCTGGATTGGAGCAATTTGGATATCGTGGTTTTTGAAGGGGCCAGTTCCCAGTCAAGAACCAATGCTTCTGGCGCTGAGGTCGTTTTTCTTGCAACTGGCCAGAGAATCTCCTATTCGGGGCAGACCTCATCCATTCTGTTCAAAGATGGAACCATCGCCACAACACTGGAAGACCCTTATTGGAGCATCTCGGCAAAGCAGATCGCTTTCTCGGATAGCGACCTGTTCATAGACAATGCGACATTTCGCCTGGGGCGTGTTCCTATCTTCTATTTCCCGATTTTCTTCTATCCGGGAACCACTTTGGCATTCAATCCAGCCATGGGCTTTTCCAGTTCAAAAGGTGCGTTCTTGAATACCACAACAGAGATTTATGGAAAGTATCCGGGTCTTGGAAGAAAGGATTCCAAGGATGACGAGGCAGATGTGTCAGCATCCATCGTATCTCTTCTCAGTTCTGAGCAGCAGGGGGAGACCATTCGTGATGGTCTGTATTATCGACCTCTGCAGGACGGAGAGCAGCTTGGAGACCTTGAGTCCTGGGCTCGATCAAGTGCTAGTTACATGGCCATTTTCGCAGATGCGTACGAAGATCAGGGTACTGTTCTTGGTTTGGATACGGTGAACAATCTGTTGTCCAACAAAATCAGGATTTCTGCTCTTGGCGCCATTGGCTACAAAGCTGTGGCTCCATCAGAAGATCTTCAGAGACTACGCTACAGTCTGGATTTCCGCTTCAAGTACAGTGACAAGGGCCTTTCCATTGAGGCTTTGATGCCTGCTGCCAGTGACCCATTCTCAAAGCGTGACTATCTGAACCGCAACACTGTTTTCGGTTTGGATTCTGTGCTTGGACGTGAACAGGACTTTCCTTCCAACTATTCTGAGGAAAGCAAATACACAAGGTCCCTCAGTGCAAGCTATTCCAAGACGCTCGGCAATTACACCTTCAAACTCAATTCCCTTAAGGCCGACATTGATTACAAACTCGAACGAAAGCTTGATTCTGGCAAGTACCATTATGGTTCTACTGTCGTCGAAGCTTCTTTGCCATATCTGAGCCTGAGTTCCAATGGTAAGTTTCTGGACCTCAAGTCCGATGCAAAGACAGTGACAACCGATTCCGGTTACACCAACCAGCTGGCTTCAGAGTTTGAAGAGCAGCGTCTGCTTCTCGATGCGGAAAAGACCTCCAAATCCTCAGGCGAATTGTCCTTTCTCTCAGGCCCGGATCTGAAACTGTCACAGACAACCAAAACGGAAGGTTCCGCCCTTCAGGTTGGATACACCTATTTTCAGACGTTGGACAACATCTACGTTTCGGACATGGTTCACGACAGATTCTACACAAAGGTGAACGGTACCCTTTATGTGAAAGCCAACGCTCCGGCATCCTGGCTTTCGGTCAGTGAAACAGTAAAGCCTAGTTTCAATTTCTCGGAAAACAAAATCGGAAAACCTGATGCGAATACTGCCTCAGACCTTTCTCTGGATTCCGCGTTGGAAGCCTCCATTCCAAAACTGGGTGTCACTTATGTGTTGAATCAGAAGGTCTATAGCCACAACACAAAGCATTCTGCAACACTTGATGAAGTTTCAAGCAGTTGGGGCTCCTGGACAAAGGAATCCGTCACCGCCCACAACCTGACCATTTCCGAGCATTTTGGCATCTACAATCTTGGATTGTATGTGCAGTTCAGGCCTTTGACCGAAATCATCAGACCATCTGCAGGTTTTGCCGTAAACGGATTCAAATTGAATGCAAACTTCTCCTTTGAGCGAAAGGATGCAACGTTCGAGAAGGGTGTGGGGAACCTTGATCTGTCCTATACCAGCCAGATGGTCAAGGCAACGCTTGCAAACAAGTATGATTTCAAATTCCTGCAGAATTCTTCAGACGGTTGGGCTGGATACTCGGTGAAGCAATCGGTTGAGGTACATGTTCCAAACGGCCTTGTGCTTTCTGAAAATGCAGAACTTGAGAGGAGACTGGAATTCAAAAACCTCAAGTTCGCTGCTTCTTACACTGTTGATGCCAATCATTTTGATCTCAGTGGTGCAGCTTCCCTGAGTTTCAAGGGACAGGACCTGAAAAAGGATGTTCTGGCCTTGAGTGTAAAGGCCAACACCGAGAGCCTTGTGTTCTGGAAGGGAAGAATCCGAACTTCAATAAAAGGGGACCTTTCCTTCAACTATGACTTTGAAAACCCGTACCGAAGTTCACTTTCGGCAGGCTATACCTTCAATTTCAGCATCGCGGAGTTTGTGGATCTTGGCCTTAGCATCACCAGTGCGAACAAGAGTTTCTCCAGGTATTTCACTTCGGGCAAGTTCGTGTTCGGCGATATGATGCATGACCTGATCAAGTCCTTTGATTTCTTCGGCGATGGCAGAAAGTCAACCGGATTCAACCTTTCATCCTTCAAGCTTCAGCTTGTCCATTACATGAGAGACTGGAATCTTTACATTGACGCAGTGGGTAAACTTACCACACAATACAGCGGTAGATACGAGTGGGTGCCGCAGGTGACGGTATATGTCAAATGGAACGTTCTTCCTGAACTTAAAGTGGAAGGTTCCTGGGATTCGTACAATAGGGAGTGGAAATGATGGGATCAAGTTTCGTATTTGACAACCCTGATGCTTTGCGATGCGTCTGTGGAATTAATGACTCAAACATCGTCTATCTTGAGAAGCTGCTCGGTTGCAGCGTCTATGTCCGAGGCAACCGCATCGATTGCAATACCCAAGACAGTGCAGACCCTGTTCTCACATCCCAACTGTTCTCCGACTTGCTTGATCGACTCTCCCGTCTTTCCGCCATCACCAGTGATATCAGCGAGCCTGAGATTCTGATGGAGTTCAAGGCTCTTCAGAATGCCATCGGAAAGAGCTCTGAGTCTGCTCCAAGCAAAAGAGAATTCATCTCCATCCTGAACAAGGCCGTCTATCCAAAGAGTGTCAGACAGGAAGAGTACATAAGAGCCATGAACCGAAGCCAGATTACCTTTGGTGTAGGTCCGGCTGGTACCGGAAAGACCTATCTTGCCGTTGCCTATTGCCTTGGAGAGCTTCTAAGCGGCAGAAAGCAGAAGATCATTCTGACTCGTCCGGTCGTGGAAGCTGGTGAAAGCCTGGGCTTCCTTCCTGGAGACCTGTCTCAGAAACTCAATCCATATCTGAAGCCGCTTTATGACAGCATGGAAGCTGTCATCTCTCCAGCTACCATCAAGAGGCTAGAGGACTCCGGTTCTATCGAAATCGCACCTTTGGCATACATGCGAGGACGCAGCATCCACAATGCTTGTGTCATTCTGGATGAGGCTCAGAACACAACTCAGTCCCAAATGAAGATGTTTCTTACTAGGATAGGAGAGAACTCATGTGCTATAATAACAGGAGATGTGACGCAGATTGACCTTCCAAAGGCTTCTGCAAGTGGACTTGTTCAAGCTAAAGAGATCCTTACCGATATCGAAGGTATTGAATTTGTCAACTTCACAGCCAGGGATACGGTGCGTTCACGAATTGTACAGAGGATCATAGATGCCTACGAGAAAAATTAAAGCCAACAGGATATCCAACAGAAGGACACTGTATTTCATCTGTCTCGTGATTCTCCTCGTTGCTTCTGTCATGCTTCCTGTTCTTCTGAAGATGAACACTGAGGTCCAGTACAAATCCATTTACTCCGGATATACGGCAGGTCAGATTTCTGACAAGAACGTATATGCCAAGACTTCCATTGACCTGATCGACAGTGACGCTACCGCCGAAAAGAGGGCCGCAGCAAGACAGGCAGTGCTTCCTGTGTTCTCCTATTCCACCACAAAAACCGCCGAGATGATCAGCAATGTCGATAACCTCAGAAAGGCTCTGCAAACTTCTGACTATGCCACAATCGTTTCCATTGTCGGCGATGATCTTGCCAAACAGGTTGCCTACCTTTCCAATACCAAGCTGCTTGCTGTTGCTTATGATCTGATTACAGAGATAGTGGATATGGGTTATTACAGCAGTTCCGATTTGGATGCCATCAGCAGTCAGGGCTACAGCGCACTGACGCTCAGCAATTACTATAAAAATGCAAGCACCCATTATGAGGATGTTGTTGATTTGAATCAGACCAATGTCCTTACCTCTGCGAACATCAATGCCTACCTTTCTTCAAGGCTCATGTCCTTTGGAGTTGAATTGACTGCCAATGAGGCCATCTTGCTCCAGAATCTGATTCTGACAATGGTTCAGCCGAACATTCTGTATGACAGTGCTCTCACAACCCAGAGACGTGACAATGCAGAGTTTACTGTTGACACCGTCGTCATTTCCGTTGTGAAGGGCCAGATTCTCATCGAACAAGACCATGTCGTTACACACGAGCAGGTTGAACTTCTCAGACTTCTGAGTACCCAGAGCAATACATTCTCCTTCTTTGAGTTCGTAGGTCATCTGATCTTCAATTCCATCATCCTTGCCGTAGGCCTTTATGTCTTTGGCATGTTTGCAGGAAGAAGTAACCTTCATTACGTGCAGTACCACATCCTCCTGGTTGCGGGTTTCCTGATTTCACTGATTGCGACTTACTTCCTGACCTTGGTCTCTTCCAAACTGAATCTGCAGTTCAGCGATTCCTTCCTTCCGGTCTTTTTCCTGTCCTTGTTCATGACAGAGATCTCCGGTTACAAGCGACTTGGATTCGTCTCTGTGTTCATGCTTGCTGCTGTTATGGCCACACTGCCGACCGCATCCATCATGACATTCTTTTACTGCATCACATGTGGTTCCGCTTGTGTCTTCCTCATTCGATTCTTCAACAGAAGACTTGATATGATCTACCAGTGGTTCTTCACCTGTATCACCTGTGCAGGAATCACTATTCTGTTCATGCTCATCAATGAGGCTTCTTTCAACTCGATTTTCATCGTTTTGCTGGGAACACTCATGAACGTATCCATTGCATACATTCTGCTTGGAACCCTGTTGCCACTCGCCGAGAAGGTCTTCAACCTTCCGACCATCTTCAGACTTTATGAGCTGGCCTATGGTGAGAGCGCACTTCTGACACGTCTTTCCCAGTCTGCACCTGGAACCTATAGCCATAGCCTTGCTGTTGCAGATCTTGCTGAGGCTGGAGCTAGAGCCATTGGTGCAAACCCTCTGCTTGCTAGAGTAGGTGGACTTTATCATGATATCGGAAAGATCGAGCATCCTGAGTACTTCATTGAAAACCAGAGTGGTGTCAACAAGCACGATGACATCAGTCCAAGCCTTTCCGTCGCCGTCATCAAGAGCCATGTCAAAGTCGGTGCTGATAAGGGTCGTGAAAACGGACTTCCGATTGAGATCATCAAAATCATCTCCAGCCACCATGGTAATGACATTATCCAGTATTTCTACCATGAGGCCCTCAAGTCTCAGGCTGCTGCTGCCGATAACAAAGGTGATACCGTCAATGCTTCTGACTATTCCTACAATGCGGAAATCCCTGATTTCCGAGAATGTGGAATCGTCATGCTTGCCGACAGCATTGAGGCTGCAAGCAGAACCGTTGCGCCGAACGCTACCAAGTATGCCAAGCTCATCGATTCCATCTTCCTTGGAAAGATTGAGCGTGGTCAGCTTGATGACAGTAACCTTACCATGAACGACATCAAGACCCTCAGCGACTCCTTCGTCAAGGCTCTTGTTGCCCGTAACCATTCCAGAATTGAATATCCTGATGCTGATGAGGATTGAAGATGAATACAATTGATGTCTCATACGATGTTGCAGCCTACAGAAAACTTGCACCAAAGAAGTTTGTCCTATCTTACCTTTCCAAGGTTCTTGAGAAGCTCAACCTCAGTAATGTTGAGTTCTCCGTCTCCTTCATTGATGAGGAGAATATGCATCAGATGAACCTGGAGTATCGCAATATCGATGACAGCACTGACATCCTCAGCTTCGCTGCAGAGGATGAGGATGAAGACGGTTTTGCTTTCATCAGTGCGGGAAGACGCAAGAGAGTCCTGGGTGATATGCTGATCTGTCCAGAGGTCCTGGCTCGCAATGCTCAGACTTTCAATGTTCCAGAGCAGCAGGAGCTCAGACGTCTTCTGATCCATGGTGTGCTTCACCTTTCCGGTGAGAACCATACTACAAATGACATTGCCAGTGAGCCTATGCTCCAGAAGCAGGAAGCCATTCTTGTTGAACTGGGAGAGTAAGTTTTCTTAAAGCTTGTTCTGTGCTGCAAGGCCTTCCTCGATGGAGGCGATTGCATATTCAAACACAGCGGAACCTACATAGTATTTTGCCCCAACAGAACCGACCAGTACCAGATATTTCGGATGTTCTGCAGGAATCTTCTCTATTGCAGAGTTCTCGTAATCGATTCCTCTGGCCATGCTCTTGATGACTTCAAGGTCTCGTGTGTAATCCGATGCAGTTGTGTATTCGCTGATCTCTGTTGTTGCGTTGTAGTCCGTTACCTTGCTGACAACACTGATGTCAGAGACCCTGATGTCAGGACGCACGATACTGCTGACAAGTGTTCTGTTGACCTTCTGTCCTTCCGAGATGTTTGCGCTGTCATTCAGGTCATAGAATGGATAGGTTGTGCTGGCAACAATCTGGGCATTTGTCACATCCAGGATGAAGGCAACGCAATACTCAGGCTGTTGGACCTCGTAAACCTGCTGTACAGCAAGGTCCAACAGATACTGGATATCCAGGTCCACAGAGAGGTAGACGTTGTTGCCGTATGTGGTGCTCTGGTCATAACCTGGAGCAGGGGACAACACATTGTCAAACACCCGTTCAGTTTCCTCAATCAACTGTGCGGCATGAAATGCAGCAGGGAATGTTCTGGAATATTCCTTTACGAGGACAATGTCCGAAGAGACTCCATTTTTGGCTGCGGCTGCTTTGATCTCATCCATGAGTTCTGTGCTGATATCGGATCGAATCAGCGTCAGTTCTGTTGTGCTGGTGGCTGTCTTTGCTGCAATTGCATCAGGAGTAAGGTCAAGATAAATGCTTAGCACTTGAGAAGATATATCAAAATTTTCTGCTTTTGTACGAAGGTAGAGGTTGTTCTTTGGAACTTCCATGGCGAGGGCTCTGCCGTTTCGGTCATAGATGGTCCCTCGCACCACTTGAGAGGCAACATTCGGGTTGATGTATTTGCCTGCACGGGAATCATTTGAGATCATCAGATCTGCCAGAACAGCAACGACCACAACCAGAACCAGAAGCGAGAGGATTGCCATCGCAGTAGAAATGTTGCCTTTATTCGTTGATGAACCCATGGCTTTGATATTATAATTACAACGTCTGTTAGACAAGAGGTGACTGTGGCCAGATCAAGAAGCTATGACGACTATTCCGATAACAATGTCTCAAGAAGAGGAAGTTCCTCCTCCAGGGTTCTGCTTGTCGTCATACTCCTTTCCATCGTCATCTGCGCCGTAGCGGTTCTCTGTTGGGTCAAGATTCTTGAGACGCAAGATGTCGCAAATCAGAAGGTCACTGTCCTGAATCCTGTCTCTGACAATGCTGCTGATAAGGTGCAGCAGGAAAACAAGGTGGAGTTCCTTGTTGAAACTCCAGCTGCCAATTCCGTTTCCTCTGTCATGGCTAGCACTGAGACGCGTAACATGAACGTCTCTTTGAACATCGATGATGCTCTTAGCCGAGAGACTGACAGCGAAAACTCTGTCAGCAACTTCAACTTCATCTCATCTGCCGATTACAGCCTGGCAAACGATGATGCCGGTTCTGTTGTGAGCGAGCAGGGCATCGAGATGAAGAAGCCTCTCATTGCCCAGAATCTGTCCATTTCTCAGCAGTCCAGTTTCTCAAAGGATCTGGTCAAATACCAGGAATACTCCATCCAGGATGGTGATTCCCTCGTATCCATTGCGGAAAGCTTTGGCCTTGAGATGACGACAATCATTTCCGTCAACCAGATCACAAGTCCATCATCCCTGTTCATTGGAAGCACATTGCAGATTCCAGATCGCGATGGTACCTTGTATACTGTACGTGAGAACGATACCTTGCTTTCCATTACACAGCAGTATAGCCTGAGCATCAGTGCAAAGACCCTTGGTGATATCAATGGTGTTCGTGATGACAGCCTCAAGGTTGGTCAGAAGATTTTCATCCCATCGGAGACGGAGACTTCCGGTACCATCACCAATGTCGTTGTGCAGAGTTTCATCAAACCAGCCGATGGTGTAATCAGCGCTATGTATAACCAGAAGGTCGTCAATCCATTGACCGATGAGGTGATGAAACTTGATGGTATCCATATCCAGGGCAGTCAGGGCGATCCAGTCTATGCTTCAGAAGCAGGTACTGTCATTGACAAGGGCTTTAATGAGAATGGTTCCGCCTCTGTGATGATCATGCACAACAACGGCTATCGAACTGTTTACGACTACATCGCCGACGTCTGTGTCGAAACCACTGACAAGGTCGAGAAGGGACAGGTCATCGGATACTTTGGTGATGATACCTCAAACAATCCAATTCCAATCATCTTCTTCAAGATTGAGCAGGATGGAATGGCTTTGGATCCATATTCCTTCTTCTGAAATCCATTTCGTAATCTGATAGAGCCTTCCTGATGGAGGGCTTTTTTTATCTTGTTTGGGGATGATGCGAAAAGGAATTGATTTTTCGCATTTGCGTATTCCAAACGAGCGTTTTTGAGATGATTTGGAATAATTTTTCTACCAGTAGGTCCAATAATTGGCCTTGTTGGAAAAAAATGACTAAATGAAAAGACTGTCTTTGTGAATGTAAAGGTAAAATAAAAGACTGAAGCCCGAAAGCTTCAGTCCATTGTAAGAAATCTCAGTCTACGATGCTCTTATTTGATCTGGGTTGACTTGTTGTTTGTCATGTCAATCTCGTAGAGCATGCTCTCGTAGGTACCGGCAACAAATACCATAGGGTCTGCTGTGGCTTCGATGTTGACGATGCCTGCTGTTCTGAGTGTTGTTGCAAATCCTGTACTGATGGACTCGATTGTCTTGTCTGTGATGTTGTAGCGGTCAAAGTAGTTGGAAGCCTTGATGACGATGTACTCTTTGCCGTCGTTTGTGTAATAGAAGGAAGCAGCCTGAGTGGAGTAGGCATACTGCAGGGAAGACTTCATGGTAAACAGGACAGTTGATTCAACACCTGTGGATGTGAGCTTGAAAGCCTCGAAGGTGGCCTTGGAGGAGTTGTAGCTGACAATTACGAATTCTCCGGAATCTGCAATTGGCTGGAAGGCGATGTAGGTCTTGGAACTTCCATCCACACCATCGACTACAACAGTTCCATCGTTTTTGATGACATAGTATTTGATTGCATCAGACTTGACGACGCTGAAGAATGCGTAATCTCCAGTTTCAAGAGCGTAAAGGACTTTGGCATCGGAGATAACTGGTGTTGCTGTTGTGCCGCTTACGGTGTAAATGGCAGAGTTGTCATAGACAAGGCCGTTACGAAGAAGAGCTTTGAAAGTGCCTGTTACCTGTGCAGGCGTAGCACCAAAAGCGGTGTAATATTCAAGAACGGTTGAGAGGTCTGACTTCTGGGTCATGACAAGGGCCTCTCCTGTTGCACCATTGAGGCTTGCGCTTCTGATGATTGAGGATCCGCTGTTCTCAAGCCGGGCACCAGAGCCGATCTTGAAAATGCCTTCATCTGAGAGGTAGTAGTGCTCATCGTTATAGCATCCAAGATAGGACTTGATGTTGACGTCTGTATTGACGGTTGAGGATGCAACCTCTGAGTAGATTCCTTCTGTTGCATCGATGTTACAGGAAATGAAGGCACAGAGGCAAAGTGCTGCAAGTAGGATTGTGATTGCTGTTCTTCTCATCTGTGGCTCCTTAGTGTCTGTATGCAACGGTAAGTGCTACCGGAAGCAGTCCGCAGATTGCGCTGGACTTGTACTTGTTATTGTTCTTTCCGTAAAGCTCGGCAGAGGCCATGAGACCTGACTCAATTCCGATTCCCCAAGACTCGGTGAAGAAGAAGGTCGGCTGGATGGTTGCCTGTGCATATGGGGTAATGTACTTTCCGCCATTGTAACGGACAAAGGAAACACCAAGGTTCAGGGATGCAGCAAGGTCGAACTTCCTTTTCTGGATTGGGTAATAGGTCAGTTTTGCGGTGATTGGTACTGTGGTCAGAAGGAGAGAACTCTGGGAGTAGTTGAAGGCATATCCAAGTTCACCACCGAGAGCAAAATACTCTGAAATGTAACCCTGATAGGAGATGGATGCATATCCTCCAAGTTTCATGTGTGTATCGGCAAAAGTGACTGTGCCTCGGTCGGAATCGTTCACAAAAGAGATGAATGCCGGAAAATCGACACCTCCTCGGAAAGAGAATACCTGGTCGCCTGTGGCATAGTAGGTGGAACGTGCAAAAACGGAACCACTGACAAGGACTGCAAGGACCAGCATGGCCATGAATGCTTTTCTCATGTATACCTCTTGAAAAATGACTTGGTTGAATATTAACAAATAAATATAATCATTTGAATACAACAACACAAAAACACACATCAATAGCATTTTGTTACTGTAATGTGTATAATCGCACTGCGGAGGGTTGCATGCAGATTCTGTCCGGAAAGGAACTGAGTGCCCAGGTAAAAAGCCAGGTCGCTGACAAGTGTATGGAATTTGAGAAGAGGTTTTCCAGAAAACCTTGTCTCGCAGTTGTTCTTGTAGGAGATAATCCTGCAAGCCAGACCTATGTAAAAAGCAAAAAGAAGGCTTGTGAGGAACTTGGAATCGCTCACCTTGACATTGATATGGACAAGAGCACTTCCCAGGACGAACTTCTCAAATGCATTGCATCCCTCAATGACGACCCTGCTGTCGATGGTATTCTGGTGCAGATGCCACTTCCTTCTCAGATTGATGAACTTGCAATCACCAATGCCATCTGCCCGGAAAAGGATGTGGACGGTTTTCATCCGCAGAACATTGGAAAGCTTCTGCTTGGGCAGGAGACTCTGATCGCCTGCACACCAAAGGGAATTCTCCGAATCCTTGACCATTATGGAATCCAGACTGACGGCAAAGATGTTTGTGTGTTGGGTCGAAGCAACATCGTCGGTAAGCCTATGGCAGCACTTCTGATGCAGAAGGACCGCAATGCCACCGTTACGGTCTGCCACTCAAGATCGTCCAATGCGCAGGATTATTTGAAGAGAGCTGATATCATCATTGCTGCAGTCGGACATGTCAATGCTGTGACTTCTGATATGGTGAAGGATGGGGCTGTGATCATCGATGTCGGTATCAACCGCGTTCCAGATGCCACAAAGAAGACTGGCTATGCCATCAAGGGCGATGTCGATTATGAAGATCTGAGTGCAAAGGTCAGCGCCATGACACCGGTTCCTGGTGGAGTTGGTCCTATGACAATTGCCATGCTCATGGAGAATACCTTCATCGCTGCATGCAGACGCGAGGGTGTAAACCCTGAATCTTTTGGAAATGAGGTGAACTGCTAATGGGTAAGTTCTTTATTGAGACATATGGATGCCAGATGAATGTGGCAGAGTCAAATGCCATTGAGGCACTTCTGCTTTCCAGCGGATGGACAATGGCCGAAAAGCCAGATGACGCGGATCTTGCCATCATCAACACCTGTTCTGTCCGAAAAAGTGCTGAGAACAGAATCTGGGGCAGACTCGGAGCCTATACCTATATCAAGAGCCAGAAGGCCAAAGCTGGCCAAAAGATGAAACTTATCCTGACTGGCTGCATGGCGGAACGACTTTTCGACTCCATCAAAAAGGAAGCTCCTCAGATTGACTATGTCGTCAAGAACAACGACAAACTCAAGATCCTTGAGATCGCCGGTATCACAGACAAAACCAGTTCAGAGGATGAGAAGTACCTTTTCACACAGGCATACTACAAGGAAGGTGAGTTCTCCTCCTATGTTCCTATCATGAATGGTTGCAACAACTTCTGTTCCTACTGCATCGTGCCTTACGTTAGAGGCCGTGAGATCTCCCGTTGTCCAGAGCAGATTCTCCGCGAGGTGAAAGAACTTGACCAGAAGGGTGTCCGGGAAATCACACTGTTGGGTCAGAACGTCAATTCCTACAACTATGAGGGTATGGGATTCCCTGAGCTTCTTACTCAGATTTGCAGAGTCTGTGACAACATCCAGTGGATCCGTTTTGAAAGTCCACATCCAAAGGATTTCTCAGACCAGCTCATCCAGGTCATTGCCAAGGAGCCAAAGGTCGCCAAGCACCTTCATGTCCCTATGCAGAGCGGAAACACAAGAATCCTTGCCCTCATGAACCGCCGTTACACACGAGAGCGCTATCTGGACCTTATTCACCGAATCAAGGAGCAGGTGCCTGAAATCACATTTGCCGTTGATGTCATGGTCGGTTTCCCAGGCGAGACCGAAGAGGAATTCCAGGACACACTTTCTGCCATGGCCGATGTCGGTTACATCGAAGCTTACATGTACTACTGGAACCCAAGAGAGGGAACAAGAGCATGTGACATGGAAGGCCAGATGCCGGAGAAGGAGAAGCAGGCAAGACTGCAGCGCCTGATTGACTGGCAGTTGGACAATGCCGCAAAAATCAAGGCCAAGAGGGCAAACGGTGTGCAGAAGGTTCTTGTGACCCAGGTCTCTCGAGACAACCACAACCAGATGCTGGGAAGAAACGAGCACTCTGAAATGGTCGCTTTTGATGTTCTGGAAGGCCAGAGCGTCAAACCAGGCGACATGGTGAACGTTGAGTTCCGCATGCTGAACGGAAACACCTACATCGGTAAGCAGGTCTGTGATGTTCAGTGACAGCTACGCTGAGTCCAAAGAAGACTTTGAGCCGAAGTTCCAAAGCCTTGTGAAACTGATGGAAGGCAGTCGCCATATGACTGTCTTCACAGGTGCTGGCGTTTCGACACTCAGTGGCATCCCTGATTTCAGGGGAAAGCATGGCGTGTATACCGACCCATGGCAGGGAATGGATGTGGAAGACATCATATCTCTGGATTTCTTTGCGCGTGAGCCTGGCATTTTCTACAAATGGGCAAAGGACGTCTGGTACCGACTGGAAGACTATGAGCCGAACATTGTCCACAAAACCATCGCATTGCTTCAGAACAAGAGCTATCTAGAGTCCGTCTATACCCAGAACATTGACATGCTCCATCAGCGGGCAGGGTCCAAGCAGGTGTTTGAGATCCACGGCAGCCCAGAACATCACCATTGCACCAGATGCAAAGCTCACTATACCTATCAGGAGATTGCTCCGAAGGTTCTTCGCGATGAACTTCCGTTGTGCCACTGTGGTGGAGCCATCAAGCCGGACATCGTGTTTTACGGCGAGAATCTGAATGAGGATATTCTGGACAGAGCCTGGAATGATTTCTCCAACACGGACCTTTGTCTGGTGCTCGGATCGTCTTTGGTGGTACAGCCTGCGGCCTCACTGCCACTTCTTGCAAAGCGAAATGGAGCAGATGTCGTCATTGTCAATGCACAACCTACCATGCAGGACCGAAACGCAACGCTACATTTTTCAGATTTGCACCAGACCTTTGAGGCTTTAAGCGAATATCTCTTGAACAAATAGAAATATAATAGTATTTTCTTTTCTTGGATTTTTAACGAAAAACGAAGAATTGGACAAACGAAATGATTCAGCAGAACACAAAAATCAGAAACATCGCAATCATCGCTCACGTTGACCACGGTAAGACAACTTTGGTCGATGCACTTTTCCGCCAGAGCGGTTTCGCCTCTAAGGAGAATCAGGACCGTATCATGGATAGCGGTGCCATCGAGCGAGAGAGAGGAATCACAATCAACGCAAAGAACTGTGCCATCTACTGGCGCGACACAAAGATCAACATCATCGACACTCCGGGTCACGCAGACTTTGGTGGTGAGGTTGAAAGAGGTCTTTCCATGGTTGATGGAGTCATCCTGCTTTGTGATGCAGCTGAAGGTCCACTTCCTCAGACTCGTTTTGTTCTTCAGAAGGCTCTTGAGAAGAAGCTTGCTGTCATGGTCGTCATCAACAAGATTGACCGCCAGGATGCAAGACCGGAAGAGGTCCTCAACGAAGTCTACGACCTGCTTCTTGAGCTTTCCAACGATGAGAACATGCTGGAAGTTCCTGTCTTCTATGCAAACGGAAGAGCCGGTATCTGTTCCACAAAGCTCAATGATCCGGATGCCCATGACATCTTCCCACTTCTTGATGCGGTTGTAGACCATATTCCGGCTCCATCCTACGACAACGAGGAGCCATTCCAGATGCTGGTCTCTGACCTTTCCTACAATGACTACCTCGGTCGTCTTGCCGTCGGTAAGATCATCAACGGAAGTGCATCCGTCAATGATTCTCTGGTCTGCATCAACGAGAAGGGTGCCCATATTCCACTTCGAGTCACAAGACTTCAGGTCTACAATGGTCCTCAGCTCACTTCCGCTTCCGAGGTCGAGCCAGGTGACATCGTCGTCATCTCCGGTATCGAGGATGTCTCTATCGGTGACACCATCTGCAACAAGGATTACGCAAAGGCTTTGGATCGAATCCGCGTTGATGAGCCAACCGTCTCCATGCTGTTCTCCAAGAACATCTCACCGCTTGCCGGTCGTGATGGAAAGCAGCTCACCTCAGCAAAGATCTGGGAGAGACTTCAGAAGGAGGCTCTCAGAAACGTTTCCATCCAGGTCGTCAAGAACAACGATGACTCCTTCACCGTCAAGGGTCGTGGTGAGTTCCAGATGGCAATCATCATTGAGCAGATGAGACGTGAGGGCTTTGAGCTCTGTGTCGGCCGAGCAAAGGTCATCTTCCATGAGGATGAGCAGGGCCACAAGACAGAGCCTGTTGAGTATCTTCTCATCGATTGTCCTGAAGAGTATTCCGGTTCTGTCATGGAGAAGCTTGCCAAGCGCAAGGCTGTCATGAACAACATGACCTACACCGAGAACTCTCGAGTGAAGATGGAGTTCACAATTCCTTCTCGTGGTCTTATCGGCTACAGAGATGAGTTCCTCACCGATACTCGTGGATATGGAATCATGAACAGTTCACTTCGTGGTTATGAGCCATACAAGGGAGACTTCCCAGACAGATCCACTGGCTCACTGGTCTGTGACCGTCAGGGTGATGCTGTTGCCTACGGCATCTGGGAACTTGAAGATCGTGGTCGCTTCTTCATTGTTCCAGGTGACCCTGTCTATGAAGGTCAGGTCGTTGGAGAGAGAAACAGAGATGGTGATCTTCTTCTGAACCCAACAAGAACCAAGAAGCTCACAAACCTTCGTGCCTCCGGTCACGATGATGCCGTTGCTCTCACACCTGTCGTCAAGCCATCTTTGGAGCAGGCAATCCGATTCATCAAGGATGATGAGCTTGTTGAGGTTACTCCAAATGCCATCCGTATGTGCAAGAAGATCCTCGATAGCCAGAAGAGAAAGATCATGGAGAACAGAGGTTACATCCCAGAGTGTCTCCAGTGATTACCTAGCCATTCAAACGGCTGAAATGGAGTTGTCAATTTGTCGGTGTTTTTCACCAGACTTGGTTGACAACTCTTTTTTTTAGGCCTATGGTACATTTATTAAATGTTACTAAAATTGTAATAAGGAGATAGAAAATGAAGAAGATTTTTGCAATCGCTATCGTTCTCGTCGTTGCTTTCTCTGTTTTCGCAGCAGGAAGCGT
>JAKSPE010000030.1 GCA_024405015.1 Sphaerochaetaceae bacterium
GCAACTGAAGAGGTTGTTGAAGTAACCGTTGAGGTTGAGGAAGTGTCTGAGACAGTTCCAGTAGAGGTTGAGATTTCCGTTGAACCTGCACCAGAACCAGTAGAGATCGAGATTGAGACAATTCCAGCATCTGAGGCAGTTGAGGTTGAAGTTGAAAAGGCTGAGACTTCAGAGCCTGTTGCGATTGCTGTTGAGACAAAGGCTCCAAAGGCAGAAGCAAAGGACCTCTTCAAGTCTTGCAGCTTCAGTTCCGGAATTGTTCCATACTCCTACCAGAAACTTTACACTGAAGATACAAGCCTCATCACAGGAGTCGGATTCAAGGCTAGTGCTTTCAAGTACTTCAAGTCACATTATGTGGCTCTAGGACTTGAGTACACAGGAATCACACACCAGTATGAGACAAAGAGCTTCAGCGATCAGAAGGGACTTCTGAAGTTCAGAACATACATTCCATTCAACAAGAGTGGAGAGTCTATGATGTTCGTTTCTTCAGGTATTGGTGGAGCTCTTATCACAGAGAACAACGGACAGACAAAGCTCTTTGGCCTTGTCGCAGCAGACCTTGGTGTTTCCTTCAGGCTCGCTGATGACCTTGCTCTCGAGATTTCTACCAACGCCGTTGCCGCATTCAGAAGATATCTTAGAAGCATTGAGGTTGATGCCTCCGTTGCTATGACCTATCATTTCTGATAAGACAGAAAAGGCTGTGACCACAAGCCACAGCTTTACTTGAACAATTGAAATGGTACAGCACCTTCCCATCGGAGGGTGCTGTTTTTCTGTCTTCTGGTGTAAACACCACGGAGACAATTCAAAATATTTTTTGTACGTGGTAAAACACCACGTAAAACCAAAAAACGGTAAGAAAATGTGGTGTCTACAATATTTCCTTTGGTTTCTGCTCATGTGTATAGGCCGTTCAAGGCCTGCTGCATGCCCCTTGGCAGGACGCCATGCCATGGCCGGCGCTAGGGCTTAGAGGCCCGCTTGCCATTTGGCAGGCTGGAATGCACAGGCATCGAACCGCCAATGACACAATCGCACGAATGAAGATGCGCATGAATACTGCAAAAATTGAGAAAATCGCAAAGAAAAAGCGTATTTTACGCTTTTTTTGAAAAGAATCTTCCATATAAAGCGTACTTGTAAACAACTCTGGAAGCAAAATATTGAGTTCGTCTGGAAACAGATACTTCGAAAGGCAATGGAATTTTTGAAAATAGAAGTATTTTACTTTGTAAACAAGATTTTACTACGTGATTTCGAAGTGCTTTGACAAAGATTCTTTATCGTCAGATCAGAATGCCCTTGGTATGGTCAATCTCGTGCTGGACGATCTTTGCCTGAAGGCCATCCAGGTGGCGCACCTTCTGTCGGAAGTTCTTGTTCAGGAACATGACATCAATTTCCATGAAGCGCATGGTCTTTCTCTTTCCGACAAGGGAGAGGCATCCTTCGGAAGCCAGGTAGCTGTTGGCTCCTGTTGAGAGGATCTGCGGATTGAACATGACCGTGTAGCTTCCATCCTGCTCAAGGAAGATGATGGCGTTCTTGCTGACTCCAATCATGTTTGCGGCAAGACCTACACAGTCCTCGCTGTTGGCCTTCAACGTATCCATGAGGTCATCGTAGAGGTAAAGGTCCTCCTGTGTGCAATCTGTGGATGGGATGCTGAGAAATTTCTCGTCTCTGATTATCTTCTTGATCATTGCGTGTTCCTCTTACTTGGAAGATATCACAACTCTGAACTGTGTGTCTCTTCCATTCCAGATGGTCTCAGAATATTCGATGACCCTTTCCTCTGTGTCGTAGTAGAGGGAATTGATTTTCAGGCTTGGGGTCATAGTTGCCGCATTGAGCATTGTGGCTGTCTCGCCATCCAAAGAAATGGATTCAATGTAGTTCTCAATTGCAGAGAATGTGATGTTGTATCTGTTCTGCAGGGTGTCTGTGATGCTGTTGTTCTCAAGAGGAACCTCAGTGATTCCTGCCACTCTTGCGAGAGGGAACCAGGCATGATGGATTCCGATGATTCTACCATGCAGAACGAACTGTCTTGTCAGCGCAGCAACAGGGTCGTTTTCACCAAGCTTGAGCTTCTCGCGAACGAGGGCGCTTGGCTTGAGCTCCACCTGCATGACGATGTTTTCAGAAGTGATGTCGGATTTCTTTCTGACGCCAACCTGTGGAATGAAAAGGTCCAGTGTCTCGATTTCCGGTTTTGCTTTGACAAATGATCCCTGGCCCTGTCTGCGGTCAAGGAAACCCTCATATTTGAGTTTGGTGAGAGCCTGTCTGACAGTTACTCTACTTGCTTCGTAATCTTCACAAAGGACGTTCTCGGAATCGATCTGACTTCCAACTGGCCACTCGCCAGAGGCAATTCTGGAAAGAATGTCTGTTGCGATCTGCTGATAGACTGGGATTGCGGAATTTCGATCAATAACTCTCATTTGTATACCTTTGTGAATGCAAGATGTTTTCAAAGACTACGTAAGTCCTTACTGGACATATTTATTATGGATGTTAATACATCATAGTCAAGTCGTCAACTTTTTTGTTTCACCCGAATATATTCATGCAGTATTAAAAGATAAAAGAAATGTGCCTAAAAAAAGTTGACTGCATGTCTTACATGTATTAAAGTTAATACAACTGCAAAAAACCGAGGCACACAATGGAAAGAGAAGAGATTATCAGCATTCTGAAGAGTGAAATGATTCCTGCCATGGGTTGCACAGAGCCGGCTGCTGCCGCTCTTTCAGGTGCAAAGGCAAGAGAGCTCTTAGGAACTGATGCAATAGACAAGGTTGAGGTTTTCGCATCAAGAGACATGGTCAAGAATGCTATGGGCGTGGGTCTTCCAAATTGCTCACTCAAAGGTATTCTTGCCGCTGTCGGTCTGGGAATCGCAGCTGGAGATACTTCTAGAAATCTCAGCATTTTGTCTGTGATCTCAGATGAGCAGATTGTGAAAGCTGAATCTTTTGATTCTTCTCTGACCCTTGTGCGCGACGTGCCACCTCTTTATGTGAAGGTGAAACTGACTGCCGGAGGCAATGTGGCAATCGCTTGCATTTCCGGTGAGCATGACAGATATTCGCATCTTGAGAAAAATGGCGAAGTTCTGCTGGATCTGCCATTGGAGCAGGAGAAGGCAGGTAAATCATCCGTATCTTTGAATAACCTTGCCGATTTGTCTTTGGATGAGATTGTGCGATTTGCAGATTCTGTGACAGCCGAAGAGGTCCCTTTTATTTCAGATGCCGTTGATGTGAATATGGCAATTGCAAAAGCCTCTTTGAAAGGCTGCTATGGCCTTCAGGTCGGAAAGACCGTTGCCGAGAAGCTGAACAAGGTTCCTCAGTCTCTGGAAGAGGCTTTCCGAATGGGATCTGCCTACGCCGCAGCCGGAAGCGATGCACGAATGAGCGGATGTTCTATGCCGGTTATAATTAATAGTGGAAGTGGTAACCAGGGAATCACAGTCACTGTTCCAGTCAAGATTGTCGCAGACTTTCTGGACAAGAGCCGAAACGGAATGGTCAAGGCCGTATGCATCAGTGAACTGGTGGGTCTGGTCCTTACTGCCCGAAAGAACCGTCTTTCTGCATTGTGTGGTGCATTTACCGCTTCCATTGGTACTGCCTGTGCCTATTGCTATCTTCTTGGTGGAAGGACTGCTGAAATGGACTACTGCATCAACAGCATGGTTGGAAACCTTACAGGAATCATCTGTGATGGTGCAAAGAACACCTGCGCTTTGAAAATATACTCTTGCTTGGAGGCGGCTGCCCTCAGCGTCAGCTTGGCTTTCAGAGGCTTTGCACCTGGCAAGGAGAGCGGAATCGTTGGTGGCAACAGTTGGGAAAGCATTGATTCCCTATCCAGAATCTCTCACGAGGGAATGGAAGCTACAGACCGTACGATTGTTGAGATTATGATTGAAAAGAATTGCTGACAAGGAGAATAGGATGAAGAAGATTATTTTGGATTGCGATCCAGGAATGGATGATTCCATGGCAATCGTCATGGCTTTGAAGTCCAAGGATATTGAGACTTTGGCCATTACAACCGTAAATGGAAACTATCCTGCAGAAGTCACTGCAAAGAATGCCAGAAAGATCCTTGAGATGCTTGGTCGAACAGATGTTCCTGTAGCTAAGGGAATGGCCCAGCCAATGGTAAGACCTGTTCCTTCTGACCCTTTCACGCATGGTGCTGATGGTCTTGCCAATGCGAATCTTCCAGAGCCGAAGATGGCACTTTCCGAGAAACATGCTGTGAATCTCATCATTGATACCATCAAGGCAAATCCAAATGAGGTCACTCTCGTTTCCACAGGTCCTATGTCTAACATCGGTATGGCATTCCGTATGGCTCCAGAGATCATTCCGATGATTAAGGAAGTTGTTGCAATTTCAGGAGCTTTCGGTTTCACAAAGTACTCCTTCCTGAATGCTACTGGTGATACTCCACAGAGTGAGTGGAATGTCTATGTTGATCCGGAAGCATCCAAAATCGTTTACGAAAGTGGTGTGCCATTGACCTGTATCGGACTGGATGTTGCCACTTGCTTTGACGTTGACTTCACAAAAGAGGATGTCGAGGAGATGTCCAGCAGCCCGAATAGGGAAGCTCAGTTCCTTGCAAACGCAATCCGATTTGTCACGGGTCGCGGCTATGGTGCCTATTGTACCTGCATTGACTGTATGGCAGTTGCTGCAGTAATTGATCCTTCCATCATCACAACAGAGAAGGCAAGAGTAGGTATCGAGACCAAGGAGGGACTCTCCTTTGGAATGACAGTCAGAGATGGAAGAGCCCATCACGGATGGACGAACCTTCCGGAAATCACAGTTACAACAGAAGCAAACTATCAGAAGTTCCTTGATCTTCTGAAGTCATTGGTTCTCGGTTGATGGAGGTGTCTATGTATAATCCATATTCCAATGAAGGTTTGTATATCGCTGGACCTGAGTGTTTCTATCCAAACGGTTACACGCTCTGGAATGCACAGAAGGGACTGGCAGAGTTCTATGGAATCCCAGTCGTACTTCCGACCTCAACGGTTCTGAAGCTCGATGCAGAGGATAAGAGAGACAATGCAAAGGAGATCTTTGATGACCTCATTGTCCAGGTCGGTCGTACAACAGCAGTCATTGCTGACCTTGAGATGTTCCGTGGTTCCGAGCCGGATGGCGGTACCATTTTTGAGATGGGCTGGATCTGGTCCAAGGGTGGTAGAGTCTATGGCTATACAAGAGACATGAGACCAATGAGAAAGAAGAACCAGTGCGCCAGACTGGAAGGGAAGACTATCCTTGACCAGGATGGAAGAGCACTTGCCTATGCTGATCTTCCTTTTGCTCCAAGTATCATGGCTTCAGCAAAGCTTGTTGAAGGTGATTTTGCAGCTGCTCTTCAGCTTTACAGAATCGATCTTGACCAAGAGAGAAAAGGATTCAAGAGAGATTGCAATCCACTTCCTGCTGTCGAGCGTGTACCGAACAGAGTTTTCGTCTCCTCATCCCTGCGATATCGTGATGACTATGAACAGTATAAGGAAGAGACCAGAAAGGCATTCGCAAAGAAGGGCTATGAGGCAGTATTCGCAAATGATGTTGCATTCGGAAGGGGTATTGATGTGCTTTCAAATGCCAGAACGGAGTTTGACATCAACATGAGACTTCTGGCTTCCTCATCGATCCTTGTCGCAGATCTCAATGACTTCCACGGCATGGAGCCTCAGAGTGACGTTTCCTTTGAGTGCGGTGTCGCATGGGGTCTTGGCATGAAGTGTATGGCATTCATGTCTGACACAAGCATCATGAAAAAGCGCATCCCTCATTATGATGAATGTGATGGTGGTCTGGACTGGGCTGATAATGTTGTCGAGAATTTCGATCTTCCGATCAATCTCATGTTCAGCTCCTACTTTGATATCGTGGAAGGCGATGTCATGTCTGCTGTGGATGCCATTTGATGAAATTCGGAGAAAAGAGGGGCTCCTCCAATGTCTTAACTTAACGACATTGGGGCTTTGCCTCTCTTTTTTTATTATTTTTCATGTATGAATGCTAATACAAATTTGTATTAAATCGCTAATATAAGTTGCATTTTGTCGCACGAAATTGAACGATAAATCAAATTTGGCAAACAAATTGATTGACATAATAGGGTATTCGACTTTAACTTGTATGTATATCAATACAACATTACAAGTAATGTCATGTATTTAAAGGAGTCAAAATGAAAAGAATTGCACTTTGTGTTCTCCTTGCAACTCTGGCTGTCGTGTCAGTTTTCGCAAGTGGTGCTGCAGAGAAGGGCACTCCAGTAGCCGCATCTGCATCAGATTCTCGTTACGCAAAAGACCAGACTCTCAAGATGGTTTATAACAGAGAGATTTCCGAGTGGAATTATCTGACATATTCCGCAGCTGGTGACTGGTCAAACTACATCGACAACCTCGTTGAGTATGACAAGTATGGTATCGTCAGAGGCGCTCTTGCAGAAAGCTGGACAGTTTCCGATGATGGTCTTGTTTACACATTCAAGATTCGTAAGGGTGTCGCATGGCAGTATTCCGATGGTTCAAAGTATGGCCAGGACGTCAAGGCTCAGGACTGGGTCACAAGTGCCAAGTATGTTCTTGATCCAAAGAACGCAGCCGGTACAGCAGACTACATGTTCACAATCAAGGGTGCTAAGGCTTATTACCAGGCTCTCGCAGCTGGTGAGCAGGCAGACTTCAGCACAGTTGGTGTAAAGGCTCTTGATGACTACACTCTCGAGTTCACACTTGAGTCAAGAACTTCATACTTCCTCTCAACTCTTACATTCAACTGGGGTTACCCAACCAACGCTGACTACCTTGCAGCTATGGGCGACAACTTCGGTCTTTCTCCAAACGATTTCCTCTACAACGGTGCTTACCTTGTTGAGGCTTTCGAGCCAGAGTTCTATCGCTATGACGTAAAGAACCCACTCTACTGGGACAAGGACAACGTCTTCATCGAGAGAATTGAGAATACATACAATGCTGAAGCAGAGACACTTGCTCCAGAGCTCTTCCTCCGTGGTCAGATCAACTATGCAAAGATCCCAACCGCTATGGTCGACGACTGGCTTGCAACTCCAGAGAAGGCTCAGTACCTCCAGCCACTGACTGCAGAGAGAACAACTTACTGGTATGCAGTCAACTTCTGGCCAACATACGATGCAAAGTATGATCCAGAGAACTGGCTCATTGCAGCAAACAACCTCAACTTCAGAAAGGCTCTCTACTATGGTGTCAACAGAACAGCTATCTGTTCCGTCTTCGATGCCAGAAACCCAGAGCAGTACATGCTTTCCACAATCACTCCAAGCAACTTCGCAGCTGCTGGTGGAAAGGATTACACACAGATGGGCGGACTCGAGAACTACACACTCGACAACCAGTTCAACCCAGAACTTGCCAAGGACTACATGACAAAGGCTGTTGCTGAGCTCAAGGCTGTCGGTTGCAAGTTCCCAATCATCTGTTACATGCCTTACAGAACAAGTGACACAGCTCAGACAAACGTCGCACAGGTTGTTGAGCAGCAGCTCGAGAACCTCTTCGGCAAGGATGTCATGGACATTGTCATCGAGGGTTACCCAAGAACAGATTACAAGAACCTTACAGGTAGAATCGGAAACGATTCCTTCATGCTCCAGTGGTGGGGACCAGACTTCCTCGACCCAGTCACATACACAGAGCCTAACAAGCTCGGTCAGAAGTATTCCTACATCTACATGGCTGATGGTGTTGCAGAAGCAGCAACAGCTGAGGATGGAAAGAAGGGTAACGACGGTGGTTACTGGAAGAACTACATCTACGACCAGATGGTTGATGCTGCAAAGGCAGAGACTGACGATGTCGCAAGATTCGAGAAGATGGCAGAGGCTGAAGCATGGCTCATTGAGAATGCATACGTCGTTCCAGTTGGAACACTTGCAGGAACAGGTTATGCAGCATCCTATCTCGATCCTACAGAACACATGAACGCATACTTCGGTGCATGTATGTATCGCTATAAGGGTCAGCACATCCTTGCAACAGCTCTTAACAGCCAGACATTCGCTGAAGCAATGGCTAAGTGGTCTGAGGAGAGAACTGAAGCTCTCAAGGATTCCATCTGATAATCATTGATTAGAGTGTGGGGCTGTGGTATTAGGCCATAGCCCCATTTTTTAAAACAAAAGGGAACTGAATTATGGATATGTTGAAATATAGCATTGGAAGACTTCTGAGATCCCTCATCACATTGTTCATAGTCCTGTCTATGGTATTCCTGCTGATGAGACTCATGCCTGTTGAAGGCTATTTCGGTGCACGTGGTGATAATATGGCACCAGAGGTCAAAGAGCAGATTCTGAAAAGTCTTGGTCTTTTGGATCCTTGGTACAAACAGCTCGTCTCCTTCTGGGGCAGATTGCTGCATGGAGATCTCGGAGAGTCAATTGTCTATCGACGAGGTGCATCCTGTGCCTCCATCATTGGTCCGAAGATTGCCACAAGTTTCCGTTTCGGTATCGTTTCCCTTCTGATTCAGAATATCGTCGGACTGCCTCTGGGAGTCCTGATGGCAAACAAGAAGAACGGTGTTGTCGATAAGCTTGGTAACGTTTATATCCTCATCATCAATGCTGTTCCTGCTGCCGTTTACTATCTGCTTCTCCAGCTGGGCGGTTCAAACATCTTCGGCATCTCCATGATCTACAGACCGGGAGACGTCTCCACCATGATTCTTCCTGTCATCTGCCTTTCCCTTGGTGGAATCGCAACCAATGCCATGTGGATGAGACGTTACATGGTGGACCAGATGAACATGGATTACATCAGACTGGCAAAGGCTAAGGGGCTCAGTTCCAAAAAGGTTGCTTTCTCACACGTTGTCCGAAATGCCTTCATCCCTATGGCCCAGTCTCTTCCACGTTCCATTATCTTCACATTGGCAGGTTCCCTCTATGTAGAGTCTCTGTTCTCCATTCCTGGAATGGGAGCTCTGCTGGTTACTGCCATCCAGCGCCAGGACAACACTTTGGTTCAGGCTGTTGTTCTTCTGTTCTCCGCAATGAGCGTCGTATCCATGCTTCTCGGAGACATTGCAATGGTCATCTGTGACCCAAGAATCAAACTTACAAGCGGTAAAGGAGGACGTGTCTGATGTTTTCACAGTTTCATCTGAAAAACCGTTTATATGACAAAATGGAAGAGGGCATCAAAGAAAAGCTCGAGGAAGAGCTTACCGATGACCTTTTCACCGAAGCCCCTTTCAATGCCAAAGAGGCTGAAACAACATCTTTTGAGAACTATTCCTATTGGAGAAGTACACTCAAGGTCTTCCTTTCCAAGAAGACCACCGTATTTATCCTGTCATTCCTTCTGATTCTTTTGGTGTTCTGTTTCGTGCAGCCTTATCTTCCTGGACAGAAGGACCCAAACCGAATCTTCAACAATCCTGAGACCGGAATCCAGCTCAAGAACGTAGCTCCTTGTGCAGAGTTCTGGTTCGGAACAAATACAATCGGTCAGGACCTTTGGTCCCGCATTTGGGCAGGTACGAGAACCTCTCTTTTCATCGGCTCCGTCACTGCTGTGGTCAGCGCCGTAATTGGTATTGCCTTCGGTTGTATCTGGGGATATGCGAAAAAGATGGATAAGGTTTTCACCGAAATCTACAATGTTCTGGACAATATTCCTTATACTGTTCTTCGAACACTTATCACTTATATCTTGAGTCCAAGTCTTGGAACCATGATCTTTGTCATGTGTCTGACTGGTTGGATCGGAATTGCAAGACTCATCCGAAACCTCGTTCTCGTTGTGCGAGACCGTGAGTACAATCTTGCTTCCCGCTGTCTGGGAACTCCAGCATCCAAGATCATCATCAGAAACGTTGTTCCTCAGTTGGTTTCCGTCATCATGCTGGAGACGGCTCTTGCCATTCCTGCTGCAATCGGAACTGAGGTTTATCTGACATACATTGGTCTTGGACTTCCGGTCAGCATTCCATCCCTTGGAAACCTCATCAACGAAGGAAGAATGGTCATGCTCGTTTCATCCCTGCGCTATCAGCTGTTCTTCCCGGTTCTTGCAGTTTCTGCAATCACAATTTCATTCTACGCTCTTGGAAATGCATTCTCTGATGCATCGGACCCAAGAAACCACAAGTGAGGAGGTCGACAGTATGGATAAGAACCCTATTTTGTCCGTTAAGGACCTCGTGGTCCGATTCAAGCTTCGTGGCCGCGTTCTCACTGCAATCAGATCCGTTTCCATCGATGTCTTCCAGGGTGAAAGCCTTGCAATTGTCGGAGAGTCCGGTTCTGGAAAATCTGTTCTGACCAAGACCTTCATGGGTCTTTTGGACAACAACGGTTGGATTGAATCCGGTTCCATCGAATATGATGGCAAGGATCTTGCCAAGTTCAAGACCGAGAAGGAGTGGCTTGAGATTCGCGGCGGAAAGATTGCCATGGTCTTCCAGGACCCAATGACAAGTCTCAGCCCTCTCAAGACAATCGGAAAACAGGTGGAAGAGGCCGTAGTTCTTCATCAGAAAGTGAAGGGAGAAGAAGCAAAGAAGAGAACCCTCGAGATTCTTGCAGAGGTCGGAATCCCTGATGTGGAAACCCGATACAAGCAGTATCCACATGAGTTCTCAGGTGGTATGAGACAGCGTGTCGTCATTGCCATGGCACTTGCCTGCAAACCTCAGATTCTCATCTGCGATGAGCCGACAACTGCTTTGGATGTCACCATCCAGGCACAGATCCTTTCTCTCATCAAGAGAATGCAGGAAAAGTATAATCTCACCGTCATCTTCATTACCCATGACCTTGGTGTTGTTGCAGAGATGGCAGACCGCATTGCTGTCATGTATGCAGGTGACATCATCGAAACCGGCAAGTGCGATGAAGTGTTCTTCAATCCTCAGCACCCATACACTTGGGCTCTGCTTGGCTCTTTGCCTCAGCTGGGTGTCAAAGGTGAGAACCTGTATTCCATTGCCGGAACTCCACCAAACCTGTTCAAGGAAATCAAGGGCGATGCCTTTGCCCCTCGAAACAAGTATGCATTGAAAGTTGACTATGTGGCTCGTCCACCATATTTCAGCGTTTCAGAGACCCATAAGGCAAGAACCTGGCTTCTGGACCCGAGGTCTCCGAAGATTGAACCGCCTGAGTATATCAGACGACTGAAGGAAATGGAGGTGAAATGATGGATAGGGAAGTACTATTGAGTGTCAAGAACATCTCCATTGATTACGGTAGTGGAAAGAAAGTCTTCCATGCCGTCAAGGATGTTTCATTTGATATCTATAAAGGTGAAACTTTTGGTATTGTCGGTGAATCCGGATCTGGAAAGACAACAATCGGAAGAGCCATTAACCGCATCAATCCGACAACCTCTGGAGATATTCTCTTCAAGGGAAAGAAGATCAACGGCAAAATCGACAAGGTAACTGACCGAATGGTTACCGAGAAGATTCAGATGATCTTCCAGGACCCTATGGCATCCTTGAACGAGAGAGCCAAGGTCGACTACATCATCAGTGAAGGTCTTGTGAATGTCCATCCGGAATATGATGCAAAGAAGAGAAGTGAAATGGTCAAGGCTGCCATGGAAGAGGTTGGACTTCTTCCTGAGTTTGCATCCCGTTTCCCTCATGAGTTCTCTGGTGGTCAGAGACAGCGAATCGGTATCGCTCGTGCGGTCATCATGAACCCAGAGCTGATCATTGCCGATGAGCCGATTTCCGCATTGGATGTATCCATCAGAGCCCAGGTTCTGAATATGCTGATGAAGCTGCAGAAAGAGAATGGACTGACTTATCTCTTCATCGCTCACGACCTTTCCGTCATGCGATTCATCTGTGATCGAATCGCTGTCGTCCACAAGGGAAAGATTGTGGAGCTTGCTGAGACCGAAGAGCTGTATGCACATCCGCTGCATCCATACACAAGGTCTCTGCTTTCTGCAATACCATTGCCAAACCCAATTCTTGCAAAGCAGAAGAAACACATTGTATATGATCCTTCCATGCACGACTATTCAACCGATAAGCCTAGAATGGAGGAACTTCGACCAGGTCATTTCGTCTATGGAAATGAAAAGGAAATGAACGAGTATAAAAGGATGGTGAAAGAATAATATGGAAAAGAACGCACTGATCAGACAGGTTGAAAGTCTTCCTGAACTTATTAAGGCACAGTATGAGGATCTCGAGCCAAAGGCAAGAAAGGTCCTGGATACTCCAGACATCTTCTCAATCAGAAGAATCATTCTTACCGGTTGTGGCGATTCCTACGCAGCAGCTGTTTCACTTCGCTATGCGTTCCAGGAACTGACAGGTATTCCAACTGATGTGGTTCCTGCCATTGAGCTTAGCAGAAACTATCCAAGAGAGCTTATCGGAAAGAGACCATGCACTCCATTGGTAATCGCCATGAGCAACTCCGGTTCTGTTGTCCGTGTTGCAGAGGCTATGGAAGCTATGAAGAAGCATGGCGCACTGACTCTTGCCATTACAGGAAAGAGGGAGAGCCCTCTTGGAAAGGCTGCAGACAGAATCCTTGACCTTTGCATTCCATCCTTTGAGTCCGCACCTGGAACAAGAAGCTACATGGTCGCTGTCATGGCAATGCTCCTTGTTGCCATCCGTATTGGTGAAGTTCTTGGAAACTACACCATGGATGTGGCTATGGATATGAGACTGGATATGCCAAACCAGGGAACTGAGCTTGCAAAGCTCCTTCCGGAAATGGAAGAGAAGATGGAGAAGCTCGCTATCGAGTGGCAGAAGATGAATGCCTACGATTTTGTCGGAACTGGCATGGATGCTGGTACTGCTCTCTTTGGTGTCGCCAAGACATTCGAGGCAATCGGCAAGCCTGCCATGAGAATCAATTCTGAGGAATGGCTTCATATGAACTTCTTCATGAGAGATGTCAACGGAACAGGAACTGTCATCACAGCTATGAAGGACAATCCTGCATGGTCCAGAAACGTCGAGCTTGTGAAGTATGCCGTTGAGCTCACCCGTCCGGTTCTTGTGATTTCCGATGCAGAGCAGAGCGATTTCGGAATCCAGACCAACTATGTGAAGGTCCCTAGAACAAAGTACCTGGTGAACTCTACACTGACAGAGTATGCACCGATCTGCATTCTCATGGGTTATCTCATGATTCTTCTCGGAGAAGAGGATGGTAGAGGTTGCAAGGGTGTATGGCACATCGCAGACGGAGCAAGATGTATCCGTGAGAGCGAGAAGATTGTTTTCTGAGGAGGGCCACAATGATTAAGAAAGTTTGCATTGAAACACAGAAGAACGACGTATTTGACATCACTGAAGAAGTGAAGAGAATCGTTGCAGAAAGCGGAATCCAGGAAGGAACCTGTATTCTGTATACTCCTCATACGACAGCTTCCCTTGGAATTACAAGCAAGATGGATCCAGCTGGTTTTGAGGATCTTAAGGATGAGATCAATCGTCTCATTCCTACCAGAATTGATTTCAAGCATATGTTTGACACACCGTCTGATGCCGCTGGACATATCAAGTCCACACTTTTCGGTGTCTCTCTGACTTTCATCGTCACAGGTGGAAAACTTCTTCTTGGTGGATCCCAGGGAATCTATTTCCTTGAGTTTGATGGACCAAGATCCAGAAACTATCTGGTCAAGGTGGTTGCCGACTGATGCAGTACATTGTACGAGACGCAAAAGAGGAAGAACTTTTCCATGTGACGGCTCATGGCCATTACTATGCGAACGGCTACAAGGGCTGTAGTGAAGGATGTCCTTTCTGCTACTGGGAGTCCATTCCAGGATGGCACGGAAAGATTGAGATCTGGCAGAATATCCCTCAGCTTTTGGATAAGGCTCTGGAAAGCTGGCCAAAGGACCGCTATCTCTATCTTGGAAGTTTCTCCAACCCATATGAGGTTGAAGTCGAGAGTAAGTATCACGTGACACGAGAGATGCTCAAGGTCATCATCAAGCATGGAAACCCTGTCTGCATCTCCACCTCAACATCCCTGGTTCTGTCCGATATGGACCTTTTGAAGCAGCTTCCACAAGGCTCTGTCATCGTAATGGAACTTGTTCGCTTCAAGCGCCTTAAGGCTCTCTATGAAGGTGGTGTCCACGAAGGTATCTATGCGGCAAGGGAATTGAAGAGAAACGGCATCAAGGTTTGGGCTACATTGGCACCTTTCTGCCCGGGAATTACCGATGTGGAGAAAGTCCTGGAAGCCTTGGGCTCTGATATTCCTCTTTATGTCGATGCTCTTGATGCACCAAAAGGCAGCCTGCAAGCACAGCTGGTACTTCGGGATGTCGAAAGGGATTTCCCTGCGCTTCTTCCAAAGTACAGGGAAATGATCGAGACAAATTCAAGAAAGGATTTTGAGGAGATGGTGAATCAGCTGGGTAGCCGCATTTGCCGTTTCCCTTTCCCTCTTCCATAAGGAGAGTCTGTAATGGATAGACTGGTTGTCTGCGACATTGATGATACCTTGGTCAGAAAAGAGCCTCATGTAGATGACAGGATTGTAGAGGTTGTGAAACGTCTGCGTCAGAAAGGCATTGGCTTTACCTTTGCCACTGGTCGTCTGCCAAGAAAGGTCGAAGTCTACGCCCAAGATGTGTCGCTGGATCTTCCAATGATTGCCAATAATGGTTCCATGATCTGGAAAAACGGAGAGAAACTGTTTTCCAAGGATGTCAATGCTGCCATTCTGAAACCGATTCTTGCACCATATCTTCATGGTGTTCCTTCGATTCTGTTCTGCTTTGAGGAGCGTGAATGCCCTTTGGTCAGAACCGAATGGACAGCAGCCCGCGAGCATAAGTATGTCGGTTACAATCAGATTCTGGGAGATTCGGAAGAGGTCTGGAACCAGTGGGTTCCAAAGATCTTCGTTGTGGATGAATCCCGCTGTGGTGTCATTGGAGAGATTGCCTCCAAGATGAGTCATGACTCGGAGGACTATGCATTCTTCCAGTATGGTGAGTATTCCATGGAGATTGTGGCATCCGGGCTTTCCAAGGCGACGGGACTCATGAAACTGTCGGAGATTCTTGGCCTTCCGTTGAAGAGCATGATTTCCATTGGTGACTCCGAAAATGACGTTCCAGCGTTTCAGGCTGCGGGAGTCTCTGTCGCTGTCGGAAACGCGGTAGAGGAATTGAAATCCTTGGCAACTTATGTTACAGAAGGGGAGAGGCATGAGGGTGTCCTCGAGGCACTTCTAAAGATAGAGGAGGGACTGCTATGAGACTGTCCACATCTACAAACATTCTCATCCAAAGACCTGACAAGTCCAGATATCCGATGGCAAAGATCATAGATATGCTTGCCGATGCCGGTTACAGTGTCCTGGATCTCAATTTCTATGATTGCACTTCTTTTGACTATCCGTTGGTGAAAGATGATTGGCAGTCATGGGCTGAAGAAATCAAGACAAAAGCCGAGGAAAGGAAAATCGTCTTCTCTCAGGCCCATTCGGACTTCTACAATTTCGTGGAACCGAATCTTGATGCCAACCAGCTGGATAAGCATGAGAAGGCGATTGCAAGAGGCTTGCAGATCTCTTCCATGCTGAACATCCCTTGGGTGGTGTTCCATGCAGGAACGGCATTCTCTTCCCTCGATTACCGAAAGGATTCCTTTGAGAAGAACCTTGCCTATTTCCATCCGCTCCTTGAGAAGGCTGAAAAGCTGGGTGTCGGAATTGCCCTTGAAAATCTCTGGGATCTGAACATTGCACCGCAGCGTCGCTATACCACATGCTTGGACGAACTTCTAGAACTGGTCGAGCAGTTGGAGAAAAGTCATGATAATGTCGGTATCTGCTGGGATTTTGAACATGCTGATATCATGAAGCAGGACCAAATCAGCTCTCTGGAGAGAATCGGAAGTAGACTCAAGGCTGTGCATGTGTCGGAGCAGACCAGCATCAGCAATGACCATATCTATCCGTTCGGCTCTCGATTTGATTGGAAACCAATCATGGATACCTTACGAAAGATCGATTATCGTGGAGATTTCACCTATGAAGTCCATGGTGCCGTCCGCTATGTCCCAGATGGGTTCCTTCCAAAGGCTTTGGCCTATGGAAGAGAAATCGGTGAATACATCCTTAGCCTCTAAATTCTCTGTATGAAAAAACGCATTGCTGTTGTAGGAGTTGCGAATCTGGACCGCTTGTATGAGGTCCCAAGCTTGCCATCCGCCGATACTGTCCTGTGGGCCAATGGCTATCAGGAGTCTTGGGGAGGGAAGTCTTTGAATCAGGCACTGGCCGCATCGCATGCAGGTGCAGAAGTCTCTTTGCACATGAAGGTCGGCCGAAAGGATTACAAAGACCTATGCTCATTTCTTGAAGCAAAAGGCCTCAATAGCTCTGGAGTCATATCGGTAGAAGCTCCAACAAATCACGGGGTGTTTCTGATTCTTCCATCTGGCGACACTTCGATTCTTGCTGTTCCAGGCTCTGCCATGGAGTATTCCACGCGTGAACTGGATCAGATTGTTGAACAGTTGGATTCCAATGACATCCTGGTTGTCCAAAAGGAGTTTCATGAAATTCCGTATCTGATGAAAGCTGCAAAAAGCAAGGGTTGTACCATTGTCTTCAATGCCTCTCCGGTCACGGACGATATGGAACGATATCCGCTGGATCTTGTCGATTTTCTGTTTGTAAATGAAGTTGAGGCTCTTGCAATCAGTAAAAAGGATGCGATAAAGGAAAGCCTTTCCTGGTTTGCTGAATGGTATCCAAATCTGTGTGTGATTCTCACTCGAGGGAAAGAGGGCAGCCTTCTCCAGATTGGAGGAAGCGTTATTTCGAGAGACTGCGATAAAGTTGAAGCTGTTGATACCCTGGGCGCGGGCGATACCTATTTGGGTTATTTCATCTGTGCCTGGATGGAAGGGAAACCTCTTGAGCAATGTATGGAAATCGCTTCAAAGGCTGCTGCGATTATGGTGACACGAATCGGAACGGCAGAAGTGATTCCCATGAAATCTGAACTGGAAGGCCTTCAGACCCAAAGCTGAGGTTCTTTTCTTCTTTCAAAAAATGGTGCCAGGAATGTGGAAACCCTTTGTGCGACCATAGGATCTAGCTGTCTTGCACCTGTCGGACATACCTTAACACATCTCATGCAGGAAATGCACCTGGTGGCGTCGGTCACTTTCGGGTTTGCGTAGCTGATGGCCTGGCTTGGACATAGAGTAGCGCAGCTTTTGCACTTGGTACAGCTGTCTGAGACAACAGGAGGGATGGTTACACCAGTATCTGGCTTGTAAGGTCTGTTTCCTGGAAG
>JAKSPE010000031.1 GCA_024405015.1 Sphaerochaetaceae bacterium
CGACAACAGAATAACATCAACTCCATGAGCTGTGGTCATCCTACTTTTTTTGTCTGTTTACCTGCCATTTCTGTTCACTTGCCTCAGAGGTGGATTGGGATGTTCTAACTAAAACTTGAATTTTGGGATTTTAGGTAGTGAAAGTTCTAATCAGATGCTCAAATTTGGGAGAAAAGTTAGAACATGATTCTTCCTACTGCGCATAGGAGGACGCCTTTCGCGAATTTTCGCTGGGCCATAGAGTATCTGCAAGTTTGAGGTTGCTGTCTGGCTTAGAGACTCTTCAGTTTCTCGTATGCCTGTTCGGCTGTTCTGCCGACTGTCAGCGGGGTGATGGAGATGTAGCCGTTCATGACCGCATCCAGATCCTCGTCCAGATTGCTTGTGCCCTGGTAGACGGAGTATCCATCGGCCAGATACATATTCGGGGAAACCTCAACGAAGCGGTCCTTGTAATAAGGCTTACCTTGACGGGTCAGAAGGATTCCCTTGCTCACTGGTGGGAAGTTGACGTTGTACAGCAGATTGTAGTCCAGATAATGGTTTTCCATGATGTGCTCATAAGCGGCATCCAGCATTGGCGGTACATGGTCGTAGGTCTGGGGAATGGTGGAGAATGCGATTGCCTTGACGCCGAAGTATGCTGCCTCAAAGATGGCGGCATCGGTTCCAGAGTAGACGATATCCTCGCCAAGATTGTAGCCCTTGTTGATACCAGAGAGTACAAGGTCGAACTTCTTGTCAAACGATGTCATGGCAAAACGCACACAGTCTGCAGGGGTGGAATCGAGGCTATAGCAGTCAATTCCTTCAAGCCAAGTAACCTTTTTAACCTCAAAAGGGGTATGGATGTTGATGCTGTGGCTCTTGGCACTCTGCTCAAATTTAGGAGCCACAACTGTGACCTCTCCGAGCTTTCGTGCCCAGTTTGCGAGCATCTCAATGCCAGGGTAGCGGATTCCGTCGTCGTTGGTAATCAGGATTCTCATATCCAGCCCTCATTGTTTGCCTTGTAGTCTTTGAGCATGGCATCGGCATCGGCAATCAGTGCCTTCATCTCATCAATGCTGTAAGCGGTGGCGCCGGAAGCGTTGGCGTGTCCTCCACCGTGATACTTTTCTGCAAGGGTGTTGATGGCAAGGAACCTGGATCGGACTCTGACGCGGATGGTCCCGTCTGGGTTGTCAATGAAGGCAAGCCAGATGAGGCTTCCCTTGATGCCACTCATGAAATCCACGCTGGAGGAAGCCTGCTCACGAGACAGTCCGAACTGCTGCTGCATGGCATTGTCCACATAAAGGTAGGCGACACCGTTTTCGGTGATGTTCATCTTGTCAAATACGTAGGACTGGAACTTGTAGTAGTCAAAGTCCTCAAGGTACAGGTTGGCAAAAAGCTTCTGCGTCTCAATGCCCTTGTCCAGAAGAAAGCCTGCAAGGCGCAAGGTTTCACCTGTGGTCTCGATGTAGCGAAAACGTCCGCTGTCTGTGACCATGCCGGTGTACAGAAGGGTAGCGACCCTGGAGTCGCAGACAAGCTCGTCCTGGAAGGTGAAAAGGAAGTCTGTGACCATTTCACAGACAGAGGATCTGTCGTCCTCGACCCAGGAGATGTCTCCGTATGGGGCAATGTCAATGTGATGGTCGATCTTGATGAGCTCCTTGGCCTTGGTGATGAGCTTGTTGGAGCATCGGTCAAGACCTGCCGTATCAAGGACAATGGCAAGAACAGAAGAGTAGTCGATGGTCTCTGGGTCCTCTTCGCTTGTCTTCAGAAATGCCAGATAGTCGGAGAAGTCTGCATTGGAGACGATGACCTTCTTGTTTGGAAAAGATCGTCGAAGGGACTCTGCTAGGCCATGTGTGCTTCCAATAGCATCTCCGTCTGGGCGAATATGTCTTGCAAGTACGATGGTGTCGTACTGTCGGATTTTCTCAAGGATTGCTTTTTTTGTTTCCAGATTTCTTTTGTTCATCGTTTTCCTGCCATTTCATTGAGGTCTGCAAGCATTGCCATTGCGGTGGCCTTGTCAGCTACGGTAGCACCACTGGCTTTTACATGTCCGCCTCCGCCATATTTCACGGCAATCGGGTTGATGTTGCAATCCGAGGATCTGAGCTCACAAAGAATCCCATCTTCGGATTCGGCAAAGGCGACCCAGATGCCTACACCTTCCAGGTCACTTAAGGTGTTCACATAGCCGCGGGAGGCGCCAAAGGCTGTGATACCAAGTTCCTTGAGTTCCTGGGATGAAGTATACATGTAACCGACATTGTTCTCTGTGAACTTGGCCTTGGCGATGAAGTGGGCCTTCAGTTTCAGGGCCTCAATGCTTTCTGTATACAGATTTCGGTAGATTGTGCTTGTATCAATGTCCCTTTTCATCAGAAAGGAGACGCGCTCGAAGGTTCCGGCACTTGTGCTGTCAAAGCGAAAGCGTCCGCTGTCTGTGACGGTTCCTGCATAAAGAGCGGTTGCAGCATCCTTTGACACGACCATGCCGGTTTCCATGGCAAGTGTCGTGACAAGACCACAACAGCTCTCATAACTGGAATCGATTACTTCCACGTCTGCAATCTTTGTGCAGAACAGATGGTGGTCAATTCGAAGTGTCCTTGCAGCAAGCTTGTAGCGCTCGTCGCTGATCAGAGCAGTAGAAGAGGTGTCCAGGATGATTGCAAGGGCTCCTTCATAGAGGCTGTCGGAAATCTCATCCATCGGGGATTTTGCAAGAAAGCTATAGCGTTTGGACCAGTCTCCAACGACATAGACCTCTTTGTCGGAAAAGGTGTCCCGTATCATGTGCAGAAGGCCAATCTGGCTTCCCATGGCATCTCCGTCAGGGTTCTTGTGTCTGTGGATGATGATTCTATTGGCGTTTGCGATTTCCTGATAGGCCTGCTCAAACATCAGCGGGTCTCCATTGGAAGAACCTTGCTGTTCTCATAGGTCGTGAATCGGATGGTGTAGCCGTTGTCGTCCTGTGGCTCGGACTCGTAGGTCATGGACCAGTTGTCCAGCTCATCCAGATTGTCAAAGAAGGCCTCGGCACCACCGTCGGCAGCGACCTTTGTGAGGTAGACCTTGTCGCAATAAGGCAGCATGGTGTGGTACATCATGGCGCCGCCTACGACATAGACGTTCTCCGATGGGTATTTTGCGATCTCCGCAAAAAGCTCTTCAAGGCTTTCGACCATGACAAAGCCATCCTGCTGAGCACGCTCCTTTGGACCCTGTGGCCAAAGGACGATGTTGGTGCGGTTCTTCAGAGGCTTGCCGTTTGGGAAGGAGAGGAGGGTGTTTGACCCCATGACCACGACCTTTCCGGATGTCTGGGTGCGGAAGAACTTCATATCCAAAGGCAATCGGAACATCAGATCGTTTTTCTTGCCGATTCCCCATTTGCTGTCACAGTGTAGTATTGCCTGCATGGTTTTCTCCTATCAGATGGCGACCGGAATGTCGTATTTGGTGGTGTTGCACTTGTAGTTCTCAAGCTTGAAGTCATCAACGGTGAAGTCGTAGAAGTTCTTGACATCAGGATTCACGATGAGCTTTGGAGCTGGGAACTGCTCGTTCTTGATGATCTCCTTGACGACAGGGATGTGTCTGTCATAGATGTGGGCATCGGCGATGACGTGCACGAACTCGCCAGGAACCAGACCGCTTACCTGTGCCATCATGTGAACCAGAATGGCGTACTGGACGACGTTCCAGTTGTTTGCGGTGAGCATATCCTGGGATCTCTGGTTCAGAATTGCGTTGAGTGTGTTGCCGCTGACGTTGAATGTCATGCTGTAGGCACAAGGATACAGATTCATCTCATGCAGGTCCTGATGGGTGTAGATGTTGGTCATGATTCTTCTGCTCTGCGGATTGTGCTTGAGGTCATAGAGGACTCTGTCGACCTGGTCGAATTCACCTTCCTTGTAGATGTGTTTCACGCCAAGCTGATAGCCATAAGCCTTTCCGATGGAGCCGCTTTCATCGGCCCAGCTGTCCCAGACATGGCTCTTGAGGTCATGGATGTTGTTTGACTTCTTCTGCCAGATCCACAGAAGCTCATCAATGGCTGATTTCATGTAGGTTCTTCTGACTGTGATGACAGGAAACTCCTCCTGCAGGTTATAGCGGTTCACAATGCAGAACTTCTTGATGGTGTGTGCAGGTGTTCCATCTGCCCAGTGCGGTCTTACAGGAAGGTTCTCGTCGGAAAAACCGTTTTCCAGAATGTCAGTGATGTTTGAAACGAACAATTTGTCAGCTAAACTCATTTCGTGCTCCTTAAGAATCATTTATGAACAAACCGAAATAAAGGTCAAGATAATAGATTGTATTTTACTTATTGATTAGTATATTTAGGATATCCAGATTAGAGAGGGAATTCATGCGATACAGTCTGCAAAGCCAATATTACAGTGATTTCAACACCATAGAGGTCAACAGGCTTACACCGAGAAGCTATTTCATACCATATCCGTCACGCGAGGCCCAAAAGGACATCGCCCTTACCCAAAAGCGCTACGGTTCGCAAATGGTCCAGTGCCTGAACGGTAGCTGGGACTTTCGCTTCTATGCCGATCCAAAGCAGCTTCCACTTGAACTGGATACCGACAAGGTGGATTTCCGAAAGCTCGATGTCCCATCCTGCTGGCAGTATCGCGGCATTGCAGACCCTATGTATCTGAATGTTCGCTATCCGTTTGCCTACAAACCGCCGGTGATTCCTACCACCGAGCCTGTCGGACGCTACTTTAGCGCTATGGATGGGTTCAAAAAAGCTCCTGAGAAGGAGATGAACTATGTGGGCCTTTATCGAACATTCTTTGATGTTGAAGATCTCTCCAAAGTCTATGAGATCTCTTTCCTTGGCGTCTGCAGCTGCCTGGAACTTCATGTGAACGGCAGATTCGTCGGCTACTCCGAGGAGTCCCACAACACCGCAGAATTTGATCTTTCCGACTACGTGGTCAAGGGACGAAATGAACTTGTCTGTGTGGTTAGAAGATGGTGTAACAGCACATATTTGGAGTGCCAGGATATGTTCCGAAATAACGGAATTTTCCGCGATGTTCTGCTCCGTGTTTCTCCAAAAAACCGCATTTGGGATATTGATTTCAGCGTTTTTCAGGAAAATGGCAAGTACTGTTCCAAGGCTTCGGCTATGGTTGTCGGAACTTGTGAAGTCAACTTTACGCTCAGCGGCCATGGCCTTTGCAAATGTGAAAAGAAGACCGTGAGTCAGGGTGTCTGTGAAGTGGTTTTCAAGGACCTGGATGTCCTTGAATGGACTGCTGAAACACCGAATCTGTATGACCTTTACTTTGAGACTTCGGATAGCTGTATCCACCAGCGGGTGGGATTCAAGACCATTGAGGTGAAGGGCAATCGGTACCTTCTCAACGGCAAACTGGTGAAGTTCAAGGGTGTGAACCATCATGACACCGATTCCAAGAACGGCTATTGCATGACCGCCCAGCAAATTGAACGAGATCTTCTGGTATGTAAGCGCTTTAACATTGATACCGTGCGAACTTCCCATTATGCACCAGATCCGCTTCTGATCGAGCTTGCGGCAGAGCTTGGCATCTACATTGTGGACGAGGTGGACCTTGAGACCCACGGGGTGTTTGCCATGAAGCTTCCACCAAGCTACAACCGCATCTCCAACGACAGGAAATGGATGTCCCATTACGTCAGCCGCACCAAGCGACATTACAACAGGGATAAGGTCCTTGCCACACCGATTGTGATGTGGAGCCTTGGAAACGAAAGCGGCGGTGGTTGCAACACCGATGCCACCTACGACTTTTTCCGTTCGGTCTCCAGCATCCCGGTGCACTACGAAAGTGAGATTTACACCAAACGAAAGGCCTATGACATCGCCTCCAGAATGTATCCGCCGGTCAGTGAACTTCATGACATCGGCGAAGGCAAGTGCAAGACACCGCAGTTCATGGACCGCCCTTATTTCATGTGCGAATATGCCCATGCAATGGGTGTCGGACCTGGCAATATCGAGGGCTACTGGAAGGAGATCTATCGCTACGACAGCCTCATCGGCGGCTGTGTCTGGGAAATGGTGGACCATAGTGTTGAGCACGAGGACGGGTCCTACACCTATGGCGGAGACCATGGTGAATGGATCCATGACGGAAACTTCTGCTGTGATGGCCTGTTCTACCCAGACAGAACCCCTTCCACTGGTGCCTGGATTGTGCGTCATGCCTATCGACCAATTCGCATTTCGCGCATTTGCGATAGCCAATTTGATGTTTTCAACACCACAGCCTTCACAGATGGTTCTGCTTATCGCATGAGAATCCGAATCTCAAATGGCGTGTGTCTTGACTATGTGCCTCAGGCAGGTCCGCTGTCCCATGAGACCGTGACGTTTGAGCTTGGAGATCTCAGCGGCGACTGCTTCATGGACGTTGATACCTTTGACAAGGATGGCAACAAGGTGTCTACCGAGCAGATCTGCCTGAACGAGAGCATCGCTCAGAGTGTGGAGAAGACCGAGGAACTTCCATCGTGGTTTGCGCTTCAGGAGGGCCTTCCAGTGCTGGCTGCAGGTGACAGTGTTGTCACGGCATCCGACCCATACACCATTCTGTTTAGGGCCCAGACCGATAACGACAGCATCAATTTCGTCCTCAGGCCAATGAAGAAGTGGTATGCCCAGTCGTCGCAACTGATTGGCTGTAGGCAAACGGCGGGCATGGCTGCTGCGCAGTGGTCCATTACGGTGAAGGGAAAGCGATTTCTGTGCTCCGATACCTACGAAGGCTGCAAGATGCCTGACGGAAAGTCCGCGGTGGTGGTGACTAGTGTCATCCATCCGCTGCGAGTGAAGGGCAAACTTCCTAGATTTGCAAAGGCCTTCCGATTTGAGACACAGTTCGGCCGTGTGAGCTACTTTGCCCGAAGTGGGGAGTCCTATGTGGACATGAAAGAGCAGTTCCCAGTCTCCCATTGCGATGCGCTTGTCTCCGAGATGACGGAGCCGAACATCAAACCGCAGGAGAGCGGAAACCGCTGTGATGCACGATTTGCGGAGATCTCGGACGGAAAGACATGTGTGAGATTCGATGCATTGGACAAGCCGTTTGAACTTTCGGTGAAGCCATACAGCGATGTGGAACTGACCAGAATGAACCATAGATGCGACGAGAAGACAAGTGGTACCTATGTGACGATAAACGCTTTCCAGCAGGGTATCGGAACCGGAAGCTGCGGTCCATACACACTGGATGAGCATTGCTACGATGCCTCAAAGGACTATGTCCTGCGATTCGTGATTTCCATGGAGGATTACAATGGTTGATCTTTTGAATCTTGTCGAGCGTGTCAAGGATGTTGTCAGAAATGCCGCAAAACTGACTCAGGTGAGCGATTTTGCGATCAAGGAGAAGGAAGGTGAGTCCTACAATCTCGTGACATCGGTCGATATCGCTGTGCAGAACTTTCTTCAGAAGGAGCTTCCTGCCATTTTGCCGGGATCCGGTTTCTATGGCGAGGAGAACGACCAGCGCGATACAAGCAAAGAACTATGCTGGATTGTCGACCCAATCGACGGCACCGCCAACTTCTCAAGAAACCTTCATCTTTCGGGTATCTCCGTCGCTCTGCGCGATGACCAGGACCTGGTGCTGGGTGTTGTGATGAATCCTGATCTTGGGGATATGTTCTGGGCTACCAAAGGTGGTGGGGCATATCTGAATGGAAATCGACTTTCCGTCTCAAACAAGGATTTTGAGCACTCTCTGATCTGCACCGCACTGTGCCTTTACCGAAAGCGCTACACAGATCTGTGCATTGAGGCCATGCGAGACTTCCATAACCAGTGTGCCGATGTCCGAAGACTCGGTGTCGCATCCCTTGAACTGTGCTATTTGGCCGCAGGAAAGGTCGACGGTTATTTCGAACTCAGACTTTCCCCATGGGACTTCGCAGCCGCTGCAGTGATCATTCGTGAGGCCGGCGGTGTGGTCGGAACGGTGAAATGGGACGGAAATGACTTTAAAATGAGTGAAAATCTCGTTCTTGATGCGCCAAGCCCTGTAATTTCAGCCAATTGTTGTGACAATTATCACAAAATAGGCCAAATCGTCACCAAGCATATGGAAAGTTTCGATTTATCCGAATATAATTACTAGTGGATTACCTTACGAATTAGGGAATTAGAAGTTTAACTTTGGAAATACTTTTATCTTAAGGGGTTTTGATATGTACAAAATTCTTTGCAAGAAGGAGCTCAACCCAACCGTCACAATGATGGAGATTGAAGCACCTCTCGTAGCCAACAAGGCAAAAGCAGGTCAGTTCATCATTCTCAGAGTCGATGAGGAAGGTGAGAGAATCCCTCTTACTATCGCCGGCGCAAACAAGGAGACTGGTGGAGTCAAGATCATCTTCCAGATCGTTGGAGCAACAACAGAGAAGCTCAACCACAAGAAGGAAGGCGAGTATATTCAGGATTTCGCTGGCCCACTCGGAAAGCCAACCGAAATCGAGGGAAAGAAGAGCGTCTGTATCGTTGGTGGTGGTGTCGGATGTGCTATCGCACTTCCAGTTGCACAGGCTTTCAAGGAGCAGGGTGCTGAAGTCACAAGCATCATCGGTTTCAGAAGCAAGGACCTTCTCATTCTCGAGGACGAGTTCAGAGCAGCTTCTTCAGAGCTTATCGTCATGTCCGATGACGGTTCCTATGGCCGCCACGGTAACGTAACAGTTCCTCTTAAGGAAATGCTTGATGCTGGAAAGCACTTCGATGAGATCATCACAATCGGACCAGTCATCATGATGAAGTTCGTCACTCTCACAGCTAAGCCATACAACGTTCCAGTTACAGTTTCCATGAACCCAATCATGATCGACGGAACCGGAATGTGCGGTGGATGCAGACTCACACTCAACGTTGACGGAAAGAAGGTCACAAAGTTCGCTTGTGTCGACGGACCAGACTTCAACGGTTATGAAGTAGACTTTGATGAGGCAATGTCTCGTGGAAGAATGTACTTCCCATTTGAGAGACACGCACACGAAGAGACCTGCAATCTCTTTAAGCAGGCTTGAGGAGGACGAATATGGCACTAGATCCAAAGAAACATGCAATGCCGGTACAGGACCCTCAGGTTCGTGCCCACAATTTCAATGAGGTAGCTCTCGGTTACACACACGAGATGGCACTTGCTGAGGCTCAGAGATGTCTCAACTGCAAGAACAGACCTTGCGTTCAGGGCTGCCCTGTTAACATTTCAATCCCAGAGTTCATCGCTTGTCTCAAGAAGGATGACATCGAGGGTGCATACCAGGTCATCAACAAGACATCTTCTCTCCCAGCTGTCTGCGGACGTGTTTGCCCACAGGAATCACAGTGTGAGAGCAAGTGTACTCTTGGTATCAAGTTCGAGCCAGTAGGAATCGGAAGACTTGAGCGCTTTGTCGCTGACTGGCACAATGCAAATTCCACAGCAGCTCCTCAGAAGGCTGCATCAAACGGCCACAAGGTTGCTATCGTCGGTTCTGGTCCTTCAGGACTTACATGTGCTGGTGACCTCGCAAAGGCTGGCTTCGAGGTAACTGTCTACGAAGCTCTCCACGTTGCTGGTGGTGTTCTCGTTTATGGTATTCCTGAGTTCAGACTTCCAAAGTCCATCGTTGCAAAGGAAGTTGATACACTCAAGCAGCTCGGTGTTGAGTTCGTCACAAACGCAGTCATCGGTAAGACACTTACCATCGATGAGCTGTTCGAGGATGGCAACGAGGCTGTCTTCGTCGGTTCCGGTGCAGGTCTTCCAAACTTCATGGGAATCCCAGGTGAGTCACTCAAGGGTGTCTACTCCGCTAACGAGTTCCTGACAAGAAGCAACCTCATGAAGGCTTTCAGAGATAAGTGTGACACACCTATCATGAAGGGCGGAAAGGTTGTCGTCGTTGGTGGTGGTAACGTTGCTATGGATGCTGCAAGAACAGCTCTCAGACTTGGTGCAGAAAAGGTCTACATCGTCTACAGACGTTCCATGCAGGAGCTCCCAGCCAGAAAGGAAGAGGTTGAACACGCAGAGGAAGAGGGAATCGACTTCCAGCTCCTCAGAAACCCAGTCGAGATCCTTGGCTTCCAGAACCCAGAGAATCCACGTGATGAGAGAAACGGTTTCGTCACAGGTATGAAGGTTGTCAAGATGGAGCTCGGTGAGCCAGATGCAAAGGGCAGAAGACGCCCAGTTGCTGTTGAAGGTTCTGAGTATGTCCTCGATTGTGACACAGTCGTCATCGCAATCGGAACTTCTCCAAACCCACTCATCAAGTCCACAACTGCTGGTCTTGAGGTTAACGCTCACGGTGGAATCATCGTCAACGAAGAGGGTCTCACATCAAGAGAGAACGTCTACGCTGGTGGTGACGCTGTTACAGGTGCTGCAACAGTCATTTCCGCAATGGGTGCTGGTAAGACAGCTGCCAAGGCTATCATCGATCACTTCGCAAAGTAAGTTTTCGGCAAGCCAAATAGGAAGAGGTCCCAAGTTGGGACCTCTTCTTTTTGTCTATGTGAGATTTAAAAGAATAAGACGAAATCTCAGCTTCGTCTTTCTTTGATGTCGTTCTTTCGGTAGTAGGCTTCCTTGTAACTGTACATGAGCTTATCGGCCTTGCTGATGACCTCTTCAATGGAATCTCCAGGCTTACTGGTCACAACACCCATGCAGAGGGACAGTCCGGAAACCAGGGAGCCTTTCCAGCAGCGGGTACGCTTTTCCAGTTCTGACCAGAGTTCGTCACTGGTAGGGGCGAGACCTTCAATGATGACCATGAACTCATCACCACCGGTTCGGTACACATGACCATAGGAATTGAAGACGCCTGAAATGCAGTCTGCAGCTCCCTTGATGAGCTCGTCTCCGGCCTGATGGCCAAGATTGTCGTTCACAAGCTTAAGTCCATTGATGTCAAAGGCTGCGATTGAAATGATCTTGTCCTTGTCTTCCTTGATCTTTGCAATGTGCTGCTCGTAGCTGTTGCGGTTCAGAAGACCTGTCAGCTGGTCGGATTCGCTGAGAAACTTGTTCTTCCGTTCAAGCAGATATCTTGAGACCTTGATGGACATGAGATAGGTGCTGACGATGAGGCTGATGATTCCGTAAGGGATGATGTTTGACAGGTTGTAAACGATGTAGGTCGGTGTCTGGGTTGCAAGAGCGGCGATGATGTACAGCACGATACTTGCGGTGATGGCCAAGATCATTCTCCATGGTGCATCCGTAAAGAGAAGCGGAACGGCAAACATTAGAATGTCAAAGCTTACGGTAACCTCATTCGGTTCAACGAATGTGCCAAGGTCAATGCCGAAGAGCAAGAGAGTTTCAATGAACAGGTATTCGGCAAGATAGACCATCCAGGTGCGCTTTTTTGCCGGATAGAGGCAGATGACAAGCACAATGGCCATCAGAAGGCTTGTGAGCACATAGGCGAGTCTGTTTTTCTCAAGGGAAGGTTCAAAGAAGCTGGCAATGACCATAACGGCCATTCCGATTGCGGAAATGGCAGAGAACGGAACCAGATTGTTTCTGTTTCCTTCTACCATTGCATCCTGGATGTCCAGAAAGGATTTTCTGTCTGCACCTGCATACAGAACCATATCCTTAATATTTGCCATAATCTCTCCTGTTTCCTAGCTCTCAATCTTATGGCGAATGCTACATTGCATATTTTCTTAGCCGATTTCGTATTTTGTCAAGAAATCCTTGAGAACATCTTTGTATTCCTCAAAGTGGTCACGAATGCTCTGGGCATGCTCAGAACCCTTGAAGAGGTGGATTTCCTTTTTGTCCAGTTTTGCGTTGTAGACATCATAGACCATGGCAGTCGGTACGAAGTGGTCGTTGTCTCCATGGCAAAAGAGCATAGGGACCTGAATGTCCTTCACACAGTCCACTGGGCGGACCGTGTCGATATCAAGGTTGTATCGGTGTTTGAGAATTGCACTTCCAAGTGTCAGGTAAGGGAAGTTTGGCAAATGGAAATTACGAAGACTTGCCTCCATCTGGCCTCTCATGGAGGAGAAACCGCAGTCCTCTACCACAAAAGCGATGTCTTTGAGTTGCGGAGCCGCCTGCATGACGGTTGCAGATCCCATGGACTCGCCATGAAGACCAAAGATGCAGTTGTCTTTGAAAAAGCGCTTCACGTACTTTGCAAGACCCACAAGGTCTACAGCCTCGAGGCTGCTCATGGTGCAATATGTGTTAGGGCCTCTATCGCTGATTCCATGACCACGGTGATCGTAAAGGACCAGGTCAAAACCCATGTCCAGATAGTGCTTTCCGTAGGCTAGCATCAGATAATGGGCACCGGTGTAGCCATGACATAGAATCACAGCCTTCTGCCTGTCTGTTGCCTTGTCGGTTCGTACCACAAAGCCTCTAAGGTCGTAGCCGAACTGAGAATGGTAGGTGAAAGGCTCCTGTTTGAGTCCAGCAACGACCTCATCCGGGTTGACGGAGTTATGCTCCTTCATCTGGTCGTAGCACTGCTGTTTTGACATCACTTTAGGATGTGCCACCATTTCGGCGAACAGATTGGATACCAGATATGTCAGAATTGCCAAAAGTGCAATGACAGATGCAACAATGATGATAGCAACCATAAGCATACTCCCTTAAGGAGATTCTACATCAATTTCGTAATATATATGAAGTTCAATATTCATCTTGTTTTTTCATGACGAAATATGTGAAAATGTCATTAGTCCATAATATATGTAGGGGTGCTTTATGGCCAGCAAAATGCCACCACTGATCAGATTCCTGAAAATGACATACGGCAAGATCTTCTGTGCCGTCAGCAAGGTGTCTCTTGTCAATGAATGTGGGGCCGATCTCAAGTCGGGTCCGTACCTCTACCTGTTGAACCACGTCGGCTTCTACGATCCGATTATGGTCTCTGCAGTTATGCCTAGACATATCCGATGGGTCGCTGGTGCCTACCTGTTCAAGACGAAGTTCATGCATTGGTTGCTCTCTGACGCCTGCACTGCAATTCCAAAGCAACAGGGAAGAAGTGACGTCTCTATGGTCAAGAACGTTCTCAAGGCACTTCGAAACGGCGATAACGTAGGTCTTTTCCCGGAAGGAACCCGTACCTGGGACGGCGAGATGATGCCGATTGCCTACAAGCCGCTGTCAAAGATGATCCGTATGTTCAAGATGCCTGTAATCTTTGTGCATCTGGAAGGCGGTTTTGCTCATCAGCCAAGATGGGCGGACTATAAGCGTAAGGGACCTACGACCATCAGAGTCAAACATGTTCTCACCGCAGAGGAGATTGCTTTGATGGACCTGGATACACTTCAGGCAACCGTTGAGAAGTATATGCATTTCTCCAATGATGAGTGGAAGAGTAGTGTCAACTACGACTACAAGTGTCCAAAGAGGGCAGAGGGCCTTCAGAGACTCTTCTATCTGTGCCCAAGTTGCAAGAGCCTCGATTCCATGTCCACAAAGGACAACAAGATCATCTGCCGCAAGTGCAATACCGTTACCGTTCTTGATGACAAGGACAACCTTACCTCCATTGATGTTCCATTCACCAGAATGAGCCAGTGGCATGAGTGGGAGTCTGCCGAACTGATGAACATCAAGGAGTTTCCACCGGAGCCTGGTGTCCTGTTCCAGATCGGTGATGCAAACAACGAGGGTACTCTTGAAACCATTTCCGAGAAGATCTCTGTCCAGCTCAAGGACGATGTCCTTTGTGTGGACTGTGCGGAAAGCAGTACCGACAAGACGCACTACGAGCTTCCTCTTGCGAACATGAACTCCCTCATCCTCAATGCAAAGCAGACGATGGAGATCTTTGAAGAGGATACACTCTATCGCATCCGCCTTGTCTCTGAAGGGTGTTCTCTCAAATACCATGAATATTATCTGAACTATTCGAATACAAAGGAGAATCTTGGATGAACTACATTCACAGTGCCCATGATTTCACAATCATCATTCACCTGTGCGTCATTTCCTGCGCACTCCTTCTGGGATCCACTCTCAGATCAAAGGTCAAGTTCCTTCAGAAATATCTGATTCCGGCTCCAATGATCGGCGGTCTGTTCCTGTTCCTTTTCTATAACTATGTGTCCTATCCGCTTGGACTTCACAACGGTATGGATTTCCTTGAGGAGCTCATGTTCCATCTTCTGAACGTGTCATTCATTGCAATGCAGCTCAGAATTCCAGAGAAGAAGACCAAGTCTCAGAAGAAGGGTGCCCTTTGGGCAAACGTCACAGCCCTTTTGGGTGAGTACGGCATGCAGTGTTGCTTCGGCCTTATCGTAGCTGCAGTCCTTCTCAAGAAGATCCTTCCTGGTTCCTCTGTCGCAATCGGTCTTACACTGTGTCTTGGCTTTGAGCTTGGACCTGGTCAGGCTGAGTCCATGGCAAAGGTTTGGGAAGGTGCTCCATACAACGTACCAAACGCAAGTGATGTCGGTCTTACCATGGCAGCAATCGGATTCATCCTCGGTTCTGTCATTGGTGTCATCCTCATCAACCGTGCAGCAAAGAAGGGCTGGCTGAGCGCTGAATATGTCGACAAGCTCAGAAACAGAAAGGTCGGTAATGGATTCTTCAGAAGCAAGGAAGAGCGTGTCGCTTCCAGCTACCAGACAACAGCAAGTGAGTCCATGGACACCTTCACACTGCATCTTGCACTGATCATGTTCACATACCTTCTCAGCTTCCTGGTTCTTGCAGGACTTGAGTGGATCGTTTCCACATTTGTCGGCGGTAAGGTCCTTGAGGCTGTTCTCGGTCTTTGGGGAATCAACTTCGTCGTCAGCTCCCTGTGTGCCATCCTCGTCAGAAAGGTCATCATCGCATCCCATGCTGAGCACATCATCGACAACCAGACCTGTAACAGAATCGACGGCATCGCTGTTGACTTCACTGTTGCCGCTTGTCTTGGTGCCATCGAGATTGCTGCCATCCAGCAGTACTGGCTGCCGATTATCGTCCTCAGTGCTGTCGGTATCGCCATCACATGTTTCATCACTCCATGGTTCTGCTCCAGACTGTTCAATGACTACTCCTTCATGAGATTCCTCATGATCTTCGGAACAGCTAACGGAACACTGCCTACAGCTCTTTCACTGATCAGAGTTGTTGACCCTGAGTTTGAGACTCCTGTCGCACAGGAATATGTCAACTCAACTGGTGTGATGTTCGTTCTTGCTCTTCCTATCCTGGCTCTGGTCAACTGGCCAGCAAAGGGCAAGGTCTGGATGTTCATCGCACTCACAGGTGCATATGTGGTCATCTCTTTCGCTCTTTATGTAAAGCTTGCCGGAAAGCGTGCCTTTGCCAAGGGCGGCTACTTCTACATGGAAGATAGCAAGAATAATTAAGATTTATTGACATTGATGGTACATTTCCGTATCATCAATGTGACTAGGGGCTGTAGCTCACCTGGCTAGAGCGATTGAATGGCATTCAATAGGTAGTCGGTTCGATCCCGATCAGCTCCAAAAAAAGACAATCCAGATTCTGGGTTGTCTTTTTTTTGCTTTTATTCTTCTTCCAATGCTTTTCACGTTGTTTTGTGCTATCCTTGTCTGCAAGGAGAAAACGCATGAAACTTGTAACCTTCAGATATAACGCACAGGAGCAGGTCGGTGTGATGACACAGGACCTTACTGCTGTCATTCCACTTAAAGCCATGGGCTTTGACTATGCTTGCATGAACTGTCTCATTGAGACTGCCTCAAAGGAAGAACTCTCTAAGATTTCTGAGACCGCAAAGCAGAGCGCTGATAAGGCCATTGCTATGAAGGATGTCGAACTTCAGGCACCAATCCCACGCCCTATGCAGGATATCGTCTGTGTCGGAAGAAACTATGTCGACCACATCAAGGAAGGTGCAAGATTTCGACTTACGGACTTTGACGCAACAGACAAGCCATCTGTGTACTTCTCAAAGCGCGTGAACAGGGCAGTTCCTTGTGGTGGTTTCATTGAAGCCCATGCTGATGTTGACGAGCAGTTGGATTATGAGGCTGAACTTGGTGTCATCATCGGAAAGGACGCCTACAAAGTCTCCAAGGAAAGTGCAGGGGAGTATGTCTTTGGCTACACCATCATCAACGATGTCAGTGCAAGACGCACCCAGAATGCTCACAAGCAGTGGTACATGGGAAAGAGCTTTGACGGCTTTACTCCAATGGGACCATGGATTGTCACAGCCGATGAGTTTGCAAGTTTCCCACCATCCCTTACGGTACAGTCCAAGGTCAATGGAGAGCTGCGACAGAACACAAATACAGACCTTATGATTTACAGTGTTCCACATATCATTTCAGAGCTTACCTCTGGTATGACACTGCTTGCCGGTTCTGTGATTGCAACCGGAACTCCTGCAGGTGTTGGAATGGGTTTTGTTCCTCCAAAGTTCCTCAAGCCAGGCGATGTTGTTGAGTGCATCATCTCGGATATTGGAACACTCGTGAACACAGTAAGATAAGGCTTATTATCTATTATCTCGTATAAAAGGGGACCAGGCGGTCCCTTTTTTCTTGCGATTGTGGGTCGGCGGTGAAATGCCTGTGCATTCTAGCGGACGGATGCGCCAGGTGGCAGAATAGCCAAACCGAGGCGCATGTTCGCGTCCCTTTGGGAGTATGCAGCAGGCCTTGCACGGCCTACACACATGAGCAGAAACCAAAGAGAATGTTGTATACACCACATTTTATTACCATTTTCTGGTTTTACGTGGTGTTTTACCACGTACAAAAAATATTTTCGGTTCTTCCGATTTTGTGTTGGTCAAGAGGTTCCCAAGAAATCCTGAAAAATACT
>JAKSPE010000032.1 GCA_024405015.1 Sphaerochaetaceae bacterium
ACACCACAAGTGTGATGTCCATGTCGTTTTTCAGAAGAAACGAGTTGCATTCATCCACGGCGATGCGTAGGCCTTCCTCTTTCGGATAGGCGAAAGACCCTGTGGAAAGCAGCGGAAAGGCGATGGAGGTGATGTTGTTTTCTTTGGCAAGCGCCAGGCTGTTTCGGTAACAGGTTCGAAGCAGGTTTTCCTCGTTGTGCTTGCCATCGATGTAAAGGGGACACACGGCATGGATGATGTACTTGGCCTTAAGGGCAAAGCCCGGGGTGAGAAATGCCTTGCCTTCTTCCACTTCTCCGATGTTGGCCTTTCGGTAGGCAAGGAGCTTGTCATAGCCTGCGGCATGGTACACGGCAGTGTCACAGCCAGGTCCGACCTGAACGAACTGGTTGGCTGTGTTCACAATGGCCTGGGTCTCCATTTTGGTAATGTCATTGCGTACGATGCTTAGCGGCATGTGCTCTCCTTGGTATGGATTATAGCACAGAAGCCGGATGGTTTGGCGGTTGTGTGAGATTTCCTGTTCACTCTGTACAGATTTTTGGCATGTTTTTCGAAAAAACCAAAATGAAATAGCCGAAAAAACCAAAATGAAATAGCCGAAAAAACAAAAATGAAATAGCCGAAAAAACCAAAATGAAATTTCTAATTCTTTGTAGATAAAGTAAATATCATGTACTCTTGTATAATTGGTCTCTCAGTGGTCGCTAGGGTCATTCTCGTCTCATGTACATATGCCGTGCAAGGCCTGATGCATACCACCTTTCAGGCCGCCGTGCGCTATGGCTTCGCCAGGCTTAGGGGCCGCTCGCCAATGCGCAGGCTGGAATGACACAGGCATCGCACCGCAAATGTACAATCGACAGGGTTGTTTCAAACAGCGGTTTTCTGTTTGAGTAATCCAATTTCACTTGAAAGTGCTATTTGAGAGGGACAAAAATTGAAGTTTTCAATACAAACAGCTGTTTGAAGCTCTGAAAAAGTGAAAACCACAATTTTTCTCTCCTGTTTGCAAAATGGTTTCAGCACTTTCTTGGTATAAGGCGTGTGAAAGGGTCGTTAGGTCCTTTCCATGGAGCGCTGAAAAAGTGCGGTGGCCCTCTCCGGGTGTCCTGGAGGGAGGCCAGCCTCCCGAAACCACCAGGTCAAAGGAGGTGACAGACTATGAAAGAGAACAATTGGCTAATTGTCATCTATGTTCTGAGAGTTGCAGATGCTGCGTTGAGAGTGATCGAGACTATGTGGAAGCAAATCGAAAAAAATAGGAAGTCCCGCCACGAACAATCCGAAAAGTAATGGTCGGGATTTCCTGCTTATTACCTAAGAGGACCACCGTGTTCTCGGCGCCTCCATGACTTACTTTATTGTAGCTGTTGTCAGAAGTCAAGAATCGGGTCATGGTGGTGCTAGAGAAAATGCCGGACGAAAACAGAAATTCAAACAGCCTTTGAAATTCCAGATCAGAGTGACACAGGAAGAAAAGGATTTCATCAATTATGCAAGGAAGCATCATTTGGAATATTCTGCATTGATGAAGTGATGCTATTGACATAAGAATTGATTCGGGCATGCCCGATTGTGCCATTGGCTGTTCGATGCCTGTGTGTTCTAGCCTGCTGTGCGGCAAGTGGGCCTCGAAGCCAAGCGAAGCCGCATGCATGGCGACCCAAAGGGAAGCACACATCAGGCCTTGAACGGCCCATGCACATGAGAGACATGACCTTTGGAATTATCTGTTCTCAGCGAGAAGGTTGCAATTCGACATGCTGATGAAATTGCAACGTTAAGATTCGCAAACCACAGTACCTGTGGCATAAGTTATGCGGTAAATTTTCGAAAAAACCACACAATTCAGCATTCATTAGAAAATGTTTTCGACACTTCTCTGGTATAAGGCATGTGAAAGGGCCGTTGTGTCCTTTCCTTGGAGCGCTGAAAAAGAGCGGTGGCCCTCTCCGGGTTTCCTGGAGGGAGGCCAGCCTCCCGAAACCACCAGGTCAAAGGAGGTGACAGACTATGAAAGAGAACAATTGGCTGATTGTCATCTATGATTTGCATCCTTTTCTGTTTCTTCTGTGAAAGAAATTATGTTATTTTTGATAGTAGGAGAGAAAGATGCCAGAACTGAGCAGATTTGAAGGAATGGTTATTTACCTTTTGTTTAGAGACAACAAGGAACATAATTAACCTCACGTTCATGTCTATTATGGTGAGTATAAAGCTTCGGTTGGTATTGACGGAGAACTTCTGGCAGGCTCTCTTCCAAAGAAACAGTTGAAGATGGTAATGGGGTGGCTTGCTCTTCATGAAGAAGAAGCATATCTCGCTTGGAATCATGCTGTCAGCGGTGAGCATTTCGAGAAAATAGAGCCATTGAGATAAGGGGCAATCAAATGTACGAGATTGATGGTGTTTGTTACGCTGGGACCTTGGATGAAAGCCTTGAGGTCTCTTCTGTCAAAATCCTTGATGCTGGCATGCTTCTGGTGAAATTCTCCTCAGGTGAGACACGTCTTTTTGACGTCCTTTCCCTTCTGTCGAAAGGTGCGGCCTATGCCCCTTTGGCAGATGAAGAGAACAGAAGGACCGCACGTGTTACCTTTGGCTTTGTCTCATGGATGGATGGCGAGATTGACATTGCACCTGAGACCATGTACCAGGAAAGTTTCCCATATACTCCAATTTCCAGCAGTACACTATAAGGTCTGAATCCATAGTCGTTACAATTGCAAGTGTCAACTTTGAGTTGATCACTCATGGCCTCAGCAAACGCTGGGGCCGTTTTGTATTCTCTCAGAAAACCACACAATTCAGCACCGTTTTCTTCAATGGTTTCCGCACTTCTCTGGTATAGGCCCTATGAAAGGGCTGTTGTGTCCTTTCCATGGGGCGCTGAAAAAGTGCGGTGGCCCTCTCCGGGTGTCCTAGAGGGGAGGAACTGCCAATGCAACCTGGGCAGAGTATGTGTTTTATACTTTTGAAAATGTTGACAAAATCAAAATAAGGGGTTTATTTTTAGGATGAAGTTCAAAGTATCGATATTGGAAGTTGCAGAAAGGGAAATAAAAGAATTGGAACCAGTTCAACAGAAACTGCTGCAATCGGAATATGACAGAATCGAGAATGACGGCATTGAATTTGTTCGCATAAAACCGATTCGGAAAAAGATCTTTGAGATAAAGAGCAATGAACTGAGATCATTGTTCAAATACAAGGAAGGCCACATAGTTGTCGTTGGGGTAGTATTTGTTAAAAAGACACAGAAGACTCCAAAAGAGAAAATAAAACTGGCAGAGACAAGACTGAAAGAGGTGTAGCTATGGACTATGTATATGTGAAAGATTCAGAAGGTTATGTTTCCAAGAAATTGGCTTGTGAAGTCTCTGCTGATGAAAAGATCATAACCGAAAAGGAATATCGAAAAAGATCTGGAATCGCTGCCTATGAGAAGGAATTTGGTCATGGCGGTGCTAGAGAAAATGCTGGGCGAAAACAGAAATTCAAACAGCCTTTGAAATTCCAGATCAGAGTGACACAGGAAGAAAAGGATTTCATCAATTATGCAAGGGAACATCATTTGGAATATTCCGCGCTGATGAAGTGATGATTATTACTATGTTCTGCGAGTTGCTGATGCCTTATTGAGAGTGATCGAGACTATGTGGAAGCAAATCGAAAAAAATAGGAAGTCCCGCCACGAACAATCCGAAAAGTAATGGTCGAGATTTTCTGCTTATTACCTAAGAGGACCACCGTGTTTTCGGCGCCTCCATGTCTTACTTTATTGTAGTCATGGTCAGACGTCAAGAAACAGGAGCTGCCATAGCTGGAGGCAGAGATACAACACCTTGATTTTCTGGTTTTATGGTCTTGAAAAAAAAGACGTTGTGGATATAATTAACTCTAGAGTAAATAACTTTGGAGTTAGTTATGGCAGGAAATCTTGAATCATTCATCGGTCGTAAAAAGGAACTTGAATTACTTGAATCCCTATATGGTTCATCAAAATTTGAGATGCTGATCCTCCATGGCAGAAGGCGTGTCGGGAAATCGTTTCTTCTATCACATTTCGCGAACCTCCATAGGGAACACGTTGTCTATTTCACAGCAGACAAATCGTCTGAGAAAAGCAATGTAAGTGCATTTTGTGAAGAGCTGGACAATGTTCTTGGTGTTGGTGATTTCATCGCCTCCCTTGAGACATGGAGTGATGTCTATTCCTTTCTGAAAAGCTATGACATCAGGGATCGTCTTGTCATCATAATGGATGAGTTCACATACCTATACAATTCAAATCCTTCCTTTGACTCGGGTCTCCAGAATGCCATAGACAAGATTTTCAGGCAAAAGAACGTGTTCCTCATCCTATGTGGTTCGGAGGTCTCTGTCATCGAGGAGATCTTCGACAATTCCTCAAAGCCTCTCTACGGAAGAAAAACCGCAGAACTGAAACTTCTGCCTTTCACATATAAGGAAGCCAGAGAGTTCTTTCCGAACTATTCCGATGAGGATGCTCTAAAGGCATATTCGATCCTTGGTGGAATCCCGCTCTATCTGCGTCTCTTTGACGACAGCCTGTCGATAAAGGAGAATGTGATAAGGAATTGCCTTTCTTCGACCGGATATCTGTTCAACGAGATTGAAACGCTTCTGCGAATGGAACTGAAGGAAACCCATTTCTACAAAAGCATCATGCTTGCAATCAATGCTGGTGCCTCAACCTTCAGCTCGATCAGAGACAAGGTTGGCGAAGATCCTGCAAAAATCGCCAAATACATCAATGTTCTGATAAATCTTGGATTCATACGTAAAGAGGTTCCTTGTGGTGAGAAGGAAAGGACCAGAAACGTCCTATACAGCATCAGCGACAACTATTTTGCTTTCTATTTCGCATTCATCTTCAAGCATCATAATATGCTTGACGGTCTCATTTCTCCGAGGCTGTATTACGAGCGTGAACTGACAGCAGAGAAACTGAATGCCTATATCGGTCACCGGTTTGAAGCGATATGCACAACATATCTCAAAGAGAGATTCTACAACGGGAAGATGCCTTTCTTTGCAGAGAACCTTGGCCGCTGGTGGGGAAACAACCCTGCTTTGAAGCGTCAGGAGGAGATTGACATTCTGGCAACCGATGATGAGAATGCCTTGGTCTGTGAGTGCAAATATACAGAGGATCCGTTTGACGAAAGACAGCTGAAAGACCTTCAGGACAGCAGCCATTGCATCCATCAGCAAAAGGTGTCTTTCATGATCTTCTCTCGCAGTGGAATCTCTTTTGGGGTCAGAAAGGCAATAGAGGGAGATTCTTCCTACCATGTTGTCGGAATAGGGGATTTGTATGCTGACTAGGTTCCCGCACTTGTTGAAATCCGACGCATAAGATATTATTTGAATTAACTATGTCAAAAGATAAAGCAAAAGATAAAGATAAGAATATAGAACAGGCATCACAGCACACCGAGCAGGTGCAGCAGGCCTACATCTACCTGGTCAAGACACCGTCCAGCAATGACCTTACCGTCTGCGCAAGCGACAGCGTCCTGTATCCGGGAACCCATGTCGTGTCTCCAACCCGATACGGCCTTGATATGGGAATCGTCATTGGATCGGCCTCCAACCTGGATAGCGGATCTTCCTACTGTCCTGGTTGCACAAGCTGCAAGGGCGCCTGCCATTTCGGCCGCTCTGAGCGAACCGAGGACGACGATCAGCGCCTGATTGCCGCAGGTTATGTGGAAGGCGAGGATGTGATTCTGGAAAGCGAGGACGCAGGTCTTGTGAACATGGGCCCAATGCCTGAGTTTGAATTTAGGAGCGAGCGTCCAGAGACGATTGTCCCAGAGGATGCCGATTACTCTGACCCATCCAACTGGGATCCGGCCTACAAGAAGCCGGAGCTGGTTGAAGTCGATGGCGATGTTGCCTGGATTTCACACATTGCCTCTCCAGAGGAGATTCAGCGCTACAACGACAACCTGGAGCAGGAGAAGGAAGCCATCAAGATCTGCCGCGAGAAGATCGCCAAGCACAATCTGGATATGAAGCTCGTCACTTCCCACTTCCTTCTGTGTGAGCCGAAGGTGCTGTTCTTCTTCACCGCAGAGGACCGTGTCGATTTCAGAGATCTGGTCAAGGACCTTGTCTCCGTCTTTAGAATGAGAATCGAGCTTCGCCAGATTGGAGTGCGTGACGAAAGTAGGGTACTTGGCGGACTTGCCGTCTGTGGTCGCGATTTCTGCTGCCACTGCGTTTCCGACAAGCTGAACCCGGTTACCATCAAGATGGCCAAGGAGCAGAACCTGTCGCTGAACAGCATGAAGATCAGCGGACCTTGCGGCAGACTTCTGTGCTGTCTGAGCTACGAATATGATTTCTATGTGGAGGAAAAGCAGTCCTATCCACAGGAAGGAAGCCGCATCAAGCTTGGTGGAGAGCTCTTCAAGGTCACCGAAATCAACATTCTGTCACGAAAAATGACAGTCTGTGGTTCCGAGGGAAGAATGTTCCAGATCCCAAGAAGTGAGCTCCATTTCAACCATGAGCACAGCAGATGGGAAGTGTCTGAGAGCTTTCAGCAGGAATTTTTGTCCAACTGACCTAAATTCTTGTATTGACCAGTTTTAGAGTCTGTGATATGTTTGGTAGACGTCGCGCTACGGCTCGACGACTTAAATTTTAAATAAATACATTATCTCACTAGAGATATTTGGAGGTTAAAGTGAATCGTTCCGCAGATAAGAGAGATCGTGAGAATGTTGTTAGAAGACTCAGAAATCGTGAGACAAAGAGTGAGTTCCGCACAGCAATCAAGGCTTTTGATGCAGCATGCGCAGCTGGTGACAAGGTTGAGGCTGAGAAGGCAATGAAGCTCGCAGCAAAGCTCATGGACTCAGCAGTTAATAAGGGAGTCGTTCACCACAACACAGCTGACAGAAAGAAGTCCAGAATGGCTCTCAAGTTCAACACACTTGCTTGAACTTAAAAGAACTGTTCGGGGGAAATTGCAATGGAAAAGACAAAACTTACTAAGGCTGTCATTATTGAACATCTTCATGATAAGCTTGGCGTAAACAGAAACGATATCCACCAGATTGTTGATGAGTTCTTTGAGGAAGTCAAGGAAGGACTTAAGGATGAGATGATCATCGAGCTTCGCGGCTTCGGTACATTTGAAGTCAGAACACGCAAGGGTAGAGAGAAGGCACGCAACCCAAAGACTGGCGATCTTGTAGCAGTCGACACACACGGTGTTGCAGTATTCCGCCCAGGTAAGGAGCTCAAGGATCTCGTTTGGGATCTTCGCCAGGAAGACTGAGTAGAACAACTTGAACAAGAACACTTTCATAAATAGCATTACAAGCGTAAACGACAAGGTTCTACGCAGACGCAACCTCAGAACAGTATGCTCTGAGGTTGTTCTGTTGTTAGTGGCCGCATTCGTGCTTTCCATGGCACATCCGAGCTTCCTCTCTGACAGGGGATTCGGCTTTCTTGCGTTCTTTGCGCTCATTCCGGTATTCGCAGTCATCAGGAACTCCTCTTGGAGTCTTGTAGGCCTTTACGGCTTTGTTTTCGGATTCGTGTACTATGCCATCTTCAACTATTGGCTTACCACGTTCCACCCGTTGGCCATCCTGATTGTCACCATCATCAAGGCAACAGAGATGCTCATGCTCTTCTTTGCCCTCAAGGCAGTCGATCGCTGGCTTGACGGGGTGCTGAAGGGCCGTCTGACCCATGTGCTTCAGGCCATCATCTGGGTTGCCTATTCCTATCTTTCCCAGTCCTGGTTCGCAGGCTATCCTTACGGAACCATCGCCTACGCCCTGTACAACTACAAGGTGCTCATCCAGTGTGCAGACCTGTTCGGTATCTGGGGCATCAACTTCATGCTCGTCTACTTCCAGGCTTTCTTGGGCAACTGGTGTTGCGACCATTTCAGCAAGACACGCACCGAGCATTCCGAGGGCCTTTGGAACCACATCAAGCTGCACAAGGTGTCTGTCATCCTCTTTGTCGTCCTGTTTGTCGCACAGGTCATCTATGGCATCGTTACCCTGAGCTTCTGGAGAAAGGCTGAAGTGGACAAGTCCTTCACCGTTGCAACCGTGCAGCACAATGCTGACTCCTGGAAGGGCGGTTTTGAGACCTATAAGCGCAACTTCATCAACCTTGAGAAACTCAGCCTTGAGGCCATGTATGCCGAGCCTGATCTGGATATGGTCATCTGGTCCGAGACGGCATTCGTCCCATCGGTCAGCTGGTACACCACCTATCCGTACACAGGAAAGGACGAGGGCTTTAACTTCGACTACCTGCGCCAGGTCCAGGAGCTTGTCGATGAGTTTGTCACCTTCGGCTCCAACCTTGGCATTCCTCTTCTGACCGGAAACCCATCCAGTACCATCGAGGACGAGAGTCTTCCTGCCTACGATGCAGAGGGCAACTGGAACAAGAAGGACTACAACTCCGTCATCCTGTTCGATGAGGGCAAAATCAAGACAAAGTATCTCAAGCAGCATCTGGTACCGTTTACCGAGCACTTCCCATACGAGAAGCAGCTGCCTCTGATGTATCGCGTCCTGAAGGCCAACGACTATCACTGGTGGAACCCAGGCTACGAGTCCGTCGTCTTTGAGACTTCCAACGGCATCACCTTCTCAACACCGATCTGCTTTGAGGATGTCTTTGGCGATGTCTGTGCAAACTTCGTTGCAGCCGGTGCTGACCTTCTGATCAACATGACCAACGACTCCTGGTCCGGTTCTGTGGCCGCAGAACTTCAGCATGCCGCCATGGCTGTGTTCCGCTCGGTTGAGACACGCCGTACCACACTGCGTGGAACCAACAGCGGTATCACCTGTCTGATCACACCAGACGGAACCATCCAGGACAGCATGGAGCCGTTCAAGATGGGTTACAAGATCTGGGATGTTCCAGTCTACACCGCAAATTCCTATGGAAAGAGCTTGTACACAAGAACCGTCGATACTTCGGCATGGGTCTGTGTCTATGCTTCCTATGCCATTCTTGCAATCGGACTTGCCTTGGCCATCACAAAGGCCGTCAAGGCAAGAGTAGCCAAGAAGAAGGGCCTCAATGGCTGAGCGCGTCTATTGCGTAAGTTCACTTGCATCGCCAGAGATGGCTGCAAGTGAGCTTTGCGATGCCCTTCTGGAAAAGGGCCTGACCATCAGCTGCGCCGAAAGCGCCACCTGTGGTCTTGTGGCCAAGCTTCTCACCGACCGCGCTGGCAGTTCTGCCTGGTACTGGGGTGGGGTAGAGTCCTACGCCAATGAGGCAAAATCCAAGATCCTTGGCGTGTCTGAAACTCTTTTGGCCGACCCAAACCGCGGCCCTGTCACTGCGCAGTGTGCCCAGCAGATGGCCGACGGCATGCGTGCCCTTTCCGGTACCGATGTTGCCCTTTCCGTCACCGGCATCGCAGGTCCTACAGGCGATGAGCCTGGAAAGCCGGTGGGTACCGTCTACTTCGGATTCTCTTCCAGTTTTCGGGAGACCCAGACCATCCGACTTCTCGTAAATGCCTCAAATCGCGAGCAGTACAGAAGCCTGTTTGCCAGTGCAATTCTTGTCCTGGCCAAGGGCTACGTGAGCGGAATGTCCATTCTTGACATTGCCGCTACTTGGTTATAATATCTAACCATCTAAATCAAATCCCACAAATTCTTAATCTTTTATTTCATACCATACACATTTGGTGTATTCGGAGAAAAAACTTTAATTATGGATAATGAAAACAACAGCAATGTGACTGAAGAAGTTGCAAGACCTGTCAAGAAGGTCGTTGTAAAGCGCAAGCCAATGGCTAAGGTTCGTAAGATTGAAGTGACAGAAGCTCCAGCTGCAGAGTCCGCTCAGGCACCTGTAGCCCAGGAAGTTCAGGAAAAGGCTCCTGTCGAAAAGCCTATCGTGGAGGCTACCCCTGTCGCAACAGCAGTACCAGTAGAGCCATCTGTGGCTGCACCAGCTGTCGCAGAATCCTCAGTAGAGGGCGCTTCTCAGGACCAGGCCAAGGAGCCAAAGCAGAAAGCTCGCCGCGGTAGACCTTCCAAGAAACATAAGGAAGAGGCCTCTGAAAAGTCCGATTCCCAGGTATCTTCTGAGTCAAAGCAGGAGGCTGCTTCCGAGTCTAAGGAGCCTGAGAAGGCTTCTGAGGGCGAAGGCTCAACTGCCGCAGAGAATACCCAGGAAAAGGGTCAGGAGAACGCAGAGTCTGCCGAAGGCAAGAGCGCTGAGTCTTCCGAGTCCCAGGAAGGCTCTGACGAGCAGAACCAGAAGCGATTTAACAAGCGCGATCGCAACCAGCAGCGTCAGAACAACCAGAACAATCAGAAGAACCGCAACTTCGATAAGCATCAGAACAACAATAATCAGCAGCGTCAAAATAACCAGAACAACCAGAAGAAGCCTCTGACCATGGAGGATGTCACCATTCCAGATGCCGAATATCAGGAGCATCTGAACAACAGACTCATCGTCAGCGACCTTTCCCAGGTTCCGTTCCAGGAGCTCAAGGAGCGCCTGGCTGAAATGGCTGGAACCTCTGTAGAGGACTATGCCGAGTTCAAGAAGCAGGAGGTCATTGTCGGAATCCTCAAGACCTTCGCCCAGAACGGTGGTGTCATCTATGCCACAGGAACTCTGGAGATTCTCAGTGAAGGTTACGGCTTCTTGCGCTCCCCACTGAACAGCTATCTCTCAGGTCCGGAGGATGTCTATGTCTCCCCAGGACTGATCAAGTTCCTGAACCTCAAGACTGGAGACACCATCGAAGGTGTCATCCGTACCCCTAAGGAGAACGAGCGCTTCTTCGCCATCGCCAGAATCGCATTCGTCAACGGCGATGCTCCAATTGTAGCAAAGACCAGAATCAGCTTCGACAATCTGATTCCTCTCTACCCAGATGAGAGAATCAATCTCGAGACTGAGCGTAAGGACACTGATGTCTCCATGCGAATCATCAACCTGTTCTGTCCGATTGGAAAGGGCCAGCGTGCACTGATCACCGCTCCTCCAAGAACCGGTAAGACCATCTTGCTGCAGCAGGTCGCCAATGCCATTACCACCAACCATCCGGAGATCAAACTCATTGTCCTTTTGGTCGATGAGCGTCCGGAAGAGGTTACTGACATGAGACGAAACGTCAAGGGTGAGGTCATTGCCTCCACCTTCGATGAGCAGGCAACACGCCACGTCACTGTCGCGGAAATGGTCATTGAGAAGGCAAAGCGCCTGGTTGAGCACAAGAAGGATGTCGTCATTCTCCTTGACTCCATCACACGTCTTGCCCGTGCCTACAACCAGACTGTCCCTGCCAGCGGAAAGATCCTCTCTGGTGGTGTCGACTCCAATGCACTTCATAAGCCAAAGCGCTTCTTCGGTGCTGCAAGAAACATCGAAAACGGCGGTTCCCTTACCATCATCGCCTCTGCTCTGATTGAGACAGGCTCCAGAATGGATGAGGTCATCTTTGAAGAGTTCAAGGGAACTGGTAACAGCGAAATTGTCCTTGACCGAAGAATGGCTGACAGAAGACTGTATCCTGCCATCAACATCAAGAAGTCCGGAACACGTCGTGAGGACCTTTTGCTGGATAAGGATGAGGCTGCCAGAATCTGGATTCTCAGAAATGCCATCAATGGCCTTGAGGACCTTGAAATGACCGAGTTCCTCATTGACAAAATGCGCAAGACAAAGAATAATGAAGCGTTCTTACGTTCGATGAATACAGGAATCGCTCCTGGATTCTAAAACGGAGACGGCTTATACAACTCACTTAGTCTGCTGTAAACTTCAGCAGATAGCACAACGGAGGACGTACAATGAAGAATGGTATCCACCCAAAATATGAGCTCCAGGAAGTTAAGTGCTCATGCGGCAACGTCATTATGACAAAAACAACAGCAAAGAATCTGCAGGTTGAAATCTGCTCTGCTTGTCACCCGTTCTTTACTGGTACACAGAAGCTCGTTGACTCAACAGGTCGTGTTGAGAGATTCAACAAGCGCTATGGCGTACAGTCCAAGTAACAGATTCAAATCTGGAACTGGCCCACAGGAAACTGTGGGTCTTTTTTGTTTGCAGGGTTGCTCCTGCAAGTACGCTTTATTCGGAAGTTTCTTTGCAGAAAAAGCGTAAAATACGCTTTTTTTCTGTAATTTTCCCAATTTAAAGCGTATTTGCCGTGAAATTGAGGCGGTCTTTGTATGGGGTTCATTTTCCCAATCTCTCATGCAGATTTCACACAAAACATGTCTTTGTTGCAAAATAGTAATCGTTTACCTATGAAAGACTTGTAATATATTAGTTGGCCTGGTGTCCTGTATGCTTTTTGTATACAATTCTCAATTTATCGTTTGCATTCTGCTCATTTGTACCTTAGAATTATTGTAAAAAGAAGGAAAAACCCCAAAAGGGAACAAAAGGCATTTATGGGAGAGGTCAGTCACAAGAAGGAGTACAACATCGAGCCGGAGGTGGTTGTAAAGGTTCCAGGAATCACCACCATTTTCGGTGAGTTCGCTTACTATTGCCAGGGTAAGGTGCTTTGCTGTGCCAATGCATCATTTCTGAATGTGTCTGTCTCAAAAGGTGTGGACAATCAGGTCCACATCTTCAACTCCTATACCAACGACAGAAAACGATTCGTCTCGACATCGCTCAAGTTCCGAAAAGAGGACAAGTGGGCAAACTATGTCAAAGGCGTTTTCCAGGAGCTGTCTGAGATGGGCACCCCTATGGATGGCTATGACATCAGCCTCTCCGGTGAGGCTCTGGCTCTGGATGGTGCCATTCTGTCTGCTGCCATCAGCGTCGGTGTCTGTGTTGCCATGAATGAGCTCAATGGCCTCAAACTCAATGAGGATGCCATTGCCATGCTGTGCTTCAAGTGCTGCACCCGCTACTGCAACGAGCTTACCAAGTACAGTACCATCGTCACCATGCTCAAGGCCAGGTCCGACGGCTACATTCTATTTGACATGAACACTCTGTCTCTTCAGTATGTGGATGATCCGTTTACGGACAAGTGCAAAGTCCTGATCGTCAATTGCAATGTGCCTCCTACAGCATTGCGGGAGGAGCTTTCCCATCGCCACGCAAACGTGCGTGATGCATTTGCCATCCTCAAGGCAAAGACCCAGCTGACATCCGTCAAGGATTTTCCGATTAGCGAGCTGACCCAGCGAATCGTCCAGATCGATGAGCAGTCCAGAAGGATCTGTCGCGCTGTTTTGGAGGATAGCCAGCTTGCCTCCTCCATGGAGCGTCTTGCCAAGGGCCGGGACCATGCCCAGATCGGTAAGTGCATGAGCCGCGAGGGCGTTCTTCTGCGCGATGATCTTGAGATTTCATGTCCTGAGTTGGATTGGCTTGCAAAGCGTGCCAGCGAGGTTCCTCTTTGCTATGGCGCAGGTATTGTCTTCAATGGCTACGGCCCATATCTTGCTCTGATTATCGACGAAAGCTCAATTGAAAAATACAGGGAGAAACTGGAGGACTACGACAGGATTTTCGGATTCAAGGCAACCCTCACAGTTTTCAATCCTTGTGGCGCCTACGAAGTGGTTAGAAATCACTAATCATCTTGACGATAATTCCATTCGGATATAAGTTTCAAGCGTAGGATTATATTAATATATGAGCAGAATAGTATATCTGGATAACAATGCAACGACTCAGATGGCACCTGAGGTTCTTGAAGCTGTCATGCAGGCAGAATCAAGTGTCTTCGGCAATGCCTCCAGCATGCATACATTCGGTCGCAGAGCCAGCGCTCTGGTCGAGGATGCAAGATCCAATGTTGCAGACCTTCTTGCATGTGACCCTTCTGAAATCACTTTCACAAGCGGTGCCTCAGAAGCAAACAACACCGTCTTCATGATTGCAAAGTCTATCATCGAGAAGAACGGAAAAGGTCGAATCGTCACCACCACAATCGAGCATCCTTCCATCATCGAGACCGTCAGATATCTCAGAACTCTCGGCATTCAGGTTGACCAGGCTCCTGTCGGAAACGATGGCCGCGTGATTATGTCTGAGTTTGAGAAGCTCATGGGCCCGGATGTCGTTTTGGTGTCTGTCATGACAGGAAACAACGAGACCGGTTCCATCCAGGAGATCGGAAAGATCTCAGAGCTTGCCCATAAGGTTGGAGCTCTGATGCACACCGATGCCACACAGGCAATCGGTAAGATCGAAGTCTCCTGCAAGGCTTGGAATCTGGATTACCTTTCCTGCAGCGGCCACAAGTTCTATGGTCCTAAAGGAGTCGGTGTCCTGTATGCCAGAAAGGGTGTTCCGTTCATGCCGTTCGTGCATGGTGGTGAGCAGGAGCACGGCAGAAGAGCCGGAACCTACAACACAACAGCCATTTATGGTCTTGGCATTGCCGCAAAGCTTGCCAAGGAAGGCATCGAGGCAGAGAGCAAGCAGCTTTGGGCTATGCGCGAAAAGCTCAGAGAGGGCATTCTCGCAAACATCCCTGATGTTGTCGTCAACGGCTGCCAGGAGCATTGCCTTCCAGGAACCCTGGATGTGTCATTCGCAAATGTCGAAGGTGAGTCCATCCTTCTGATGCTGGACATGTCAGGCATCGCCGTCTCAACAGGTTCTGCCTGCGCAACAGGCTCTTTGGAGCCAAGTTACGTCCTTTTGGCTGGTGGTCTTGATGTCGAGCTGGCTCATGGCTCCATCCGATTCTCCTTCGGACGTTACAACACAATGGAAGATGTCGATTACGTGATTGAGGTTCTGCCTGCAATCATCAAGAGACTCAGAGCCATTTCAACAAGATAGTTAGAGGTACATATGGATAGTTTCATGGCCCAGTGGGTTTACACAGATACCGTCAAAGATCACTTCATCAATCCTAGAAACATCTGGATCAAGGACGAGAATTGGCAGGAAGATGCCTTCGGTGAGGTTGGCTCTCTTGCTTGTGGCGACCAGATGCGTGTCGGTATCAAGGTCGCTGATGACAAGATTGCCGATATCCGCTGGCTGACCTACGGCTGCGCAAGTGCCATCGCAAGCACCTCCATGATGAGTGAGATGGTCAAGGGTATGACTCTCAAAGAGGCATACAACATCACTCCAGACATGATTACAGAGGCTCTTGGCGGTCTTCCTGAGCACAAGTTCCACTGTTCTGTCCTGGGGGACAAGGCTCTCAGAGCTGCCATCGACAACTACCTCGAATCCCGTGGTCTTGATAATCCGTACAAGAGATCTGTTGCAAAGGTCGTCTGCGAGTGCAAGGGTATCACTGACCAGATGATCGAAGAGCTTGTCGCAAACGACAAGGCCAAGACTTTCGAGGAACTTGTTCAGCTTACCGGTGCTACAACAGGTTGCGGAAAGTGCAAGGCCAAGATCGAGCACCTCTTTGAGGAAATGAAGCACATTCACGGCAAATGATGAAATCATTGCCGTGAAAATGATTCTGTCAAGGCTGCCTTTGGCACTTGCCTTGGCCTTGACTGAATCTTATTCACCAAGAAATTAGCCGATTCAAGGACGGCGTCAGCCGCTTGTCTTGATCCTTGACGAGGTTTTATTCACTTTTGGACAAGGACTGTCAAGGCTGCCTTTGGCACTTGTCTTGGCCTTGGCTGAATCTTATTCACCAACTGTATTAGTAATTGCGGGCCGTGGGGAACCACGGCTTTTTCTTTGGCTCTTGCCTTTTGCCGATTTTGGGC
>JAKSPE010000033.1 GCA_024405015.1 Sphaerochaetaceae bacterium
ACCCCAAAGCAGGTCATCATCGGAAACGGAACCACCTACCATCTGCAGATCCTTCCAAGGCTGTTTGACAAAGAGTCTGTGTTTCTGATGGAAAGCCCAGGTTACGCAGGCTCGATCGACGTCATCAAGGACATTGGAAAGCCGATTCTCCAGATTCCTGTCGACGACGAAGGAGCCTCCATCCAAAGCATCCGAGAAGTCAGCAAAGCCATCAGCGACAAAACGGTACTGCTTCATATCTCCCCGTCCCACGAGTTCCCGCTTGGCACCACAATGACAGCACCAAGGCGAAGTTCCATCCTGAAATGGGCCAATGAGACGCAAAACAGATACATCATTGAAGATGACTACGACTCAGACTTCCGCTACAACGGGCACCCGATTCCATCGCTTTGCAGCATGGATACCAGTGACAAGGTCATCTATCTGGGAACCTTCTCACGAACCCTCACCCCGTCGTTGAGAATCAGCTACATGATTCTTCCGCAGGCCATTCTTGCACGCTATCGGGAAACCTTTGCCAAGTATCCCTGCCCTGTGTCGAGAATCGACCAGAAAGTCGTTTCACTTTTCATGGACGGTGGCTATTTTGAGCGTCACATCAGCCGCATGAGACGAATCTACAAGACCCGAAGAAACGCCATGCTCTCCATTTTGCAGACCGAATGTCCACAGGTGCAGATCAAAGGCGAGGAAGCCGGTATGCACTTCATTGCCAAGTTCCCATGGGAGGAAGCACAGGTAATCGGGAAGGCAAAGGAGAACGCTATCCTTCTCAACGGAACCGGAACAGGCTGGATCATCGTCGGTTATGCACACCTGTCGCAAGAGGACATGCAGAAGTTTCGACTGTTTCTGAGAAACCTCTGAACTATTGCACAAAACCCATGCTTTGGGTAATCTAAGACCGTCTAGGGGTGGCCCTTGTGGCCTGAGAACATACCCTCGAACCTGATCTGGGTAATGCCAGCGTAGGAACGACGTACTTTTCACTTATTTTCCCCATGACAGAAATCTATTTTTTTGGAGGCCTTTCAATGAAGAAGGTTCTTTCTGTCTGTGCAGTATTGGCACTTGCCCTCTGCTGCGTTTTCGCACAAGCCGTTTCAGAGAAATCTGAAGAGAAGACACTTACCGTCTATGCCTATGACACATTCTGTGGCGACTGGGGTGCAGCAGGTGCTGTCATTCCAGCTTTCGAGGAAGCTACAGGAATCAAGGTCAACCTCGTTGACGCAGGTTCTTCCGTTGAGATGATCAACAGAGTCCGCATCGAAGGTGCAAAGACCGAGTGTGATGTGATTCTCGGTGTTTCCGATGACCTTGCCAGCAAGGCCTATGATCTTCTTGAGCCATACAAGTCATCCCTGGTGGATACCATCCGACAGGATCTGATTTTCGACAACGAGTTCAGACTCACTCCATATGACTGGGGCACATTCGCCTTCTGCTACGATGCAAAGGCTGACATTGAGCTTCCAACAAGTCTCATGGACCTCACAAAGGACCAGTACAAGGACAAGGTTGTTCTCATTGACCCAAGAACAAGCTCCGTTGGTGTCGGACTTCTGATGTGGACCTACAACGTTCTCGGCGACGGTTGGGTTGACTGGTGGAAGACCATGACAGAGAACGCTCTCACAACATCTGCCAAGTGGTCTGCAGCCTACGGTCTTTTCACCGAAGGTGAGGCTCCAATTGTCATCAGCTACACCACAAGCCCTGTCTACCATGTCATGTGGGAAGACGAGACACGCTACCAGGCTCTCACATTCGACGAGGGTCACGAAGTCACCATCGAAGGTGTTGGTATCGTCAAGGGAACACAGCACAGAGCAGAAGCCGAGGCATTCATCGACTTCCTTCTCACCGGTGCCCAGATTGAGCTTGCAAACGCAAACTCCATGTATCCAGTCAACTCCGCCATCGAGCTTCCAGCTGCCTATGACTATGCTCCAGTTCCAGAGAAGGTCTTCCGCAACACAGACGAAGAGGCTTCTGCTCTCGTCAAGCTCTGGGAAGAGAAGATCGTAAAGTAACAATATGAAACGACGTGGTGATGACTTCTATCTCAAGCAGGCGCTTTTGGCCCTGGTCATCACCACCATTGTGTTCTTTTTACCAATAGGCGCGGTGTTTCTCCGCGCCTTTTCTGATGGCAGAGCTTTTGTCAGCACGTTCACAGACCGCTACACCTGGAAGATCCTGGGCTTCACCCTGTGGGAATCCACTCTCAGCGCTGCCATCTCCGTACTGCTGGCACTTCCGTTTGCCGTCTTTTTCTCACGCTACACATTCGCTGGCCGAAAAGCCATTCTAACCATGAGCGATGCGGCATTCGCCTTGCCGTCCATTCTCGCGATTCTGGGCTTTGTCATCTACTACGGCAACAACGGTCTTGTGAATGCCGCCCTTAAGGCCATCAGCGGTGGACGCTGGACCGTCAAGATCCTGTACTCCTTCAAGGCAATTCTTCTTGCCCATGTGTACCTGAATTTCCCGGTTGCCTTCTCGCTCATCACAACATCCCTCTCCTCCATGCCCGACAAGGAGGAGCAGGCTTCAAGACTCTTGGGAGCCTCCGAGATCAAGACCTTCTTCAAGGTCACACTCCCGAAAGTCTGGGGCATGGTGCTTGCCACCTTCACACTGATATTCCTGTTCTGCTTTCCGTCCTTTCTCATCGTCATGACCCTGGGCGGAAACCCACGATACTTCACCATAGAGGCAGAGATCTACAAACGCACCTACACCGATGTAAACCCTGCAGCCTCGGCCGCTTTGGCCATCTTCTCCTTCCTTGTCATGACACTACTGTTAGTCATTACAGGCTACGGACGGGAAGAGAAAAAGGTATCCCGTTCTCGCAGGGTGCTCAAGAAAACAAAAGGCAATTCCAAGATCAAGGCAATTGTCCTTTCCACATTGATTTTCCTGTTCATGGCGCCACCGCTTCTTTCCATTCTGTATCGAGCCTTCTTCACCAAGGACAATGAGTTCACACTCAAGGCTTGGAAGAGCATTGTAACAAAGTCCAGAAACGGTGTTTCCACCAGCCTCAATTCGATTCTCAACAGCCTGTTTGTGGCAGGAACTTCCGCATTTCTTGCCATGCGTATGGCAAGCTCCATCGCCATCGGCGCAGTCCGACGAAAGTCACGATTCATCCCACTTCTCACCTCACTTCCGATGGCAGTCGGTTCAGTTTCGTTGGGCCTTGGCTTTGCCTTCATCTCAGCCAGAATCCCAAGTCGCAGCATCGTTCTTGCCTACACCATGGTGCTTCTGGCTCACATCGTGTGCATTCTTCCATTCGCCGTCAGAACCATCATGCCAGGAGCCAAGCGCATTCCACAGCGCCTTGGACAGGCGGCCAAGACCATGGGAAAGGAAGACCGAGACATTTACCGAAAAATCGAATACCCACTTCTGAAGGCCTACCGCCGACGTGCCTTCGCCTTTGCGTTTGCACTCTCGCTAGGCGAGGTCAACGCCACCCTTGCCCTAAGTGAAGGCAAGGTCACAACTTTACCGATTCTCATCTACAAGATGATTGACCAGTACAACTATCAGGGTGCATCAGCCCTTGCCGTGATACTTCTGACGATTGCAATTGTCGTATTCGCCATCGGAGAGACAAAAGGAGATGAAAATGGCATATCTTGAGTGTAGAAACCTAAGGCGCAACTACGATGCCTTCAATCTGGAGCTCAACCTTGACATGCAGAAGGGAGAGCTTCTGAGCATCATCGGACCTTCGGGCAGTGGCAAGTCCACCCTCTTGTCTCTCATCTCCGGCATCGAGAGTGTTGACAGCGGAAGCATCATCCTCGACGGTGTGGACATCACCGACATGGCAATCCAGAAAAGGTCCATCGGTATGGTGTTCCAGGACTTTTCCCTGTTTCCTTCCATGAATGTCGCACAGAACATCCAGTACGGCATGAAGACACGCGACCAAGGCGCCAAGGACAAACGGACCGCAGAGCTTTTGAGTCTGGTAGGACTTTCGGGTTACGAAAGTCGCAAGGTCTTTGAGCTTTCCGGCGGAGAAGCGCAGAGAATCGCCCTTGCGCGAGCAGTTGCAGCTGAGCCTCAGATGTTGCTTTTGGATGAGCCGCTTTCGGCCTTGGATGCACCGCTGAGAAAGAAACTCAGAACCGTCATCCGACACATCCACGATAACACGGGAATCACCATGCTCTATGTCACCCACGACAGGGAGGAGGCCTTTGCCATCTCCGACAGGATTTTGGTCATGCGAGGCGGTCATATGGAGGCCATCGGCACCCCGGAAGACCTTTACAACAACCCACCTACCCTGTTTGCAGCAACCTTCACAGGTGAGGGTTCTGTTCTGGAGCAGTACAGCAAAACGCTTTTCTTCCGCCCAGAGAGCATCATTTTGGACAACGTCGAGTCCTATGACGCCTCCCAGTATCTGAAGCTTTGCGGATGCGAGGTGCAAAGCGTGGAGTATGCTGGAAACGGCTATGGTGTGAAGTTGGACTACAAAGGAACCATCATCACAGCGTTCACCGCAAAGCGACCAGCCCAGAAGGCTGTGGATCTCATGGTCAAATGGGACGACATCCGTCAATTTGATTGAAGACAGATTATTTTAGTTAAAACAGGCTTTTTTCTCTATCTTTGTTTTGGGTTTTGGACTACACTCACGTTGCTATGAATTTCGACTTGATGCTGGTTCTTGATATCATTGGTGTTGTCTCGTTTACCGTGTCCGGTGCGCTTGTTGCGGCCAACAAGAAAATGGACTATTTCGGTGTCTGCATTCTAGGCGTCATCACATCGGTCGGAGGTGGTGCCACCCGTGACATCATCATCGGCAAAAACCCGCCAGTCATGTTCACAAACCCAATCTTCGTGTCCATCGCGTTTATCATCTCCACCATCGTGTTCTGCCTACTCTTTTTCAAGGTCAAAGCAAAGAACAGCGTAAACCATCTTATTGAGGAGATTCTGTTCTGGTTTGATACCATTGGCCTTGCGGCCTTTACCGTCGATGGTGCGATGGTAGGTCTTACCATGAATGCAGAGGCATCCCTTTTTCTGTGCGTTTTCCTTGGTGTGATCACAGGTGTCGGCGGCGGTGTTCTTCGCGACCTTTTGGCCAGCGAGGTCCCAGCCATCTTCGTCAAGCACATCTATGCCATTGCCTCCATAGTTGGTGCCATTGCCATTTGCCTGCTGTGGCCGCTTGTGTCTGAGCTTGTTGCGGTCAGCATCAGCCTTGTCCTTGTCGTTGCAATTCGCTTCCTTGCCAGACGCTATCGCTGGAACCTGCCTAGAATCAAATAAACCCATACCAAACAGTTCTTTCCTCTACCTCTTTCCCGACGGATGATGTACAATGTGCACAGTCCATTTCATAGGGGTGAAACATGGGAAAGAAGAAAGTTATCGTCGTTTCAATCGATGCAATGATCACATCAGACATTCCGGTTTTCAAGAAGCAGCCGAACATGGGTCCTCTTCTTGAAAAGTGCGCAATCGTCAACCACAGCTACTGTGTGTACCCGACCATCACCTACCCATGTCATGTCGCCATCATGACAGGTTGCTGGCCAGAGACTAACGGAATCTGTCAGAACGAGATTCTTCAGATCAACAACCCAAACGACCAGCCATGGTACTTCTTCAGCAAGGACATCAAGGTCCCGACCATGTTCGATTACGCAAAAAAGGCAGGCCTTACCACAGCATCTGTCGCATGGCCGGTCATGTGCGGCAACCCTGCCATCGACTACCGAATCTCCGAAATCTGGCCGGACCGTGAGGATGAAGATCCGACACAGGTACACAGAATCTCCGACTCCGAGAACTGCTTTGACATCGTTGATCGCTACAAACATCTTCTGAAGCACGCCAACGGAACAGCCTATGACGAGTTCGCAGCACCTTGTGCCGTTGAGGTGATTGAGACTTTCAAACCGGATTTCATGTGTATCCATTTCTCACATCTGGATTCCCATCGCCATGCAAACGGAGCTCCAACCGACCACAACCTCGATGCCATCGAGTTCATCGACCAGAAGGTCGGTATGCTCATTGAGGCAACCAAGAAAGCGGGGACTTTCGAGGACACCACATTCATCTTCCTGGGTGACCACGGCCAGATGGATGTACATCATGTGTTCAGTCCAAACGTCTACCTGACCCAGAAGGGCTACATCACAAAGGATGAAAACGGCGTAATCACCGACTGGAAGATCTATGTCCAGGGTGCAGGATTCTCTGGCCATGTCATGACACAGAACATAGACAAGGATGAGGCAGAAGCTGTCCTGAAGCAGATGATGGAAGAATATCCACAGTACGTGGAAAGGGTTCTGACAAAGTTCGAATGCAAGCAGACCTATCATCTGGATGGACCGTTTGACTTTGCCATCGAGGGCCAGAACCATGTGATCATCTCCCAGCAGTTCAATGGAGAGCTCGTACGAGCCGGAAAGCCGAATGACTGGAAGTATTACAAGGGCTCCCACGGCTACGCACCAGAAAAGGGAACCAATCCACCGTTCATCATTTGCGGCGAGCGCGCCAAGGATGGTGTTGTCATTCCATTTGGAAGACTGATTGATGAGGCTCCAACCATCCTCAAGCTCATGGGCATTGAGATGCCTACAGCCGAAGGCACAGCCTACGACATGATTTGCTGACTATGAACACCATCTGCAATCTTCACACCCACTGCACCTACTGCCATGGACTTAGTTCCATGGAGGACATGGTCATTGCTGCCATTGACGCAGGACTCAAGATTCTTGGCATCTCCTGTCATAACCACGCAGGCCTTGATTTCATCTCCTACCAGATGAAAAAGGAGAACGTGGACAGTTACTTTGCGGAAATCGAAAGGCTTCAGAAAAAGTATCAGGACCGCATCACCATCTTCAAAGGTCTTGAGACCGAAAGCCGCAATGGCAAGGGTGAGATTGCACACAAGGACCCAAGATGCGACTACAGCATCGGGTCCATCCACTACTTCAACATCGATGGCCAGTACCATTCCATAGACTCGGACCCAGAGACGTTCCTCGTGGCACTAAAGGCAGCAGGTGGTGACATCAGAAGACTGTGGAAGATCTACTTTGACGAAGTGTGCACCTATGCCACACAAGCAGACTATGATATTACAGGTCACATTGACCTAATTTCCAAATTCAATGAGAAATGCCATCTGTTTGATGAAAGCGATCCCCTGTACCAGAGCCTTGCAATAGAGGCACTGGACACTGCCATAGAGGCAGGCAAGATCATCGAAATCAACAATGGAGCCATCTGCAGTGGCTGGAAGACAACATCCTACCCTGCACCATTTCTGATCCGACGCATCAGGGAAAGAAACGCAAGAATCATCATCTCCTCAGATACTCATCACACCAGTACCATTGTCCAGTCGTTTGACCAGACAGAAAAAATGCTCAGAGACTTTGGATTCTCTGAGCAGATGATTCTGACGAAAAACGGCTTTGAGCCGATTGGTTTATAGCTCCGGATAATCATCCCCTGGAGCATAGGTCTGTCCTGGATAGCGATAGGCGAAAATGGTAAGACGTCCCACAAGAGGAATTCCCTTTGCCTTGCCCTGTAGCGCAAGAATGAAACCACGCACAGCCCAGATCAGACTCAATGTCAACTGAAGAAGAATCAGATACGGTCCGATGTACGGAATCATGCCAAGAAGCACTATGCCCAAGGTGGACATGAGAAGGTTCAGAAAGGACTGGTTCACATGGAACCTGGCATATTGGGAATCCCCATGGAACACAAAAGGCACAAAAAACAGAAAGTACCCTACTGCAGAGAGTACTTTTGTCTTTTTGACATCCTGTGGGGTGAGAAACTCCGTAAAGTCCAGCACCCACACAAAACGTCTTTTCCTTCCCTTCTTTGCCATCATTTGATTCCTGAATAGACGAATGCGTTCTTGATTTGCTTATTGGCGAAGATGTAGGCAATAAGCATTGGAGCCATCAGCAGCGTAGCACCTGCCATGGTGACTTCCCATCGTGGAAGAGCGCCATCCGTTGCGTTGTTCAGTGAGTTGATGGCATAAGGAAGCGTTCTGACCTTGTCATTTGTGGTAAGGGACAGGTTCCAGAAATAGTCGTTCCAACGTCGAAGGAAGGCCATGAGCGCCATGGTGACGACGACAGGCTTGACCATTGGGAATGTGACCTTGAACATGACGGTAAGCTCACTTGCACCATCCAGACGAGCTGCCTCAAGGACCTCATTGTTGACCTGCATGAATGCATTTCGGATGAAGAAGATCGTCGATCCGGAATAGGTGAAAAGCAGAATCATGGAGCCATAGGTGTTCAGGATTCCGAGCTTTGCGAAGATCAGGAACAATGGCAGGAAGATACACTGGACAGGAACCATCATGTCACTGAGGATGATGGCGAACAGCGGCTTCTTGAACTTGAACTGAAGTCTTCCGAAAGCGAAGGCGGCTGGTACGGAACAGGCAAGACATGTCACAACAACACTTGCCGAGATGATGATGGAGTTAAGGCCGTACTTGCTGAAGTTGGCTTCCTTCCAGGCATCGCGGAAGTTTGTGAAGACCCACTTGGAAGGCCAGAACACAGGCTTTGTGGCCATGGCCTCGATGGTTGTCTTGAAGGATGAGATGACCATGTAGTAGAAAGGCAGAACGAACAGGATGAACAGGAATGCCAAAAGGAGGCATTCGAGAATCTTGCCGACCAAGGAATTCTTTTTCTTGTATTTTGCTGGTTTTTTGAACTGATCCATCGTTTCCCCTCCTCTTATTGGTAATGGACTTTCTTGCCGGCCAAAGTGAAGTTGATGATGGAAAGGCCGGAAGTGATTACCAGAAGGACTACAGAGGCAGCCATGGCTCTTCCATAGTTCATGAATCTGAGACCCTGCATGTAGACATAGTATGCCAGCATGTAGGTTGCGTTATGAGGACCGCCATCTGTCATCATGGCAACGATATCGAAGGTTGTGAAAGCACCAACGGATGAGGTGACCAGAAGATAGAAGATTGTCGGGCTCAAAAGAGGCACGGTGATCTTGAAGAAGGTCTTTGTCCTTCCAGCCTTGTCCAGACGAGCAGCCTCGTAGACATGGTTCGGAATGGCACGAAGACCGGAGATGACGATCAGAACACCATATCCCATACCCTGCCAGATGGAGATGAATGCCAGGGACATCAGAGCGGACTTGGTACCCATGTACCACTCGGAAGTCGGAAGATGGAGCTTTGCCAACATGGAGTTGAAGACACCGCCGTTTGGCATCATCATGTACTTGAAGATGACAGCGATTGCAACGGTTGCAATGATGTACGGTGTGAACATGATGGTCTGGACCAGGTTGTGAAGCGGCTTGTTCTTGTTGAGGAACACACCGATGAGAACCTTGAAGATGACTCCAACGAACACGGTGAGGATCATGAACACGATGGTGTTCTTCAGGGAAGTGAGAAACAGCTCATCGTGGAAGATGTACTTGTAGTTGTATAATCCTACAAAGGTCCTTTCGCCTGTGATCATGTCCCACTTCATGAAGCTCATGAAGATACAGTAACCGAGGGCGAAGATGGTGGTTCCCAAAGCGATGATCTCAGCAGGAGCAATGAGGACGTACGGGTTCTTGAGCATGTTGTTGAAGAACCTGTAGACCGGACCGTGCTGCTTGAGTTCCAGCTTTCGGAAGTGGGTCATATCATTCTTATCAATCGTCGACATGGAAAACCTCCGCAACGGAACCGGTCTGAACAGTCTCGGTTCGGTTCTGATTCTCATCGAAATAGTAGAGAGCTGTCTGAGGGATGAAGAGATCCAGCTCCTGGTCAACCTCAACATGCTGCTTGTTTCGGATGACGATGTTTCCACAGCCGATATCGATTGTGATCATGTAATCATAACCCATGTACTCACGAGTCAGGACCTTTCCCTTAATCTTAAGGCCGTCGCCCTCTGCAGCGCCGATCTGAGCCTCGCGAGGCTTGAAACCGACAAAGCCACCAGAGGAAAGCTTGAGAGCGTTCATACCTGGGTCACCGATGAACTGGGCGACAAACAGGTTGGCTGGGCTCTTGTAGACCTCTTCCGGTGTTCCATGCTGCTGGATGACACCCTTGTAGATGACGACGATGTCAGTTCCCATGGTCATGGCCTCGGTCTGGTCATGGGTGACATAGATGAAGGTACACTTGAGTCTGTTGTAGAGCTGGATCATCTCACTGCGCATCTGTGTGCGAAGCTTGGCATCCAGGTTGGAAAGCGGCTCATCCATGAGGAAGGCCTTTGGGGACTTTGAGATGGCTCTGGCCAGAGCGACACGCTGGCGCTGTCCACCAGAAAGCTGTGCAGGCTTTCTTTCGCTGTATTCAGAAAGACCAGTCAGGGCGAGAACATAGTCAACACGCTGCTTGATCTCCTCTTTTTCAATCTTATAGTTCTTGAGTCCGAACTCGATGTTTCCACGAACTGTCATATGCGGATAAATGGCATAGTTCTGGAAAACCATGGCGATGTTTCGGTCGCCCGGATCGACGTCAGTGACGTCATTCTCATCAATGTAGATACGGCCGTCAGTAACATCCTCAAGACCTGCGATCATACGAAGTGCAGTGGTCTTACCACAACCTGATGGACCAAGAAGAACTGTGAATGAACCGTCTTCGATGGTCAGGTCAAAATGTTCCATGACAGGTTTTGTAGTCCCGACATATTGTTTCTTTATATCCTTCATGACAATAGCCATATCCGTTACCTCTAAAAAGTTAAATTGTTCGTTTATTCAAAAAGCCGTGAAGAGGTCACTTGTACCCCTTCACGGCATTATCCGTTCAGTTGTGAACCGTCAGATCTCATTTCTCATCGAGAATCTTCTGGCACTTCTCTGCCCACTTCTCTACGAGAGCCTGAGTTGCCTTAGGATCTGCATAGTTCTCTGGGTGCTGAGTAAGGTCGACGAGGTCCTGGATGATGACTGTGCTGTACATCTCCTGCCACTTTGGAGTTGCTGGTCTTGAGTGAGCATCCTCAACGAACTTGTAGATGTTCAGGAGGTTAGGATCTGCATCTGTTGTAGCCTTGAAGGAAGCGTCATTGACGACAGACTCTGTGAATGCCTCGTAACCGGAGACGGAGTTCCATTCAGCAACGTTGGCATCCTGAGCAAGATACTCGAAGAATGCAGCTGCAACCTTCTTCTGTGTCTCTGTTGCGCTGTTGAGGATCATCATGTTGGATCCGCCAGTTGCCATACCGAAACCTGCGCTACCAGCTGGCTGCTTTGCGATGACGACATCAAACTCTGCATGTCCTTCGTAGTTGTTCTTGAACTTGTTACTGGACTTGTACTGTGTGATGGAACCGATGAAGGAACCGATCTTACCCTGTGCCCAGAGCTCATAGAAACCATCTGTGACATCCATGTAGGAGTAGTCGTTGTATGCGCTGTATGTGACGTTGTTCAAAAGCATCTTGACTGTGTTGTTCAGGATTCTTGTTGCATCTGCCTCGAGGAATGTGATCTTTGTTCCATCCTCGTTATCAATGCTTCCACCCTCTGAGTAGAGAGCAGACTCCCATGTCCAAGCATCTTCATCCCAGTAGACTGCTGCGCCGTAGATGTCGTCGCCGAGCTTTGCGATGTCAGTTGCGATCTCAACATACTTGTCCCAGTCCCAGTTCTCGACTTCAGCGAGTGTGTGACCAGACTTCTCAAGGAGGTCCTTGTTCAGGATACAGCAGACATAGGATCTTCCAGCAGGAACAGCAACAAGCTTACCCTTCTGTGTACAGGAAACGAGAATACCATCGAGATAGTTGTCGATGACTTCTGGCTTCATATACTTTGTGAGATCTGCGCCGAGAGCTGCGAAACGGGCTGTTGCCTGCTCCTCAACCTGGGAGATGACTGGAAGAAGCTTTGCGACAGCACCAGCTGCGAGCTTCTCAGAAAGACCGGAGTAGCTGCCCTGTCCGAAGTACTCGATCTGGACGGAGATTCCGTTTTCCTTCTCGTACTGCTCGCAGAACTCTGCAGCCTTCTCCTGCCAGTAGACAGCTCTATAGTTATCCTGAGCCCAGACTCCCCAGAAGTCAATGTATACATCCTTGGTTGTTTCACCAGAAGCGGACTTGTTGGATCCTGCTACGACTCCATTTGCTGATGTGGTAGCCTCTGAGCCACCATTAGCGAAAACAGAGCAAACGACGATTCCCAGAATGAGAATGATTGTAAGAAGTTTTTTCATGTTTTTTCTCCTCTAATGTTATCCTGCAACGCAGTAATTATTACCGTTTAGTAAAAATATGCAATTTCCCCCAAATTACACTAATATATCAGTTAATTATCCCTGAAAATCACAAATTGCCTTTTGTTTAGAATAAATGCTGATAGTCATTTGTCAAACTTTTTTTGCTTTTTTCTCGAAAATCCTCCAGTAAACAACAAAAAAAGACGCTTCGGCCCAAGCCAAAACGTCTTTGTTTGTGCATTAATTACATGTTTTTTGGGATTTTTGTCAATTAGGTTTCTGTAAAAAGATACATCCAGCACAGAAATAGATCCAAACCATCCTAAAACCTTATTCCATTTCCGGTATAAATTCGGCTCTTCCGTAACGATCCTGAAACAAACCTGTCCTTTCCTTGGATGTCTCCCACCCTATGTTCTGCATCACATCGGACCAGACATGGATGTAGCCATCCACATAGTCAAACAGAACCTGTGCACCGGACTTCCGATAGTTATTGCAGACGGAAAGCGGCATCTGAACATAGCCGGTAGCAACGGCAACAACGGGACTTGTAGCATTCGCAAAAGCCGTTGTATTGGAAGTCGAATATCCATGATGCGGAATCTTCAATAGATCCACATCCAGTACATCCGAGTAAGCAGCCACCAATTGCGCTTCTTTAGCGGCATAGATATCACCAGTGAACAACGCCGAAAACTCACCATAGTCCATACGAAGAACCATAGAGCTGTTGTTGACATCGGCAGTATTGTCATAGACGGTGCCGAGAATCGACTTAGGCGGATTGATGACCGAGAAGTGGACAGTGCCGATATCAAAGGCATCCCCTTCCGACAGATGGGAGAATGGCACATGGTATTTATCCAGCAGGTCCTCAAGCTTATGGACATTCTTCCAGTTGGTGTTGTAGGTGCCGTTCAGGTAGCAATGTCCGACTTCAAACTCCTTGAGAATCGTATACTTCTTCTCATAGACACCAGAGGCATGGTCGTTGTGAGGGTGCGAAATCACCAGATAATCCAGGCGGTCAACACCCAGTTTGTGCAGATTCTCCTTCAGCACATCGGCATACTGATACATACCGGAGTCTATGAGCAGGGTCGTTCCATCCGGAAGCACCACAAGACAGCTGTCACCCCACTTGTTCTTTGCGTTCTCGGCATTTTCCTCTATGACCATCCCACTGCCAGACATGAAATAGAAGTTGATGGTGTGGGTCTGGACAGCCTCACTGACAACATCCCGATTCCATGGAATGGCATAGTCTGCCGGTCTGATCCTTTGGGAACACGAGCAGAGAACGGTTAGAATCAATATG
>JAKSPE010000034.1 GCA_024405015.1 Sphaerochaetaceae bacterium
CAATCATGGCAGGTCACATCATGCAGCCGGCATGGACAAGATTCCTCAATCCTGGCATCAAGGATGAAGACATCATGCCAGGTTCGCTTTCGAAAGAGCTCCTGCAGGGGCTCTTGCGTGAGAGGCTTGGTTTCAATGGTGTGGTGACCACAGACTCAACTCTCATGGTTGGTTTCAATTCACGTCTTCCAAGACGACTGGCTGTGCCATCCTGCATTGAGGCGGGTGCCGACATGTTCCTTTTCGCAAGGGACATCGAGGAGGATTTCGCCTACATGAAGGAGGGGTATCTATCTGGAATCCTTTCCAAGCAGAGACTTAATGATGCACTTCATAGGATTCTTGGCATGAAGGCCGCGTTGGGGCTTACGGATGGCAATGTTCATTGTGATGTGAAGCAGGCACTCAATCTGATGAAAGAGCATAAAGCGGAGCTGCTACTGGAAAGGACTGCTCGTGCATCGATCACTTTGGTGAAGGACAAGGGCGGGGTGCTGCCTGTCAGTGTTGTGAAGAATCGCAGGGTTCTTATGTATGGCCTTGCCCATTCAGAAGACGACAGAAAGCCTGTTCTGGTTCTCGCGGACAAACTGCGAAAGAAGGGATTTGAAGTTGACATGTTCGAGCCTGATTTGTCTTGCAATCCGGTAGGACGATACGATCTTGTGTTTTTCTGTGCCCATGTGCCGGTCAGGTCAAACCAGACCGTCGCAAGGTTCTCTTGGCAGGCTCCTGTGGCATATTCGACGCCTGTGTTCAGCCATGAGGTGCCGACGCTTTTCGTGTCACTTGGAAATCCTTACCACCTTCTTGACGCGCCAATGGTAGGCACATACATAAACTGCTACCAAAGCGAAGACGAGGTTCTGGATGTCCTTGTCGAAAAGATGTTGGGCGAGAGTCCGTTCGAAGGAGTGTCTCCCGTAGATGCTTTCTGCGGAAAATGGGATGCTGGAATCTGACTGATGCAAAGAAGGCTTCTGCGAAGGCTTGTGAGAGGAATTAGGGTATGTATGCAATAAGCATGGGAAACATATTGGAACTTGGTGCCAGAAAATCGCTGGAGCTCCTTGCGGGAGCTGGCTTTGATGCAGCCGACTTCTCAATCGACGGTGGAGTTTCCAATGTTGATGCCATGAAGAGGAGCAATCTCTATGGATTGTCGGATGCTGAAGTTTGGGAAACCTACCATGCAATCGGCCAGTATGCGCAAGATCTTGGGATCCGAATCGGCCAGACCCATGCCGCATACGGAGGCTATGAAGCTTGCAGCAGCCCAGAGTATCTTGAAATCTGCAGGAAAAGCATCATTGCAACCGCAGCCATGGGATGTGGCCACATTGTCATCCACCCAGTTCAGATTCCAGGACGTTATGTTCTTGAAAAGAAGGAAGAGGGAATGGCCTTCAATCTCAGACTGTTCGGTGCTCTCAAGCCTACACTTGAGAAGTACGGTGTGAAAAACGGTGTGGAGAACATGTTCTGCTATGACCGCGACGGAAGTAGGACCATCAGACAGACCGAGTGCTCCGACCCTCACGACATGCTTGAGTACCTAAGGATCCTTGGCAGGGACTGCTTTTGCACTTGTCCTGATTTGGGACATTTCGCTCTGACGGAGAAGGATACGCACATCAGTCCCGCCGATTGTCTTCGCATTCTTGGTGATACCGTTGAGATTGTGCATCTTCACGAAGTGGATGGCTCCGTTGACCGACACAATATCCCATACTCGTATCCTGGCGTTATGGACTGGGATGATATCATGAAGGCTCTTGGAGAGATCGGCTACAAGGGCATCGTCAACTTCGAATCGGTAAACCACTGCAAAGCATATCCTGTTGAAATGCTGCCTGAGGCATATCGGCATATGGCCGTCATTGCTCGCCATCTTGCTGACAAGATCGGAAAGTGAGGATTCCGAAACGGTATCGTCACATACCAAGATGTGACTGTCGTGGACATACGTGGACATGAAAAAATGTCCATGGGTAGTTGTATAAATGTCCACGGTAAATATTGGCATGAATTATGTGGCTAAATGACCACCTTTTATGCTGGAAAATATCGTCTGAGCGGGAGAAACGAGGGTTTTGGCAAATAATGGTCGTTCGGTATGTTTGGAATATGACCTAAATGATTCGGTTTGGAAGCAATCAGGAATGGATGAATTTTCATTTGAAAACATGCCGTGGACATGGTAAAATGTCCACGGGTTGTTGGATAAATGTCCACGGTAAACAGATGAATATTGGAAAAGAAAACGAGCATATAGAATTCAAAAAATCAACATCAGAAAAAGATGCTGGCATTATTTCAATTGCAAGTATTTTGAATAAGCATCAAAGAGGTATGCTGTACTTTGGTGTGAAAGATGACGGCGAGGTTTGTGGCCAGGATATTGGAAAGGATACTTTGAGATCTTTGTCTAGAGATATAGCGTGCCAGATTAAGCCTCCTTGTTGGTATCAGATTGAGGAGAAGAAATCTTCAGATGGCAAATGCTTTATTGAAGTACAATTTGCTGGATCTGAGAGTCCATATTCGGCTTTTGGACGGTATTATGAGCGATTTGCCGACGAGGATAGATTGGTGAATAACGCTGAACTTGAGCGACTATTTTTAAGTAGACAGCGCGATTATTCTGCTTGGGAAAATGCCGAGTCTGATGAAAGTATTGACAGTATTGATTCCGATTTATTGAGAGTCGAATATGAGAAAGGTCTTTCAGAAGGTCGAATTCGAAGTCCTTTTGCTAGTAACGCAACAGCCCTCAGTAAGTTGGGCTTGCTTTCTGCGGGTGGAACAACGCTAAACAATGCGGGAAAAGTGTTGTTTTCATCTCGAGGACCAGTCTTGGTAAAATTTGCTGTATTTGCCACAGAAAATAGAACGGTAATTCTCAAGCTTGAACATTTTCATGGGAATATCTATGAGTGCATTGAGGCTTCAGTAAATCATATCTTTCAGAATATTGATTGGAGTGTGACTTTTGATGGAAGCATTAAAAGAAAGGAAGAGCCTGAAATTCCTCGAATTGCAATCAGAGAAATAGTGATAAATGCTTTTGCTCATGGGAACTATTGCGGAAATACGAATTTCGAGGTTGATGTCTATAAAGATCGAGTTTGCATCTATAGTCCTGGATTATTCCCAATAGGAGTAACTCCAGATGACTTTGCAAATGGAGCTCATGAGCCATTGGTTAGAAATCCTAAGATTATTAACACGTTGTTCATTACGGCTGAGATAGAATCTTTTGGTACTGGATTTGAGAAAACTTTTGATGTGTGTAATCGATTTGGCATTGGCTATCAATATGAGAACTCGATGAGTGGATTCAGATTCATTTTCATCAGACATCATGGACAACAAAAAGTCCATGACGTGTCAGATGTTGAAAAGAAAATTCTTTCAATTTTAAAAGATGATGGAACACTTACATTTGAGCAGATAAGTGACATAATCGGGAAAAGTAAGAAAACTGTGTATAGAGCGGTCAAAGTACTAAAAGAATTTGGACTCGTAAAGAGAATAGGGAACGAATCAGATGGATATTGGGAGGTTCTCTAATGGCAAAAAAGAAGCAGACCACGATGAAGACTGCTGGAGTCAAGAATGCTGCAGTCATCACAGACGGTTGCAACCCTGAGTTGGTTAGGGGCGCTGATTTCGACGGCATCTTCGAGATCCCGATCATCAAGGCCCCTGAAATCATTGCCATTCCAAAGGCCATCGTCCCATTCAGCAAGATGGACAAGGTCTCCTCATCCGGCTTCGCGGTTTGCGAATACGAGAATGACATCGAGTTCGCGGACCTTCTGAGAAATCCTGATGACTATGTGAAGAGCTTCAGGAAGTTTCAGGCTGTGATAAGCCCTGATGCATCGCTATACTGGGATGCCCCATTTGCCGCACAGGTCGTCAACAAATACAGGAACCACGCCATCGGCTACTATCTGCAGAAGAAGGGAATTTATGTGATTCCTAATGTCCGATGGGGAGATGAGAGGACATACACGACATGCATGTTTCCGGAGCCGCTTGCCTTTGCTGGTGTCGAGAAGCACAGCATCGTGAGCATCGGGTCCTATGGCGTGATCAAGACTGCATTGGAGAAGAGGCACTTCAAGGCTGGGCTCAAGGCAATGCTCGAGTATCTGGAGCCGGAGGTCGTGCTCGTGTACGGGTCGATGCCTAAAGCGATATTCGAGGAGTTCGAGAAGAGGACGACATTCTACAGATACCCTGACTGGACCACATATGCCAAGAGCAACAGGGACAAGCTTGTGAAAGAGGCTGGTGCGGATGACTAGACCTTGGGAAGTGGAATAAGCACCAAGTACGAGAAGACATACTTCTACAGGAGTAGTGAAGCCGAGTCTCAATTTGTTGCTGAGAGCGCAATTGAATATGGCACTGCGGATACTCATACAATCGAATCCCACAATGATGAGAGGGTGATGAGGTTCTGTGAGGACATGGTGTCCCGCAAGCCTCATGAGGAGAGCAGCTATGCGCAGAACCTGGCCAATACTGCTCAGCATTTTGAAATGAATGAGAATGGGTTTTTTGGATATCCGGGGGAAGGACAGAAAGTTTGGGTGATAGAATCAGAAAGCCCTATGGATTCGTCAATGGTATTTTTCTCTGAGATGGGCGAAGGTGGAAAAATCGGATACCTTTCCAATTATCATGGGATAAAATCCAGTTTGTCGGATGGTACCGATGTTTTATTTCGACCATACCCAAAAACCGAAGGGAGTCCCGTGGTGGAGATTAGGATTAATTTTGAGAAACATGCTCATAAGATCCATTTTGTTCAGAGGTAGCAGATGATTGATTTGACAATTAATGATGAAATGCTGAAAGTATTGGCTTCAATGAAAGGGAAGACTTTGAAATCTATAGAAGGCCAGTACTATAGGAAATGGGAACATTTTTCTGAAATCGTCCGTTTCAATCTTGGTCAGTTTGCTGTTGAGGCAGTTTGTGATTATGTGCCAGTAAAATGGTTTTGGAATTCTGACCACTTGATAAGTGATGAAGGATCTGCATTCTTTTTTCATAAAAATGATCTGAAAAAAAGAAATTATCCGAAAGGGTGGCAGGTTGTCCAATTTCTGAAAGATGAAAAGATTTCTGAAATCGTTCTAGTCCGTGATTTGATAAAAAATAATCACGGAGATGAGATTCTGCTGGACTCTGGTTTTGTGCTAAGAACTAGTGAAAAAGTATATAACTTTTCGTTGGGCTCTTTGGGAAATACTAATATTTATTTCAAAGAGACTGATAGAATTGACATGGCTTATACTGTAAAAGATGCGAGAATTGATTGCTCTGATCCTGAGCGAGGACTTTTGACAACTGTTAAACGTGATTACATTTTTCTGTAGTCAATAATTCTGTTCGTCCCTTTAAAGCTGGCGTGGACATGCGTGGACATGAAAAAATGTCCATGGGTAGTTGTAAAAATGTCCACGGTAAATATTGGCACGAATTATGTGGCTAAATGACCACCTTTTATGCTGGATAATAGAAGTATAGGAGGTCATTATGAACTGTTTTTCCATTTCCATGGATTTCATTCAGGTTGTCGTCGGTCTTGCAACTCTCATTATGGTCATCGTCGGGTACAAATCTGTGGCGAAGCCGTCCCCAAAGCGTGACTTGAAGTGTCGCAGGTTTGTCCTCCAGGACATTCCTGAGAATCTGCAAGGTAAGGACTTTCGAAGAACAGCTCTTCTGATCGATGCGGACAATATCAATTCAAAATTCATGAAAACGATTATGAACAATATCAGCCAGATGGGTGATGTTGCCGTTGTGTATAAATGTTTGTATGGAGTTTCCGAGAGACAGGGCGGATGGAATAACACCGCAAAGGAATACGGAGTGGTGCAGAAATATCTGACCAATTACGTCAAAGGAAAGAATACGACAGATTTCAGCATCGTCATAGACTGCATGGATCTGCTAGGCTATGACATTGATGTCTTTGTCTTATGCTCCTCAGATAGTGATTTCTCTTCCATTGCCAAAAGGATTCGCGAGGATGGTAAAATGGTGGTTGGAATGGGGCAGGAACGCACTCCGGATGTCTTTCGCAATTCCTGCAACCTGTTTTTCCAGATGGAGGATCGGGATGTTTCACTTGATGATCTGAAGACTGTACTGGAGAAACTTGTTGCCTATTATGGAAATCGGCCTTCCTATGAAAAGATAAAGAACCTCATTACCCAACGGTTTGCATTGAGCGTAATGGGATTCCAATCCTTTGATGCTGTTCTAAAATCCTTGGGCTATCATGTAACCAAGGCGGGATGCATCACCAAGCAATCAGAGATGAAGGACTCGGCATGAGAATCTCAGGCCATCACATTCCAAGATACAGCTGACGGTAGACCTCGCAGGAGTTCTTCCAGGACCAATCCTGCTCCATGGCTCGCTTTTGGATGCCGTTCCATGTTGCCTTGTCGTTGTAGAACAGGTACATGGCATGGTTGATGCGGTCCATGAGCTCCTGGGAGTGGTAACCCTTGAAGCCGAATCCGGTTCCTGTGTTGTCGTACTGGTTGAACGGCTGCACGGTATCCTTGAGCCCGCCGATCTCATGGACGATTGGAACGGTTCCATAGCGCAGGGAAATCAGCTGGGTAAGTCCGCAAGGCTCAAAGGCAGACGGAACCAGAAGGGCATCAACACCGGCATAGATGCGGTGGGAAAGTTCCTCAGAGTAGCCGATGATGGCAGCGATCTTGTTTGGATACTTGCTCTGATAATGGCGGAACATGTTCTCGTAGTGCGGATCTCCAGTGCCCAGGACCACCAGATTCATTCTTGTTTCACACAACTGGTCCATAATCTGGTCCACAAGGTCCAGACCCTTCTGGTCGGTCAGGCGAGAGACGATTCCAAGAGTGAAGACCGAAGGATCTGGGTTAAGCCCAAGCTCCTTCTGCAGGGCAATCTTATTGGCATTTCGCTTGGCGATGAAATTTTCAATATTGTAGGTTTCTGCGATGTTTGCATCGGTCTCAGGGTTCCAGATCTGGTAGTCAAGACCGTTGACGATTCCCTTGAGTCTCTGGTTTCTGCAGAGCAGAATGTCATCCAGACCATCGCTGAACTGTGGTGTCTGAATCTCATAGGCATAGCTGTTGGAGACGGTGGTGATCCAGTCGCTGTACACCAGGCCACCTCGGAGCATGGAGGCGGTCCAATCGGACTTTGGAAGGCTTGTGTCCTGGAAAGGGGAGACGAGTTTTGTCGGCTCAAACACTTCGTGTGGAAGTCTTGAGACATACTGCAGGTGTCCCACATTCCAAGTGCCTTGGAAACGGATGTTGTGGATGGTCATGATGGTGCGGATTCCCTGGAAGAACGGGTCACCCTGGAAGACGGTGTTCAGGTACACCGGAATCAGGGCTGACTGCCAATCGTGGCAATGGATGATGTCCGGTCGGAATCCGATCAGAGGAAGGGCGGAGAGCACTGCTTTGGAGAAATAGGCAAAGCGCTCAAGGTCTGTGAACAGATCAAAGTAAGGCTTGGAACCTGAGAAATACTGCTTGTTGTCAATGAAGTAATAGGTGATACCATCCAGTTCCAGCTTCATGACACCGACGTAGACGATGTTGTCCATCTGGAAATAGTAGACAGTCTGCATCTGGCTCTTGTACTGGTCCTTGATGCACTCGTACATCGGCAACATCACGCGGATGTCGAACTCGGACTTGTCAAAGACCTTCGGAAGGCTTCCCACAACGTCGGCAAGACCACCAGTCTTGACGAATGGAACACACTCGGATGCGGCAAACAGTACTTTTCTCATTGGCATTTCCCCTATGGATAGGAATTATAAGGCAAAATGGATTAATAAGAAACAATCAATATTGGATATGCTTGTAACTGTCTACTTCCTGCCAATGTACCACAAAGCCAGCACCATGGCTGCAGAAGACGCTGGATGCAGGATTGTCTAGGTCGGCATCCGGGTTGTAGCCGATTCGCTGAATGACCTCATCGGCATTATGGCACTTCTCGTAGCCATCGACACGCACGCTTAAGGTTCCCTGTCCGCGGGTGAAGGCTCGCACATCGTTGATGTAGTTCATCATGGTGGCAACCGGACAGCGTCCTGTCATGGTTGTGAAGCCTGCCTTGCTGTCGGTGATGGTACAGCTGCCGTGCATCCGTTCCAGGTCGCTCATGACTTTCCCAGTACTTGTCTCAGGTACGGTGATCTCATAGGTGTAGATCGGCTCAAGCAAAACGGAAGTGGCTTTCATCAGGCCCTGACGAATGGCGCGATAGGTGGACTGTCTAAAGTCTCCGCCTTCGGTGTGTTTCAGGTGGGCTCTGCCAGCCAAAAGCCTGATGTGTATGTCGGTCAGTGGACTTCCTGTCAGAACTCCCACATGCTCTTTCTCCACAAGGTGTGTATAGATGAGCCTTTGCCAGTTCGTATCAAGCTCGTTCACCGGAAGGTCAGCCTCAAAAAGCATGCCCGCTCCACGCTCTCTTGAAGACAGCTCCAAGTGAACTTCTGCATAGTGCTTGAGAGGCTCATAGTGGCCGATGCCAATGGTTTTATCGGCGATGGTCTCCTTGTAGGCAATCTTTCCATCTCCAAAATCAATGTCCAGGTTGTGTCGTGACTTGAGAAGTTCCTTAATGACTTCGGTCTGGACTTCGCCCATGAGCATGACCTGGATCTCTTTCTGTAGGCTCTGGTACTGGACCTTGAGCTCCGGCAGTTCATCCTCCAAGGTTTTGAGGATGCGCAGCATGTCGGATGCGCTGACCTCCTGTCCATGGTGAACGGCATAGATGAGAGCTGGCTCCATGAGACTTCGAAAGTGGATGTCACAAGATCCATAGGTGGTTCCCGCCTTTGACAGCTTGAGTCCTGTCACTGTACAGATTTCTCCTGCATGTACTTCCTTGAGCGTCTCAAACTTGTCACCGGAGTAGAGTCGGATTTCATTTGCCTTCTCCTCGCCCAAGGCGTCCTTGGCATGCAACACACCACCGGTTACCTTGATGTGGGTCAGGCGGTTACCCTGTCTGTCGGTGGAGATCTTGTATGCAATGCAGCCAAAGTCTTCGGTTGTCGGTTTTGGGCTGAAGTAGGTGCAAAGGGTCTCGACGAGGCTTTCGATGCCATCCAACTTTAGCGCCGAGCCGAAGAGGGCAGGAAAGACCTTGCGCTGTTTTATCACGCGCGCGATATCATTGGTTGTAAGGCTTTCTCCGTCAAGATATTTGTCAGCAAGCTCGTCGTCTGTGGATGCGATTTGGTCGGAAAACTCGTCGCTATCGGTTTGTGTGAAATCCACAATGCCGTCTGAAAATGTCTGTTTTAGAGCCTTGAGCAGTGTTGCCTTGTCGGTGTTCGGCATGTCCATCTTATTGACGAAGACCAAGGTTGGGATGTGGAAGCTTCTTAGCAGCATCCAAAGGGTTTTGGTGTGTGCCTGAATGCCATCCGATGCATTGACGAGAAGGATTGCGGCATCCAAGACGGAAAGTGTTCGCTCCATTTCCGCACTGAAATCCACATGACCCGGGGTGTCGATGAGTGTGACCTTGTCGTTGAGCACTGCCTGCTTGGAGAAGATGGTGATGCCACGCTCGCGCTCGATCTTGTCGGTGTCCAGAAAGGCATCCTTGGAATCGACGCGACCAAGTTTTCGGATGGCACCGCAGGTATATAGTAGTGCCTCAGAAAGGGTGGTCTTTCCTGCATCGACATGGGCTACGATTCCAGTTACAAGCTTACTCATGTTTGGATGATAGCATAATGACAGGTGCGGGTGAACAAGGATTTCATTGGTTCTGTTTCGTTCTTCTGGTTCTGTTGGTTCGGCTCGATGTGCTAGTTCTACTGGTTTTTCCCGAAAATCGCTTGACAGTTTTTCAATTAGATTGTATACAATTGAATTGTAAACAATGAAAAACACGGATAAGGGGTGAACATATGAATATTTACGATTTCACAGTCAAGGCACAGGATGGAACTGATGTGGCACTGAGCACCTTCAAGGGTAAGGTGATTCTTGTCGTTAACACAGCAACCGGTTGTGGTTTCACACCACAGTACGAGGAGCTTCAGAACATGTATGAGAGCCTTCACGAGAAGGGACTTGAGATTCTGGACTTCCCATGCAACCAGTTCGCTTCCCAGGCTCCTGGCGATGATGCTGAGATCCATGATTTCTGTACCGGCCGCTATGGAATCACTTTTGACCAGTATTCCAAGATCGATGTCAACGGCGAGAACGCAATCCCACTTTACAAGTGGATCACAGCCAACACAAAGTTTGAGGGCTTCAACGGAGCCATGAAGCTACTTCTTGGAGCTGTCGTGAAGAAGATGGATCCGGATTACAAGAACAATGGAAACATCAAGTGGAACTTCACCAAGATCCTCATCAACAGACAGGGCGATATCGTCGCTCGTTTTGAGCCTACTGCTTCCCTTGATAAGGTCAAGGCCGCCATTGAAGAGGTTCTGTAATGTACCATTACGACTATGTGACGGAAAAGACCTGCTCCCAGGTCATCAGTCTGGACCTGGAAGGGGATAAGGTCCACAACATCAGTTTCATGGGTGGATGCAATGGAAATCTCAAGACCATTCCTCTTCTTTTGGAAGGCTGGTCTGTCGAAGAGATTGAGGCCAAGCTCACAGGCATCGAATGTGGCAGACGTGGAACCTCCTGCGCAGACCAGCTTGCAAAGGCAGTCAGAAGAGCCTACGAGGCTCAGCAGAATGGCGAGGTTCAGGACCTCGACTGAGGTTGTTTCGAACGGACAAATCGCATACAATTGGAAAGCACTTCTGGAGGGGTGGCAACACATGGACAAGTACGATGTTTTGAAATTGGATAACCAGATCTGCTTTCCTTTGTATGCGTGCGCCAAGGAAGTGGTCAGACAGTACAAGCCATATCTGGATGAACTGGATTTGACCTACACACAGTACATTGCCCTCATGGTCCTTTGGGAGAAGGGAAGTGTCAATGTCAAGGAACTCGGAGAGCGCCTTTACCTGGACTCTGGAACACTGACCCCACTGCTTAAGAACCTGGAGAAGAAGGGCTATGTCACACGAAGCCGCTCCAAGGAAGATGAGCGTGTTCTTGTTGTTCAGCTGACACAGAAAGGTATGGACCTTCGGGAGAAGGCAGTCGAAATTCCTATGAAGGTTGGCTCCTGCATGGCGGTAAGCCCGGAAGATGCCAAGACCTTGTACACGCTGCTTCACAAGATTCTGGCAAACGTCAGCGTTTAAGCCTGTCAAATCCAACACATCTCAAATAATTAGTAAAATTACCAATTTCAATTGGCAGTGCCTATTTCCCATGTTATGGTTCTATTGCTGAACAAAAAGTTTAGTAAAGAAGGGAAATATGAAGGAAATCATCGCATCAAGCGCAATTCCGGGAATCTGGACAATTGCCGTTTTGGAAATGGTTCTGTTTGTCATCGCAATCAGAAGTTACAAGAATAAGGGCTCCAAGATCGTTTTGCTGACAGCCTGCATCACCATCGGACTTTTTTTGGATGCATTCATCATTGGCTTGGGTGCTTTCGTGAATATTGAGGCTCTTAGAGCTATCAGCAGAATCCGATTCATCTCCCATGGTGTTCTGATTCCGCTTCTGTTTGCCATCTGTAGCCTTGCTTTGGATCTCAAAAAGCCGTTTTCCACCATTTTCTATGCCATTACCGGCATTCTGATGGTCGCAGGTCTTGCTGAGGCATTGGCAACGGTTCTGGATGTGACGACCATCGCCGGCATTTCACGAATGGCCTCCGTCAAGGGACAGACCCCAGCTTGGGCGGAAGGAATCTCCTCGATTCTCAGCTTTGGCGCTGTGATTCCACTGATCATTGTCGGTGTCATCGTATGGATTCGCGAAAAGACACCATATCTGTTTCTTGCAGGTTTTCTGATGTTCGCCTTCTCGGCCTTGGGCCCTGCAACAGGAAACGCCAAGTTCATCTTCTACATCTCCATGTATGGAGAGATTCTGATGGTGTTCTTCCTGTATCTGTATGGACTCAGAAAACAGAAGAAATGATTGTGATTTGGGACCATGTCGGATTTCATTTGAAGAGATCTGAATGCGTTCCTGTTCGTGTCAAAGTTAGAATCAATTTATCATTATCAATTGCATAAATCAGCAACCAATCTGGATGGATGTGGCATTCCCTTTGGTTGCTGTATTTTCCTTTCAGTTTGTGATCTTTGTATTTGGGAGGGAGACTTTTTCGTTCTTCGAGCATTTTGACAACAGACCACAGTTCATCCATGTTCATATTTCTCTTTTGCAAAGATGAGTAATCTTTTTGAAATGAGTTTGTGAGTATGAGCCTTAAAGGATTCATTTATATTCAGGCTCACTTTCTGCACACTCAAGAAATGACCTTGCCTCTTCGATGGAGGAAAATGAGCGATATG
>JAKSPE010000035.1 GCA_024405015.1 Sphaerochaetaceae bacterium
CGTAGATGTAGCCTTCGGCCAAAAGAAGGTTGTAGGCACCAATGACGGTGTTGATGCTGATTCCGTTCTCCTCGGCATACTTGCGGATGGATGGGAGCTTGGCATCGGTCTTGAGCACACCTGTTCGGATGTCGTTGGCAATCTTCTTGTAAAGCTGTTCGTAAAGGCTGTTTCGCATAGGGAGAGTATAGCAGAGAAGTGTGATTCTGTACCTATTGAAGTTGAACTTTTCTGTAAAATATCTGAATACAGATTATGCAGTGATTATGTGGTGTGATGCCATTTGGCGTCAATGTAATCTTGGAACCCTGATTTTTGCCCTTCCAAGATTATTCTGTAATCTTGAAACCCCAGTTTTTGCTTTTCCAAGATTATTCTATAATCTTGAAATCCCTGTTTTTGCTCTTCCAAGATTATTTTGTTCTCATGAATGCTTTATACAAGAAAAGGCCCATCGCTTTTATGCAACAGGCCCTGTCTCTTCAGTTCTGGTATGCGGAATCTTCCGGTCGGAAGACAACCTTATGGCCGTCGCCGATCATCGTCTCAATCTCCTTGGAACTGTGACCCTTGATCTGAATCAGATCTGAGGAGTTGAAGCTTGTGATGGCTTTCAGAATCACATTGCCGTCCATGTCCTTGACCTCAATGACATCACCATCGTTGAATACGCCTTCAACTTCCTTGATGCCGGATGGCAAAAGTGACTTGTGAGATTTAAGTGCTTTAGCAGCACCTTCATCGACCATAACGGTTCCAGCAGCTGGGGTGTTCAGAATCCAGCGTTCACGCTGCGCCAATCGTGTCTCCGGCAAAATGTAGGTACCGATTTCCTCGCCCTTGATGATGCGGACAAGGGAGTCTTTCTCATAGCCTGAGGCAATGACCGTACCACAACCGCCTTTCTGTGCAATCTGGGCGGCAAGGAGTTTTGTCTTCATGCCACCTGTTGAGAATGTCGTTCCAGCGCCTTTTGCATAGCCGAAGACCTCTGGTGTCAGCTCTGCAATCTCGTGAAGCATCACAGCATTCGGGTCGCTCTTTGGGTTTCCTGTGTAGACACCGTCAATGTCGGTCAGAAGCACAAGAACATCGGCATCGATCTTGGATGCCACATAGGCAGACATTCTGTCATTGTCTCCAAAGACGTTGTTGCATTCGGATGTGGAGACGACGTCGTTCTCATTGAAGATCGGTACAACACCAAGCTGGAGCAAGGTGGACACCGCAGCTCTCATGTTATTGTAGCCGGTTCTGTTGTTCAGGACGTTTCTTGTAATCAGAACCTGGCCACACAGAAGACCATGCTTTGAGAAGGCCTCTTGGTAGGCTGTCATCAGAAGAGGGTTGCCGATGGAGGCACATGCCTGTCGAAGTGGAATGTGCTTGACGGCATTCTTGTGGTTCAGGGCTTTTGCACCCATTCCAATGGCACCGGAGGAGACCAGAAGAACGTTGTAGCCGTCCTTGTGGAGTGCGGATACCTGATCTGCGATATCCTGGATTTTGGCCTTGTCGATTCCATCTTTTGCGGAAAGGAGGTTGGTTCCAACCTTGACCACGATTGTCTTGATTCTTCCAAGGTCTCTCATCACATAAGCTCCTTGTGGTGGAACTGCTTGCCGTTTGCGCCACTGTACTCGGTAACGGTCTCGCCGTTTCCGTTGAGAATCCACTTTGTAGTCATAAGGCCATCAAGTCCTACCGGTCCACGGGCATGAAGCTTGGAAGTTGCGATTCCCACTTCTGCGCCAAGACCAAAGCGGAAGCCGTCGGCAAATCTTGTGGAGCAGTTCACAAATACATCGGCACTGTCCACCTTTGCGACGAACAGGTCCGCATTCTCCTTGCACTGGGTCAGGATGGCATCGGTATGATGGGAGCCATGGCTCTGGATATGGTCAATTGCCTCCTGCACGGAGTCCACGACCTTGACTGCGCATTCCAGGGCAAGGTATTCGGTATGAAAATCGTCCTCGGTTGTCGGAACGGCACCCTTCATGTACAAAAGCGCACGGCTGTCGGCATGGATCTTCACACCCTTTTCCAAAAGGGCTGCATTGAGCTTTGGAAGAAATGCCTGGACGATCTTGCTGTTCACAAGGAATGTTTCGGTTGCATTGCATGCGGCAGGGTAGTTGACTTTGGCATCCACACAAACTGGTACTGCCTTCTCCAAATCCGCACTCTCATCCACATAGGTGGCACAAATGCCATCCGCATGGCCGATGACCGGAATGCGTGTGTTGTCCATGACGTGACGGACAAAGGCGTTGGAGCCTCTTGGAATCAGAAGGTCAACATAGCCTTCAGCCTTGAGAAGTGTATCCACATCCTCATGGCTTTCGATGCCCATGATCCAGTCTTTTCCGAAACTGCAGCTTTCGGTTGCCTTTTGGATGACCTGTACAAGAGCCCTGTTGGTAAGGCGTGCTTCCTTACCGCCTTTGAGGATGATGCCGTTTCCGGAGCGAAGCGCAAGACCTGCAATCTGCACAAGAGCATCAGGGCGAGCTTCGAAGATCATACCAATGACACCAAGAGGGAAGGTTCTCTTCTCCAGTACGAAACCTGGGTCAAGCTCACGCTTTTCGCGCACTTTACCGATTGGGTCGGCAAGGCCGGAAAGCTGGGTCAGTCCCTTTGTGACAGAACTGAGCTTGTCGGTGGAGAATACCAGGCGGTGAAGCACAGAGTCGGAGATGCCGTTTGCTTTGGCATTCTCAAGGTCTTTGGCGTTTTCGGCGAAGATGATGTCCTTGTTATCAAGAAGAGCCTTGGCGATATCTTGAAGGGCATCTCGTCTTTCCTGGTCTGCGGATGTTGCCAGAACAGATGCTGATTTTCGCACGTTTTTGAAAGATTCAAATAGGTTGTCCATAATTTAGGCCTTCTTTTCAAGTTCCTCTGACTTCTGTGCTGCGGCAGAGACTGCGTTGATGACAGCACTTGCGAAGTTCCCATCTGCCAGCGCCTTGACACCTTCAATGGTGGTTCCCTTAGCCGAGCAGACCATGGTCTCAAGGTCAATGGCATTGCGACCTGTCTGCTTCTGCAGGTTGGCTGCACTGAGCATGGTGTCGGCGACAATAGACAGTGCCTTCGGATAAGGGATACCCTCGCGGACACCACCCATGGCAAGCTGGTGCATGAACTCAAACATGTAGGCGATTCCGCTTCCGGAGATGCCGATGAATGCGGCAAAGAGCTTTTCCTCCAACTCGAATGCAGAGCCGACGGAAAGGGCAATCTGCATGGCGTCCTTCTTCTGTTCGTCGCTGAGTTCTGGTGAGTAGGCGACAGCGGTTACCGCATAGCCGATCTTGGCGGCGATGTTCGGCATGAACCTGACCACCTTGTCGGTTTTGAGGTTTGCTCTGAGCTTTTCAAGGGTCACACCTGCTGCGATGGAAATGAAGAAGCCCGGCTCAAGCTGAGCAAGCTGGTCGTAGATGGAGGGGAGGACCTGAGGCTTGACGGCGATGATGACGATGGCAGAGCCCTTTGCCTCCTGCATGGATGACAGAACTGTGATGTTCTTGCCTTCTGCAAGTTTGTCTGCGCATGGTCTGTAACTGTCATAGATACAAAGGTCAATCTCGCTGACCTTGGAAAGGGCTTCGGCGAAAGCTCCGCCCATATTGCCGCTTCCAATGACACTTACCCTTGGTTTTTCTGAAGAACCGAAACTGAACATATGTCCTCCCGCAACGCTGATGCGTTTCTATGAAGCAGATTTTACCACAGTCACCTATGATTGGGAAGTGTGGGGAAATTTTGTAAACCTCCATAATTGCAAAAGGGTATCGATAAGTCTTGTTTCCTATGTTATTCTATAATCCGAAGGAGATGTTACATGCCAGATCTCAAGACCACATTCATGGGTTTGACCCTCAAAAATCCGATTGTCGTTGCTTCAGGACCGCTGACAGCAGATATCAATTCCCTCATCAAGTGCGAACAGGCTGGTGCCGGCGCTGTGGTGTTGAAATCAATCTTTGAGGATACCGTAAACTACGAATCCTCCAAGCAGTCCACCAATATCGGTGATTACATCAAGGAGTCTGACTTCTCCGCATCTTACGTGGACTTGGAGAAGGGCCATTATGTGGACCAGTATGTTTCCCTCATTTCCGAGGCCAAGGCAAAGCTCTCCATTCCTGTCATCGCATCCATCCACTGCACAAACACCAATACCTGGACCGAGTATGTAAAGCGCTTCAAGGCAGCTGGTGCCGATGCCCTTGAGCTCAATTACTATCCAATCGGTTCCCACATTTCCAAGACCGGAGAGAAGGTCGACAAGGAAGCTCTGGAGTTTGCAAAAAAGGTCCGCAAGGTCACCGACCTGCCATTCTCCCTCAAGATCGGCTATGAGTACTCCTCCCTTTCCAGCATCAGTCACGGCTTTTGCAAAGAGGGCGTAAATGGTCTTGTTCTGTTCAATAACTTCTTCCATCCGGATATCAACATCGAGAAGGAGACCGTGTGTGCCATGCCAGGTCTTACCCATGCCGATGCCTATTCCGAGTCCCTGCGATGGATTGCTCTTCTTTCTGCCGATATCAAGGACATTGACTTTGCAGCCTCCACTGGTGTGCATTCCGGTGAAACGGTCATCAAGATGATTCTGGCTGGTGCAAAGGTTACAGAAGTGTGCTCTGCCGTGCTTAAGAACGGCTTTGGCACCATCACCGAAATGGTCAGTGGCGTTGAAAGCTGGATGGACAGAAAGGGCTACAAGACCATTGATGAGTTCAGAGGAAAGCTTGCACAGAAGAACATGCTCGATGGTGCCTACTGGGAAAGGACCCAGTACATGAAGAATCTCTGAGAGCACTGATGAGAAAACATGCAAAAGGCCGGAAGCCCCTGTGGCGTTCGGCCTTTTCCATTTTCAAGAAATATAATAGAATCATATCCACTATAAGGAGAGCATCATGGATAGAGATACCATTTGCGTACAGGGTGGCTACACTCCAGGAAACGGAGAACCAAGACAGATTCCAATCGTTCAGTCCACAACATTCAAGTACAACACTTCGGAGGACATGGGAAAACTTTTTGACCTGGAGGCCAGCGGATATTTCTATTCAAGACTTCAGAATCCAACCTGTGACTACGTCGCAAAGAAGATCTGCGAACTGGAAGGCGGAACAGCTGCTATGCTCACCTCAAGTGGACAGGCTGCCAATTTCTTCGCTCTGTTCAACATCTGCGAAAACGGCGACCACATCGTTTCCTCCAGCACAATCTACGGTGGAACATACAACCTCATTTCCGTCACCATGGCAAAGATGGGTATCAGCGCAACCTTCGTTGACCCTCTGTGTTCAGAAGAGGAGCTTGCCGCAGCATTCAGACCAAACACAAAGGCCGTCTTCGGTGAGACCATCGCTAATCCAGCTCTCACCGTCCTGGACATTGAGAAGTTCGCAAAGGCTGCTCATGAGCACGGTGTGCCATTGATCGTTGACAACACCTTCCCAACACCGATCAACTGCAGACCATTTGAGTGGGGTGCCGACATTGTCACCCATTCCACCACAAAGTACATGGATGGTCATGGTGCACAGGTCGGTGGTGCCATTGTTGACAGCGGCAAGTTCGACTGGATGGCACACAAGGAGAAGTTCCCAGGACTTTGCACTCCAGATGAGAGTTACCACGGAATCACCTATGCCGAGAAGTTCGGACAGGGTGGGGCATTCATCACAAAGGCAACTTCCCAGCTGATGAGAGACTTCGGTAGCACTCCTTCCCCACAGAACGCATTCATCCTGAACCTCGGACTTGAGAGTCTCCATGTCAGAATGAAGAGACATTCCGACAACGGTCTTGCCGTTGCAAGATTCCTCGAGAAGCATCCGAAGGTCGAGTACGTCAACTACTGCGGACTGGAGTCCAGCCCATTCTATGAGATTGGTCAGAAGTATCTTCCAAATGGAAGTTGCGGTGTCGTCTCCTTCGGCCTCAAGGGCGGAAGAGATGCCGCTGGTATCTTCATGAAGTCCCTCAGACTCGCTGCCATCGAGACCCACGTCGCTGATGCAAGAACATGCTGCCTGAACCCAGCATCCTCTACTCACCGACAGATGAATGACCAGGAACTTGAGGCTGCAGGAGTCCCAGCAGGACTTGTCAGAATGAGCTGCGGTCTTGAAAGCGCAGAAGATCTGATTGCTGATATCGCACAGGCTCTGGACAAGATCTGATTTCGGGGAGACTTTCACATGCCACTGATCATACCAAAGGCTTTGCCTGCATATGACTCACTGTTCAAGGAGAACATCTTCGTGATGCATCAGGAGAGGGCTGTGTCCCAGGACATCAGACCTCTTGAGATTGTCATCGTGAACCTCATGCCAACCAAAATCGCAACGGAAACCCAGATTGCAAGACTTTTGGCTAACTCTCCACTTCAGGTCCATATGTCACTTCTTCAGATGGCATCTCATGAAGCTTCTCATGTCTCAGAAGACCACCTTGCTGCATTTTATAAGACCTTCGATGAAATCAAGAGCCATCGTTATGACGGAATGATCATCACTGGTGCTCCGGTTGAGACCCTTCCATTTGACCAGGTGGACTACTGGGATGAACTGTGTGATGTCATGGAGTTCTCCAAGACAAACGTCTACTCAACTCTTCATGTCTGCTGGGGTGCCCAGGCTGCTTTGTACTACCATTATGGGATTGACAAGGTTCAGCTTGACCAGAAGATGTTCGGTGTCTTTGAGCATAAGGTCCTTCGACCTGCAAACCCGCTTGTCCGTGGATTCGACGAGGTGTTCTATGCACCACATAGCCGCCATACAGGAATCCTCAAGTCCGAAATCGCAAAGCACGAAGAACTCAGACTTCTGGCCGAAAGTGAAGAGGCCGGACCATTTCTGATCAGTACCGAAAACGGTCGACAGATCTTTGTCACAGGCCACCCTGAGTACGACAAGTTCACCTTGGACAGTGAGTACAGAAGGGATGTGAACAAGGGTCTTGCCATTGAAGTGCCAAAGAACTACTACAAGGACGATGACCCGGCAAAGGAGCCTTTGTTCCGTTGGCGCGGTCATGCCCACCTGCTTTATGAGAACTGGCTCAACTACTACGTATACCAGAACACTCCATATGATCTGAACATTCTCTCTGAAATGGAGAAGTGACAGCAACTCTCCACCTGATTTGACCATGCTGATTCGCTTTTGGGCATGGTCTATCTGTTTGACGCTAAGTTTTCTGCAAAATTTGAAAAAAACTCCTGCTAGTGGCTGAGTTTTGGATAAAAAATCATGAAAACATCGCAGCTGCAATTATCGGAGAATGGAAATCTCAATGTGGATGGCGCAAAAAAAGCTGCCACAACGTGACAGCTTAATGGACGATATGTTTAAAGTAGGGGAATCAATAACCCTGCTCGCACATTGCATCTGCAACCTTCTTGAAGCCTGCGATGTTGGCACCCTTGATGTAATCGATGCTGCCATCGGCCTGTCTTCCTTCACGGACACAAGCGGCATGGATGTTGACCATGATGTCATGAAGCTTCTTGTCGACCTCTTCAGCAGACCATGAGAGGTGCTGGGCATTCTGGCTCATCTCGAGACCAGAGACTGCAACTCCACCAGCATTTGCTGCCTTGGAAGGAGCGAATGGAACCTTGGCATCCTTGAATACTGCAACAGCATCTGGAGTACAACCCATGTTGGATGTCTCGATGATGTACTTGCAGCCATTCTTGACCAGAGCCTCTGCATCTTCCTTTCTGAGCTCGTTCTGGTAGGCACAAGGCATTGCGATATCAACTGGAACATTCCATGGTCTCTCATATGGGAAGAACTTGGCTCCGAATGTCTCAGCATAACCTGCGAGGTCTCCGCTGTTCATGGCTCTCATCATGAGCATGTAGTTCCATTTCTCTTCTGTGTTGACGCCATCCTCATCCAGGACATAACCCTTGGAACCGGAGATTGTGACAACCTTGGCACCCATCTGGGTTGCCTTGATTGCGGCACCCCAAGCGACGTTACCGTAACCGGAGATGGAGATTCTCTTTCCCTCGATCTTGTCGCCAAAGTCCTTGAGAAGCTCCTCTGCATAGTAGAGAGCACCGAAACCGGTTGCTTCAGGTCTGATGAGGGAACCGCCCCATGTGAGACCCTTACCGGTGAGAACGCCTGTGTTCTCGTCTCTGAGTCTCTTGTACTGGCCGTACATGAAACCGATCTCTCTTCCACCAACACCAACGTCTCCAGCAGGAACATCTGTGTCAGGACCGATGTGCTTCTGGAGCTCTGTCATGAAAGCCTTACAGAATCTTCTGATCTCATCGTCGGACTTTCCCTTTGGTGAGAAGTCGGAACCGCCCTTTCCACCACCCATTGGGAGAGTTGTGAGGGAATTCTTGAAAATCTGCTCGAAACCAAGGAACTTGAGTGTTCCGAGCGTGACGGAGGAGTGAAGTCTGAGACCGCCCTTGTAAGGACCGATTGCGCTGTTGAACTGAACGCGATAGCCGCGGTTCACCTGGATCTCATGGTTGTCGTCTTCCCATTCGACTCTGAACTGGACGATTCTCTCCGGCTCAACAATTCTGTCGAGAATCTTGTTGGCAAGATATCTTGGGTTTGAGTTGACGGTATCAATGACGGAGGCGATGATCTCACTTGCGGCCTGAATGAACTCAGGCTGTGCTGGGTTCTTTCTCTCAAGTTCGGCCATAAACTTGTTGTAATCGTACATAAGGGGTCTCCTTTTTTTGTTTTTGCTCAAAAAAATCATTGCGGAAATGTGAAATGCGAATTCTTGAAAAAGAACGAATTGCATTTTGTTCATTTACAATGACTTAAAAGTCATTTGCAAGGATTTTCAATTGTAAATATCACATTTGCCGTTTTCCGTTCAAGTGCTTTTTTACAGTTTTTGCCCTGCAAATTTTGGGATAAATTGGGATTCTGTTCATAAGTGTTGAACATATTTCACTCAAAACTCCAAAACTGGTTAGAGCCGGATGTTGCTATTTTTAATCATAGTAACGGAATAGTAATTGAATGTGTATTTATCTTAGATACATAGTGTACGCAAAATACGTACAAAAATAAATGAGTTTTTTTTCGATGCAATTGTGTGTTTTGTTTCTATTTGCACAAAACAATGCAAGAAACTTTCTGCTCCAGCCTTTGGTTTGCACACTTTTGGTGCTATATTGAATATATGAGCATTTCAGAAGCTGTCTTTCGATATCTAGATGATGGAACGACCACACTCGTCTTTCCGACCGAAAACACTGCACGTCATTTTTTGGCCAAGTATGTCAGAAATGGCCACACGAGCGTTTTGGCTTCACGCGCCATGGCGCTGGATACTTTCATGCAGAAGTTCTGCCCAAAACATGAGCAGAAACCATCCAACAAGTATCATCGCCTGGCCTTTGTCGCGTCCTTTTTGGATAGCCATGACACAGGTCTTGGGTATCTGTACAAAGACGACTTCTACAGCTATCGACAGCGTTTTGTCTCATTTTTGGCTCGCATTCTGCCAAGCCTTGCCGATATGGAGTCCACTGGCATTGAAAGCGACATGCTTTTTCATGATCTGACAACCCTGAAGCGAAGCTACACATCCTATCTTGAGCGCAACAACCTGTTTGAACCGGGGTGGGAACGATACAGTCTCGAGTTCTGCAATGGCCTAAGCGGCACTTATGTCCTGGTCGGTTACGATGTCGATATCCAGATGCAGAAGTTCATGAAGCAGCTTGGATCTATCGAGAACATCAGAACCCTCAACATCATCGATGGAGAAAGTGTGTCAGACAAGTTCTATCTGCAGTATCCGACCGAGGAGGCTGAACTGACGGCTCTGTTTGAAGAGCTCAATACTCTGAAACTGAAAAAGGTTCCTATCGAGCAGATTGTCATCACAACACCAAAACTGGAGGAACTTACTCCAAGGCTTGAGCGAAAAGCGCTGGAATATGACATACCTCTGTCTTTTGTGAAAAGCCTCAAGCTCACCGATACCATTCCAGGTCGCTATCTGTTTGCGGTTCGACGCTGCATCAACGAGAATCTATCCTTCCATTCTGTGGAGAACCTGCTTCTGAACAACGCTCTTCCGTTCAAGGATATGGAAGCCAACAGAACGTTGATCCGTTTCATGATTGACCAGAACCATCAGGGCGGAACGCTGGACTACGGCGAGGACAGGCTTCAGAAGGACCTTTACATCAAGGCAAAATCCCATGAAGAGCTTGCCGAAGCCCTTTCTCTGTACAAGGACCTCAAGAGTGCATTGGGTGCCATCCGCAGTGCTCACGATGGCGATGAGATCATCAAGGATATCCACGGACTTACCGCTAGACTTCTCGGAAACGACGAATTTGACCAGGGAAATGAGCAGGATAGGGATGTTTATTCCTTTATCTTTTCCGAGTTGGGAAGCATAAACAGAACCCTCAAGGAAAGTGG
>JAKSPE010000036.1 GCA_024405015.1 Sphaerochaetaceae bacterium
TCAGAAAACAAGCCGCATAGAATTATTTAAAGTCCAACTTCAAGGGCACACGTCACATAGGATTGTAGCCTTTTCTTTTTTCCAACGATGCTTTACAGCATCTTTCGGATGATCTTTCCGCTTGTTGTCTTTGGCAGTTCATCCTTGAACACGACAAGTCTTGGATACTTGTAAGGGGCTGTGTGCTCCTTGACGTAGTTCTGGATTTCCTTCTTGAGTTCTTCGGTCGGCTCTGTGCCCTTCACAAGAACAATGGAAGCCTTGACGATCTGACCACGCACAGGATCTGGAGCTGGAGAAACACCACATTCCAGAACATAAGGAAGCTCCATGATGACAGACTCAATCTCAAATGGTCCGATTCGGTAACCGGAGCTCTTGATCATGTCATCGGTTCTACCGACGTACCAGTAGAAGCCATCCTCATCCATCCATGCAGTATCACCGGTATGATAAAGGCCATCTCTCCAGGTATCTGCAGTCTTTTCAGGATCTTTGTAATACTCAACAGCAAGGCCGCATGGCAGACCCTTGGAGATGTCAATGACAACCTCACCGGTCTCACCGGCTGGAACTGGCTTTCCGTCAACATCCACAAGTCTGACATCGTAGATTGGAGCTGGCTTACCCATGGAACCAACCTTATGGCCTGCACCACACATGTTACCGATGATCATTGTGGACTCGCTCTGACCAAAGCCTTCATGGATCTGAAGACCGGTGAGCTTCTCAAACTGTCGGTAAACCTCAGGGTTCAAGGCCTCACCAGCGGTTGTCATATGCTTGACGCTGGAGAAATCGTACTTGGAAAGGTCTTCCTTGATCATCATTCTGAGCATCGTAGGAGGTGCACAGAATGTGGTGATCTGATACTTGGCGAACATCGGCATGATGTCATCGGCATGGAAGCGGTCAAAGTCATAGACGAATGTTGCACCTTCCGCAAGCCACTGTCCATAAAGCTTTCCCCACATTGCCTTTGCCCAACCGGTATCGGAAATGGTGAAATGAAGACCCTCCTCCTCAACACAATGCCAATACTTGGCGGTATGGAAGTGTCCAAGTGGATATTTGTGGTTGTGGGCAGCGATTTTCGGGTAGCCGGAAGTACCGGATGTGAAATACATGAGAAGAAGGTCATCGCCACATGGGGAATCCTCGGTTCTTGGGAAGGTCGATGAGAACATCTTGGACTCTTCGTCGAAGTTTCTCCAACCGTCACGAGAAGCATTCACGATAATCTTATGCTTCAGGGATGGACTGTTCTTGGCAGCAATATCAACCTGCTCTGGAACACCGTCGTCTGGAGTACAGATGATGGCAGAGACTTCAGCGGCATTGAAACGATACTCAATGTCGTGTGCAAGAAGCTGGTTGGTTGCAGGAATGGCAATGGCGCCAAGCTTGTTCAGACCAATCATGGCAAACCAGAACTGGTAGTGGCGCTTGAGAATCAGCATGACCTTGTCACCCTTCTTGATACCGATGCTCTTGAAGTAGTTGGCACAGCGTGCAGATTCCTTCTTCATATCAGCATAGGTGATGCGACGCTCGGTCTTGTCCTTGGAGACGTGCAACATGGCAAGCTTTTCAGGACTTCGTTCTGCAATGGCATCCACAAGGTCAAAGGCGAAGTTGAACTTCTCGGTGTTCTTGAAGGAAATCTTCTCAGGTGTGCCCTTTGCATTGAGCTGTACATCGATGTACTTGTGCCAAATGCGCTCCTTGTCGTCGGTCTTCTTTGGCTCCTGGGCAAGCGGTGTGTAGCGAACAGGTGTCAACTCAGGAACAGGTGCTCCTGTTGGATTGATGACGATGGCATAGAACTCACAATCATTGCCGTTGACGGCGATCATACCATGAGGAGTTGAAGAGCTGAAGTAAATGGAGTCACCAGGTTTGAGGATGGTCTTGTGCTCTCCAACCTGAACCATGAGGTTTCCGGAAATGACAAGGTCAAGTTCCTGACCGTCGTGGCTGGTCAGCTCAATGTCCTTGTGCTGGGCTTCCTCATCGTACTTGCTCTTGACGTAAAGAGGCTCGGAAATCCTGTTCTGGAAAGCATATGCAAGATTGTAGTATGTCATTCCATGAGCATTGGAAATTTCCTGACCCTCACCTGCTCTGGTGACAGTGAATGACTTGAGTGTCGGGCTGTGGCCTTCAATGATATCCGTAACGTCGACACCAAGGGCCAATGCACAGCGGTAGATGAATGTGAAGTTCAGATCCCCTGTACCGGACTCACATGCAATGTACTCGTCTCTGGTAACCAGAGTCTTTGCAGCCATCTCATAAGTCGTAAGGCCCTCAATCTCTCTGAGTTCCTTGATTCTTGCAGCCATTTCCCTGATTTTGTAATCAAGTCCTGTAATCTGTGCCATGCGTACTCCTCTGTGGGACGAAAAAAAATACTCGTCCCAAAGTAAATTCGCTTTGAGACGAGTATGAAAATTACCCGCGGTACCACTCAAATTGCCCGATTGGGCCACTTTCAGAGTCCAACAACTCCTATGCCTTAACGCGGCAGCTTCGGGAAGGTTCTACTTGCACATTCAGCTTTCATCCTTCCAGCTCGGAAGTGACAGACCGTTCCATTAGTACCCCCGGCTCGCACCAAACGCCGTCTCTCTCTTGGCTATCTGGAAGATCACTCTTCGTCAATGCTGTTGCATTGAGTTTAAATAAACAAAGGCCCAATTGCAATAGGGCCTTTCATGTTTTTTGACAATTGTTTCTGTGTATCAGTTCTTTTCCACGATTTCCATGGTGATGTCTGCAGCATCGCCATAGTAGTCAGAAGCATCCAGGCATCCGACAACCTCATCACAAGTCATGTACTTCAGAATCTCCTCATTGGAGCTGAGAAGACCAACCAGAGGATTCTCCTTGCCTTCCTGGACACAAGCCCAGGACTTCAGGCTTTCCTGTCGAATGACCTCATGCATCATCTGGCGGTCTGCTCCGCGCTTACCGAGATTCATGAGAAGTCTCTCGGTTGCAGCGAATACACCATAAGAGCTGAGGTTTCTGCCAATGGTTGCCTCATGGATGTTCATGCCCTTCACCACCTTATTGGCAGTCACAAGAACCTCATCCATGGCAAGGAATGCCTGAGGCAGGAACAGACGACGGTTTGCACTGTCATCGAGTGTTCTCTCAAGAATGCTCAAGGAAGCATTGTCCCATGCATTTGGAACAAGAGAATGGACGTAACGGCAAAGACTGTCAACCTTCTCGCAGTTGATCGGATTGCGCTTGAACGGCATAGCAGAAGAACCGACCTGGTTCTTTCCGAACGGCTCACTCCACTCTCCGATTCCTGTGCTCTGCATCATTCGGAAATCCAATGCAAACTTTGCGATGGCACAGGATAGATCGTCCAGAACATGCATGACCTTCAGATCCTGAGTTCGTGGATAGACCTGGGTTGCACCGTCAAATGCAACAATTCCAAGAGCCTGCATAACGGCATCATCAAGCTCTTTGGAGCCCATGGAAGTTCCTTCCAGAAGACACTTGTAGCTGGCTCTGGTTCCAACGGCACCCTTCATTCCCTTGCCTTTGATGACAAGGCCTTCCAGCTCAGAGATGCATGAATCAAGGTCCTGGATCACCAGTGCCAGACGATAGCCGACAGTTGTGACTTCGGCACTCTGGATATGGGTGAAAGCCATGCAAGGAACCTTAGCATAAGTTGTTGCCTTGTCAGCAAATGAAGCGCGAAGTTCCTTTGTTTTCTCAAGAATGATCTCAACAGCCTGAGCAAGGCGGATGGCATCGGCATTATCGAGGACATCCATGCTTGTGGCGCCCATGTGAATGACGCCACCGCCAATTGGACACTGCTCGGCATAGGTCTTGATCTCAGCCATCAGGTCATGATGGATGGAGCTTTCAATCTCAAGAGCACGCTCAATGTCAATGTCATTGGCATGGGCCTTGAGGTCGACAAGCTGCTCATCGGTCACAATTCCAGCCTTGTTCTGTGCGGTAGCAAGGGCAATCCATACCTGTCTCAGAATCAGACGCTTGTTCTTCTCTGACCAGACGCCTTTCATGGCCTGTGAACCATATCTCCAGGTCAAAGGTGAAATGAATGTGTCAAAACCATACTCCATGGTGTGCCCTCCGCTATTTGGCTGAAAAATGACAAGGGCAATCCATTCGATGGACTGCCCCTGGAAACTGTACAATTACAGAATGATGATCTGATCTCTCTCTGGACCAACTGAGACGTACTTAACAGGAACGCCGATGTACTTCTCGATTGCCTTGACGTAATCCTGGGCTTCCTTAGGGAGATCCTCCCACTTGCGAGCCTTGGTTGTGTCACACATCCAACCCTTGTACTCCTTGAAGATAGGCTTTGCTCTCTCCTGTCCCTTTGTATCTGGAAGATACTTTGTGACCTGGCCGTCGAGCTCATAAGCCTCACAGACCTTGATGGTCTCGAAAGTATCAAGGACATCGAGCTTTGTGATAGCAATGCCAGTGAAACCGTTCATGTAGGCTGAGAAGTCAAGAGCAACAGCATCGAGCCAACCGCAGCGTCTTGGGCGACCTGTTGTAGCACCATACTCATGACCGATGTCACGAAGCTTCTTGCCATCCTCGTCAAAAAGCTCAGCTGTGAATGGACCACCACCGACACTTGTGGCATAAGCCTTGGAGACACCGATGATATCGGAGATACCACGAGGAGAGATACCGGAAACATTGGCAGCTCCACCGCTGGTTGGGTTACTGGATGTTGTATATGGGTAGATACCCCAGTCGAGGTCTCTCATGATACCGAGCTGACCCTCGAGAACGATCTTCTTCTTGGCGTCGAAAGCCTTTCGGACAATTGGCATGGTATCGACGATTCTGGAACCGAACTTCTCTGCCCAGACCTTGCACTTCTCCATCAGCTCATCAACTGTGAACTGCTTAAGGCCATAGTACTCAAGGTCTCTGTTCTTCTTTGGGAGAATCTTCTCAAAGTGAGCTCTAAGTCCTTCTGGGTCAAGAAGTTCACCAACTCTGACACCGATTCTTGCAGCCTTGTCGCTATAGCAAGGACCAATACCGCGCTTTGTTGTTCCAATCTTATCCTTGTCAGATCTCTTGGCCTCTTCAGCTCCGTCGAGAAGGCAGTGGTATGGCAGGATCATATGTGCTCTGACATCAATTTTGAGATTGTTGTGAAGCTCTTCAGGAATACCCTTCAGTTCCTCTTCCATGGTATCGAAATTGACGACTGCACCAACACCGACAATGCTAGTTGCCTTTGGATTGAAGATTCCGGATGGAATGATATGGAGTGCAAACTTTCCATATTCGTTCACAACGGTGTGACCTGCATTGTCACCACCCTGATATCTGATAACGACATCAGCGTCGGTTGCAAGATAGTCAACGATTCTTCCCTTTCCCTCATCACCCCACTGGGCTCCGACAATTGAAATTACTGACATTTTATTTCCTCTTCATCTCTGCGATGTATGGCAGAGTTCTGTACTGTTCACCAAAGTCAAGTCCATAACCGACAACCCAGACATCTGGAACTGTAAAACCGACATACTTGAGATCGACTGGAACAAGATGGCGCTCCGGCTTCTCAAGAAGAACGGTTGTCTCAACGGACTTTGTACCACGGGACTTGAAGTTCTTTACCAGATACTCAAGGGTGTAACCTGTATCAAGAATATCCTCAACAATAAGAACGTGATGATTCTCGAGGTTTTCTCTGGTATCCATAAGAAGTCGGACGTTACCGGAAGAGACGGTACTCTTTCCGTAGCTGGAAACAGCGATGAAATCGACAACGTGTGGGACTGTGAGTTTTCTGCAAAGGTCAGAAAGGTAGATGAATGAACCTTTGAGGACTCCGACAAGAATAAGAGGCTCCTCGATATCCTTGTAGTCATTGTTGATCTGGTTTGCCAGCTCATTTACGCGTCTCTGAATGGTATCTGCATCAATCAGGACTCTCTCAAGATCCTCTGTAAGAGGTGGGATTGCGATAGAACGAATAGTTTCCATATGTCCTCCTCAAACATATTAATGATTGTATACATGTTAGGTCAATAAGGTTTGGGAGATGGACTATAGTCCAAGCTCAATCAGACGATCTTTCACCTCTTGCGCAGTCGTGAACAGAATGCCATGGATTCCTACCCGATTGGCACCTTCCACGTTTTCAGGAATATCATCGATGAACACCGTCTCATCGGCCTTAAGGCCATAGCGATCCAAAAGAATCTGATAGATTTCTGGCTCCGGTTTCAGGCAATGCTCAAAGGCCGAACACACACCACCTTTGGCTTTACGGAAAAACGGATATTTGTTCCAGATGTAGGAAAAGCCGTCTGCCGCGTAGTTGGAAAGGATGTAGATGTCACTTCTCTCGGCCACCCAATTGTAGAGAATCTCTTCTGTATCTTTCTTCACTGTATAGACTTCCATCCAACCAGGCTTGAAGAAAAAGCGAATATCCTCCTCCAGGTCCGGATGGCGTTTGACAAAACTGTCCAAAGCCTCTTCATAGGTCATGTAAATGCCTTTGTCCATATCAACCCAAACCGGGTCTCTGAAAATGGCATTGCACAGCCGGTCACATTTCTCACCTTCGTATCCAAGATCTGCAATGTACTTTCTTGGATTGTAGTTGATCATTACGCCACCAAGGTCAAAGACCACATTTCTGATTCTTCCCATGCCTCATATGATACATGAAGTTCCACCTTATGCCTATGAGAAAAGCAAAAACCCAAGTGGAATGTTAAAAATTCCAAACCTTTGCTTGGGATTCCTTGGAATGATGTTTTACGCAGATTCTTGCAACAGATTTCACGATTTCAGGTATATACTGTAGCCAGTCCAATTCTACGAAGGGAAAAATGGAACGCTTTTCACAAGAGCAGGTAAATCTGCATACACATACCAATTTCTGCAACCATGCTGATGGTGGTGTCATGGATTACATCGAGGCTGCAAGAGCCGACGGGAACCTGAAGGTCCTCGGCATCTCTGAGCATGCACCGGTCCATGGAGACTACTACTATTTCAACATGAAGTACTCAGACCTGGATGCCTACACCAATGCGGTAAAGGAAGCCAAGGAAGATGTAAAGGATATCAAGGTCTTTCTTGGAACGGAATGCGACTTTGAGAAAGAGCATCTGAGTTACTACAAAGAAGAGTTTCTTGGTCGTTGCGGATTCGATTACCTTCTGTGTTCCGTCCATATGTACAGAGATCGCGCTGGAGAGATCCAGTCCGTATCAAGGTCAAAGGATTTTCTTCCGTTTTTGCGTGACTACGTAGACAACTATACCACTGCCCTTTCCTCTGGAATGTTTCTGTTCGGATGCCATCCGGATCTGTATTTCGCCAGTCTCAAGAACTGGGGCCCAGATGTCCAGGCAGCCTCAAAGGATATCATCAGCTGTGCCATCGACAACCATGTTCCACTTGAGATCAATGGAGCCGGCAGACGAAAGGCAGCCATTGAGACCGCAATTGGAATGAGACAACCGTACAGTGTTGAGGAATTCTATATCATGGCAAAAGATATGGGTTGCATGATCTGCTGCAACAGCGATGCACACAAACCGAATCTGGTCCATGGACAGAAAGTGGAAGGACACCTGAACGAATGCTATGAGATGGCTGACAGGCTTGGCATAGAATTCGTGGATTGGGAAATTGGAGATGACGGGAAGATCAGACCCGTTTCGAAATAGTTTTTTAAAGTCTTAGGAGGACTATATGGATAAGAAGACAATCGCCATTATCGGTGGCGGAAATGGTGCACACACAATGGCAGGTGACCTCGCAATCAGAGGTTACAAGGTTCGCATGTTTGAACAGACACAGTTCATCGGAAAGCTTTCAGCACTTGCCAGCACTCTGACAATCCACTGCACAGGCGCAGTTGCTGGAGATGGTAAGATTGAGATGCTTACCGATGACATCGAAAAAGCAATTGACGGTGCAAAGTACATTGCAGTTGTAACACCTTCATTTGCACATGCTACAATCGCAAACATGCTCAAGGGCAAACTCAAGAAAGACCAGATCATCCTGATCTATCCAGGCGGATTCGGTGCTCTCGAGTTCAAGAAGGCTCTTGGAGATGAGTGTCCTGTCATCGTACAGACAAACAACCTCCCATATGATACACGTCTGAACGGACCAGCTTCCGTATTCTGCTCCGGTAAGAGCCCTGTCAGCATCGCTATCTTCCCTTCCGAGGCTCCAAGAGACATGCTTGACGACGTCATGGAGATTTCACCATATGAGAGAATCTATCAGGATGTTCTCGAGTGTGACCTCTCACTGGTCAATCCATCCGTCCACTCCGGTCCATGTCTCATCAACATCGGTGCTATCGAACAGCAGGATCTCAGAGGCAAGTTCTGCATGTATGAGCACTTCACTTTCGGTGCTGCTAAGATCGACGTTGCCATCGATCAGGAAAGAAAGGCTGTTGGAGCTGCATTCGGCTACAAGCTTACTCCACTGGAGGATTTCTGCAAGCCAAGAAGCGGTAAGGACGTCACATGGCAGGATATTTACATGACCATGCACGGTGAACCTTCCCTCACCCCTATCACCGGTCCAGATTCCATTTGGAACCGATACCTCACAGAAGACTGCCCAAACGGTCTTGTTCCATGGAGCGAGCTCGGTAAGGTTGCGGGTATCACAACTCCTGTCATGGATGGTGTCATCAGCGTCTACAGCGTCGTACACGAGAGAGATTGGAGAGGAATCGGACTCAAGACAGACAAGCTCGGACTTGACGGCATGACTGTTGAGCAGATCAAGAAGTTCCTCAAGACAGGTAAGAAGAACTGATTCAGACTTTGTCGCAGATAAGGGTCATGGCTTTGTAGGCTGTGACCCTTTCTTTTAGACGGACATTCCAAGAACACCACGGAAACTGTTTCTTTTTTTGATTTACGTGGTGTTTTACCACGGAAAAGGAATTTTTCTGG
>JAKSPE010000037.1 GCA_024405015.1 Sphaerochaetaceae bacterium
GGCCGTGGGGAACCACGGCTTTTTCTTTGGCTCTTGCCTTTTGCCGATTTTGGGCTGATATTATTGGTATGAAAGAAATTAAAGCCAATGTGCTAGGAAAGGATTACAGTCTCTCTGCTTACAGTACAGTAGCAGACGCCTTTGAGGCCGCAGGTCTTCTGGAAGTGGATATGAGGTATCAGGACAATCCAATTGTGGGCGCCTTGGTGAACAATGACTTGTCACCGCTTGGCGCTGTCCTCCCGTTCTCTTGTGAAATCCAGCCGATTCGGGCCTATCAGAGCCTTGGCCGAAGAATCTACAGACACAGCATCTGCTTTCTGCTGTGCTATGCCAACCGACTTCTGTATCCAGAGCGCAGGCTTGTCATCGGACATTCTCTGGGTGATGGGTTCTACTTCAACTACAAGGAAGGAGAAGCCTCTGCGGAGCAGGTCCAAGCTCTTTCCGATAAGATGCGTGAGCTTGTTGAACAGGCGATTCCCATCGATTATGACAGCCTCTCCAATGAGGAAGCCATGTCTATTCTCAAGACACAGGGCTTTGACGATGCTGTGATGCTTCTGAAGAGCCGAAACAACCCTTGCGCCAATGTGTACCGCATCCTCGACTACTGCCACATCGCTTATGAGCCTATCGTTTCCAACACAAGCGTTCTTGGTGTGTGGGAACTCAGAAAGTATGGCAGCTGTGGTATGTTGCTGCGCTATCCTGTGCGTGACAGCATCCAGGAGGTTGTCCCATTCAAGGACAACGACAAGATGTTTGAGGTGTTCAGTGAATATCGTACCTGGGGTAAGATTCTTGGTGTCCGCTGTGTGGGTGAGATGAACCGCCGTTGTCTGGACGATAGTGCTGCACAATATGTGCGAATGGCGGAATCCCTGCAGCGACGAAAGATCTCAAGCATCGCCGACACCATCCACAGCCGAGGCTCAAGGGCTGTCTTCATTGCAGGTCCTTCCTCGTCGGGCAAGACCACATTCGCGAAAAAGCTCTGTGAACAGCTGACGCTTTTGGGTCACTCTCCCATTCAGATCTCTTTGGATGACTACTATAAGCAGCGTGAACTTGCACCAAAGGATGCCGAAGGGAAGCCTGACTTGGAGGCCCTGGAGGCCTTGGACCTTGACCTGTTTGACGCCAACATGCAGGACCTGTTTGCCGGAAAGGATGTAGATCTTCCACATTTCAGTTTCGCCAAGAACCAGACCTATTATCTGAATCAGAGCATTCGCATGAACAGCGATACCATATTCGTGATTGAGGGCCTGCACGGTTTGAATCCTCGCATTACTTCCAAGTTGGATCCTGCCTATGTGTTCAAGGTCTATATCTCGGCTCTGACGCAGCTGAATATGGACGACTGTAACCGCGTTTCCACAACCGATGACAGAATGATGCGTAGAATCCTTCGTGACTATCGCACCCGTGCCACCAGTGCCGAGCAGACTCTGAACATGTGGCCGAGTGTGTCTCGTGGTGAGCGTATCCACATCTTCCCGAACCAGAACAATGCTGATGTCATGTTCAATAGTGCATTGGATTATGAACTGGGTGTGCTGTCTCCGTTTGTAACGCCGCTTTTGCATGACGTCGGTCCTCAATCCGGTCAGGCCTACACACAGGCACAGAGACTCCTGAAGTTCCTGGAGAACATCTATCCGATTCCATCTCGCTATGTTCCGAGCGACTCCATTCTGCGTGAGTTCATCGGTGGAAGCGACTATGAGTAAAAGGTGTTTTTGATTGACGAATACTGCCAATCACTATAAATTTTAAGCCATGACGTACGAGATTCGAGAAACCTGTTCAGGTTGTGGTATGTGCCTTTCCATCTGTCCGGTAAAGGCCATCACTGGAGGACCTGGAAGGCAACATTGCATAGATGATGACCTTTGCATAGGCTGTGGAGCCTGTGCAAGAGTCTGCATGAACTCCTGCGTCGTGGATTCTGACGGAATTACCATGGCACGCGAAAGCAAGCGCTTCTGGCTTGTTCCTCATTTCAATGAGACTTTGTGTCGACGTTGTGGCAAGTGCTATGAGATGTGTCCGGCCGGAATCATCACAAAGCCGATGGGCGATAAGGTTCCAACTCTGACCAATGCAAAGCTCTGTGCTTCCTGCCGTTGGTGCGAGAAGGTTTGCGTATACAATGCGATTGAGTTCTCACCTGCAGCTTCCAGCAATGAACAGAAACAGGAGAACCAGTATGGAGACCAGACATGAACATAGCTGTATTGAAAGAGAAGCTTGAGGCTCTGGACCAGAGGTTCTGTGACAGCAACTCCCTTTCGGAAAGAAAGGCCGCTAAGGCCCTGGTTCTGGATCTTGGTGATGAGAGCTTTTTTGAATGGCCGATTCCTGAGCAGTATCTGGAGGCCTATGTTTCAGGTCCTGCCTTGGGTGCAAGACTTTGGGCAGATTTCGCAGGCGCTGACATCGAGGAACCTACCACCTACGAGGCTCACAATCCAATCGTTTACACCGTGTCCTCCCTTTCAAATTCCGGCATGCCGGGGTGTGAGAGTCTGAGCATCGCGTTCCGTTCACCGGTTTCGGGAAACCTGACCTTCAACGTCCTTTCCAATACCTTCGGCATGCGTCTTATGGCTCTTGGATACATGGCGCTTGTCATTATCGGCAGACTCAGAAGACCAACGGTCATCAGTATCCGAAAAAGCGGCGTCTCCTACAATGTGTCAGAGGTCTTCATCGGCTACCGCGTAAGCCAGATCGAGGAGCTCATCGGCACAGGCCCTATGACAAGTGCTATGAGCATTGGTCCTGCAGGTGAGCAGAAAGTGCCGTACGCTGCTGTCGTAAGCGAAGGCATGACAACCGGTCGTGGCGGTCTTGGCTGCGTGTTCGGCTTCAAGAACATCAAGAGTCTTTGCATCACCGGTTTCTGCACGGACTTCATCCGCGGTGGCAATGCCGATGAAATCAAAGCCACCATGGCACCTCTAAAGAAGGCCCTGACAGAAAGCCGCTACAATGTTTCTATGCAAAGGTGCGGAACGGCATATCTTGTGAAGTCCAGCAGCAAGAACGGTTGGGCTCCAGTCTTCAATTTCAGCCGCAGAACCGATCCAAGGCTCTTCCATCTTGGGGGAGATGAGGTTGCACGTCGCTATGGCAAGGAACATGGCGGATGCATCGCCTGTCCTGTCCTATGCCGCCATCGAACAGCAGACGGCATCATGATTCCGGGCTATGAGTCCATTCTCATGCTCGGTTCCAACCTTGGCTGCTTTGACATGGACAGGATCATCGAGCGTCATGCCCAGTGTTTGGACTTCGGTCTTGACCCAGTTTCCACCGGAAGCCTTCTTGGTTGGGTAAGTCAGGCAACTGCGGAAGGCAGAACCGCCATTTTGGGCGATGACTTCTCCTTTACCGACAATTCCAAGGTTCTTCCTCTGATTGAGATGATCGCAAAGCGTCTTGGTCCTGGTGAGACCTTAAGCTATGGTACCTATGCGCTTGGCAAGGCGATAGGGGACGACAGCTATGCTTACACCATCCGTGGTCTTGAGTGTGGCCCTTATGACTACAGAGGTGCCTTCTCACAGGCTATTACCGACAGCATGGGTCTGTGGTTCACCAACCAGTTTGAGATTGTCGCTGACCTTTGCAAGAAGGCTCCTGCCGATTGGGCAGTGTTCAATGAAAGTCTTGTCATGGGTCTTGAGAGCCTTGGCATCTCCTCGGCTATGATCATTCCTGCGGTTGTAGAGCCTGTCAAACACCTTAAGAGAGCATCTAATATCATTCCGAAGTTGGCAATAAAGATGGTAAAACCTAAACTTTTGGCCGATGTAGCCAGCTCCATCAATGGTCAGAACATCACAAGTGAGACCATCATGCAGTTGGGTGACCGCTGTTGGAGACTTGTCTACGAGATCAATCGTGCTCTTGGGTTTGATATGCTTCGCGATACGGAAAGTCTTATGCCGAACCATTTCTGCATTGATCCGCTTAGCAACCACAACAAGGATTCAATCGTTCCTTTCCGTGCTCTGATGGACCGTTATGTGTTTTTGCGCAAGCAGACCATCGCCATTCAAACTTCTGATCTCAACGCAAACTGAGTCCTCCTTCTGGAAACGGATTAGGGCATAGGAGGCTTTTGTGCCGCCTCTTGGACGTGTTGGAGATCCTGGATTCAAGAAAATCACCCGTTTGCCGTCCACGCAATGCTCGCTCAGCTCGTTCATGTGGGTGTGGCCAGTGATGACAATGTCAAAATCCTTGTCGGATAGTCCCACATCGCTTGGTGCGCTAAAGCGGTGTCCGTGGGAAAGGAAGATGCGAAGGCCTTTGCATTCGTAGGAGCGATAGGAGGGGAGGGTGATGCCGATGTCCGACCAGGACCAGGGACTGTCACAGTTGCCCTGCACGGCCAAAAACGGGAATGCGCTGTACTCGATCTGCTGCGAAATCAAAAGGTTCTCGATGTTCAGGTCTCCTGCATACAGAAAACCCAGGCACCTGGGTGTGCTTGCTTTCTTGGAAAGCGCAGAAAGTACGCTTTCACTGTCGTGAATGTCGCTTGCGACAAGCAGGAATTCCTCGTCTTTTAAGTCTAGCATAGCAATGGTTTTAAATCCTTTGTGCAAATGATAGCACACTGTACTTTTGTGCAAAATCTAAATACTTGTTAAGGATAATGATATTTTTGGTTTTAAATTATATTAATTTGTCTTTTTTCTTGAAATGAACCTTATTGTAAACCGCTTTTCAATCCTTTATGATGAAACTAGCAGTTATGCCAATTTGTCTTGGTGGCATAACGATTTATATAGATTGAAAATCAAAGACACAAGGAGGAATATATGGCAGACAACATTTTCATCTGCTCTGACGGACACAGACTCGCATATAACCTCTGGCTGCCTTCTCCAAATGTGGAAATTAAAGCTTTCCTTCAGATTCTCCATGGTATGGCTGAGCACAGCGACCGTTACGAGAAGTTTGCAGGATATTTGAATAAAATGGGTATTGCGGTTTTCGCCGCAGATCACCGTGGACACGGAGCAACAGCATCAGAGGATGAGATCGGTTGGTTCGCAGAGAGCGATGGTTGGAACAGAATCGCTGACGACGCTTTCGAGCTTGCGAACTTCATCACTTCACAGTACAAAGTGAATACGACATTCCTTATGGGACACAGCATGGGTAGCTTCCTGGCAAGAACCGTCATGGTCAAGCATCCGGACTTCTATTGCGGCGTCATCATTATGGGTACCGGTTGCGGTAAAGGTATCATTGGTAAGATCGGTAAGTTGCTTGCCAAGAACGAGATACGCAAAAACGGAAGCAAGGCACCTGGAGTTCTCATGAACAAGATGAGCTTTGGTTCCTTCAACAAGCCGTTTGAGCCTACTGTCACCGATTTCGACTGGCTTTCACGTGATGCCAAGGAAGTTGAGAAGTACGTCAAGGATGACAAGTGCGGCTTCTTGTGCACCAATGGATTCTTCTATGACCTGCTTTGCGGCGTTGAGTTTGCAAACAGCAAGGAGAATGCCGCATCTCTTCCTAAGGACCTGCCACTGTTCATCATCAGCGGTGATATGGACCCTGTCGGAGACTATGGAAAGGGTGTGAGAAAGGTCTATGACCTTTACACCGGTGCTGGAATCGCCGATGTCACCTTGCATCTGATCCCTGGCGCAAGACATGAGATTCTCAATGAGACGGACAAGAAGGATACCTATGAGATTCTGGGCTCCTGGCTCAATTCCCATATGGTGTGAGATCTGAATGCCAAAAAAGACCGTAAAGGATAACGTTTCTCGAAGGAAAGGACTGATTCGCTTTGCAAAAAGCTTTGCAGAGCAGTTCAGTCTTGATTCTGCGTCCATGCTGTCAAACGGCATGGTCTATTCCACTCTGGTGGCCATAGTCCCTTGTCTCACGTTCATCTATGCTGTTCTGAACTGGTTCAATGTGCTTGACCCTGTCGTGTCCTATCTTGAGACCTTTCTGGTAGAGGTCTTCGGGGAAAGTCAGGGTGCGAACCTTGTCGGGTATCTGAATACCTTCACACAGAATGCGATGAGTATGGGGATTGTGTCCATCCTGTCGTTCTTTGTGACGTTCGTACTACTCATTGATAAGATATATACTGTCATCAACAGGATTTATCATACGGACAAGGCTGGCAATCTCGTCACGCGGTATCTCAAGTATGCGGGTGCCATCATCATTGGACTTGTTTCTGTCGTGTTCATCATCTACTTCCTGGGTAGATTCAATGCCCTGTCGCTTGGAGGCCTGTTCAAATTGCCGGAACTGTCCCGATTTGAGCGGATATTCAGGGGTGTCATGCCGTTGGCCATGACATTCGCTGCCATACTGGGAATCATTGTCGTTGTCCCGAACTGCAAGGTGAAGCTCAACTCTGCCCTCATTGGCTCTGGAGTCGGAACCGTCGGGATATGGATTCTGTTCAAGATCTTCAGATTCGTTGTCATGAGATCGGTCAAATACTCAATCATCTACGGTTCTCTTGCTACGCTTCTGTTCTTCTTCATGTTTCTGTCCTATCTGTGGAAGATCTTCTTCTCTGCAGTTCTCATCGCTTACGTACATCAGTGCGAATTCTATGGAGTTGAATATAAACTATGAGCAATATTCTCCGAATCGAGCCTGTCGTGAAAGACTATGCCTGGGGAAATGACTATTTCATCGCAGACCTTCTTGAACTGGAGAAGGACGGACCTCGTGCTGAACTGTGGATGGGAGCGCACCGACAGGGAAGTGCTGTTGTGATGCAAAGCGGTGAGAAGCTTTGCGACTTTCTTGATGCCAACCCGGGTTTCTGCGGTCTTGAGAATGCAGATGGGTTTCCGTACCTTCTTAAGGTGCTTGCCATTGCACAGAGCCTGAGCATCCAGTGCCATCCGGATGCCCAGCAGGCAAAATCCGGTTTTGAAGGGGAATCTGACAAGCATGACAGCGTTCCGCGTTCCCAGTGGAACTACCAGGATACAAACCCTAAGGCCGAGATGCTCTATGCGCTTACCCCTGTCACTGCTATGTGTGGTTTTCGGGATCTGGAGAAATCCATGGAGCTTCTCAAAACAGTCACTCCAAATTTCTATGCAGAACATCTTTCCGAAATCGGAAGCATCAGAGATCTCTTTGATACCATCTATCGCATGGATAAGGAGAGCCTTGGCTACGCAGAGGCTGAGCTTCTGAAAAACAGTGATCTTTTGAGTGAACTGGAGCGAAGCATTGTCATCGAACTTGGGGATCGCTACTTTGGAGACCCAGGTGTGTTCGCACCGCTGTTTTTGAACATCATCCATCTGGAGAAGGGACAGGCTGTGTACCTGAAGCCTCGTGTGCTTCATGCCTATGTCGCGGGAAACGGTGTTGAGCTGATGAACAACTCCGACAATGTGCTCAGAGCAGGTCTTACCAGCAAGCACATGGATTTGGATGAGCTTGAGAACGTCATGGTCAGCGAGCCTTATCACCCAGCTCCAATGCCGACAGTGACGGACAAGGGCGGCGTTCACTTTGTCTGTGAAGGTGGCTTTACACTGACTGCCATGGAAAACGGTGTGTTTGAGAATCCGGGTAAGGGTGCCCGCATTCTGCTTTGCACAGAAGGCTGTGCCATGGTCAATGGTGAGGTTGAGCTCCAGAAGGGACAGTGCTGTATCATCGGAAGCGACGTTTGTACCGTGAGCGTTGACGCACAGTGTGCTGTGGTCTTCATGGCAAGCGAGAACTGAGTACACGTTTTCAAGGCCGTTTGCTATCTTTGCTCTATGACTGAATTCTGGATCAAGTTTCTAGTCTGTTTTCTCGCCGGTGCAGGTGCCGGAATCGGAACCGGTTTTGCCGGTATGAGTGCCTGTGCAGTCATTGGCCCTATGCTCATTACCTTCTTGGGATTCTCTTCCTATCAGGCCATTGGAGTAGGGCTTGCAAGTGACATCATCGCGAGTGCCGTCAGTGCGTGGACCTACCACAAGAGCGGCAATCTGGACATTCGGGATAATTTGGTCCTTCTGCTTGTCACTTTGGGTGTGACCTTTGTCTGCAGCATCTTGGCCAAGTTCCTTCCGGATCATGCGGTTGGTATGTGGATGCAGATCTCCATGGTCATCATCGGATTGCGCTTTCTGCTGAAACCTGTGTCTCGAACAAGAGAGCAGATGAAGCAGGTAAGTCCTAGGGAACACAACATCAAGAGCATTCTCGGTGGTATCTACATTGGTGCTGTCTGCGGCCTCATGGGCGCCGGTGGCGGCATGATGCTGCTGTTCGTTCTGACATCCCTTTTGGGCTATGAGATGCACATTGCGGTAGGTACCAGTGTGTTCATCATGACGTTCACAGCGCTCACCGGTGGTGTGAGCCATCTGGTCATCGGCGGCTTGCCGGATGTGCAGGTCCTGGTTCTGTGTGTTCTGTTCACTCTGCTATGGGCAAGGGTGTCTGCAAGGATTGCGAACAAAGTCAGTTCCAAGACGCTGAACCGCGTAGTGGGTACGGTTATGGTTCTCACCGGTGCTGTGATTCTGGCTGTGGATTATCTTATTTGATTAAAAATAGTTATTATAGTTGATTAGCCTTACTTACTAATGTATGTGGTAGTTTGTAAGGATTCCTTATTCGCACACTTTTTCATGTAAATCGCACACTTTTCGAACACTT
>JAKSPE010000038.1 GCA_024405015.1 Sphaerochaetaceae bacterium
ACTATGGCAGATTTGAAACTTGAAACGACTTTATCAAAGGAACAAATTGAAGAGAATTTCAAAGATATCAACTTCTTTGAGGGCCTGATGGGAGGTCTTGAAGAAGCATTGTCCTACGAAAAGGGATTTGCAAAAGCGGAGACCTATGCGAGAAAGCGAAGTCTGCCTGAAATCAATATTGCCATGCAAAGAGAATCGTTTAAAATGACGCAAAAATCATATGCGGCATTATTAGGTGTATCAAAGCGAACGGTTGAAGCTTGGGAGAGTGGACGATGTACACCTTCCCCTACAGCAAAAAAACTAATGTATCTTTTAAACGAGGACCCATCTCTAGTGCAGGTACTTCTGATGCAGGCACTAAAGCAGAAGGAAGCCCAAGCATAAAACGAGTTTTATTTCTTATATAAAACAACCTCACCCTTCTCCAAAGTCGGTTTGAGGTCAATCAGACGCTGATTCTTGGAGCCGCGGAAAAGAAGAGTAATGTCCTTGAGATCCTCGATGAACTCGCCATCCACCAGAATATCAATCATGGAAAGCATCTTGTCCGTATGTTCACAACGTGCACGGGATGGGGAACGCAGATCTGTCTCAAGGGTGTAGCCTGTGTAGCACCAGATGTCTTTCTCCGGAAGCTCTTTTCGAACGCGCTCCAAAAGCTTCACCAGTTCTTCCTGGTTGGACGGCTCAAACGGCTCACCACCCAAAAGGGAAAGGCCCGCGATATAGGAAGGCTTCAAGGCCTCGATGATCTCGTCCTCGGTCTCCTTGGTGTATTTCTGGCCGAACTCGAAACTCCAGGTCTCTGCATTGAAGCAACCCTTACAATGATGGGTGCAACCAGAAACGAAGAGGGAGACTCGAACTCCCTCTCCGTCAGCAATGTCAAATTTTTTGATGTTTGCCCAATTCATATCTTACAGATGGAGGACGCGCTCCTTAATCTCCTGTGTACGACCCTGGTTCCAGAACTGAGTTCCGATGTAACCGCAGGTTCTTCTTGCAACGTTGAGAGTGTTCTGGTCACGGTTACCGCAGTTCGGGCATTCCCAAACGAGCTTTCCGTCATCCTCGACAATCTGGATCTCGCCGTCGTAGCCACAGACCTGACAGTAGTCACTCTTGGTATTCAGCTCAGCATACATGATGTTGTCATAGATGAACTGCATCAGAGCAAGGACAGCAGGGATGTTGTTCTGCATGTTAGGAACCTCAACGTAGCTGATGGCTCCACCCTTGGAGAGAGCCTGGAACTCGGACTCGAGCTTGAGCTTCTCGAAGGCATCGATCTTCTCGGTGACACGCACGTGGTAGCTGTTGGTGATGTAGCCCTTGTCAGTGACGCCAGGGATGATTCCGAAACGCTTCTGCAGGCACTTTGCGAACTTGTAGGTGGTGGACTCAATTGGAGTTCCGTAGATACCGAAGGCAATGCTGGTCTCAGCCTTCCAACGGTCACAAGCCTCGTTCATGTGCTTCATGATCTCAAGACCGAACTCCTTGGCACCAGGGGCTGTGTGGCTCTTTCCAGTCATGTAATAGACACATTCTGCAAGGCCGGCATAGCCAAGGCTGATGGTGGAATAACCGCCAAGAAGAAGTCTATCGATGGTCTCACCCTTCTTCAGTCTTGCGATTGCACCATATTGCCACAGAATTGGGGCACTGTCACTGACGGTTCCCATGAGTCTGTCGTGACGGCACATGAGAGCTTTGTAGCACAGCTCAAGACGCTCGTCGAAAATCTTCCAGAAAGCTGTCATATCCTTCTTGGAGGACAGGGCAACGTCTGGGAGGTTGATGGTGACAACACCCTGATTGAATCTTCCGTAGAACTTGTAGTTACCGTTCTGGTCCTTCCAAGGGGAGAGGTTACTGCGGCAGCCCATGACAGGGAAGCAGTTGCCTTCCTTGAGCTCCTTCATCTTCTTCTCGGAAATGTAGTCAGGAACCATTCGCTTTGCGGTACATCTTGCAGCAAGCTCAGTGAGGTAGAAGTATGGTGTACCCTCGCGTACGTTATCCTCTTCCAGGACGTAGATGAGCTTTGGGAAAGCAGGTGTGATGTAGACACCCTTCTCGTTCTTGACGCCCTGCATTCTCTGCTTGAGGGACTCCTCAATCATGAGAGCCAGATCAGCCTTCTCCTGCTCGTTCTTTGCTTCGTTGAGATACATGAAGACAGTAAGGAACGGAGCCTGGCCGTTTGTGGTCATGAGGGTGATGACCTGGTACTGAATGGTCTGGATACCCTTCTCGATCTCCTTGGCAAGGCGGCTCTTGACGATCATCTCGAGTTTGCTGGTCTCAATGTCGATACCAGCCATCTTGAACTCCTCGACGACCTCTTTTGTGATCTTGTCTCGGGAGATCTGCACAAATGGAGCAAGGTGAGCCAGGGAGATGGACTGTCCGCCATACTGGTTGGAAGCAACCTGGGCGACAATCTGCATAGCGATGTTACAGGCAGTTGAGAAGCTGTGTGGCTTGTCGATACGGGTCTCGCTGATGACAGTTCCGTTCTGGAGCATGTCCTCGAGGTTGACAAGGTCACAGTTGTGCATGTGCTGGGCATAGTAGTCGGTATCATGGAAGTGGATGATACCTTCCTGGTCCGCCTCGACGATCTCTGGAGGAAGAAGGATTCTCTTGGTAAGGTCTCTGGAGACCTCGCCGGCCATGTAGTCACGCTGGACGGAGTTGATCACAGGATCCTTGTTGGAGTTCTCCTGCTTGGCCTCTTCGTTGTTGCTCTCGATGAGGCTCATGATTCTGGCATCGGTGGAGTTGCTCTTTCTGACGAGGGATCTGGTGTAGCGGTACTTGACGTAGCATCTGGCGACATCGAAGCAACCGGTGGCCATGAGCTGGTTCTCGACCATGTCCTGGATCTCCTCAACAGAGACGGTGCGGTTCATGCGTGTGCACTTGAAATTGATGTACTCCGCAATCTCGTCAATCTGAGCTTCTGTAAGAGGACTGTTGTCTGTAGCGGCATTTGCCTTGGCGATTGCGTTGGCGATTTTGGCCACATCAAAACTGACTTCAGAACCATCTCTCTTTATGACCTTCATATGTCCCTCCGATAGGATTTCGGCAAGTTATATAACTGTTCTATAACTTACCTATAACTTCCGATTTTTTGCCTTGCAAACCAGTTTTCGCTAAGTGTATCCAACTACTGAATTTATGCTGTCAAGACACTCAGTTTTCCAAAAAACCGAGCATCTCACGACATCCGCAAATTTTAGTTATTACACAAATGATAGTGCTGTAGTTTGCCCAAGCACACTATTAGTAGTATAGCCTATCAGTTCATTTGTCAATGTCATTTTCACGTTTTTTGAAGAAAAAAATTAGGGCTTCGGAAGAACCGAAACCCTAGGAATTTGCCAATTTCAAGCTGTAAATGGAATAAGGACAGAATCAGCCGAAAAGCATGGATGCTGACTCATCATCTATATAGAGATACCACTCTGGGTGGGTCTTGAGCAGTGTTGCCGGAACCATGTTGTTGACCTTCTGGGTAATGGTGTCATAGACAGCCTTTGCCTTGACCTTATGAGGCACGACAGAGATGATTGCCTTGCATGCCATGATCTGGCCTGGCAGCATGGAAATGGCCTGCTTAGGAACGTCGTCCTCTGTGGCGAACCAGCCCTCACCAACCTGCTGCATGCGGCACTTGTGGTCAAGGTTCACGACACGGTAAGCCTCCTTGGCATCGAAATCTGCTGGTGGGTCGTTGAAGGCGATATGGCCGTTCTCACCGATTCCGATCAGACCCAAGTCAATCTCATCGCTGCGAAGCTCACGGGTCAGCTCTTCGATGTTCTTCTGGACATCACCCTCGCCGTTGACAAAGTGTGCAGCCTTTGGGTTGACCACGTTCACGAATCGCTCCTTGAGATACTTTCTGAAGGATGCGATGTGGGACTCCGGAAGAGCCACGTACTCATCAAGATGGAACATCTCGACCTTTGACCAGTCAACGTCCATCTTCACAAGGGCGTCGAACATCTCGAACTGGCTGGCACCAGTGGACAGGACGATTCTTGCATGACCCTTCTCGCTGATTGCCTTGTTGATGATCTCGGCAGTCTTCTGGGCAGCCTTGAAACCGTTCTCAACAGCGGTGGTTGAGACGGAAATGTTGATATTCATATGAATGACCTCACAAAAAATCTGTAATATGCCCCATTATAACACCAAAATGTAAAATTTAGTTGAAAATGAAAAAAACCTATTAAATAATTGTGAATACGTAATAAAAGGAGTTACACATGAAGAAAGCACTTTCTATCCTTATCGTTCTCGCACTCGTTTGCGGAGGACTTTTCGCACAGGGCGCTCAGGAAGCAGCAGCCAACAAGCTGAACCTCGTCATCTACAGCGCTGGAACTGAAGAAGAGACACAGACTGTCGCAGATGCATTCGTTGCAAAGTATCCAAACGTCAGTTACACAATCATCCAGGTCGGTTCAAGTGACCTCGTCACAAGAGTCAAGACAGAGTGGCCAAAGCCAGAAGGAGACGTTGTATTCCTTCTCGGTGCTGAGAACCTCGACCAGATCACAGACAAGCTCCATGCTTACACCGTCAAGAACGATGCAGCATACGAAGCAGGCAGCACAAAGGAAGCAAACAACCTGTACTATGCAATGTCCATGCCACTTCAGGCAATCATGTACAACACAGACCTTCTTAAGGGTGACATGGTTCCTACCTCTTGGGCAGACTTCGCAGATCCAAAGTACAACGGCATGATCGAGCTTGCTAACCCAGCAACATCCGGTTCTGCTTATGCACAGCTCTTCCAGATGAACCAGCTCTACGGATGGGACTTCGTCAAGCAGGTTGCAGCTAACGGAATCACATTCGTCAGTTCCTCCACAAAGGGACCTACAGACGTTGCTCGTGGAGAGTTCGCTCTGACACTCACAGGTGAGGCAAACATCGCTCAGGCAATCGCAGACGGTGCACACGTCGCATATGTCCACCCAGCAGAGGGAACAGGACTCAGAACAGAGGGTTGTGGAATTCTCGAGAATTGCGCAAACCTTGAAGCAGCTCAGCTTTTCATGGAGTTCATCACAAGTGTTGAAGGTGAAAAGGTTGTCGCAAGCGTCGGAAGAAGACCAGTTCTCGCTGATGCAGGCACACCAGCCAGCCTCCCACAGCTCAAGGACATGAAGTTCTACGAGTACAACAATGCTGAAGCAAAGGCTAACAAGAAGCAGATGCAGGCCGACTTCGGTGCTCTTCTGTAATTGAGAAAAACAGAAAATGACATGTAGCTGCCCGCTACTACAACGGGCAGCTTTATTTTAGACATCAGAGGCATATACAAAAATGAGCAAGAACGTAACCTACGAACACGTCAACAAAATCTATGCAGAAGGCACAAAGGGTGCCGTACATGCACTGAAAGACGTGTCATTCACCATCAATGAAGGCGAGCTTTTCTGCCTTCTCGGACCATCAGGATGCGGAAAGACCACACTTCTGAGATCCACAGCCGGACTGGAGACCATCTCCTCCGGAAAGATGTACTACGGCGATGTAGACATCTCAACAATCCCACCTTACAAGAGAAACATCGGAATGGTATTCCAGTCCTTCGCACTCTACCCTCATATGTCCATCTTTGAGAACGTAGCCTACGGACTGAGAGTCAGAAAGGTTCCTAACGATATAGTCACACAGAAGGTCACAGACGTCATGAAGCTTGTCGGTCTTGAGAATGAGCTCAAGAGAAACCCAAGCCCAACAGCCCTCTCCGGTGGACAGCAGCAGCGTGTTGCCATCGCAAGAGCCCTCGTCTACGATCCGGACATCCTGCTTCTGGATGAGCCTCTGGCAAACCTCGACGCAAAGCTTCGACGATACATGAGAGCTGAGATCCGAAGAATCCAGAAGGCCACCAACATCACCACCATCTTCGTCACACACGACCAGGAAGAGGCCATGGCAGTCGGAGACCGCCTTGCTGTTCTCAGAAACGGCGTCGTTGAACAGATCGGAACCTCTGACGAACTGTACAACCAGCCAAAGAACGCATTCGTCTCCAACTTCATCGGAAAGATGAACTTCTTCAATTCCCACGTCGTCGCTGTAGAGGCCGACCAGATCGTCTCCAGAATCGATGGCACAGACATCACACTTGCCGTCAAGAAGGACCGCTGCCATGCCGAGCCACAGGTTGATGAAGAGGTTCTCATCGGTGGAAGACCTGAGCACCTGCTTGTCAGCGCAGAGAAGCCAGAAAACGCAGTCAAGGGCAATGTCCATATCATCCAGCACCTGGGTTCCTTCATCCGCTACGAAGTCAATATTGACCCATCCATCTCTCCAGTCACACTCGAGATCGACATGGACAGCCTGCAGAAGGGCATCCACGAAGGTGATGACGTGTACGTCACATTCAAGCCAGAAAAGCTTGCACTGTTCTCACCACAGGGCAGAGAGCTTTAAGGAGTCACCATGGCAAACAAATACTCCATCACCGAAAATGGAGCCGAGACCAACAAAGTGAAGAAATTCTTCCAGAAGGACTTCTCACAGGTGATCATCTTCGCGATCCCTATGATCTTTCTGGCCGTCTTCCTTCTCTATCCGCTTGGCTCGACATTCCTCAGAGCTTTCTGGGCTCCAACCGAGGGTCTTGAGTTCTCCGGCTGGTCACTTGAGGGCTTCCGCTCCTTTTTCAGCAACAACCTGTACCTGAAGAGTCTCAAGAACTCTTTCGTGGTCAGTTTCGCCGTCACACTGTTCACCATCATCATCGGTCTTCCAATGGGTTACTTCGTCGCTCGCGTCAACGTCCCTGGAAAGCGAATGATCATGTCATTGGGAACACTGCCGATCATCATGCCTTCCTTCGTAGGAGCCTATACCTGGGTCATCCTGCTGGGTAACAGAGGAATCCTCCGCGCAGGACTCAACTGGCTTCTCAAGCCGTTTGGAGTGACTGTCCCGTCCATCTACGGTCTGTTCGGCATGATCTTGTGTATGACACTGACCTACTACCCGTTCGTCTTCCAGCTCTGCTATGGTGCTTTCGCATCATCCAACGCATTGCTTGAAGAGTCCGCCATGCTCATGGGCGCCTCCAAGGGTAGAATCTTCCGCACCATCACATTGCCTCTGATTATGCCATCACTGGGTGCCGCAGCACTTCTGGTTTTCGTCAGAGCCATCGGAAACTTCGGAATCCCAGCCATTGTCGGTGGAAACAACTACGTGCTTCCAACCTTGATCTACTTCGAGGTCAACGGTTTCTGGAACATCAACGGAGCCTGCTCCATCGCAGTCGTCAACGTTGCCATCACAGGTCTTGTTCTGTTCCTGCAAAAGCGTGTCGTCTCTCGCCATGAGTACGAAACCGTCTCTGCCACACACACCGAGATCAAGCAGCACAACGGAACATTGGTCAAGGTTCTTGCCCTCATCTTCGTCTGGCTAATCCTGATCATTTCCCTTTTGCCACAGCTGACTATCATCATCATGTCCTTCTTCAAGAGGTGGGACGGTCTTCTTCCTTCCGGCTTTACTCTTGAGAACTACGTCAGAATCCCGAAGTACTCCAGAAAGGAGATGTTCAACTCCTTCTATCTGTCTGTTCTGGCAACCGTTCTGTGTGCAGTCCTGGGTTCTCTGATCGCCTACATCACGGAACGAAAGAAGCCAAAGGGAGCTGCCCTTCTGGACCTCTCTCTCATGGCTCCATTCATCCTGCCTGGAACCGTCGTATCCATCGCACTGCTTTCAGCCTTCAGCGGAAGCTCCGTCATCAGACTGACAGGAACCTACACGATCATCGTCATTTCCTACATGATTCGAAGAACCCCTTACGTCTACCGCTCCGTCTGTGCAAAGCTCACAACCCTCAACCCATCCCTGGAAGAGGCAAGTACCATTGCTGGAGCCACCTGGATCTACACCTTCCGCAAGGTAAGCATCCCACTGATCTTCCCTGCTGTCATCTCAGGTTCCGTTCTGACACTCACCACCCTGCTTCAGGAGCTCAGTACCACCATTCTCCTGTATTCAGGAAACACAAGAACAGTCCCTATCCAGATCTACAGCGCCGTCCAGAACGGAAAGCTCGGTCAGGCAAGCGCCCTGTCTGTTATCCTTCTCATTGTTGTGTTCATCATCACCTACATTCTGAACGGAAAGCAGAAAGGCGGAATGGCATCTGCTATGAAGATGTGATTTCCATACTTGGATATGATGAAGG
>JAKSPE010000039.1 GCA_024405015.1 Sphaerochaetaceae bacterium
TCTGCACACTCAAGAAATGACCTTGCCTCTTCGATGGAGGAAAATGAGCGATATGGTCTTTTTCCAGACAGAATTTCTTCCGTTTCATCAAGAGCTCGTATTGTTTCTTCATTGAATGATTCTGGAGCAACAGATTCAAAGGGGATCTTTCTCTGGATAACGGACTGGGTGAGAAACAGTCTGATTGCGGAGGTTAGGTCCAATCCCATGGAATTGAAAAGTCTCTCAGCGTTGTCTTTGAGATTTGAATCTACACGTGTCTGGATGGTGATAGTTTTCATTGTTGTATCCTTTATGAGTTAATAGTAATCAAAAAGTATTAAGAAGACAATGACTTATATATGAATTAGTATTGTTTTAGCATAAATGAAGAAAGTGTCTTTTCATTCTTGTTTACCTTCCAGTTTACTGGTGCACAGTTTTGCCCATATCGGTTATGATGAGGTTATGAAACATACAGCATCACCAGAAAGGTATTCAGATCCAAGTCTTTATCGAAGATGCGGAAAGAGCGGACTTCTTCTGCCAAAGCTTTCTCTTGGCATGTGGCATAACTTCGGAGACTTCACCGACTTTGAGATACAGAAGCAGATTCTGAGAACGGCATTCGATCACGGAATCACCCATTTTGATCTTGCCAACAACTATGGCCCTCCTTATGGCGAGGCCGAGTGCAACTTCGGACTACACTTTGAGAACGACTGGAAGCCTTATCGTGATGAGCTGATCATTTCCAGCAAGGCAGGCTGGGACATGTGGCCTGGCCCTTATGGGGATCTGGGAAGCCGCAAGTATCTCATCGCCAGCCTGGACCAAAGCCTTAAGAGAATGCATCTGGACTATGTGGATATCTTCTATCACCATCGTCCGGACTTTGATACGCCACTAGAGGAGACTATGGGCGCCTTGGACCAGATTGTGCGAAGCGGAAAGGCTCTGTACATCGGACTTTCCAACTATCCGGCTGACCGTATGGAAGAGGCTTGCAAAATCCTCAAGAGCATGGGGACACCGTGTCTTGTGAACCAGAACAGCTACAGCATCCTGAACCGAACCGTCGAAGAGGATGGCCTTCTTGATAACTGTGAGAAGCTCGGATCCGGAATGGTTGCCTACGCACCTCTTTCCAGCGGACTTCTCTCTGACAAATATCTTCGTGGAATTCCGGAAGATTCCAGAGCTGCACGTGAGCCAATGTTCATTCGCGAGCGTATCACACCTGACATGGTCAAAGAGCTTAGCCGCCTGAATGAAATTGCAAAGAGAAGAGGCCAGACGCTTGCCCAGATGGCACTGCAGTGGGTTCTCAAAGATGGTCGAGTGACTTCTGCTATCATTGGTGCAAGTCGCCCGCAGCAGGTGCTGGAAAACCTCAAAGCACTGTCTTATCCAGAACTTAGTGCGCAAGAGATTGCCGAAATAGGATGATTAGATAGCATGGCTAAGAAGAAAAGACCTGTTGAGAAAGAACGATTCTCCGCCAAACAGTATTTTGAAAGTGACGATACATTCTGCCCGTTCAAGGATGTGAAGCTCAAGCCGAAAGAGGAGAAACCTGTCAGCACAAAGCCTTCTGCCATCAAGCCAGTCAGCAGAAAGGTGTACGATATGTATACACCAAGTCCGACCAACGTTGTGCAGAAGGTGGAGCAGCTTCCTCTGTCGCTTCTGAGGGAATGCGCACCGCAGGAGAGCATTGACCTTCACGGCAAAAAGCCGTCGCGTGACGACATTCCATCGCTTGTGAATGAGTTTCTTGAAGAGTGCCTATCCAAGGGAAGAAAGAAGGTTGAGATCATTGTCGGCAAAGGCAATCACAGTAGCCAGGAGCCTGTCATTCCAGAGCTGGTTGAGGTTGTCCTCAAGCGAAGTCCCATTGTGCGAGACTACGAGGCAGCTCCTGCCAACAAAGGTGGAAGCGGTGCGTTCTGGATCATTTTGGGCAAAAAGCCTGCACAGTCTGTGAATGTCTACAGCACAAAGGTCTCCAAAGGTGTGGACATCAAGGGCCTTGACGGTGTGAAGCGGGTAAACACTGCTCCCCAGAAGCCAAAGGGAATCGACTACGACTCCTATCTGCCGGAAGTGGACGACATTCTGGATAAGTTCTGATCTCTGAATTGTTATTATTGTGACGTTTCTCTAAAAAAGTACGCTTTGTTCTGTCTCAATGTTTCTATAGTAAACTACTTTAGTATATATTGGGCATATGAGCTTAGGATATGTCAAAGAATATGATGTTGTAGTCGTGGGTGCCGGAAACGCTGGCCTGATGGCCGCCGTGAATCTGCAGAAGCAGGGTAAGAGAACCCTCCTTGTGGAGCAACACAATCTTCCGGGAGGATGCGCTTCCTCCTTTGTGCGCGGTCGCTTCGAGTTTGACCCATCGCTACACGAGCTTTCCGGTATCGGAAGTGCCGAGAGTCCTGGTAACGTCCGCATGATGTTCAAGGACTTGGGACTGGACATCGGATGGAAGAAGGTCGATGACTGCTTCCGTGCCATCAGCACATTCTCGGACGGAACACCAATGGACATCACCGTTCCAAGCGGAAGAGAGGAGTTCGTCCGTTACATGGAAAGCCAGGTTCCTGGCTGCACAGAGCGCATTGAAAGGCTTTTTGAACTCTTTGACGAGATTTCAGAAGGTTTGGACTTCTTCTCCAACAAGGACAAGTACGACGTCAAGTTTGCCATCAAGCATTTCCCGAACATGCTGGTTGTCGGTTCCCATAACACAAAGACGGTCTTCAAAGCTCTACGCATTCCGCAGAAGTGCATCGATATTCTGGCTACCTACTGGTCCTACCTTGGTGTTGACCTGGAACATCTGTCCTTTCTGCACTATGCGGTCATGCTTCGCAGCTACCTGCAGGAAGGCGCCTACATTCCGACCTTTACCTCCCACGAGCTTTCGGTTGCCCTTGAGGACAAGTTCCGCGAACTCGGTGGTGAGATCTGGTTCAACTGCAAGGCCCAGTCGTTCCTGTTCGAGAAGGATCGGGTCTGTGGAGTGCGCACTGCCTATGGTGATGTGAAGTGCGACTTCGCTGTTGCCAACATCAACGAGGATATCGTCTATGGTAAGATGATCCCGAAGGAGCATGTCCCACTTCGTATGAAGCTTCTCTCCAGTGCTCGAAAGCAGCGTTTCGGTGCCAGAATGTTCACTGTGCATATCGGACTTGACGCCACCGCTGAGGAGCTTGGCATCAAGGACTACTCCATTTTCATGATGGGAACAGCCGACTCTGCCAAGGAGTACAAGGAGATGATGAAGGGCTTTGCCCAGAATCCATTCTCCATTTTCCTTTGCTACAACATCGCAAATCCAAGCATTTCTCCAGAAGGAACCTCCATGTGCTCCTTCACAACCTTCTGCTCTCCAGAGGATTGGGACAAGCTGAGCAGTGAAGACTATCATGAGTTCAAGACCAAGTGTGCTGAAAAGCTCATCAAGCAGCTGAAGGACAAGACCGGCATCGATCTTTCGGGTCACATCGAGGAGATCATTGTGGCAACGCCTTGGACGTTTGCACGCTATCTCGGAACTCCAGAGGGTGCTGTCTATGGTCATGAGACGGCAGACTGGGATGACATCATTTCCCGCACCATGCAAATGAACAAAGACTATCCGATTAAAGGCCTGAGGCCTGTCGGAGCAGGTGGCCCTAGAGGCGACGGCTATTCATCGGCCTACATGTGCGGCGAGCTTGGCGCCAGAATGGTTATGAAGGACCTGCAAGAGCTGAAGGAGGCAAAGTGATGGACAAGAAGATCAAAATCGGAAAGATCAGCATGCTTGATATGCTGAAGTTCAAGAACCTCCCATCCAGACGTGACAAGGTCATCAGCAAGGCCGAGCCAAAGGATATCAAGGCAGATTTCCCGATCAACAACAACGCAAAGGTGCTGCACCCTGTGATCCAGAAGATGGTCATCGAGAACATCATTGACCACGAGAAGGCTGGAGCCAAGACCTTTGAACTTAAAACCCAGGACGGAAGTCCTGCCGCATGGTTTCGTGCAGGCCAGTATGTGTCCATCAAGATGAACATCGGCGAAAGCTATGTCACCCGTCCATATTCTGTTTCTTCCTCTCCAAAGTTGACAAATCAGGGAAGACTTGCGATTACCGTCAAGACAACCCCTGGAGGATTCACTTCGGACCACCTCATCCGAAACGCAAAAGTTGGAGATCAGATTAACATCTCCGGAGCGGAAGGCAACTTCTATTATGAAAGGCTCCGTGACCAGCGGAATGTGGTGGCGATAGCCGGTGGAAGTGGTATCACCCCATTTCTTTCCATGGCATCTGCTATTCGGGATGGCATTGAGGACTTCAATCTGACTATTCTTTTCGGTTCAAGAACCGAGGATTCCATTCTGTTCAAGGCCCAGCTGGATGCCATTTGCAAAGCAACCGACAAGGTCAAGGTGGTGCATGTGCTATCCGATGAACAGAAGGACGGCTATGAGCATGGTTTCATCTCTGCAGACCTGATCCGAAAGTATGCGCCAGAGGACTTCTCCCTTTTCGTCTGTGGACCGGAGGGCCTTTATCGCTTCATGGACGGTGAGGTGGAAAAGCTCGGACTTCCAAAACGCCTTGTGCGCAAGGAGATTCTCGGCGTTTCAAGAAACGTCACTGCAGGGGAAGACTTTCCGAAGGAAGCCCTTGGCAAGACCTTCCAGGTCAAGGTCATCCAGGGACCATGTGAATATGACATTACGGCAGTCTCCGAAGAAAACCTTCTTGTTGCCTTTGAGCGAGCTGGCATCACAGCGCCATCCAGATGCCGAAGCGGTGAGTGTGGATGGTGCAGAAGCAAGCTGCTTAGCGGCAGTGTCTATGTTCCACAGCAGAATGACGGAAGAAGACATATGGACAAGGAAACAAATCACATTCATCCATGTGCATCGTTCCCATTGTCTGATATAATTGTGGAAGTGCCACGTGGCGATACAGCAGAATAACAGGAAAAAGGATGGGGTTATGGCAAGACTAATCGGTGACGGAAGAACAGATAACACAAAAGCTTTCAGCGAACTTCTGGTAGAAAGTGCAAACATCGTATTGGAGGAGGGTGTCTATCTCACCGGCTCCATCAGCATCCCTTCTGGGGTGACTCTTACCATCAACAAAGGTGCCACCCTCAAGTTCAAGGATGACTTTTCCCTATATCCACCTGTCTATTCCAGATGGGAGGGCGTCAAGTGCTGGTGCATGCGTGCCTGCCTTTTTGTCGAGAACGCTCATGATGTAACCATTCGTGGAGAGGGAACCATTGACGGCTCCGGTCAGGCTTGGTGGGACTATATCGACTTTGAGGATCGTCGCCATAAACAGATGACTCCGATTGGTGAGATTGAAAAGAATTTCGCAAAACTGAACCCGGACTATCTCAGCCAGCCAGGCGGTGGCGGTGGACGTTATTCCCAGTTCCTCAGACCACCACTTTTTCAGGCTCTTCGCTCCAAGAACGTCACTCTTGAGGGCGTGACAATCAAGGATAGCCCATTTTGGACCATCCATCCTGTGTTTTCAAGCTATCTTACCTTTAGGAATCTGACCATCAAGAACCCAGCGAACATGGCACCGAATACCGATGGTTTTGACATCGATTCCTGTGACCATGTCACAATCGAGGGTTGTGAAGTCTTCGTTGGAGACGATGGAATCTGTCTCAAGTCCGGTTCGGGCAAGGATGGTATTGCTGATGCCTATCCATGCTCTGACATCCACATCGAGAACTGCACCGTCTATGCTGCCCATGGTGGTGTCGTTCTTGGCTCTGAGACAGCCTCCGGCATCAGGAATGTCGTTGCCAGAAATTGCCGCTTCATCGGAACCGACCGAGGAATTCGCATCAAGTCTCGCCGTGGCCGTGGTGGCGTTCTTGAGAATCTTGTGTTTGAGAACCTGCATTCCGAGAACACACTTTGTCCTCTGACCTGCTACTTGTATTATCGCGGAGGAGCGCAGGACCCAAGTTCACCGCTCTATTCGCTGGATCCTCAGCCAGTGACCGATGAGACTCCTGTGGTTCGCAATATGCGGATCGTCAACTGCACCTCTGCCGGTTCCAGAGCTGCTGCCATGCTCATTGCAGGTCTTCCAGAGAGCCCGATTGAGAATGTTGTCATCAAGGACTGCAACTTTGATGTGGATCAAAACACAACCGTGGATGTCAATGAGTGTGACCAGTATCTGGGCCTTCCGACTCCTGCAAGTAGGGGTGTGAGACTTCGAAATGTTCGTGGTCTTAAACTCGAAAACATCTCGGTGACCGGTGTGGAGAAGGGCCTTGAAATGCTCATTGAATCGGGTGTTGAACTGGTCTGAGCTTTTGGGTGAGCGATTCTTGCCAGGACTGTAAAAAAAATTTCAAAAACTAAATGAAATATTAGAAAACTTCATTGCATGAGAGGTGCCTTTTCCTTATACTAAACTTTATAAGAGGGTTTAAAATGGGAAAAGGAAAAACTTCTAATGGTCAGATTGCGAAGTATCGCAAACTTGCCACCCAGTACAGGGAAATGGCAAATGAAGCAATGGGATCGATTGCTTCATACAAAGGCGCTCTTGATAAGCTTAACAAGGAACTGGCAACTTTTATCGGAAAAGACATGTCCGTGGATGCTGAGCGTGAGAAGCGTGACGCTGTAAAAAGCCAGATTGCTGCCAATAACGACGTTCTCAAGGGATTGTCATCCAAGTACAAGAACGCCGATGCGATTGCAAGACGTTATGAGGCCATGTGTGGAATCGACAGCCCAGAGGCTGTAGAGGTCGAGGATATCGCTGCCGTAGAGGAAGGTGCAAGTTCTGAAAGCGCTTCTGTCCAGGCTCCTATTCAGGAGACAGAGGTTGAAGAAGCCGCTCCTGTTAGTTCTGTCGCCGAGGCTCCAGTTGCAGAAGAGTCTGTTGTTGAGAAGCCTGTTGAGGCAAAGGCAGCTCCTGCGAAGCTGAATCCTCTGTGGGCAATCATCCCACTGATGCTTCTTTCCATGCTTGTCGGAGGTGCCCTCCTCAGAGCTGACAAGCCACGCTATTACACAAGTGATATCGCAGTAAGTCCAGCTGTCACAGCTACAGCTCCTGCTGCAACTGCTGCACCAAAGGCTGAAACCGCTACCGTAAAGGTTGAGGCAGAGAAGCCTCAGACTTCAGAGACCCCTGTTATTGAGGTTGAGAAGAAGGCTGAGAAGGTTGAGGAAGTCGCTTCACAGGGTGTTTCCGTTGAAGGTAATGCATCTGCTATTGAAAAGACTCCTGTCGAGCCTGAAACTGTTGCTGCAGTTCCTGCAAAGGCAGAAGAGAAGCCGATTGCAATGTTCTTCGGTGTCTCCGATGCTGAGGTAGAGCAGAAATACAAGGCAGAAGGTTACGATGTCGTCGTTCTTCCTCCTGTTGTAGAAGAGGTTGTTGCCGCACCAGAACCAGTCGTTGAGACTGTTGAAGTTGCTGTTGAAGCCGAGCCTGTTGTCGAGGTTGTCGCCGAACCGGAAGTTGTAGAAGAAGTCGCTATAGTTGTCGAGGAGCCAGCAGCTCCAGTCTACGAGCACCACGTTGAGTGCTATGGCTACAGCGCTGACATCGTTGCATC